>JABLXL010000001.1 GCA_013178005.1 Actinomycetota bacterium
AGGGAGACGACGAGGCCCACGACTTCTCGGCCAAGGTGGAGACCACCAACGGTACCCGGATCATCTGCGAGAGGCCCATGTACTTCAACTACAACGGCTGGTGCACCGGGGGCCACGACGTGGTGGGCTTCATCCCCTGATAGGCATAGGCCGAGGGGTCAGGGCTGGCCATAGGCCGAGGGGTCAGGGCTGGCCATCGGCCACAAGCGGAGCGCTCAGAGCGATCGGACTCTTGTCAGGTCAGAGCCGGCGTTGACCCAATGACCCCGAGGCGGAGGCTTGCTTCAGACATGAGGTAAAACCGTCCCCATAGCGCCACGGTGGGCGATTGAAAGCAAAGCGAGGAAAAATTCAAGATACGACCCCAAGCATGCGTGAGGTAAAACCGTCCCCATAGCGCCACGGTGGGCGATTGAAAGCAAAGCGAGGAAAAATTCAAGATACGACCCCAAAGATGAGACCCCAAAGATGAGGCCCGACACGAAGCAAGGGCAGTCAGCATAGGCCTTCTCGGAGGCCCTTATTAAAAAGCTGAAAGACCAGCGGACTGGAAGCAAAGCGAGGAAAAATTCAAGATACGACCCCAAGGGGGATTTCCCTATGGGATTGTGGGGGGTTCTCCCCTTGTGCTGGGATTATGAATAATGATAGTTCTTTTATATAGTTTCTGTCCGTGGCTGTTGTTGCGCACTTTCAGATGTCCAGGGAGGGTATGTCCGAGTTTGCTGCCGTCCGGATAGGCAGAGTGGTTTCTCCGCATGTCTTGGGGGGCAATGTGTCCGAGATTTCGATCGACCACGCCTGCTTTCACATGGCGTCCGCTGGGTCAAAGGAGCTTTTCGCTTGGTCGGACCACGTGGGGTCAACCCGCCTACCCATACGCCCTTTTATCCACTTACGCCAGTTTTCGGATGTATAGGGAAACGCGTAGGTGATATGGGAACGGAAAACTCGCGAGCCGGCGCGACATCACCGGCATTACGTTCGGGCAAACGGTAACCCACGGGGGACGCGGACCGAGGGGAGGTACGGTTAGGGAAACGCGTGGGGGGTATGAGAACGGAAAGCCAGCGAGCCGGCGCGACATCACCGGCAGCACGTTCGGGCAAACGGTAACCCACGGGGGACGCGGACCGAGGGGAGGTACGGTTACGGAAACGCGTAGGTGATATGGGAACGGAAAACTCGCGAGCCGGCGCGACATCACCGGCATTACGTTCGGGCAAACGGTAACCCACGGGGGACGCGGACCGAGGGGAGGTACGGTATGAGTTCACACGATCTCTTTCCCTGCATGTACGAATGGATGAGCGACATGGACGTGTCGCTGGCGGGCAACCTCAGGCGCTGGGCCGAGAGCGAGCTCATGGAAAAGCGCCTGGAGTTAAAGGAGGACTACGCGGCCCTTCTTGCCCCCGCCATGCGCAAACTCTTCTGTGACATCGGCCTGCAGCGCCTGTTCTGGCCGGAGGCGCACGGAGGCGACGGGCACAACAGCCCCTCCGCCGCCTACACCATGGTTGCGGCGCTGGAACAGGTGGCGCGGGGCGACACGGGCATCGCGTTGTTGCTCTCGTCGCTGTGGGCCCTGCAGACCTGCGTGGCGACGGAGGGACGCGTCAACGAGGAGGCCTGCGAGGCCCTCTCGCCCGTCATCACCTCGAATGACGCGCCAGCCATCGTATCCCTGGTCCTCCCCCTCTTCCGGGACGTGCCCCAGGCGAAGGCCAAGCTCTCGCGCGGGTCGTGGTCGGTGGAGGCGGAGAAGGCCCGCCCGGCCTCGTCCGGCGCCGACGCCTCCGTCTTCGCGGTGCTCTGCGCCCTGGAAGGCGTGGACGACCCCGGGGACGCCCTCGGGATCGTCGCGATCCCCGGCGACGCCAAGGGGATCAAGCGCGGGAGCGCGTTCCTCAAGACGGGCCTGGCGGCCGACCGCAACGCCGACGTGGAGTTCGCCAAGGTGAAGGCACCGGAGGCCATGTGCGTGGCCAGGGGCGTCGAGGCGTGCCGCGCCGCCCTGGCCTGGTTCTACCTGGGAGTTTCCGCCAGCAACGTGGGGGCTTTGTTCGCCTGCCACGAGATCCTCAAGGAATGGGGGGACAACCGCGTCATCAAGGGCAAGGGCAACATCTTCAAGGACAACCCCCTCACCGCCGCGGTAATGGCGGAGGTGGCCAAGGAGATCAGCGTCGACCGCCTGCTGACCTGCGACCTGGCGCGCGTGTTGGCGGAGCCCGCCATCTACGGTCCGGCGGGATCTGAGGCGAACTTCGTCACCGCCTCCATGGTGGCGCACCAGGTGGCGCAGTCGGCGGAGAAGGCCATAGGAAACGCCATGGAGATGATGGCCTCCGCCGGGTACGCGACGGAATGGAACCTGGAGCGATACTGGCGTGACACCAAGACCATGCAGCTCTGCCTGGGGCCCTACGAGCTCGCAAAGATGGATGTGGCCAGGTACTTCTACCAGAGCCAGGCCCGCTGAGGGGAGGAAAGGACGTGGCCATGCGGTTGAACGGCATCTCCCGCGCTGCGGCGAGTCCATCCCCCGAGGCGGATGAGGCGGATAAGGAGAGGAGCTTATCATGAGGACCATAGACGATTTCACCCGCCCCCTGGAATATCTTTCCCCGCTGGACGATCCCCTGGGGAAGATCGTGCGCGACTGGGCCGAGAACTACGTCATCCCCCACCGCCGCAAGTTCGACGAGGACTGGAAGGAGCACGCCCTCATCGAGCCCGCCTTCAAGAAGCTCATGGGCGAGTTGGGCATGCAGCGTGTGCTCTTCCCCGAGGACTTGGGGGGGTGGGGCCTGGGGCGCTCCAACTACGTGGGCACCGCCTCCTACCGGCTTTTTGAGGAGGTGGCGCGCGCCGACTCCGGCATGGCGGTGGCCTTCGGCGTAGTCTACTGGCCCATGGTGATGATTGCCATGGAGCCCCACGTCAACCGCGAGCTTTGCGAGGAGTTCGCCCCCATCTTCTGCAACACCACCGAGCCGCGCTTCGCCGCCAACGCCATGACCGAGCCCCAGGGCGGCGCGGACATAGAGAACATGGAGATCGTGGGCGGGTCCACCATCCAGACCACGGCGGTGCTGGACGGCGACGAATGGGTCATCAACGGCCACAAGCTTTGGCCCACCAACTCCGGAGGGGTGTGCGACCTCTTCGGGGTGGTCTGCACCACCAACCCCGGCTCGCGCGACCCCAACGACTTCGCCTTCATCTTCGTCCCCGCGGACACCCCCGGGGTCACCCAGGGGCCTCCCTACCAGAAGGCGGGCATGGCGGCGGACAAGAACGGCGACATCTGGTTCGAGAACGTGCGCGTGCCCAAGTCCTACCGCGCTCACGGTCCCGGCCTCGACCTCATGTATTTCAAGGAGGTCATCTCCTTCGGGAACATGGGGTCCATCTCCTTCGTGGGCGGCGTGATGCTCAACGTCTTCGAGCGCCTGTACGAGTTCGTGAGCTCCGAGACCTACAAGGGCCAGCCCCTCAAGGAGCACGACGCTGTGGCGGGGGTGCTGGCGGATTTCGTCAGGGACACCGAGATCGTGCGCATGTGCGGCTACCAGTACGCGCGCATGCTCGACCGCCCCGACCTCTACGGGCCGCGCTGGAGCGATGAGATGGTGGCCAAGGGGCGCGCCATCAAGTACTGGGCTTGCGACCAGGGCATGGCGGACGTGGGGAAGGCCATGAACCTCATGAGTTCCTACGGGGCGGACCGCGACTGGGACATCGAGAAACACTGGCGCGACCTCAAGATCGTGCAGCTCTGGATGGGGGGCAAACAGCTCTGCCAGGCCGAGGTGGCGCGCTGGTTCTTTGACCTGGAGACGGTATAAGACGACATGTGGCAATATATGGTAGTAGGGCCGGGAAGAGAACGGGGCAGCGCGGCACATCCTGCACGGGCCGGATAGGCTGCCTCGAGTGGGTGAGATAAGGAGGTAGGGGGAGACATGCAGGAGACGGCGATCGAAAAGCACGGGGCGGCGGAGCGGCTGTTGCGGGAGCTCATACGCAGCCCCAAGTTCAAGGCCTCGCTCAGGGTGCTCACCGCGAACATCGATCCCGCGACGGCTTCCGGGTTGGCGAGGACGCTTTTGTGGGAGGACGCGGAGACCTTCATGGGGACGGTCTCGCTGCTGCCCGCGATCATCAACTTCCAGGTCGCCCTGGCTCGGGACATCGCGGCGCAGCTCAACTCGATGCCGCCGGACATCCTGGTGGCCTTCATGGGGCAGCTCGCGGAAAAGATAGATTTCGCCGCCGCGGAAGAGGCGGTCAGGGAATTCAAGGTGGCCCTGGACAGGCTGGCCCCGGTGATGGAAAAGCTCAAGGAGTCCTCCTCGGGCCTGTTCGCCCGGGCGCGGGAGTAAGGCGGCGGAAATGGAGGATAACGTGTCGACGGCATGGATAAACGTTTCCTCGGCGCCGAGGCGGTTGACCATCCCCGGATCGTGGATGGAGGATACCGTGATCACGGCGCGGATAACGGATGATCCGCAGGCATGACAGGGGGTTGCCATGGTTGAACAGGCGAACATGGAAAAGATTCTCAAGGAGGCTGCCGGGGGCGCCGACGGGGGAGGCGCCGGCGCGGGCATGGGATACAGCGCCCTTCCGGGGCTGGTCAGGGAGCTCATCCGCACCCCGGGCTTCAAGGAGCTCCTCCTCATCCACCTGCGCGACGTAAACCCGGAGAACGCGGCGGAGCTGGTGCGCACCTTCATCTGGGAGGACGTGGCCTTCTCCATGAGCGTCCTGGGCGCGTCTCCTTCCCTGGTGAACTGGGTGGTGGAGCTGCTGCTGGAACTGGGCAAGCAGCTCAACAACTTCACCCTGGACATCCTCAAGGATTTCATCGCGCGACTGGGCAAGGACCTGGACACCGAGAGGCTCAAACAGCTGCCTTCCGCTTATGCCCCCCTGGTCAACCAGCTCCTGCTCGAGGACCGGGAGGCGCTGGACGCCCTCATCGCGGGAATCGGAGCGGCGGCGGAGCGCATGATGCAGGCGGGCGAGAGGACGTGGCGCAAGATATGGAACACCGCCGACTTCGGCAAGATCCGTGTGGGGCTCACCGCTCATCTCGAGGCGCGCCGGGCGGAGCTGGATGGCGAGCCGGGGTTGCTCAACCCCGTGGCCATTTCCAACCTCCTGGGCGTGGTGCCGCCCCTGGCCAACTATACACTGCGGGTGATCACACGTGCCTTGCAGTCCCTCAACCTGCCGGCCGAGATCCTCGCCAACGCCGTATTCCAGCTCCTGGAAGACATCGACATGGCGGAGATGGGAGGCCTGGTGAACGCCCTCGCGGGCCTGGTCACCGCCCTGCATCGCGGCAACCTGGTGCTGGGTCGCGATGAGCCACGCTTCAAAGGGGTGCTCGAGCGCGTCACGCGCGAGCTGGTTGACAACGTCGACGGGGAGGCCTTCCGCGAGATGCTGGTGGCCCTGAAAGAGGACGGCGCGGTCATCGGCCAGGTGGTTTCCGGTTACATCTACGCCACGCCCGAGAGCACGGCCCAGGTGGCGCGAGCCCTGTACCTCGCGGTGGGGGCGGCATTGCGCTCCGCCGCGGAACACATGCGGCGTTTCTCGGAGTTGCCCTCTGAGGCGGTAGCGGCCATGGACGCCTACTTCGAGGAAGCCGTGGACCCGAGGGAGCTGGCGCGGATCATTAATTACAACGCCGTCCTGCTCAACAAAGCCCTTGACGCCAGGCCCGACCTTCTGCCTGGTTTCATGGCGAAGTTGCTGGCGAGCCTGGACAACGAGGCCCTGGCGGAGGCGGGGAAGAAAATAGCCTTGCAGTTGAGCGACGCGGCGCTGTCAGACCCCGCCGTCAAGGCGGCGCTGGAGCCGGAGGCGGTGGGGGAGAGGATTAACGCGGCGCTGGCGGCCTTCAACGCCTTCGCGTGGAGAAACCCCGGACTCTTGGCGGAAAAGGCGGAACGGGTTCTGGCCACCATCAACGTGGACGAGCTGGTGCTGGCGGGATCTGAGTTAGCGGCGGCGGCGTTTACTGCCTTGCGCAGGCACCCGGAGGTGATCGGTAAGGCCGTGAAACCGGTGATGGCCAAGGCAGCGGCGCCGGCCGCGGCGGCCGCGGCGGCATTAGGCGCCCTGCTATGCGCCGGCCTGCTCATCCGCAGGTTGAGGAAACGGTGACGGGGGTGTGAGAGATGAGGACCTTGCAGAGCCAGTCAACGGATATCTATACCGAGTACGTGCGGGACTGGAAGGAAAAGGGAGGGAAGGTCCTGGGCTACGCCTGCGTGGCCACCCCCGTGGAGCTCATCGAGGCCGCGGGCATCCTGCCCTACCGCATCAAGGCCTTCGGGCATCCCGACACCGAGCTGGGAGACGCCTACCTGGCGCGCTTCAACTGCCGTTTCTGCCGCTCCTGCCTCCAGCTGGGACTGGACGGGACCTACGATTTCCTGGACGGCCTGGTAGAGACCAACGGGTGCGACCACCTGAGGGGGATGTTCGAGAACTGGCAGTACGTGAAGAAGTATGATTTCTTCCACTACCTCAAGGTGCCCCACTTTCTGCGCGAGGACTCCCTGGAATATTTCACCGAGGAGATCCAGTTAATGCGCCAGGCGATCGCCGAGCACTTCGGGGCCGAGATCAGCGACGACGCCCTGCGAGAGGCCATTGACGCATACGATGAGGTCTTCGCCAAGCTGAAGCAGGTGTACGCGCTGCGGGAAAAGGTCCCGCCCGCGCTCACCGGGGCCGAGGTCATGCGCCTCATCTGCACCGGCTCCTCCATGACGGCCAGGGACTTCTCAGCCTTGCTGGACGAAGTGCTTTCGGAAAAGGAGGGCGCCCGGGTGCCTGAATACAAGGCGCGCCTGATGATCCTGGGGAGCGCCACCGACGAGGTGGATCTCATCGCGGACATCGAGTCCACCGGGGCGCTGATAGCGACGGACGCCCTGTGCTACGGCTCACGCTCCTTCTGGAGCAGGGAGGGGGAGAGCGGGGATCCGGCGCGCCTTCTGGCGGAACGTTACCTGGGAAACCTTTTCTGCCCGCGCATGTTCACCGAGTACGAGAAGCGCCGCGACTACATCCTGGAGACGGCGCGGCGCGCGGGGGTGGAAGGCGCCATCATCACCTACAACAAGTTCTGCGACCTGCACGGGGTGGAAGCTGTGTCCCTGCGTATGGACCTGGAGGACGCGGGCATCCCGGTGCTGGTGCTGGAGAAGGACTACGGCTCCAAGGCCGACACCGGCCGCATCAAGACGCGCGTCCAGGCCTTCCTGGAAAGGCTTGGCAAGTAGGAGGTGAAGGGCCATGGCACAGGTGGAGATAAGGCCATACGAAGGGCTCATCAACCGCGTCTACGAGATCTTTTCCATCGTGGACAAGCTGCCGCTCAACATGAGCGACGAGGAGGTGGAGGGGATCATGCACGTCCTCCCTGCCGACCTGGCCAAGACCATGCGCGCCTTTACGATACCGCGCATACGCAATACCAGCCTCAAATTCCTGGGGCTGATGAAGAAATGGCTGGACGGGGCGCACGAGGCCAAGCGCGTGGGGAAGAAAGTGATGCTGGTGCCTTTCAACTTCCCGCCCGAGATCGTGCACAGCTTCGAGGGCGCATGGCCCATCACCAGCGAGGTGCTCTCCACCCTGGGGGTGGCGGCCCTGGAGGGACAGGGCGAGAGGTACTGGGATTACGCCATGGGGTTGGGGCTTCCGGATTTCGCCTGCTCGGCGAACATGATCGAGGTGGGATCGGCGCTCACGGAATCGGATTTCGCGCCCGACGCGGTGATCTCGGACTGCTTCGCGTCCTGCGACATCAACTCCAAGACCCACGAGTTCCTGGCCCGTTACCTGGGCATCCCCCTCCTTTTCCTGGAGAAGACGGTGGACAACAGCGAGCGGGGGATCAAGCAATATTACAAGTACTTCTTCCGCCTCATCGAGGACATGGAGGAGTATCTGGGCGAGAAACTGGACGAGGAGCGCATGCGCGCGGTGGTGGAGAACGCCAACCGCGCCTCTGAGCTTTTCTGGGAGCTTTGGGACCTGCATAAGTTCGCGCCCTGCCCCGTGCCCAACGTCTTCTCCCTCATGGTCTATGGCGTGCGTTATACCATGTGGGGAACGGAGGAGGCGGTGCAGGTCATACGGGATATGGTGGAACTTTCCAAGGAAAGGCTTGCCAGGGGAGCTTATCCGGCGGAGGCGGAGGTGGCGCGCAGCCTCTGGACCTACACCAGCTACTACTTCGATATGGGGGGTCTCTTCAACTGGATGGAGGAGAACGGCATCACCCACCTGGGAGACGGCCTCGACCTCATCTTCCCGCAGCCCATAGACCCCACGTCACGGGAGAGCATGCTCACGGGGATGGCGGAAATAGCGCGCAACATGCCCATGACGCGGCAGATGGGGGCGAGTTCCATGTCCGTGCAGTGGCTTGACGACATCACCTGGGCGTCGCGGGAGCTGGACGCGAACTGCTGCATCTACTGCGGGCACCATTCCTGCAAGCAGACCTGGAGCGGAGCTTCTGTGGTGCGCTCCGAGCTAATGAAGCGCGCGAAGATACCCACTTTGATACTGCAGGGGGACTCATGGATAAAACGGATGACCCCCATATCCGTTCTGCAGGAGACCATAGAGGAGTTCGTGAACAACGTGGTGAAGAAACGTGAGGCACCGGCACGCGCGACCGGATGATCCCAGGGGAGGGAGTAAGCGAACAAAGGGAGGTTGGATATGTACTATGCCGGCATCGACGTCGGGTCTCTCACCGCGCAGGCGGTGGTGATCAACGCCAAGGGGATCGTGGCCTACAAAAGCATAGGCGTCAAACCGCACCCCGTGCAGTCCGCCAAGACGGTGGTCGACATGCTCATACAAGAGCAGGGCATCAACTGGAACGAGGTCAAGTTCTGCGTCAGCACCGGCTACGGAAGGGAGCAGGTGCAGGCGGAGGGACTGTCCCAGGACAACGTGAGCGAGATAAGCTGCCACGGCATGGGGGCCTCCTGGCTGGTGCCGGATGTACGCACGGTCATCGACATCGGGGGCCAGGATGCCAAGGTGATCCGCGTGGGGAAGGGCGGGGAACTCGTGGACTTCGTCATGAACGACAAGTGCGCGGCCGGGACGGGGAGGTTCCTGGAGGTGCAGGCGCGCACCCTCGGCCTTTCCCTGGACGAGCTGGGAACGGTTTCCTTCTCGGCCGAGCGCACCCTGGAGCTGTCCAGCCGGTGCAGCATCTTCTGCGAGACGGAGGTGCTGCATTACCTCCAGCGAGGGCACACCAAGGCCGACATCGCAGCGGGCGTGAACCGCGCCATGGCTGAGCGCGTGGCCGCCCTGGTGCGCCGCGTGGGGCTGGAGAAAGAAGTGACCATGAGCGGCGGGGTGGCCAAGAACGCCGCGGTGCGCGCGGAGCTCGAGCGCATGCTCAACGTGCGCCTGATTAAGTACGACACCGACTCCCAGATCGTGGGGGCGCTTGGGGCCGCGCTCATGGCGCGCAAGATGGGAGGCGGATCATGAAATACCTGGGTCTGGACGTGGGGAGCCTGTACACCAAGGCGGTGGTGATGGACGGCGACATCCTGGCGGCCTCGCGGGTCATCGAGACCACCGGCAACGTGTCCGACGAGGTCCAGGAGCTGGTGGACGCGGTGCTTTCCGCCGCCGGCGTTACGGAGAGCGGGCTGGGCGGGATCGGGGTCACCGGGCGCGGCGCCGAGCTGGTCGAGGTGGGCGACGTGCGTCGCGACGACGTTTCATGTCTCGCCATGGCGGTGAGCCGCTTGGTGCCGGACGCCAACCTGGTGCTCGACGTGGGCGGGCAGAGTGTGACCTCCATACTCATCGATGGTGAAGGCTGCGTGGTGGATTTCATGCGCAACGACAAGTGCGCATCGGGGTCGGGAAAGTTCCTCACCGTGATGGGTGCCGCCCTTGGATATGGGGTGGAGGAGCTGGACGAGGTGGCGGCGCGCTCCCGCAACAAGGTGCCGGTGAGCTCGCAGTGCGGCGTCTTCGTGGAGAGCGAGCTCATAACCCACGTGAACGACGGCGTGGACCCTGCGGATATCATGGCAGGGATATGCGAGTCGGTGGCGAAGATCCTCATCTCCCAGGCGTTGAAGTTCGGGTTCCAGGACGAATACACCATCACCGGAGGCGTTGCCAAGCTGCGCTCGGTAGTGGACCCGGCGAAGGAGAAGATACGAGGTGAGTACCGGGACTTTCCCTTCGACCCGCAGCTGGCTTGTGCCGTGGGAGCTGCCTTCCTTGCAGAAGAGGAAGCATAAGAGGTCGGCCCTTGGCGGAATAGGAGGAGGAGGAATAAGGGCGTAGTCCTTGTCTAATGTATGAAGGGAGCTCCCACCTCGGGGTCGGGAAGCTAGCGATGGCTCGGTCCGGAACAAGGCCCGATCGCTCTGATCGCTCAGCTTGTGGCCTATGGCCAGCCCTGACCCCTAGCCCTTCTTGTCTATTACATGAAGGGAGCTCCCACCTCGGGGTCGGGAAGCTAGCGATGGCTCGGTCCGGAACAAGGCCCGATCGCTCTGATCGCTCAGCTTGTGGCCTATGGCCAGCCCTGACCCCTAGGCCTAGGAGATGCTTAAGGGGACGCAGGATCACGCGAGTAAGAGCCGGCGAAGTAACCAATGATCTTATCGCGGCGAAACGAAGGAGGAGATCCAATGGCGGGAAGCGAGGTCAGGGAATACGAAGGCCTGGTGAACCGGGTTTCGGGTATATTCGGTCTGCTGAAATATTTCCCGGAAGACATGAGCGACGAGGAGGTAGAGGGAGTTCTCCATATATTGCCATCCGATATGGCAGCCACTATCAATGCAGTGATGGCGCCACGTATACGCAGGGCGAGCATTGCCTTCCTGAAGGGGTTCCAGGAGTGGTTCGACGGGGCCCTTGCCGCCAAGGCTCAAGGGAAGAAGATAATCCTGGTGCCCTTCAATTTCCCGCCAGAGTTCATATATTGCTTTCGAAATGCCTACCCCCTCACAAGCGAGGTGCTCACCGTTTCCGGTGTGGCTTCCCTGGAGGGGCAAGGCGAGAGGTACTGGGACTTCGCCATGGGGCTAGGGCTGCCAGATTACCTGTGCTCTTCCAACACCATCGAGTTGGGATCAGCCCTTACGGGGGCGGACTTCGAGCCGGACGCCATCGTCTCCGCGGCGCCCGGTAGCTGCGACGCTAACTCCAAGATCCACGAGTTTGTTGCCCGTTACCTCGGGGTTCCACAATTCCTGTTGGACAAGCCTGTCGACGATTCCCCGCGGGGACGGCGCGCCTACCGCACTTACTTCCGCGCCCTGGTCAAGGACATGGAGGATTTCCTGGGTGAGGAGCTGGAAGAAGAGCGCATGCGGGGGGTGCTTTCCCGCGCCAACGAGGCGACGCGTCTCTATTACGACCTATGGGAAATGCGCAAGGCGCGCCCTAATCCCTGTCCCAACCTGTTCACCCTTTATGCATACGGTATCCGTTACACGCTTTGGGGGACGGAGATCGCCCCGCGGGTGCTGCGGGTGATGCTCGAGACGGTAAAGGAACGGTTGGAGAAGGGTCTCTATCCCTCGGAAGAGGAGGTAGCCCGCTGCTTCTGGATTTACACGTATTACTACTGGGACTGGTACGGTTTCTTCAACCGCATGGAGGAGAGAGGGATAACCGTGCTGGGCGACCTGTTGGGGTCCTTTTTCTTCCAGCCTGTGGACACCTCTACCAGGGAGAGCATGATCGATGGGTTGGCGGACACCTGTTGGGATTATGCCATGACCAGGCAGGTGGGCGCGGAGTCCATGTCCTCCCAGTGGTTGGAGGACATCTCATATTGGACGTCGCATCTCGATGCGGACGCCTGTATCTACTGCGGTCACCATTCCTGTAAGCAGACCTGGAGCGTGTTCTCGCTGGTGCGGGGGGAGATCATGAAGCGCTCCAAGCTTCCCACCCTCATGCTGCAGGGAGATTCCTGGATCAGGCGCATGACTCCCATGAGCGCGCTGGACGAGCAGATCGACGAGTTCGTAGCCACGGTATTGAAGAAAAGGCGGACCACTCCCGCTCGCCAGGTGGGTTAGTAGGCCGAGGGGTCAGGGATGGCCATCGGCCTGAAGCCTGAGGATTCATGTCTCGAAATCAGCCGGAGGTTGAGCGGTCGCTGCGGCAACAAATAGGGCCTGGCAGAGCCGTTGTTGGTCCCATGGTCCCAGTGTGGGGGCTGCTTCAGGTAAGGAGCATTGTCCGTCCCCTTGGTTTCGCGTGGGATGGCTGAACGCCGGCCAAAAGCAAAGCGAGGAAAAATTCAAGATACGACCCCTAGGTTTGTCTGCTCAAGTATATCTTTACAGCGGCGGTGCGGGAGTTCACAGCGAGTTTGCGGAATATCCCGGAGACCGCCTTTTCCACCGTCTTCGGCGAGAGAAAGAGCTTTACCCCTATCTCTTTATTGCTCATGCCTTCGCTCATCAATTCGAGGACCTCGCATTCTCTGGGCGTAAGGGAGTCTAAAGGTGAAGGACGCGGCTCCTTGCGCCCCTCCTCCTTGAAGGCGGATACGATCATGTCGAGGACTTGAGGGCTAAAGACCTTTTCACCCTTATAGGCCTTGCGGATGGCGCTTACCAGCTCGGCGCTGGCGACTTTCTTCGGCAGGTAGCCGTCCGCCCCCACCTGCAAAGCCCGGTTGACGTATTCATAATCCTCGTACATGGAAAGCATGATGACCTTCAGGAGGGGATAGCTCTCCTTCAAACGCCTGCAGACCTCGATGCCCGACATGTCGGATAGCTTTATGTCCAGCACCACGACGTCGGGAAGCAGCGTCTCCGCCTTATCCAGCGAAGTCGTCCCGTCCTCGGCCTCGCCCACCACCGTTATGTCGTCCTGCTTTTCGATGAGGGACGAAAGGCCTTCACGGAGTATGGCATGGTCGTCGACCAGGAGGACGCGTATTTTTCCCTGCCTGCGTTCCATCGCCCAATTCCTCCCGACGTCTCCTACCTATGATCCTCCATGGATCAATGTGGCAGGCGGACCACCACCGTTACTCCCTTTTCGCATGGGGGGAACTCCAGGGTCGCCCCTATGCGCTCGGCCCGCTCGCGCATATTTACCAGGCCTAGACGTATCGATTCACCAGATTCGCCGCATACCGTCGTACTTACTCGCGTCGAAAAGGCTTCCCCGGCGTTTGCGGGGTACCGGGCTCCCTTTGTCGCCCCGGGTTTCCCCGCGGTTCCCCTCGTCGCGGAAGCTTCCCCGCCTCCAGCAGCTTTGCCCTTCGGCTCTGCACTTTTTTCGCCTGCGGCTCTTCCGGGCCGTGCTGTCCCCACTTGCCGTGCGTCGCTCTGGCCACGTCGAGGCGGCACTACCGTTATGGGCGAATCAATAGTGGGCGTATCGCCGCGTGCCCCGCCGTCTCGACCGGGTTCATCCTTCCCGGGGGTCATCTCCCCTTCGGGTGCCTTCTCCCCTGGGCTCCGTTCATCATGCCGTGCTCTGTCTCCGGTCGAGGTCTTTTCACCGCTCGACAGCGCTTCTCCTTTCCGTGTCGCGTTCTCCGCCCGTATATGCCCGCCGTCGGTTTCTGTCTCCGCGAACCCGTGCCCATCGTCGCTGATCACCAACTTCACTCCATGCTCATCGCGTTTGAATTCCACCCGGGCACGGCTGGCGCCTGAATGCTTCACCACGTTGTTGAGCGCCTCCTGGGCGATGCGGTAGAGGTTTATCTTCACGTCTCCTGAAAGCGCGCCCTCCTCTCCTTCCGTAACCAAGGTGAACTCGATGGGGTAGTCGGCGTTCATCCTGCGCACCAGGTTGCGCAGGGCCTCGATGAGCCCGAGGTCGTCCAGGACGGGCGGATGTAACGAGGCGGAGAGATCGTGCACCTGCTTGAGGACTTGGGATATCGAGGAAGAGGCGGACTCTATGTGCGCGCGCACCGCCTCGGGAACGTCCATCTCGCTCAAGGCCAACTCCAGGTTCACCAGCGCGTTGCTGAGATTTTGCCCCGTGTCGTCGTGGAGGTCCCGCGCCACCGCCGACCTCTCGCGTTCCTGTATCTCGAGGATGGACTGAAAGAGGGCTTTCAATTCCATGTTCTTGTACCGCAACTCGCGCGTAAGGTCCGCGTTTTCCTTCATCTGCCTTGTTAGCAAATACTGCTTGAAGCTCATCTCCGTCACTACCTGGGCGATGGCGTTGACCACGGAGAGGAGAAACTCCACTTCCTCGATGTTCACGTTCCTGACTTGCTGGAGTGACGCGAGCAGGGGCTCGGGATCGACGTCCAGTTCCTCCGCCAACTTGCGGTACCTATCGGGGTCCGGCGGCTCCATCAGCGAAGCATCGCCGCTGATCATCCCCACGATCTCTCCGCCCAGGATGAGCGGCGCGTCGAAGCACATGAATCCAGCGTGGCAGACTCTAACCTTTGGCGCCATCGCCTTCTTAAGCTCCGCGAGGCCACCGATGGCCGAATCGTAGCAGCGCAACACTCCCTCGAAGGAGTCGATGATCAGCTTGCAGTGCTCGCCCCCGGTCGTGCTCACCACTACCGGCATGCAATTCATGTCCAGCACCCAGAGTCTCACTCCCGTGATGCGGGCCAGCTCGTCCACCAGCTCCTGGAGGTACTTGACGTCAAGGATCTCCGTGAAAGCTATATCCCTGAGCTGTAGGCCCCCTATCAGATCCTGATAGGCTTTGGGCGGAGCGAGGACCCCGATTTCCTCGAGAAAGTAACCCACTCCGAGAGACCACAGGTCTATGAATGGCCTCAACATGTCGAGTTTAAGCTTGCCCTCACGCACCAGGGATACGAAGCGGTCGCCGAAGTCGCGCGCGTCTTTGACGTGCCGGAAGGCCTCCAGGTCTCTGGGGTCATCGAAGTGGAGCTCGAAGAGGGGGCGTGTCCTTGGTTTCTTTCCATGGATAAAACGCCCCTCGACTTTTTCCACGGTTATGGAGCCGCCGGGCGCGCGCACCACGAGCACCGCGCCGTCCCCCAACGGTTTTATGGCGGAATTGATGGGACTGTCCTCGGAGGTGAACAGCTCCGCAAGCTCCTCGAGCAGCTCTTGAACGGACTCCATATGATGATTATATCCGGATAGGGTCGGCCACGGATATGGGGTGTTTTATTGAGGTCGGTGTGGTCTAGGGGCTGGGGTGAGGAATAAGGCCGAGGGGCCAGGGCTGGCCATCAGCCTGAGGCCGAGGTACCAAGCCTTGAATTTGGCTACAGGCTGAGCGGTCAGAGCGATCAGGCCTTGGTCTGGCCAGAGACGGCGTTGACCTCAAGACTTCGAGGCGAGGGTTCGCCTCAGGCATGGAGCATGAGCTGATCCCACGGTTTCGCAGGGGGTGGCCGAACGCCTGCCGAAAGCAAAGCGAGGAATAATTCAAGATACGACCCCAAGGCTACGACCCCTAGGCTTGGTAGGCTTGGAGGAGTTGGGCACGCATACGGGCGTGGTCGAATTCCCGCTCAACCTTGCGGCGGGCGCGTCGAGTGTAGTTCTCCACCGCCTGGGGGGCCTGGAGATAGAACGAGATGGCGTCGGCAAGGGCGACGGGGTCGCGGTCCGGCACCAGGATGCCGTCACGCCCGTCCTCCACGATCTCGCGTGGCCCGCGCACGTCACAGGCTATGACGGGTACCCCGGAGGCCATGGCCTCGATGAGGGTCACGCCGAAACCCTCGCGGGTGGACGGTAGAACGTAGATGTCGAACATGCGGTAGAAGCGCTCTGGGTCGAAACGGTAACCCGTGAAAAAAAGGCGATTCGCGAAGAGATCCCCCTGCCCAACAGGCTTATCTTCTCCCTCCACCGAGAGGCCATCGTGGTTGGGTGGCATTGCGGCGGCACCGTTCCCCTGGGGCCCGGTTCCCGCATCTTCCAAACCGGCGTCCCCTCCATCTCCGGTAAGTGCCCGGTCCCCATCCGTTCTCATGTTGCCATCCTGCCTCGTCACTTTCTGATCCTGAGGCATCCCGGCTGTATCATCTTGAGGGGTTGGGCCCGGGAATTGGTCGCACAATGGGGTTTCGGGCCCCGAGCCGGATGGAGCAGGTGCCGTATCAGTGGGTGAAGGGCTTGGACCCTGTGGGGCATGCTCCGTCTCCTCGGTTTCGCGGGGGATGGACGAACGCCACCTGGAAGCAAAGCGAGGAAAAAGTGAAGATACGACCCCAGATCTCGGTGCGGCCCCAGATCTCGGTGAAGATGCAACCTCAGATCTCGAAGCAAGGCGCGTGAAAAGCGAAGATAAGACCCCAGGGTACTGAGGTTCGATGGAATAATCTCCCACCAACACCAGGCAGAGTTGGGGATGGGAAGGGAGGAGGCTCGCCACCGCCTCCGCCAGAGTATCCAGGTTCTTCTCCCGTCTTATCTCCCCGATATACCCGATGACGACGGCTTCCGGGGGAATGCCCAGCTCCGCTCTCAAGCCGCCGTCGTCCCCGGGTCGGAAACGCTCCGGGTCGACGCCGTTGTATATGAGCTTGGCCTTAGTGGGGGCGACCACCTTCTTGGCCGCGGCGAGGGCGAGGTCGTCCGTGTTGACGAAGATCATCAGGTGGCAACGCCTACCCGCGAAGCGTTCGGCCATTAGCACCAGGCGTTTCCTCAGCCCGCTGGAGCGGTGAGAGAAATAAAATCCGTTGCAGGTATGGATAACGGTGCTGACTCCCAGTTTCCATGCCGCGGCGCGACCAAGGACGCCGTCCTTGGGATTATGGGTGTGCACGATGTCGAAAGCGCCCTCTCTCACAAGGGATTTGAGGCGAAAATAAGCCTTGAGATCTGATACGGGAGTGATGCTGCGGGTGATGGGAAGGTCGTGCACGATCAGGCCAGCTTCCTCCAGCGTTTCCGCGAAGGTAGTCACCTTGCAGGCGACGTGCACCTCGTGCCCCCGGTTAACCAACTCCCGGAAAAAAGGGAGCATGTAGGGCGAGGCGGCGAAACGATCCAGGTTGCATACCTCGAGTATGCGCAGCTTCTTTGACATAGTTACATTATAGGGCAAGGGGGATTTGGGGCTATGACCCACAAGAGACACGAGGTGGCATGTGGCGCTTGAAGACGGAGCATGCCCTGCGTGGCCCTGCTCCGGGGGAATCGAGCCGGTATCATCGAATCCGGGAAGAAATGGGGCAAGGGGGGTTTGGGACCAGGACCAATGGGGGAGCATGCGGGTATCAGGCGATCACCAGGGTCGCGCTTTGGTTCTGCCGTTCCAGGTGCTGGCGATCAGGTACTGGCGCTCACGGGGGGCACGAGGGCGGCATGCAGCGCTTGAAGGCGGAGGCATCCACCATGCGACGTACGCGCTCGACCAGAGAGAGATCGAAGCCCTCCGCCGCTAGGGCTCCGTCATCCTTGCCCAAATCGAAAATGGCGTGGAGGATACGGTCCGCATCCTCGTAGGCGATCCCCATCTCCCCCTCGTCAGTCTGTCCCCGCCATAGGTCCGCCGAGGGCGGCTTCTCGATAACACGCGGCGGTATGCCCAGATGCGCGGCGAGTTGCCTTACCTGGGTCTTGTACAGGCCTCCAATGGGGGTGAAGGCGCAGGCCATATCGCCCCACAGCGTGGTGTACCCCAACAGGGCCTCAGTGCGGTTGCCGGTGCCCAGAACCAGGGCGTCGCGCGCGGCGGACTGGTCGTAGAGCACGGCCATGCGCGTGCGCGCCATGAAGTTCCCGCGGCGCTTCCTGTCTGCGTCCGGGAAGCGCTCGAAGTAGGCATCGACCATGGGCGTGATGTCGATGGTCTCATGCTCTATATCCAACTCGCCGGCGGCGAGCAGCGCGTCTTCGATGCTTGTTGGATTGGTTGTCTTATAGGGCAGGAGGAAGGCGGTGAGGGCTTCCTTTCCCAAAGCACGCACGGCGAGATAAGCGGAGGTAGCGGAATCGAGCCCTCCCGAGAGGCCGACCACAAGGCGCGACTTACCTGCTGCCTGCATCCTCTCCCTGATGAAGGCGACGATCTTCTCGAGCGTTTTCTCGGGCTCTATGGCGAGTCCGCCCACCGTTTCAACACCTCCCGCTTCCCATGCCGATCCCGGGCACATCGTCCGCCGGCTAAGCCGTCCGTATGGTTTTCCGTCCCCGGCCGTTACCAGGGCCATTTGACACCTGCATTATATACGAGGAGGGAGCCATCGGAATTATCGGGAAAGCGATCCATGCATGATGCGCTGGGCAAATCGGAACTGTCCAATTGGCACGAGGTTCAGGGGCATTCACGCCCTCGGCGCGGCCTTCAAGATGGCCGAGGTGGAATTCCCGGGGAGCTTTGTGCCGGAGTCCTTGCCCGCACCCGGTCCCTGGCCGCAACCCCCACACGCAGCGCGGATAATGCAAAGAGCGCATGCGGAACGCACCGCAACCGCTCAAGCTTCCCCGCGCATCGCCTGGGCTGCAATTCCCGGCGCGGAAACGGGAAAGAGCATCACGGGTAAGCGGGATACCGGGCCATTGGGCGTTTTATCCCCCTCGATCCGGGTGGTAACATGCTATCGGGAGGTGCATATGGGGAATACCCTTGCAGTTCTTTATCAATATAGAAGCGTTCGCCAAGTCCTGTACTGTGATTTTCTGAAAGGAGAAAACGCTATGAAGGGAAGGGTGTTGTTCGTCGTCCTGCTCGTGTCGCTGGCCATGGCCCTCTTCTTGATCGCAGGCTGCGGAAAGGAAAGCGGCACCACCACGCAAGAACAGAAGCAGGAGGAGACCACGCAGAAAAAGAGCGAGGAAACGGAGGAAGGGAAGGTTTTGAGCGTCGGGGATACCGCGACCGTGGAGGGCGCCCAGGTTTCCGTCTCCAAGATCACGACCACCGACGACCTGGCTTCCCCCGAGGCAAACGCCCTTCTCCTCACCGGCGAAGAGGGCGAGGGCGCCAATAGATCGTAAAAACCCGCCGCCGGAAACGAGTTCCTCATGATCACCTTCAAATACAAGAACACGGGCTCCAGCGCCGCAGCCGGCGTCAGGCCCGTTGACATCAAGTTAAGCGATGCGTCAGGGAAGCAGTAGCAGCTTGTAACAACCAGCGGGTACGGGGGGATATTCAACGCCAAGCCCATCGAGCCAGGGAAGGAGGGCACCGTCACGGCCGTTTACGAGGTACCCGCGGGAGAGACGGGCCTTGTCTTGACCTACCAGCCCTTCGGCGGGGATGCGGTGAAGTTCAAGATCCGCTGAAAGCGCAAGCGATTTACGGCTGAAGGCCCCGAAAGGGGCCTTTAGTCTGGCGGCGAATGCTAGATTCGAGCCTGTGCTCTCGGCAACGACCGCATAATCCCTGGCCGGCGGAAAGGGAAGCGGCCTGAAATGATCATCGTACTCCCTTTGTTCTGACGTGCCGTGAGGTTGCCATGCGTTAAAAGACCAGCGTATCTTGAAGTCTCAGATCTCCATGGCAAGCAAGTTCCGAAAGCCTGTTTGATGCTGTAGATATCGGTTCATTTTCCATACGGGCGCCCATGTTACCGCTAATGCTGTCATGGCAGTTTATTGAGCAATGCTGGTGAGCGGCACGCGGCACCTCATGATTTAAGAAGCAAAGCCGGACGATCACCCTGAGCGTGGTGCGCCGCCCGGTCGCGTTGCGGCGCGGGGCATGGTAAATTCTTGGTCGGGTGGTTTAATCCGATCGGGATGCTTTGATCCGAGTGGACGTGAAAGAGGTGCTTGCACGAGTTAACCTGGAGTTCGGGCTGCTGTTGTCCGAATGGACGTGAAAGAGGTGCTTGCACGAGTTACTCGGAGTATGAGTTGTTTTATCCGAACATGGCATGAAAGAGGTGCTTGCATGAGTCTCCTGGAGTCCATCGAAAAGCGCGATATCCTGGTGGGGATCATAGGGTTAGGGTACGTGGGACTACCCCTCGCGGTGGAGGCGGCGGACGCCGGGTTTCACGTGGTCGGGCTGGAAAAAGATGCTACAAAGAGAAAGCATATAGCTGCCGGCGAGGCCTTGTACGAGGGGATGGACGGAGAGCGAATAGCCCGTCTCGTGGCGGAGGGGAGGCTGCGCGCGAGCGGTGACAGCGGCGATCTCCTCGACTGCGATGTCCTTTGCGTCTGCGTCCCCACGCCGCTCTCGCCCACCCGGGATCCCGATCTCGCTTACGTGAGGGAGGCGGCAAGGCAGTGCGAGGGGCTGATACGCGAGGGAAAACGCCCCAAGTTGGTGGTGGTGGAGTCCACATCCTATCCTGGAACCACGCGCGAAGTGGTGAAACCTCTCCTGGAGCGGAACGGCATGGTGTTATGCGAGGATTTCCACCTCGCTTACTCGCCGGAACGCGTGGACCCCGGCAACCGTAAATGGAACATCTCCAACACGCCCAAACTGTTGGGAGGCGCGGGCGAGTGTTGCGCGGAGCTGGCGGAGTCCTTCTATGGTGCTTTCGTGAGCGAGACGGTGCGCGTGAGCTCCCCGGAGGTGGCGGAGATGGCCAAACTCCTCGAGAACATCTTCCGCGGAGTGAATATCGCCCTGGTTAACGAGCTATGGATGCTCTGCGACCGCATGGGCATCGACGTCTGGGAGGTCATCGGGGCCGCTGCCACCAAGCCCTTCGGGTTCATGCCCTTCTGGCCGGGACCGGGGCTTGGAGGGCACTGCATCCCCGTGGACCCCTTTTACCTGGCCTGGAAGGCGAGGGAGTATGACTTCCAGACGGAGTTCATCGAGCTCGCGGGGAAGGTTAACGTAAACATGCCCTATTTCGTAACGGGCCTGGTGGTGCGGGAGCTGAACCGCGTGGGGAAGAGCCTGGGGGGGTCCCGGGTGCTGATCCTTGGAGTTGCCTACAAGCCCGGGGTGGGCGATACGCGAGAGACGCCCGCGGCGAAGCTCGTGGAGCTTCTGTCCCGAGAGGGGGCGGAGGTCTCCTACCATGACCCCTTCGTGCCGGAGTTCCAGGCGGGGGGAACGACCCTACGGAGCGTGGCCTTGGACGAAGAGACCCTGAGGGCATGCGACTGCGCGGTGGTGGTGACCGCCCACGACGAGGTGGACTACGGCCTTCTGGCGCGCTCCGGGATCCCGGTGGTGGATACCAGGAACGCGCTCCGGGGCGTAAGAGGGACTTAGGGAGAAAGTGAAAGGTTTAAGGCATTACGCCCGGCGCTCCGCCAACTGCTCCTCAAGCACCTTAACCGACCCGGGGAACGGGTGGAAGACTTAAGGCGTGACTTCCAGTGGCCTCAGCCCTACGAGGAACGGTGGATAAGCGGCGGAATCCTGGAAAAGTTACGGTCTTAGGGGTTGAGAAGAGGTATTGGAGAGAGGAAAGTCCTTCCAGGGGCGGATTTTGGGCTCAGTTCTTACCTTGGGGGATGAAAGCGTCACGTGCCCGGGCCTGGCTCCATCCAACACTTTCTTGAACTGCGAAGAACAGTGGGTAAGCGGCGGAATCCTGGAAAAGGTACGGGCTTGCGGGGAGGAGAAGCGGCGGGGTGGAGGAGTGGGAATGACGAGGGAAAACATATCAAGAAGCGCATTTAAGCTCAGCCATTACCTGGAGGGATTAAAACGTCTCGTGTCAGGGCCTGGCCCCATCCGACGCATTCATTCAAGAGAGGGCGAGGCGCAGGGTGTTGCGGTCAACCTCGTATTCGATCGACCCTTCGCGGCCCAGGTGGTGTTCCCAGAAAGCGAGGAGGCGCCCCGCCACGACCGGGGCGAGGAAGGCGTTCATAACCGTGATCTCACAGGATCCGTTTCGTTCGCGCAGGCGCTCCAGCAGGCCTAGTCCCCTGAGGGCCAGGTATTCCCGCAGCCTGGCCTCAGCCCACGGAGAAGATGGAAGGCCCATCCGGGCGAGCCTCTCGGCCAGTTTGCGACGCTCGAACGAGATGAGCAGGTCGTCGACGTATCCGTCCAGCTCGCGCCCGAGCTCCCTGAGGATGGAATTGAGCCCGTGCACGCCCATGAAGATCATTCTGGCGCCGTCGGAACGGTCGGTTATCAGCCCTCTCTCCAGGTCAAAGGATAGTATCGCCCCCACCCCGCTCGGGGCTCCGCATTTCCTGCACCGCGCCATCGGCGTGTCCCCGTCCGCGCGAGCTGGGGACAGGTTCTCTGCGAATAGGCGATGGTATGCTTCTTCGTCGGGTGCTTCCTCCAAGGCCTGCTTGAAGGAGACCACGTAGGAGCCGTTCTCCTTGAGGATCTCGTAGGTTATACGGCATCCGTCCGCTATCTGGAGGATGCCGGATATTATGGCCAGGCAGTTGGGGAGATCGAAGGGATCCTTGATGGTGACTGTAGCTCCGTCCCCTCTCCGGCGTTCTATTATCTCCACGTCCGCGACACCTATCGCTTTTCCGAAGCCCACGAGCAGATTCTCAGTGAAGGAGTGTACGGGCGCGCTGAAGAGCACCTTGCCGACGAGGGGATGGGTCTCGTACAGCACCCCGAGCACCTTGACCGCGGCGTGGGTGCCCGCGTGATATACGATGCGCTGAAGGGGGACCCCCAGTTTCGTCTCGATTTCCTCCACCAGTATGGTGGGATACGCGGCCTCGTAGACACACAGGCTCGCCGAACCGCTGGTGACGTCCACGATACAGCCGTCACGCCACCTCTGAGTCAGGCTGAGCACGCGGGGAAGGCCGCATTCCCTGCAGGCGCCCAACATAGTCATCCTCCTGGTCCCATTCTTGAAGCCGATCGCCGTGCAATATATCGGTTAAAGGGTTACCCGCCATTAGCTATCCCTGTTCAGAAACGACGCTTGAAGGGGTGCGGCCCGAAGGGCATGGAGGAGAGGACGCGCTCACTCAAAGCGCTCATAGCGGGGAGGGAGCCGTTATACATGACCGGCAAGGCAAGCAGCGTAAAGGCATGCGTCCGTGGAGTACGGGTCATCTCGCCGTAACCTCCACTACCATTAAGGCAAGCACGGGGGAGTCCAGATACCGCAGCCTATCTAAGCGGGGACTGCAGAGGGTAGAGAGCTTCAACGAGGTAAAAGTACCAGTACTCGCGCAACCTCTATGGCTCAATCGAAGCGCTCGTAGCGGGGGAGCTCAACCTGGGGCCCTGGGGAAGTCCCTACGGCAGCGCGCAGGCGTTCGACCTTACGGAGCGCGCGCATCTGCTGCAGGAACCACAGGAACGAGGTGTTCTTCTTCACGACCTCCCGCGCCAACCTGGCCATAGCCTTACGCTTCCGCTCGCCCATTTCCAGCGCTTTCCATATGCAATGCGCGGTCTCCGACACGTCCAGGGGATTCAGGGGTATCACCGCGCCGCGGAGCTCGTGGTAGGCGCCGGCGCCCACCGAGAGCAGGATGACCCCGTCGCGCCGGTTGAGCACCGCACCCTCCTTGCAGACCAGGTTCATGCCGTCGATCACCGGGTTCACCAGCAGTACTTCGAATTCCATGAGGGCGGCCACGGAGCGGGGATAGTTGTCCTCGATGCTCAGGACGACGGGGTCCCACTCCAGGGTGGAGAACTCGCGGTTTATCGTATCCGCGGTCTCCTCGATCTCTCTTCGCAGGTCGCGGTATTCTCGCAAGTCCTCCCTTGACGGATAGAGGACGTTGACGAAAACCACTCTTTCCCGCCACTCCGGGTGACAAGCGAGGAAGCGCTCATAGGCCTGCAATCCCCGCAGGATGTTCTTGGATGGCTCGATGCGGTCCACACGTACCATCAATTTTCGATCACCGGCGAGTAAGCGCAGCATCTCCCGGTAAGCGGCCACGTCACTCCTGGAAGCTGTTTTCTCGAGCGCCTCGTGGTCGATGGAGATGGGGTAATGGCGCACGAAGGTTTCTCTTTGTCCGAAGCGTATGATACGCCGCTTGCTGTCCACGGTTGCCCGCACCGCCTCGCCCTCCCGGCAGCACTGGAGGAAGTTATTGACGTAATGGTGGGTATGGAAACCGAGAACGTCGGTGGCGAGCATGCCCTGCAGCAGTTCGCGCCGCATACTCAAGGGGAGCAGGCGAAAGTAATCCGGCTGCACCCAGGGGCTGTGGGTGAAATGATGTATGAGGACGTCAGGTTCCCTGCGGCGGATATAGTGGGCGCAGAGGTAGAGGTGGTAGTCCTGCAGGAAGACCAGGGCTTTCTTGTCGGTACTGCGTATCTCTTTGATTATCTCTTCGGCGAAGAGGCGGTTGACCTTACGGTAGCCACCGCTCCAGGCATGGTGGACCGTATCGTCGATGACGGGACGTCGAACCACGTCGAAAAGGTAATGTTGCAGAGGCCAGAGCAGGGAGTTGCTGATGACGTTGTAGTACTGGTGGTAATCGTTTTTTTCGGGGACGATGAACCTGACCCAGTACTGCGGTCTGTCCGGAGGCATGGCCATTCGGCCCCCCGTGGCCTCGCGCGTCATGATGGCGTCCTCGCGGGTTCGAGCGGTGGAGATCCACACCGCGTCAGTGGCAGTCAATGCCGTGGACATTGCCGTGACCACCCCTCCTGCGCCTCGGAAGGCCTTGATGCCTCCGCCCGCGTCGCGGCGGAACTCCACCGGGCCGCGGTTGGAGGCGACGATCACGTACTTGTCCTTGAGGTATTCGCGCACCTGTCGGGGAGTTATTGTCTCCAGATCCAGTTCGTCGAAATCCTCCATGTCGCGCCTGCCCTCGATGTCTTGCCTGCCCTAGTGATTTATTGCAAGTACCATCACCTGGTCTAACTTTTCTTCTTATTGCCACTCGATATCTTGCCTGTCCCAGTGATCTATTGCGAATCTAAGACTAATCGAGCCCTAAGACTAAGTGATTCTTCCCCAAGTCTAAATGATTCTCTTGGTTCTCCGGGTAAATTCTCCGGGTGCTTCGGGAAACCATCTTTCCTCGATCGCGGGCCGGATTCCAGCTGCCATTACCTTGAGCCGCCTACAGTAGTTTAAGTAATAGTATAGCATAGGGTCGTATTTTCACTTTTTCCTCGCTTTACTTTTAGCCAGTTTTGCCATCCCCCCATGGCACTAAAAGTACAGCCCCGGCCCAATACCAGAATTTAGACTCTCATACTTTGATGTTGGCGATCGGCAAAGGCTCTATCCAGCCTAGTGCTCGAACACTCTTATAACATAGGGTCGCATCTTCACTTTTTCCTCGCTTTGCTTTTAGCCAGCGTATTGCCACCCTTCCGTAGCACTAAAGGCACGGCCCTGGCCCAATACCTGAATTAAAACCCGCACGCTTTGAGGTTGGGAGTCGACAAAGGCTCTACCCGGCCTAGGGCCCGAACGCTCTTGCCGCAAAGCTTGTGCCGATTTCAAGGCTCGACCTCTCGGCCTCAGGCCTATGGCCAGCCCTGACCCCTCCGCCTGCTCACGTCTTGAGGTTGGGGGTCAACAAGGGCTCTACCCAGCCCAAAGCCCAAATGCTTTAGCCGCTATGCCTGTTGCCGATTTCAAGCCTTGACCCCTCGGCCTCAGGCCGATGGCCAGCCCTGACCCCTCGGCCTAGGCCAGGGGGACGGTTATGGTGAAGATGGAGCCGCCGCCGTCTCGTGGCTCATAGCTCAGCCTGCCTCCGTGTTCCTCCGCGATCTTGCGCGCCATGTAGAGGCCGAGGCCGAGGCCAGGCGTAGAATGATGCAACACGTCTTCCACCTGTGTGAAGCGCTCGAAGATGTTTTCCCGGAAAGCCGACGGAACTCCCCGACCGCGGTCGATCACGCTGACATAGCCATTACCACCTTCCTCGCGCACGATAACCTCAATGGTTGTCGATGCGGGTGAGAACTTCACCGCGTTATCTAGCAACTCGAAGACAGCGGTCATCAACATGTCCTCGTTAGCTTGCAACCTAATATCCTTTCCAGGGCTCACGATGACGATGTCGCGCTGGTGGCCCAGGCGTCTTACCTCGTCCACGGCGCTCTCCGCGAGGGACCTCAATTCAACCTCGCTCTTGACGAGATGGGATGGGCGGCTCTCGACTCTGGACACGTCGAGCAGCTCGTCCACGATGCGGGTAAGCCTGCGGGTGGAAGCTTGTATAGAGGAGAGGATCTCCGGTAGATCCCCGTCGTGGATGCGGTCGTGGTAATTTTGAAGCAGATGTGCGTAGCCGGATATGATGGTTATGGGGTGGCGCAGCTCATGGGCGGCCAGGACCATGAAATCCCTCATCTGGGCCTCGCTCCGGGCGAGTTCCTGCTCGAAACGGCGGCGCATGATTATCCCGGCCAGGGCGCGGGAGACGGAGCGGAGGAAATCCAGTTCCTCTTCGCTCTTGCGGTGGCCCTTTCCCCTGTACAGGTTTATAACCCCGAGGACCTCTCCCGATGGGGAGAGGATGGGAACACAGTAGTGTTTATGGTCATAGATGCCGGAATAGCGAGTCTCATGCTCGCGGTCGAGATGGTCGCTTATCAACACTTCCCGCCTGAGCGCCGCTCGTCCACAGAGGCAGTTGCCAAAGGGCACCATAGCGCATTGCCTGCGCACCTCCTCCTCGAGACCCCTTTCCGCCTTCATGATCAGCAAGTCCGGTTCATCCTCTACCATGAACACCGCGCCCCGGGACTCGATGGAGAGCCAGGGGATGGAGAGCACCAGGTCGAGCGAGCGTGAGATGATCTCATCAAGGCTCATCTCGCTGAGCGAGAGCTCGAGGAGGGAGTTGATGGTCCTTAGCAGATCGTTGCTGCGTCGGAGGCGCTCCTCCAACCGGTAGTGGTATAACGCTTCCGCCACCAGGGGCGCCGCGGCTTCCATGGCCTCCAGGGCGGCTCCGCCTTGCCGTCGCTCGTCTTCCCTTTTCGCCAGGTGTATGATCCCTATGGTTTCGTGGCGGAAGACGAGAGGTATGACGGTTATGGACCTGAAGCCCGCGTCGCGGCAGCCGTGCCGATAGCGGCACTTGTCCTCCTCCTGTAGGGATTCCAAGAAAGCCGGGAAGTTGTCCACGGAGAAGGATCCGCCCCGGGTTATGCCCGTGGTGTCGCATTCACACGTGGTGGAACGGGCGATGCGGGTGCACACGCAATCGTCCCGGTCCACGCGCAGCCAGTTCTCCTCGCGGATGAACTTATCGGGGTAGCCGCGGTGGGCCACGAAGGGAAGATTGTCATACTCGTCCTTAAGCCTGATCCCAACGCTATCAAGCCCACCTGCGGCCTCGAGATCGCGCAGCACCGCGTCCATATAGGCTTGGATGGAGTCAAACCTCGAGAAGTATTCCTTGGAACGCCCTGCGAGTATTTCGGGTATGCTGGTGCGGTTACCCGCACCACCGCCTGTCGCTCCTTTTCCCTCACCGCCGCTAACGTGCATTTGCCCCTCCTTTGTGTCCGATGACATACCGGCCAAAGGTCCATCAAGCCCCACGCAGCGTGCGATCGGGATCAGGAAGACGTTTATGTTGTGACAAGGTCCTTACGTAAACTCGACAGTAGCTGCAACTTGGGGATGAAGCTCGCATGCCGTGGTAAAGCCAAGCGAAGTGCCTTTGGCGACGAACATGGTAAATGCAAGCTTTGAACAGAACCCCCTTACTGCCTTCCCCGATCTTGATCATATATTAGCAGTTGAATGCCGACGGTCACAATAAGCAATAGGGAGACGGCCCTTGCCCCTGGATTGGTGAATTGGGGTCGCATCTTCACTTTTTCCTCGCTTTGCTTTTAGCCAGCGTTTTGCCACCCTTCCGTAGCACTAAAGGCACGGCCCTGGCCCAATACCTGAATTAAAACCCGCACGCTTTGAGGTTGGGAGTCGACAAAGGCTCTACCCGGCCTAGGGCCCGAACGCTCTTGCCGCAAAGCTTGTGCCGATTTCAAGGCTCGACCTCTCGGCCTCAGGCCTATGGCCAGCCCTGACCCCTCCGCCTGCTCACGTCTTGAGGTTGGGGGTCAACAAGGGCTCTACCCAGCCCAAAGCCCAAATGCTTTAGCCGCTATGCCTGTTGCCGATTTCAAGCCTTGACCCCTCGGCCTCAGGCCGATGGCCAGCCCTGACCCCTCGGCCTGGGCGGGGGATCACCAGCGGTTGTAGCGGACGATCTCCTCCAGTGGCTTGCGGGGCGGGGCTTCGGGGAGGACGGCGGGATATCCCAAAGGGGTGAGGGCCACCACGCGTATATGGTCGGGAACGCCGAGGATGGAGCGTATCTCATCCTCCTTTATCCACCCTACCCAGCAGGTGCCGAGGCCTTGGTTCCAGGCTTCGAGGACGAGCTGTTGCATGCTGATGCCGATGTCCAGCATGTAGTAGGGCTGTCCGTTGACGTTACCGGATTTCTCGGGGTCGGCACAGGCCACGATGAGCACCGGTGCGGAGGTAACAGCCTTCCGGATGGGGTTTCCTTCCAGCGTGGCGGCGATGGCTTCCTTCACCTCGGGATCCCTGATCACGATGTAGGTCCAGCATTGCATGTTGGCCCAGGAAGGTGCAAGGCGAGCGGCCTCCAGGACTTCCGTGAGCTTCTCCTCCTCCACGGGGCGGTCTCCGTAGCGTCGGATGCTCCTCCTCTCGCCGAAGATCTTCATGGCCATGGGGTCATCTCCTCCTTACACGGATATGCTGCCTCGAAGCCGTAGCGTTCCATCTCCCGGATAAGGGAAAGATAACACAGGCTGGGATAGGCATGCTATGTCTCGACGGAGAGGTTCTTTCCCCGGGAGTTGGCCCGGAAGGTAAAAGGGTTTGCAAATCCGTAAAAACGCCGATAACGTTAATGTCGGCGTTCAGGGTTGATACCCAGAGGAGGGTCATATGCTCCCAAGGGTGCCGGTGCAACCGCGCGACATAGAGCCCTATCGCCCCATAGCGGGTGACGAGGTCATAGACGAGATCCTCTCGCTTGCGAAGGAACTCTCGGGGGCCCGCGTTGCCCACATCAACAGCACCGCGCATGGCGGAGGCGTGGCGGAGCTCCTGTATACCCAGGTTCCCCTGATGAGGAGCGTCGGCCTGGAGGCGGACTGGTACCTCATCGAGGGCGACCCCGATTTCTTCACCATCACCAAGTACTTTCACAACGCCTTGCAGGGCATGGACCTTCCCATCACAGGCGAGATGAAGATGAAATACCTCTCGGTATGCGAGGAGAACGCGGAGCGCTTCGACCGCGAGTTCGATTTCGTCGTCGTGCATGACCCCCAGCCCTGCGCCATGATCGCCGCGATGGAGGGCACGGTTTACCGCAAGGCCAAATGGATATGGCGCTGTCATATCGACACCACCTATGCCAGGGAGGACGCCTGGGATTTCATCAAGCCCTATATCGACTTGTACGACGGCGCGATCTTCACCATGGACGACTACATCAAGTCGCCCATCGAGGTGGCATACCTGGCGTTCATCCCCCCCTCCATCGATCCACTTAGTGCGAAGAACATCATCCCGGAAAAGAGGGTGCAATCGGACATCGCGCGCCGATACGGGGTGGACGAGACGCGCCCCATCATGTTGCAGGTCTCGCGTTTCGACCCCTGGAAAGACCCCCTTGGACTGGTGGATTGCTACCGCATGGTGAAGGAGAAACACCGCGACGTGCAGTTGGTGTACCTGGCCAGCATGGCCGACGACGACCCCGAGGGCTGGCACTATTACGAGAAGACCGCCGACTACAGCGCGGGCGACCCGGACATCTTTCTCCTCTCCAACCAGCAGGGAGTGGGAAACGTGGAGGTGAGCGCCTTCCAGGCCATGGCCGACGTGGTGTTGCAGAAGTCACTGCGGGAGGGGTTCGGCCTCACCGTGACCGAGGCCATGTGGAAACGCAAGCCGGTGGTGGCGGGAGGGGTCGGCGGAATCCTTTTGCAGGTGGACGACGGGGTCAACGGTTTCCTGGTGGACAGCACGGAAGAGGCGGCCGAAAAGGTGAGCCTGCTCCTGGAGAGCCCGGCCACCGCCCAGCGCATGGGGGAGGCGGGCCACGACAAGGTACGGCGCAACTTTCTCAGCACGCGCCACTTGAGGGATTACCTGCGCTTCTTCCGGCTCCTCGCCAGGGATTGAGGAGAACGGAGTTTACCAGACCAGCTCCCCGGCACCCTTGGGATTCTCTGCCTCGATCACCTTTGGGCTCGCTCGCCCGTAGCGTTCCGCGCCAGGGCAAGCGCTCCAGTGGGCCAGGCCAGATGACAGACTGGCTTCAACGAGGAGGGTGTTTACCAGACCAGCTCCCCGGCATCCTTGGGTTTCTCCGCCTCGATCACCCTCGGGCTTGCTCGCCCGCGGTGTTCCGCGCCAGGGCAAGCGCTCCAGTGGACCGGCGAACACGGCAAGTCGTCTTCGGTGGCAAGCAGACTTCGAAAAAGGGGGCTTCTACCAGACCAGCTCCCCGGCATCCTTGGGTTTCTCCACCTCGATCACCTCCGCCACCTCCCCGCTGTGCAGGCGGATGGTGCGGTCGGACATCTCCGCGATGGCCGAGTTGTGGGTGACCAGGATGATGGTCTGCCTGTTCTCGCGGTTGATCCTCTGCATCACCTTGAGAACGTTAATCCCCGTCTCGTAGTCGAGCTCGCCGGTGGGCTCGTCGCAGAGGAGGATGGGCGGGCTCTTGACGATGGCCCTGGCTATGGCCACGCGCTGTTGCTCGCCTCCCGAGAGCTGGCTCGGGAAATGGTGCGCGCGCTCCGCCAGCCCCACCATCTCCAGGGCCTTCAGGGATTTGTCCCGGGTGTCCTTTTCCACCAGCTCCAGCGCGAATTCCACGTTCTCCAGGGCGGTGAGGGTGGGGATGAGGTTGAAGAACTGGAATATGAAGCCTATCTGGGTGCGCCGGTAATCGGTAAGGCCCTTGGTGTCCAGGTTGGAGATGTCCTGTCCGTTCACCACCAACCTGCCGCCGCTGATGGTGTCCATGCCCCCGATGAGGTTGAGCAGGGTGGTCTTTCCGGAACCGCTGGGCCCCAGGATGACGATGAATTCCCCCTCCCGGATGGTCAGGTTGACTCCGCGCAGGGCCCTGACCTCTAGTTCGCCCATGGGGTAGGTTTTGCAAACGTCCTCGAAGACGATGAGCTCTCTGCCGTTGTCGCCCGGCTTTGCCAAGTGCGTCCGTCCTCCCCCTTTCGTCCCCTCCTCGGGGACTCATTCTTATCCGGCGCTCGTCAGAACATGATACACCATCGCGGCGCGCCTTTTAACACGCGTCGTTTTTCCCTCGTGGTCCGGAAGGGCAGGCACCTCATCCCGACCGGGCCGCGACACGCCATCTCGGCGTAGCCCGCCGGGCTCGCGAACGCTTGAGTCGCCCAGGGGTCGCCGCTTCTTGAGCGAGGCGGCGGCATGTTCTTCCCGGCCTTTCGCTGTGGAATGGGAGAAATCGGTTTGTCATGAGGTATTTGATGGTTTGCCCCTTGCCGTTAGAGTCACTTCCGGCGGTGCATGGAGGAAGGGCAGGAGGGGGAGGGCGGGCGGCTGTCGTGGGGCGGGGATTTGTTGCATAATAGGGCAAGGCAGTCGGCTGGCGGAAAACCACCGCACATGAAGATGCAGGCAGGGCTCTCTTCACGTTGAGGGCACAACCCGGCAATCATCAGGAGGGGAGATTACCAAGGGAGGTAAGGGTATGATCAGCACCGCATTGACGGAGATGCTGGGCATTCGTTATCCGGTGATCCAGGCGGGAATGGGGCCGTGGAACACCGACAAGCTGTGCATCGCGGCGGCCAACGCCGGTGCGCTTGGCATCATCAGCACCGTGGGCATAGGTTATTTCTGGACCAGGCCCGAGGAGGGCACGCCGAAGACTCCCTACGATTTCCTCCGCGCCATCATCGCCAAGGTGGCGGGAGAAACGGCGGAACGCAAGGGCGTGTTCGGGGCTAACATCCCGCTGGCCATGGAGTTCAAGGAGCAGATCCAGGGACTGATCAGGGCGGTGGCGGATGCCCGCGCCGAGGACGGAGACGTGGCCGCCCGCCTCAAGGTGATCATCACCTCGGCGGGGAACCCCACTCCCTGGGGGGAGCTCATCAAGGAGAGCGGCGCGCTGTGGTTCCACGTGGCCCCCTCCGTTTACCATGCCCTCAAGGCCCAGAGCGCCGGGGCGGACGTGGTGATCGCCTCGGGACGTGAGGGCGGAGGGCACGTGTCCTTCGAGCCCATACATACCATGGTGCTTCTGCCCGCTGTGATCAAGGCCGTGGATATCCCGGTAGTGGGGGCGGGCGGCTTCTGCGACGGCGCGAGCCTGGTGGCCGCCCTTTCCCTGGGAGCCATCGGGGTGCAGATGGGCACGCGTTTCATCGCCACACGTGAGAGCGATTTCCATGACCTGTGGAAGAACAAGGTGGTGGAGAGCAGCGAGATGGACACCCTGGTGGGCATCTCCATCTTCGGGCCGGCGCGCTACCTGAAAAACGCCGTGTCCGTCAAGCTGCACGAGCTGCTCAAAGGGGGTTTCGACCAGGGCTACAACGAGGGCGTGATGCTGGAGACCAAGGGCATCGCCCTTTCCATAGAGGGCGGCGACCCGGAGTGGTCGATATATTTCGGCGGAGAGGTGTCGGGGAGGATAGACGGTATCCTCTCCGTGGAGGAATTGCTCGAGGGAATCGAGGCGGACGCGGAGAGGATCATCGCTTCCCTGCAGGGAAACGTGAAACGCTGAACGTGGCGCTAGGAGCGGAGGTCGCGCGCATCGATGCCGGCATGGCGAACAGGAAAGGGCAACACGCGAGCGAGGTCGGCGCAGCCGGAACCAGGACCGAGTAGATGCCATTAATTGCCAGGGTAGTTCGACGGATAAACGCGGGCTCAACGGGTGTCTTTGCCGTGAGAATGAATAGGTCCCGCAATCGGCATGTTTCCGGCTGAAAAACGTGGTCCTGCAGGGCATTGCCTTCGGCTTTGGCAGGTTTCGGAGCCCCAAAGCGGCCTGGATCAGAGGCGCGAGAGGAGGTCAAGGAGGCCCTCCGGTCCGTCCACGGTCAGGTCGGCCACCGCCTCCAGCTCGATGGGCGTCTCGGGCGAGAGGACGGCGATGGCGATGCCCTCGAAGCCGCCCTCTTTCATGAGGTAACGCAGGCCCCGGAAGCCGTCAACGTCGGTGAGGTCATCCCCGGCGTAGAGGGCGCGCCGCAGTTTCCATCCCGATGCCAGGCGGATGAGCACCGCTCCCTTGTCGATGTCCACCGGGGGCCTGAGCTCCACGCTCATGCGCCCCCGCCTCGCTCTCAAGCCCAATGTGTCGGCCAGCCCTTCGGCGATGCGCAGAATCTCGTCCTCCTCCGAGGGCGCCTCTCGGAAATGCAGGGTCAGGGAGGCCAGCTTATCCTCAAGCTCTACCCCCGCGAGCCCCTCGACGGCGGCCATCAGTTCGCGGCGGGCACGGTCCAGGGTAGGGAGATGGGGGAGCACCAAAGGGTCAAGCCGCGCCTCGTCCTCCATCCACTCCATGCCGTGAACCCCAACGTAATGAATATGCGGCAAGCCCACCAGGGAGGCGACGTCGGCCGCCCGCCGGCCCGACATGACGCACATGGGATAACGTCTCGCCAGCTCTGGGAGGAGCTCAGCGGCGCGGGGATGCAGCCTAGCCCCTTGGGGCGAGGGCGCTATGTCACTGATCGTGCCGTCGAAATCGAGGAAGATGCCCGAGCGGCGGGGTTCCCGCCTGAACCTGTCCGTCCATTCCCATCGAGGGCTCATGCGTTCCTCCCCTCGCGCGACCGGAACGTCGACCTCAAACCCATTATCGCCAGGCGAATGCATCCCCTTATTGGCATATTATCCCATACCTCCCGTTTTTCAGGCGCGTTTGCAATCTTGAACCATACCCGGCCCGGCGCCGAGTCAGCAGGTTCACCGCCTGCCCCTTATCCTACCAGCGGATATGGGTCGTGTCTTCACTTTTTCATTCCGCCGCATGGCAAGGCCAATATCCCATCGTCTCTTCTCAACAAAAAAGTCAAGACACAACCCGGGTTCATTAAATGGCGGCACTCACCTGTTTGGGCGGGCGAAACGGAACCTGGGCCCCCGGCGCCGGGTTTTCCCGGGGACCTCCAGGAGAGGGTCTCCTGCCAAAGAGAGGTCCGGGTTGGTCTCCAGGAGCACGCCCACCGCTTCCTCTCCCAGGCGTTCGGCGATGATAAGGGCTGCCGTCGAGAGGTCAGGATTGCGGCCCGTGGGGGCATGGGCATCCGAGGCAACCAGCCCGGCAAGCCCCTCGTCCAGGAGGGCGAGGGCGCAGAGCTTGGCCGTCTTGCCGTAGAGCCCCTCCAGGCTGCCCGCGTTGACCTGGAGGATTATGCCGCGCTCCGACATCTCCCTGACCGTTTCGATGTGGTTGGAGAGGAAGCGATTGCGCTCGGGGTGGGCCAGGATGGGGGTGAAACCTCGCAGCTGCACCTTGAAGAGGATGTCGGCGGTGGCCGTGGGCATGTCGATAGGTGGAAGGTCGGTGAGGATATAGCCCGCCTTACCCGCTCCGCCCAGGCGAAGCGCCTCCAGTTTGCCGTCCTCAGCGGCGCGGAAGAGACCCGAGTTGATCCGCACCTCGAGCCCGGGCAGCAACTCCAAACCTATGCCCTCACGATCAAGGAGCGCGCCGTAAACCTTTACCGCCTCCGCCACGCGCGCGATAACGTACGGGTTGCTGTCCAGGTCGCAGTGGGGCGTGGCGGCCATGCGCGCCGTGCCCCCCCCGACGGCGGCGCGCGCCATCTCCAGGAACGCTGCATCGTCCTCCGCGCCGTCGTCGAAACCAGGCAGAATATGGGAATGTATGTCGGTGAAGGGCAAGGGCTACCTCCGCAGGTTCTGCCTGTACCACTCCACGGTGCGCTCCAGGCCCTCGCGAAGAGAGGTGGCGGGCTTCCACCCCAAAGCCCTCGCGGCCCTGGAGGCATCCAGCGCGATGTGGTCCAACTCGCCCTCGCGCGCCTCCGCGTAAACGGGAGGGAGATCGCAGTCCATGATATCGGCGATCTCGCGATAGAGCGCGTTAACGGAGGTCTCCACGCCGGTGCCGATATTGAGGAACTCGCCGTCCCCGGAGGTGAGAGCGGAGAGGTAGGCGTCGACGACGTCTTCCACGTAAACGAAATCCCGCGTCTGTTCGCCGTCCCCGTAGATGACGCATTCCTCTCCCGCCAGGATGCGCCCTATGAAGATAGCCACCACGCCGGCCTCTCCGAAAGCGTTCTGCCTCGGGCCGTACACGTTGGCGAGGGCTAGAGTGCAGCAGGATATTCCGCGGGTGCGCTCGTAATAGCGGATATATTCCTCGGCTACGTTCTTGCTCACCCCGTAGGGGGAATCCGGACGCCTGGGTGCGTCCTCGGACACCGGGATGCTTTCCGGCTCTCCGTAGACACAGCCGCCTGAACTGGTGTTTATGAACCGCCTCACCCCGTTTTCGGCCGCCAACTGGATGACGTTCAGGGTGCCGATGACGTTCACGTCCGCGTCGAGAACGGGGTTTTTCACCGAAACCCGCACATCGGGCTGAGCCGCCAGGTGGATGACCGCGTCCTGGTCTTTGCCCCTGAACGCCGCCACCAGGGCATCGTCCCTGATGTCCACGTGCAGGAAATTGAAGCGGTTTTCCTTAGCCGCTTCTTTGACGTTGTAGAGGTTTTCGAACTTCCCCGTGGAAAGGTTGTCCACCACCGTGACCGCGTGCCCTTCCCGCAGCAGGGTATCTACGAGGTTGGAGCCTATGAAACCCGCTCCTCCCGTGACTACGATCCGCAATTGCGCACCTCCCCGTTTCCTTTCTTGAGACCCGGCACGCGCCGTTAGCCCGTCAACCCGTCCCCTCGCGACGGCGAGGACGTCATCGGTAAAAGACTACCATATGAAGCGAGCCCTCGGTTCCAATATTCCACGCGGGCTGCGCCTTCACCTTCGCCCTCATCCCGATCGCCCGGCCGTCGGCATGGCGGAGAAAAGCGCAAGTCTCGCCTGTTCAGGATGGTGCCATGCCCGTGCATGGAGCCCGATATGAAGCGATGCGGAACCTGGGGGGCGGAGTGGTTTCCTACGCGCGGGTATCGCGTTGTTGAGCCTACCTAAAGAGAACAAATGATAACAATTAATCGAAGTGGATTCCCCCTTACGGGACATGCGCAGGGGTACCCCATCAACGAAGCGCCTTCACCGGCCATATTTCTGGAACGTCAGCCTTGCGTTCACCTCAGCCCCCATTCCGGTTGCCCCATCCACGTGGCCTTGGCGACGAAATGGCGCGCGGTGCGGACAGTCCCAGGGTCCATTCCCCGGGATCGCATGCTCACCCTGAGAATCATGGTTTTCAGTGGGGGAGCTTAGCAGGGAAACTGATATCCATTCGGCATACGCGCGATATCCATCCGCCCTCGTGAGGTCCCTGCTTTGCGGCGGAGGCCCTACGTGGTGTGCCGGGCTTAAGGCGGTTCGGTCCTGGGCGATGTCCCGGGCCCGAGGGAGAAATCAAGTGCCCTCTTGCTGCGGATTCACCCAAGCTGGGTGGAAGCCTGGAGGTCATTGCGCAAGGCAGAGACGTCAGGTGCCCGTTTGCGGCGGATTCACGCTCCCATCTTCCGACTCCCACTTGAAGGAGCCGGTTATGGAGAAGAACTGGGGCCTGACCTCCTTGTACTCGCCGTAAGGCGCCCGTGCCTGGAAGACGAACAGGTAATCCCCGGCCACGATATAGAAGAGCAGAAAACGGGTTTCCTCGCCCATGGCGTTGGCGTCGAACTCGGTATAGAAGGCGGGGAGCCCCGATACCTTACTGGCGGTGAAGAGGTCGTAGGTCGGGACCTCGCCGCTTCCGGCGGGGCTTTCCGTCCCCGGCGTTCCGCCGGGAACGGTGCCGTATCCCGTACCTCCGCCCGAGGTCATGTCCTCGGAGGTGGCGTTACCGGCATTGCCGGGCTCGCCGCCCAGTGCGCGCATGCGATTGAGCGCATCGTCCACCAGGAATTCCTCGATGCTCTCAAGCCCGCCGATGGAGACGAGGGGGTCTATCTGGTAGGCGCGCAAGGTCATGCTCTTCATGGTGGTTAGAGAGATGCTAAGGGATGCCAGCTCGTCGTCCTCCAGTGCCTCGTTCTCCAGCGTCCAGGTGTTGGGGTAGGAGATGCTGTATCCCAGTTCGGGGTCGTTGTAATCCAGGGTGTTGTCCAGCACCTCGGGCTCGCGCTCTTCATCCCCGCCGCTCCCCCAGGTCAAGCGGTAAACCAGGTAACCGCCTCCGGCGAGAACGGCCAGCGAAACCACCACGATGAGTGTAAGCACGAGGTAGAAGAGGATGCTTCTCCGCCTGGGTATGAGGATATCGTGCTCAGCTTTTTCCCCCAGGAAGCTCTCCACCAGGCCTTCCTGGGACAACACTGAGCCGCAGATGCCACAGAACTTGGCCCTGTCGGGCTGGTAACTCCCGCATTCCGGACAGATCAACTTATCACCCGACCCGCTCTTTAACGCACATAGCGGATATAACCACAAACGATTCGACCCGAGATCGACCTCGTCGACCCCGCCTTCCATTAAGGATTATAGACGATCAAACGGACATATTAGTTGCCACCGCGGTTTCATCGGTTCCCGCGAGCAAGGCGGCATTTTCCAGACCAGCATCGTTTAACATTGACGATGCCAGGTATCGACGTTTTTCCCTGCTTCCCGCGAGCAAGGCGGCATTTTCCAGACCAGCATCGTTTAACATTGACGATGCCAGGTATCGACGTTTTTCCCTGCTTCCCGTCAGCGCGGGTAACTGAAGTACATGGCGCGTTCCACCACCGCCGGCCCGCCCGTGTCCACGCGTATGGAGAACTCGGAGTTCGACAGGTTGGGCACCAGGTTGACCTTCAGGGTGGCGCGGCTGTGCGGACCCACCATCATAGGCTGTCCCACCGTGGAGCCGTCGGGACGGCAGAAGGTGACCACCACCGGCAGATCGTAATCGTTGGGGTTCATCACCAGGAGGTAGGTGTCGAAGAAACGCGAGGTGTAACCCTCGGCGAAGAAACGCAGGATGCCCGGATCGGTGCAACCCGCCTGCACGTGGCCCCCGGGGCATTCCGCGTACCCGAAATACATGGCCCTCTCCGCCACCACCGGGAGGGTCGACGTCAGCCTCACCGAGACGTCGGTGTCCCCCATGTCCGGCGCGGCGTCCACGTTGATGGTGATCCTGCTCCCGGCGCGGGCCGGGAAGTCCTGGGAATACACGCTTCCGTCGGGCTTCATGAAATCCAGGGTCACCACCGCATCCTGGGGGTTGGGGTTGAGGACCAGGATGTACTCGTCGAAGCCGCCCCCGGTGTAGCCCTCGGCGAAGTACCACTGCGTGGAGGGCTCGTTCGCGCCGAGCGAGACGTGTCCTCCCGTCGCGCCGTTATAGTCGAAGTACATGGCTCGCTCCGCCACAACCGGGCCCTGGGCATGCACGCGCACCGAAACGTTGGTGTCCGACATCCCCGGGAAATCATCCACGTGGAAGGTTATGCGGGTCTTGGGGCCGATGTCGAAGGTGGAGGTATGGGAACTGCCGTCCGGGAGCATCATCTCGAGGTCGAAGGAGGTGACGGCATCCTCGGGATTGAACACCAGGATATATTCGTCGAAGCCGCCCCCCGTGTACCCTTCGGCGAAGTACCAGTCGGTGTGGGATGCCGCGGTGCCCCTGGAAACGTGACCGCCGCGGATAGGCATGGGAGGAGCCTGGAAGGGTCCGGGGATTATGGACAACGGCGTCCCGTCGGGGGCCCAGTAATAAGGGATGTGAGCCTTGGTGGGATCCAGGCGCACGCAGCCGTGGGAGGCAGGATAGCCCAGGCCCTCGTAATTGGTCTGCACTCCATTGACCATAGGCCAGGCATGAATGGCGTAATCCTCGAAAAACCCCATCCAGTAGTAGCACACCGTTCCCGGATACTTGGGCACGGGGTGGACCTCGTCATGGTATAGGATGCGGAAGTTGCCGACGGGAGTGGGAGTGCCGCCCGCTCCCGAGGAGACCAGGAAGACATACACGACCCGCCCGTTCTCCAGGCAGTACAGCTTCTGCTCGGAAAGGCTGATGACCATGCTCTTTTGCACCGTCACCGCCGCCTCGAAGAGCTGCGCCTCGGGCGACGCCGCCAGCTCCGGCGTGGGCGGCCCCTCCCGACCCTCCCTATCCACCGAGGTCACGACGTAATAATAGGTGGTGCCGTCGGTGAGGCCGGTATCCACGTACCCGAGGTAGTTCACGGCGGAATCCGTTCGTCGCTCGCTGAGCAGTTCGTAAGGCCCCCCCGGATGAGCCGCTCGGTAGACGCGATACGCCGCGACGTTTCCCGAAGGGCTGTCAGACCACCCGAGGTTGACCTTGCCTCCGTTGTCGTTCGGGCGGTCGATGGCCCAGGGATTCGAAGGTGGGAGGGGGGCGTCGTGCGCGGAAGCGCCGGATGTGCCGGCAGAGAGCGCCAGGATACATGCCACCAGGGTTGCGGCTGACAGCCGGAGCGCCGTGCGCAAACGTTTCCCGTGGTCTCGGGATGATGTGAGTCTCATGCGATCCATCGTCTTTCCATCTGCCATTGCTGGGCGCGGAACGAGCGCGCCGAAAACGCCGGGTTGACAAGCGGGAACCCGTGGCTGACCGGGTCCCCGATACAGAGGTAATTATGGGGTCGCCCTCGCGTTTTGACAAGGGTTGTCATCAACATGTCATATGATCAAACACAGGCGTTTTCCCGCGCGCGGTGGGAACGTGAACCGAATCTATTATTCCGGAAGAGTGGCGCCCGGGTGGAAGGAGAAAGGTTGGTCGATAGCGCGTCCGGGTCTTCGAGTTGTTGCCTATGGGGATGTATAGGGAAACTCGACGCTCACCAGGGCGATCTGTCCAGGGAGGGTCTTGGTGGGGCCTATTCGGAGGGCCGTGGAGTGACCCGCGCAAGGATCCGGAAGGATACGACCGGGGGCTCGAGCAGGAGCTCGACCATGGCGCGGGCGCGGGTCAAGCGGGTTAAGATAGCCGGCGTTTCTGCCGATTTAGATACTGTTGCATGCATGCAGAGGCAGGTAAAAGGTGTTTTCACGCGAAGCCGGTCCTGGCTCGCGTAGGCGGCAAGCCCCCCGGTGATGTGGCCGCAGGCGGGGCAGGGGTTAAGGGTTACCCGCATGGAGCCCGGGCGAGCGTGGAAGGCAGGCGTGAAAAGCGGGATACGAGGTGATGATTTGGCGCGGGTTGGCAATTTTATCGTCCGGGACGCGGACATCGATAGGATAAAACTGGAACTGATTACCTTCTTCAAGGACAATCCAGGCACCGTGGACAGCGCCGAGAAGATAAGCCTATGCCTTGGGCGCAACCGGGACGAGGTGGAGAGCGCGCTGGAAGAGCTCGCCGAGCATGGAATATGCTATCGTGTGTCGTCAAGGCCGGTGCCCATATTCATGTACTACGCCTCGGCGCAGATCCTCAGGCGCATCGCCGAGCTGGCGCCGGATCTCGACTATACCGCCCAGCTGGAGCTGGTGAACACCCTCCTCGCGCGCCGCAAGGCCTGAGCGCCAGGAAAGCCTGTCTCTCCACTGTCCTCCAGAGCGATCGTCCCCTTGATCAGAGGCATGCTGTAGCTTTCCATCCCCGCTTTTAACAATGTACTGGCGGCCACATCCCTTTCACGCGCCGCGAGGCTTGAGCGCCAGGGGAGCGCAAGCTGCCGAAGCGTGCCCGGTCGCCTTCCGGGAAAGGATCGCTCGCGAAGGCCTCAACCCTTCGACCACACGGCGGGTATATAATCCAGGTATGAAAACGGGTAAGCTTTATCTCGTGGGGACGCCTATAGGTAATATGGAAGATATTACCTTACGTGCACTGCGGGTCCTGCGCGAGGCCGACTTGGTGGCGGCGGAGGACACCAGGCGGGCCCGGAAGCTGCTTTCGCGCTATGACATACACACCATGGTGACCAGCTACCACGGGAACAACGAGCGCGAGAAGGCGGAGTCGGTGGCCAAGGAGGTCGCCGCGGGGAAGAAAGTGGCGGTGGTGAGCGATGCCGGGATGCCCGGCGTGGCCGATCCCGGTTTCCGGGTAGTCGAGGAATGTGCGCGTCGCGGACTCGACGTGGAGGTCATCCCGGGCCCCAGTTCTCTGACTGCGGCGTTGGCCATTTCCGGCATGCCCCTTGCCTCCTTCCGTTTTCTGGGTTTTCTGCCCCGCAAAGCGGGGGAGCGGCGCTCGCGCCTCTCCTCCCTCCTGCGCGAAGGGGACTCCCTGGTTTTCTACGAGGCGCCCCACCGGGTGTTGGACACCTTGGGCGATCTCGCGGAGCTGGCTCCGGAGCGCGAGGTGGTGGTCGCGCGGGAGCTGACCAAGGTCCACGAGGAGGTGCTGAGGGGGAGGGCGCAGGAAGTCCTGGCATCGCTGGTGAAGGGCGCGAGGCGTGGTGAATTCGTGGTCATCGTGGGCCCTAGCTCAGAAGCGGAGGCACCACCTCTCCCCCACCTTGCGCGGGAGGTTGCGGAGCTGGTAGAAGGGGGGCTGGCGCCCCGCGAGGCGGTGCGCGCCGTGGCCAAGAGGCACGATGTATCCCAGCGTGAGGTTTACGGCGCATGGTTGGAAGTGCGGGAAAAGGACTGACCGACAATCAAGGCCGAGGGGTCACCTATGAAAATGGCTGTCAACCGCCCTGCAGGCCCGCTCCGGCGAAGGGTCTCTTGATAATGGACCAGAATCAGTCACCTATCCGTGCTCTGCAAGCAGGCACACTACACTTTGGAAGCCGGCCTCTCAATCAAGGCTGGCCATCGGCCTGAGGCCAAGGGGTCAAGCTCTGGAAGCCGAGGCATCAAGCATTGAAATCGGTCACGGGCTTAGCGGCTAGAGCGTTTGAGCCATGGGCTGGGTAGAGCCCTTGCGGACCCACAACCTCAAGGTGTGAGGATTTCGATTCTGGTATTGGGCAAGGGCTGTGCCGTTGGTACCATTGGGGTTTGGCAAGACTTCGGCTAAAAGCAAAGCGAGGAATAATTCAAGATACGACCCCAAGGCTACGTGTCCTGCGGCGGGCCCACCGCGCCGGTCTCCCGGAGGCGCGCCTTCAGGAGCTTCAGGCTTCCCGCCTCGAAGCCGAGGCCCTCGAGCATGCCCTCCGCGACGGCCGCCGCCTGTTTCTCATCCAGGTTGACCTGCGTGAAGCGGTCAGGCGCTGTGGTGAAATCCAAGAAACTGAGGAGATCGCCGTAGATATCAATGCCTATCCATCCGGCGTTTCCCCCCTCCTGCGTCTGCAGCGTGTAGAACCGTTGACCTTCCGCCCCGGCCTCGTGCTCGCTGATGCCCGCGACCCCCGGTATGCGGGCGCGGGCGAGCTCGAGGGCCGCTTGCATCATCTCGTCGGGGCCGGAAAGCGGTTCCCCCCTTTGCACCTCCTCGACGACGAAGGCCTCCAGCGGGTCGCCCGCTCCGGGGCTCGCGCTCCCGGTTCCGCAGCCGCACGCGCAAAAGGCGGCATGGAGAAGAGCCGCTGAGAGCAGAAGGATGGTCAGGACACCGGCACCACAGCCCTTTGATCTTTCACACATTACGCTACCTCCCTTGTGCCCCGGACGATGGTAGGAAGTAGAGCAGAGGGATGGCCAAGAAAGCTGCATCACAGCCCTTTGATCTTTCACGCATTACGCTACCTCCCTTGTGCCCCGGACGATGGTAGGAAGTAGAGCAGAGGGATGGCCAAGAAAGCTGCACCACAGCCCTTTGATCTTTCACACATTACGCTACCTCCCTTGTGCCCCGGACGATGGTCGGAACTCTTTGACACACCTAATATCTGCCCTTAGCCATATAGGACACGCTATTCGCCCGTCTTGTTCCACCCGGAGAAGCTCTCGCCCGAAGGCCGCGAACAAGCTCAAGCAGGTCGCCGGAAGGGGTCGGGCAGGAGCAGCCGGTCCAGCTCGACGCCCTTGAGCTCTGCTACCTTCTTGGCGATGAGCGGCAGGCGCTCGGGGGAGTTTGGCTTGCCGCGATGTGGGTGCGGAGAGAGGAAGGGGCAATCGGTCTCGATGAGCAGCTTGTCCAGGGGCAGTTCCCTGACCACGTCCTGCAGGCGGCGCGCGTTATGGAAGGTCACCGGCCCGGCCACGGAGACGTATCCCCCCATGTCAAGGACGGCGCGGGCCATATTGAGGTCGCCCGAGAAACAGTGCATAATCAGCCTTCCGTCAAAAGGGGCGTATTCCTCGAGGATGCGAAGGGTGTCGGCGTGGGCCTCGCGGTCGTGCACCACCACCGGCAGGGAGAGCTCCGCCGCCAGGTCCAGAAGGGAGCGGAAGGTGCGCTCCTGGTCGTCGCGGGGCGAGAGGTTGCGGTAGAAATCCAGCCCCGTCTCGCCTATGCCCACCACGCGCGGGTCTGCGGCCAGGCGGCGCAGCGTGCGCAGGGCCTCAGCGTCCAGGTCGCTCGCGTCGTGGGGGTGCAGGCCCACCACCGCGAGGACGTCGGGAAAAAGGTTGGCGAGTTGCACGGCGCGGCGGCTGGACTCCACGCTGATGCCGATGGTGACCACGCGCGTGACCCCCGCCAGGCGAGCCCTTTCCAGGGCCCCTCCGACGTCCTCCTCCAGCAGGTCCAGGTGGGCATGAGTGTCTACCAAGTTCATATCGTATTCCATCCCCCAAGCGTCGCTGGAGAAAATCGCCTCCGCGCCACCGACTCCGTCACTTTCCTTTTTCCATGCGGGGGAAGAGGGGCTCGCCCTTGGACACCTTCTGCCCGGGCGGGAACAGTCCCCACGCGCCCGCCGCCGGGAGGTGGTGCAGGTGGATGGAGTCCGTGAATCCCAGGCGTTTCCAGATGCCCTCCCCCGTCCGGGGCATGAAGGGCAGCACCAGGATGGCGGTCAGGCGCACCGCCTCCACCTGGTTGTAGAGCACGGTGTCCAGGCGGCCCGCCATGTCGGGATCCTTGGCCAGGTCCCATGCCGCGGTCTCGTCCACGTAACGGTTCACGGCGCCCAGGTAATTCCAGATCGCCTGGAGCGCCTCGTTGAAGGCCAGGGCCTCCATTGCCCCGTCGACTTCCCCCAGCACGCGACCGGCGGACTCCCTCAGGGCGCGGTCCGCGGCTTCTTCCTCCTTGCCTGACTCCGGCACCTCCCCTCCGCGGTAACGCTCCACCATGGCCAGCACGCGGCTGACCATGTTCCCGAGGGCGTTGGCGAGGTCGGCGTTGTAGCGCCCGGTCATGTTCTCGCGCGAGAAGTTGCCGTCGTAGCCGAAGGAGAACTCGCGGAGGAAGTAGTAACGGTAGGCGTCCACGCCGTACTCGTCGATGAGCACGTGGGGGCTGATGGCGTTTCCCTTCGACTTGGACATCTTCTCGCCCTCCACGGTCAGCCAGCCGTGGGCGAAGACCTGGCGGGGGAGGGGGAGGCCGGCCGCCATGAGCATGGCGGGCCAGATGATGGCGTGGAAGCGCAGGATCTCCTTGCCGATGAGGTGGACGTCGGCGGGCCAGATGGCGTTGAAACGCTCTTCGTCCACGCCGTAGTCGATGGCGCTGATGTAGTTCAGCAGGGCGTCGAACCACACGTACATCACCTGGCTCTCGTCGAAGGGAAGGGGGATGCCCCAGGTGATGGTCTTGCGGCTGATGCTCTGGTCGGTGAGGCCCTGCTTGATGAAGCTGATCACCTCGTTGCGGCGCATGTCGGGCTGCACGAACTCGGGATGGGACTCGATGTGGGCGAGCAGCCGGTCGGCGTACGCGGAGAGGCGGAAGAAGTAATTCTCCTCCTGCACCAGCTCCACTTCCCGCCCGCACTGGGGGCATTTGCCGTCCGCAAGTTGGGAGGGCAGCCAGAACGATTCGTCGGGCACGCAATACCACCCCTCGTAGGTGTCGAGGTAGATGTCGCCCTTGTCGTAGAGCTTCTGGATGAAACGGCGCGCCACCTCCGCATGGCGGGGCGAGGTGGTGCGGATGAAGAAATCGTTGCTGATGTTGAGCCGTTCCCACACCTCGGTGAAGTGCACCACCATGCGGTCGGCCCATTCCTGGGGAGTGACGCCGTTGCGCTCCGCGGCGCGCGCCACGTGCTGCCCGTGCTCGTCGGTGCCGGTGAGGAAGAACACTTCCTCGCCCTTGAGGCGGTGGTATCGCGCCAGCACGTCGGCAACCACGGTGGTGTAGGCGGTGCCGATGTGCGGCAGGTCGTTGACGTAGTAGATGGGGGTGGTCACGTAGTAGGTCTTGTACATTTTTTCCTTCCCATGTAAAATATTACAAGAAAATATTGACACTCGTTCCTCGGCGCACATATAATTATATCCCTGGAAATACCCGCTATTGTCAAGGAGAACGGATGGCGCCCGGGCGGCGGGTACCGGGCGGTCGAAAGAGAAAGGGTGGGCGAGAGATGAAGGCCACTGGAATCGTCAGGAAGATCGACGAGCTGGGAAGGATCGTGATCCCCATGGAGCTGCGCCGCACGCTGGACATCAAGGAGCGCGATCCCATCGAGATATTCGTCGACGGCGAGAAGATCGTGCTCATGAAGTACCAGCCCGGATGCAGCATCTGCGGAAACACCGACAAGGTGCGCACCTTCAAGGGGAGCCGCATCTGCCAGAAGTGCATCAACGAGCTGAAGCGCAAGTAAGCGCAGGCGGCAGGCGACGATAACGTTATACCCGGGGCGGAACGGGTCGGAAGAAGCAGTCGTTCCGCCCCTTTCGCATCCCCCCACGTAATATCCTAGAGCAGGGCATGCCACCCAGCCGGCGAGGGGGCAAGTAAATGCCCGGTGCCCTGGTCAAGCGACATGCTGAGTGCCCCGTGAGTGAAGGGTAAAGAAGGGTCAGAGCACGGAGATGCACGAGGGGAAGGCTCGATCGAGAAGCGAGATCTCCGTCAATCATGCGAGATTTCCACGTAAAGGGTGGTTGATGCCTCGACCCTTAGGTATTCTTGCGCTTCCGTGTCTTGCTCCGTATGTATCCACAGGCTGGAGCTGCGCGCCGCTGGTTCGCCAAATCGGGCCAGCCTGCGAACGAAACAGTGTTGAGGCTTGAGCATTACCGGAAAAGGCATAACGATCATGATGCGCAGGTCGTCCGGGCAGTCGCGCACGGCTTTATTCGCGGCGCTCTGCCTTTTATCGGCGTGCCTGGTCTTTCCGCCCGGGGGCTGCGGCTCGCGACCGGAAGCGCAAAAGGGCGCAAGGCGCGGAGAATACGCAGTCGGGTTAAGGGTGGTGAAATTCGCTTGCTCTTGCCCCGACGGCGGGGTGGAGAACGTTGCCGCGGCGGTTTGGTATCCCGCCACGGATAAGCCTGAACCGTATACGTATAGGACAGCGGGAGAATACCGCAGTCGGGTCGCCTTGGATTCTCCCCTGGACGCCACGGGTGCCCCGTATCCCCTGGTGTTCTTCGCTCACGGCGCTTATGGATGCGGCTACGACTCAGCTTTTTTCTGTGAGTACCTGGCGGCCCGGGGCTACGTTGTCGTGGCTCCGGATTTCGTGGACACCCGCCCACCCCTCTACGAGGAACAGATCGCCTTTGGCCGCGTGGGAGGAGGAAACACGGGCTCCGTGAAGGAGGTCCTCGCCGTGGCGCGGCGTTTCGTGGAGGATATGAACGCAGACAGGTCATTGCTTCTCTCCTACCTCGCCGAACACAGGCTTAACCACGTCTCCCTGGTCATGGACCGGCTGGCCGAGGAAAACGCCTCCCCTCGATCATTTCTGTACGGTGCCATAGACGAGGGGAAGATGGGAATATGTGGACATTCCCTGGGCGGGTTGACGTCCCTGGGAAAGATCGGCGCCCACCCCGATGGCTCAATGCGGGACGAGAGGTTCAAGGCCGCCCTCCTCTTCTCGGCGTCCGCCTATCCCTTCGAGGGTTCCCTATCAGGGGTCAGGGTGCCCTTGATGCTCATGGTCGGGGACAACGATCCCGCGTTCCTCCATCCCGAGCTGCCCCGGCGCGCCGTCTTCGACGGCGCCCCGCCGCCCAGGTATCTGGCCGTCGTGCGCAACGCGGATCACTTCTCCTTCAGCAACCAGGTATGCGGGAAGACGCGATTGTATATCGCGGCGGAGAACGATCCGCAGGCGAACGCCATATGCCGCTACGGCTACGAATTCATGCAGGCTTACCTCCGCGGTTCGTCCAGCGCCCTGGAAGAGATCGAGGAGCCGGACGAGGCCTTCGCGTATTACGCATGGGAGGTACGATCGGGCGAAAAACGCGAATACGGACAGGAATCCTCGCCCTGATCGCCTGGTTCTCCTCAGCGGCCCGACGGCAATCAGCTGGGTAAAACGAATACGGACACGAGCCCTCGCCATGATCGTCTGGGGCGCAGGAAAGGAAAAGCTTGGTAAAGCGGCGAGCTGTCGCTGATTTCATGGCTGATAACCTCCGCCCTGATGGCACTTGTCCACCCGTGGGTTGCGTCGGGAAAGATTCAAGTTTCCAGGAGCGGATCTTCGCAAGGACGAGGAGAGCCACCATCGTTATTGCATCTCGCAGATATCGGCGACGCTTCAATGGCGATTTTTTCGAGTGATGAAGACACGAGATCGAGCATCCAGGTCATTGCATTTTTCGAGCTTCCATAGAGGGGGACGAAAGGGCGCGGAAAACCGCGAGCAGTTCTTCGCGGGTGAGCTCTTCGGCACGGGTCCCGGGGTGGAACCCGGAGGCTTTGAGCGCCGTCTCGGCGGCGGCGCGGGAGCAATAAGGGTCGCGGCCACCGCTCAAGGCATTTACCAGCATTTTCCTCCTCGACGCGAACGCCGCGTTGACGAAGCGGAAAAAGGCGTCGGTCTCCGGCCCCGTTTCCGGGGACCCTTTCCTGTCTATGCGAAGGACGGCCGATTCCACCTTGGGCGGAGGCATGAAGACGGTGGGGGGGACAACGAAGGCGCGCCGCGCTTCCGCGAGCAGCCCTATTTTCACGGAGACGGCGCCGTAGGCTGGGTGCCCCGGGCCCGCGACGTATCGGTCGGCCAGCTCGCGCTGCACCATAACCACCATGCGTTTCGCCTGGGGAAGCTCGCGGAGCAGGTGCAGCAGCAGGGGGGTGGCCACGTTGTAGGGCAGGTTGGAGACCACCTTCACCCTTTCTTCGGGATGGAAAAGGGCCGCGAGATCCACGCGCATGGCGTCGCCCTCCACCAGCTCGAGGTTGGGGGGAGCGCCCAGCGCCTCTTCCAGCGCAGGGATGAGGCGGCGATCCGCTTCCACCGCCACCACACGGCGTGCGCGGCGGCAGAGCTCCTCGGTCAGGGTGCCGATGCCGGGCCCGATCTCCAGCACCGTGTCCTCGCCCGCGAGATCGGCGGCCTCGAGGATGCGCGCGAGCACGTTGCCGTCCACGAGGAAATGCTGGCCCAGGGAACGCGCCAGGCGTATCCCGTGCCTGTCCAGGATCTCCGCGACCACGCTCGGCCTCGCCATTTCGCCCATGACATTATTATGCCGCATTCCGGAGGGACAGCGCCGTCGATGTGGCGAGGGTTTGGAGGGGCCGGGGCGGCGGGCGCACGGCACCAGGGCAATTCGCCGCGGACGCCCCGTTTTTTCTCCCCGCGCGCGTTCCGAGGAATGGTGAACGATCGCTCGCCATCGATGCCGGGTTGCACCCGTAGGGCGGTTCGCCGCAGCCGATCCGGCGCGCGACCCGCCGCCCTCGAACCGGGCTCGCCATGAACGCCCGGCCTTTTTGTCGTATCATGGGCGGCGAGGGGTCGAGGCCGGGGCGTGGAGGCCGGAGGCCGGGCCGGAGCGCCCGCGCTTAGGGAGGTGTTAGATGCGCGATATGGTCGCCCTCGAGGCGCCGGCGAAGGTGAACCTCTACCTGGAGGTCGGGAGGAGGCGCCGGGACGGGTACCACGACCTGCGCACGGTGATGCAGAGCGTGGACCTCCACGACCTGGTGGAGGTGGAGGTCGCGGGAGGCAGGGAAGGCATAACGCTGGAGGTGGTGGGAAAGGCTCCCGCCGGCGAGGAGAACCTCTGCCACCGCGCCGCCGTGAGATACCTGGAGGCGAGCGGCATAAGGGCTTCCGTGCGCATCAAGCTGCACAAGCGCATCCCGGAGGCGGCGGGCCTGGGAGGCGGCAGCTCGGACGCCGCGGCGGTATTGCGCGGGCTGAACTTTCTGACAGGGGAGGCCCTGGACAGGGAGCGGCTGCTGGCCCTCGCCGCTTCCCTGGGCATGGACGTCCCCTTTTTCCTCGTTGGCGGCACCGTGTTGGGCGAGGGCAGGGGAGAGAGGGTCACGCCTCTCGCACAGGCGCCGCCCATGGCGCTGGTGCTGGCGAATCCCGGCGTTCCCCTGGCCACGGCGGATGTCTACCGGCGTTTCGACGAGGTGGGGGGAGGCGAGCCTCCACGGGGCGGGGCGGAGGCCATGGTGGAGGCTCTGCGCGGCGGCGACGCGCGACTCGTTGCCTCCCTGCTCTTCAACTCGTTGCAGCCCGCCGCCTGCGCTCTGGAGCCGCGGGTGGGGGCGATCCTGGAGCGTTCCATCTGGGCGGGAGCGTGGGGCGCCCTGGTGAGCGGCAGCGGCCCCACCGTTTTTGCCCTCTCGGGAGAGGAAGGCAGGGCGGAGGCGCTGGCCGAGGAGATGGAGAGGTATGCCCCGGTGGTCGTCCGAGCTCGGTTCAGGTCCGCCGGCGTGAGCCTGGCTTGAGCGTGGTGCCGAGACGGCTTTCCGGTGACTGCGCGATCGGGGGGACACGATAAACCAGCCCGTGAAGCGCGATTTTTTTCGGCAGGCGCTTCGCATGTTGAAAAGAGCCTTGGGACCGCCCCGTCACCCCTGGAAAGCGGGCAAAACCGAACCGAAGGTGATCTTGCAGGCGTTCGATGGGGGGAACATGGAACATCAACGGGAGTCCACGTGCCTTGTGGCCTTACCTGTACCGTTTCGCCTTGAAAACAAGACGCAAGGGGCATAATATGTTTTTTAAGTTTCTTGTCGGTAGAGCGTGGACTCTCTAAGGGGGACAAAAGCCGTGGAGATAACAAGGGTGACCGTACGCGAGATTGACATGAACATGGTCAAAGGCATAGCGAGCATAATCCTCGATGATTGCTTCGTGGTGCATGACCTGCGCGTGGTGGACGGCGACCGCGGTTACTTCGTTGCCATGCCCTCCCGTAAGCTCCCCAACGGGGACTTCAAGGATATTGCGCACCCGCTGAATTCGGAGACGCGCGAGAAGATACAGGAGGCGGTGCTGCGCGAGTTCTTCAAGATGCGCAAAGAGCAAGGCGAACAGCCTCGGGAAGAATAGCGGCTCTGGATACACTCCTTCTCTGGGGCGTGGCCAAGCGGTAAGGCAGCGGCCTTTGGAGCCGCGATCGTAGGTTCGAATCCTACCGCCCCAGCCAGCGAAAGACGAGGGCTCACCGCCCTCGTTTTCCGTTGTGCCCGTGGATCCATACAGGAAAAGGGAACGAGCCGGTTTCCTGGCCGGACTTGAGCCAAGGGAGGGCGGCTGGACGGGAGGGGAGTGGTCGGAAAAAACGTCGAACTCCCGCGGGCTATCTCGTCATCTCGCCCCGGCCCCACGGCTTGCGGGGTAAACGGCAGCGAGCCGGTTTCCGGGGGTTGGATCAGGCGGGAGGGTTTGGAGCATAGAGCAGCGTCCGTTACAATAATGCCGTCGGGAGAGGAAGGAGGCCCTCTTGAAGCGTCTGGCCCTGGTCCTCGCCGCGGGCGAGGGAACCCGGATGAAATCAGGAATCCCCAAGGTCCTGCACCGCGTGTGCGGGCGCTCCATGCTCTCCTGGGTGCTGGGCACCCTGGAGGATTTGCGGTACGCCGACCTCATCCACGGGGTGACGGTGGTTATCGGCAACGGCGCCGACCGGGTGAGGGAGGAAGTGGGAGACAGGGGCGTCTGCGTGGTTCAGGAGGAGAGGCGGGGGACGGGGCACGCGGTGATGGTGGCGGCCTCCCACCTGGATTCCGGGGGCGCGGAAGAGGTCCTGGTGCTCACCGCCGATTCGCCGCTGCTCACGGCCGCCACCCTCCGCAGGCTGTGCGAGGTCCACAGCGCGGAAGGGGCGACGGTCACCATGCTGGGAGCGGTGATGGAAGACCCCACGGGCTACGGGAGGGTGCTCCGCGACGCGTCGGGCGCGGTCACGGGGATCGTGGAGGAGACCGAGGCCGACCCGGAACAGAAAAGGATCCGGGAGGTGAACACCTCCACATACGTCTTCCGCTGGGGCGACCTCCGCGAGGCGTTGCCGCGGCTCAGCGACGACAACGCCAAGGGGGAATACTTCCTGACCGACGCCGTGGGGCTGCTGGCCGCGGGCGGCGGAAAGGTGGCCGCTTACGTGACGCCGGACCCGGACGAGGTTCTCGGGGTAAACTCGCGCGCCCACCTGGCGGAGGCCCAGGCCATAATGCGCAAGCGCATCAACCACCACTGGATGGAGGAAGGGGTTACCATGGAGGATCCTTCCACCGCCTACATAGACGCGGACGTGTCCATCGGGGTCGACACATTGCTGCGCCCCTTGGTCGTCCTGGAGGGTGCGACGGTGGTGGGCAGGGAGTGCCGGCTGGGCCCCAACGTGCGCATAGCGGATTCGCGCCTGGGGCATGGGGTTACCGTGGAGCAGGCCGTGGTGCGCGAGTGCGAGCTCGAGGACGGGGTGAGCGTGGGTCCCTTCGCCAGCCTGCGCCCGGGCAGCGTGTTTCGCGCGGGGTCGAAGGCGGGCACTTTCGTGGAGACCAAGAAGACGGTGGTGGGGCGGGGGAGCAAGATACCCCACCTCAGCTACATGGGGGATGCCAGCATCGGCGAGGACGTGAACGTGGGCGCGGGCAGCATCACCTGCAACTACGACGGCAGGGAAAAGCACCCCACGGTCATCGAGGACGGAGCCTTTATCGGGTCGGACACCATGTTCATAGCCCCCGTGCGCATCGGCAAGGGGGCGGTAACGGGGGCCGGATCGGCCATCACCGTAGACGTGCCGGACGGCGCGTTGGGGGTTGAGCGCAGCCGCCAGAGGAACATCGAGGGATACAAGCGGAAGGCGAAAGAGGAGGAGGGCCGCTCTTGAAAGAGGTAACGCGCAAGAGGTTGATGATCTTCAGCGGGAGGAGCTATCCCGAGCTGGGCAGGCAGATCGCCGGCCACCTCGGCATCGGGCTGGGAAAGGTGGAGCTGAAGACGTTCAGCAACGGGGAGCTCTACGTGCGCTACGAGGAGAGCGTGCGCGGCTCGGACGCCTTCGTCATCCAGACCTGCAGCGAGCCCATCAACGACCACATCATGGAGCTCTTGCTGATGATCGACGCGCTGGAGCGGGCTTCCGCCAAGCGCATCTCCGCCGTCATCCCCTATTACGGCTACTCGCGCCAGGACAAGAAGACGCTGGCCCGGGAGCCCATCAGCGCCAGGTTGGTGTGCGACCTGCTGGCCGCGGCCGGGGCGGACCGCATACTCACCATGGACCTGCATGCCGGCCAGATCCAGGGCTTTTTCTCGGGGCCCGTCGACCACCTCACCGCGGTGCCCCTGCTGGCCTCCTATATCTCGCGCCAGAATTTCCCCGACCTGGTCATCGTGTCTCCGGACGCCGGGAGGGTGAAGATGGCCAACAAGTACACCGACCACCTCGGCGTGCCCATGGCCATCCTGCACAAGCGCAGGCCGGGGCACAACCGGGCCGAGGTGCTGCACGTCATCGGCGAAGTGGAGGGGAAGACGGCGGTGCTGGTGGACGACATGATCGACACCGCGGGCACCCTGGCCGCCTCCTCGGAGGCGCTGATGAACGCGGGGGCCAAGGAGGTCTTCGCCTGCGCCACCCACGGCATCTTCTCGGGGCCCGCCCGCGAGAGGCTGGACGCCAGCCCCCTCAAGAAAGTGGTGGTGACCAACACCCTTCCCATCCCCGAAGAGCGGTTGAGCGAGAAGGTGGAGGTTCTCTCCATCGCCTCCATATTCGCCAACACCATCGCCAGCGTCTTCAAGGACGAGTCGGTGAGCGAGCTCTTCGGCGGCGACAACATGCCCTGATGCCCTCAACCATTCGGCACGGACCGGCGCGTTAATCACGTGGCGCCGGGATGATCATCGGGCGATCTCCAGATAGAGAGCTTCGGCCTGCTCCTCAAGCGATTCCAGTTCCGCGAACTGTTCCTGGATACGGGAGGCCACGGCGTCCATGGCCTCGAGAACGGGCATCAACGCCTGGGGGTCCTCGAGGTAGGGCACGCCCTCCAACGCCGACGACGAGAGGCTGAGGAACTCCGTATAGCCGCCGATGATCCTTTCGTTGAGCCGCACGAGCTCGAGGAGCTTTTCAGCGTAAGGATCGTGTTTGCGGCTTCGTTCCCCCTTCAAGGCCTCGCATTTCTCGACCACGGCGTTGAAGGCCGCGTATGTGGCGGAGACGAGGTCCCGAGCGTCTTCGATCAGGCCTTCGCCCTTCTTCCCCAGCGTCTCCCAGTCGCCGCCGCGGAGCAGCAGCTCCATCTGGGAAGGGAATTCCTGTAACCCAGCCAACACCGCCCTGGCGCTAATATAACTGGAACGCGCTTCCTGGGCGTACCGGGGCGCCAGGGAGCCGCAGCCAGCCGCGGCTACGGCCAGGAGAACGGCGAAGACGACCGCGCGCGGCGTTCTCACAGGTCGCGCTCCTCCCGGTACCGGTCGGCGGCCTCGGCGGCGTTCGAGGCCTCGCGCAGAAGGGAATTTATCTCCGCGGTCAGGCGGTCGATCTCGCCCGTGTAATAGGAGAGTTGTTCCGCGCTCTCCGCGGAGGGGAGCACGTCGAGCATGTCCCATACCGCGGTCAGGAGCTCGCGGTTCCTCGCCAGCGCACGAGAGGCGGGGTCGAGGGCGGCCAGAAACAGTTTCGCGTACTCCGCATAATCTCCCGCCCCGTCCATGCCCGCCACCTCTTCCAGCAACGCGATGGCGCGGGAGATGCGCGCCTCCAGTTCATCCACGTCCACCAGGGCCATCTCGGCCAGGGATTTTCCCTCCGCGATGGTATCGTCCACGTTTGAGAAGCGGGTGCCCAGCTCGTCTAAGCGCGCGTCCAGGTCGAGGAGGTCGTCGAAGAGGGGTTTTGATGATTCGACAAGGCGCTCCGCCTCGCGGACCCTTGATTCCGCCTCGGGGTTGCCGCCGCAACCGGCGGCGGTCGCGCAGAGGATGGCTATCAGCGCCGCGATCGGCAAGAGGGGCGTCCTCCTCCGCTTGGAGGCCGTCCGAGCCCGGCGCTCCGCGTCGTGCCCGCCGGGGATCAGCCGCCGCGGTCGCGCGGTTTCCGGGGCTATCCATGCGGTCATCCCATGGCGTCTCATCTCCGAGGTATCTTCTCCTTCCGACGTCTCCAATCCTCCCCGGGACGCGGGAAACGTCGTTCCCTTCCCTCGAGGGACGCGCCGGCGCTTTTGCCCCGGAGATTCCGGTTGGATGCCGGTTTCCCGCCAGGTCCCCGTGCTCTTACCTTTCGGTCCACCGCCCTGGTCCCCGCGGGTCGTGTGGCCCGCGACGATCGTCTCCCGGGAGTCTGGGCAAGGTATGGAAGCCGGGACGGGAATTGATCGAAAAGCGACCTATCCGTTGAACAGGTTCATGGCGGTCTCCAGGCCGTCCATGACCACGTTCTCGGCGGCGGCGGCGGCCCTGGAGCACCAGCCCAGGAACTCCTCCAGCTCCGCTCCCCTCATCTCCTCCAGCACGTATTTCGCTGGGTCCACCCCTTCCGGAGGCCTGCCCACCCCCACGCGGATGCGGGGAAAATCGGTGGTCCCCAGGGCCTCGATCACCGATTGCACCCCCAGGTGCCCTCCGGAAGACCCCCCCGACCTTATGCGTATGGTGCCAGGCTTTAAGTCGATGTCGTCGTGGATGACCAGGATGTTCCGCGGTTCGATCCCCAGCTTGCGGCGAAGGCGCTTGGCGGCTTTGCCGCTCAGGTTCATGTAGGTGAGGGGACGGGCGAGGTAAACGTCCTCGGTATAGAAGGTCGCCTCGGCCAGGTCATATGACTTCCTCGGGCGAAGGGCTACCCCGTGCTTGCGGGCCAGCTCCTCCACCGCCCAGAAACCCGCGTTGTGCCTGGTCCTGCGGTAGCTCTCACCGGGATTCCCCAGGCCCAGGATCAGGTACATATCCCCTCCATCATAAAGACGGGGGCGGAGCTCCCGCCCCCGTCGTCTTCGAAATCATCCCTTTCAAGCCGCGCCTGGTTCGAGTGGTTCCGGTCGCTATTACTCGCCGGGTTCGCTCTCTTGCGCTTCCGATTCCTCGCCCTCGCCGGTGGCCTCCTCCGCGGCTTCTTCCCCGGCCTCTTCCCCGGCGGTCGCTTCCTCCACGGGTACTTCGAAAAGCTCCTCCACGACGCGCGCTGCCTCCCGCACGCGTTTGGGGGTGACGGCCGCGACGATCTCCTCGGGGGAGTTGACGTAAGCGACCCCGGGAAGGCTTGGGAGGTCGTTCACGCGCAGGTTCTGTTTGAGGTTGAGCCCAGAGATATCGACCTCGATCTCCTCCGGCAGGTCCTTGGGAAGGCATTCCACCGTGACCTCATAGAGGTAATGCTGCAGTATACCCCCCGCCTTCACTCCCACCGGCTCGCCCGTGAAGCGCAGGGATACCACCGCGTGCAGCTTTTCGTCGCTGCGGATGCGCTGAAAATCGACGTGCAGGATGTGGTCCTTGATGGGGTGGCGCTGCAGCTCCTTGACCACCACGGTGTGTTCGCTTTCCTCCGCCCCCTCCAGCTTCAGGGTCAGCAGGCCGTGAAGCCCTTTCTCGCGGCGCATGAGTGCCTTGAAGGACCTCTCGTCCACGGAAACGGGTATGGAATCAAAGGTATGGCCGTAGATCACCGCGGGTATGCGCCCCTGGCGCCTTATCTTCTTGACCGCTTCCTTGCCCTTCTCTCCTCGGGGAGCAGCGATAATATCGACTTCCATCTCTTGACACCTCTTCTTACCTTTTCAAGCCCGCCTCCGATCGGGCCCAACCAGACAACTAATTATAGGGAAAGCCCACCTCTTAGGCAACAGCATCTCGTCACCTGTGGTATCGAATTCAACGCCGGACGAAACAGGCTTGAAAACCGGGCACCTTGATGATCCAACCCGTCGTTCGTTCCGTATAAGCCATCGCGGTTAAGTTTATCAACCAGTCCGTTCCATACCATGGAGATCCGCCATGGACTGTGAGCGAACGCTCTATACTGGCCAAGGGGGACATCTTTCCAGGCCGGAAAAACCGGTCTCGGTGACGCGGATCCAGTAGAAGCAGGTGGGGATCGGCCACGGCGGTTCTATCTCCGGCAATTCCTCGCTGGGTCGTGCCGATATGAGATGAATCCAGGAATCCGTGGTTTTCGAGCGTTGACCGCGCTCGCAACGCGGCCGCGGCGTCATGGTCGCCGGTTGACCGGCGCCGGAGGACGCCACCGAGCGTTGCTGTAGAATACTTGGTAGGCCTGGGTGTTTTTCGCCGAGGCCATAAAGTCGTGCCCGGAAGCTGCCGGCGCGCGGCGATGTCGGCCCAGGGACCAGGCTGCCCGCATACCGCGCGCGTGGCAGGGCATGGAGGGAAGCGCGTGAAGGAAGATTCGGAACTGCTGCGCTGGATATGCTCGGAGGTCAAGGGCGACCTCGGGGCCCTTCTCGAGGCCGTGTCCGCCGGGGCACGCCGCCTGATGGTGAAGGCCGAGGAGGAAACGCACCCCTTCCTGGTCGCCGCGCTGCGCGAACGCGTGAGCGGACCCATACTGGTGGCGGCGCCGGGGAGGAACGCGGCGGAGGAGCTGGCCTCCGCGCTTTCGCGCCTCACGGAGGGCGGGGCGGTGATGACGCTGCCGCACCGTGAGCTGGCCATCGCCGGGACAAGGGGTGAGGACCCGGAGGCGGTGGCGCTGCGCTCCCGCGCCGTAAGGGCCCTGGGTTGTGGCGAGAGAGTGACGGTGGTATGCGACGCGCGCGCCCTCGCGCAGGGTTTTCCGGCCCTTCCCGGAGCGCTTGAGCCGCTTCGCCTGGCGGTGGATATGGATACGGATATGGAGGAGGCGGAGCGCCGGCTGGCGGAGATGGGGTACGCGAGGGAATACCTCGTGGAGGGGGCGGGGCAGTTCGCGGTGCGCGGGGGCATCCTGGACGTCTTCGACCCCGGCTATCCCCACCCGGTGAGGGCGGAGTTCTTCGGGGACCGGGTGGAGAGGCTGCGCTTCTTCGACCCGGTGGACCAGCGCTCCCGTGACGCGCTTGGGGAAGTGGAGATCTACCCCGTTGCCTTGGGCCACGACGGGGAGGAGAGGGGTCCGCTGGAAATGCTGGGCGAGGGGGCCGTGGTGGCGGTTTCGCAGCCCCTGGCGGTGCGCGAGAAGCTCCTCGCGGCGGAGGACGTCCTCGCGATTCCCGCTTTGGCGGAAGAGAGGGGATTTTCGCTGGTGGAGCTCGACCCCATGGCGGCGCATCCCATGGCCGAAGTCTCATCCCGAGGGATAACCGAATACCGGGGACGCGTGGCGGAGTTCCTGTCCGACCTGGCGGAGTTGCTGGGCTCGGGGTGGGGAGCGGCGCTACTCCTGGGATCCCGTGGGAGGCTTGAGCGCATGCGGGAGTTGCTGGTGGAGGGGGGCATCCCGGTGCTCATGGAAGGAACTCCCAGGCCGGGCGCGGCTCGCCTCGCCGTGGAGGACTGGCCGCGCGGCTTCCGGCTCGAACGCGCCCGCGTAGCGGTGTACGCCGAAGCGGATATTTTCGGGGGGCCGCGGACCCGGCCCGCAAAGCCCCCGTGGGGAGGCCGTCCCGTGGAGGGTTGGTGGGACCTGGAGGAGGGGGATTACGTGGTCCACGTGAACCACGGCATCGCGGTGTACGGAGGCCTGGTGAAGCGCGAGATCGACGGCGCGGCGCGCGAGTACCTCCTGCTGCGCTACGGTGGAGGGGACTCCCTTTACGTCCCCACCGACCGCATAGACCTCGTCCACCGCTACGTGGGGGCCGAGAAGCCGGAGGTCCACCGGCTCTCCAGCCACCACTGGAGGCGCGCCACCCGCAAGGCGCGCGCTGCCGTGAAGGAGATGGCCTTCGACCTGCTCAAGCTGTACGCGGACCGCATGGCGGGCGAGGGGCACGCCTTTTCCCCCGACGATCCATGGCAGAGGGAGCTGGAGAGCTCTTTCCCCTATGTCGAGACTCCCGATCAGGCGAAAGCCATAGAGGAGGTCAAGAGGGATATGGAAAAACCCGTCCCCATGGACCGCCTGGTTTACGGGGACGTGGGATACGGGAAGACGGAGGTCGCGGTGCGCGCCGCCTTCAAGGCGGTGATGGACGGCAAGCAGGTGGCGGTGCTGGTCCCCACCACCGTGCTGGCGCAACAGCACGAGCGGACCTTCGCAGAGCGTTTCGCCGCCTTCCCGGTTCGCCTGGAGACCCTGTCCCGTTTCCGCAGCCCCTCGGAGCAGAAAGAGGTACTCGAGAAGGTGGCTTCCGGGGAGGTCGATGTGGTCATAGGCACCCACCGCCTGCTGCAGGATGACGTCAGGATGGCGGACCTGGGCCTGGTGATCGTGGACGAGGAGCACCGCTTCGGGGTGGCGCAGAAGGAACGGCTCAAGGCCTTGCGGCGCAGCGTGGACGTGCTCACCCTCACCGCCACACCCATACCGCGCACCCTGCAGATGTCCCTCTCGGGCATCCGGGACTTAAGCGTCATAGACACCCCCATCGCGGAGCGGCACGCGGTGATAACCTCCGTGGGGCCTTACGACGAGGAGCTGGTAAGAGAAGCCATACGCGCCGAGCTGGCGCGTTCCGGGCAGGTCTTCTACGTGCATAACCGCGTGCGGACCATCGAGCGCGTGGCTCGCCGCGTGCGTGAGCTGGTGCCGGATGCGCGCGTTCTGGTCGGCCACGGGCAGATGAACGAGCGCAAGCTGGAGGCGGTGATGGACGACTTCGTGTCCGGGCGGGCCGACGTGCTGGTGTGCACCACCATCGTCGAATCCGGCCTGGACATCCCCAACGTCAACACCCTGATCGTGGACGGGGCGGAGAATCTGGGGCTCTCCCAGCTCTACCACCTGCGGGGGAGGATAGGGCGCGGCAACCGCCAGGCCTACGCCTTTTTTCTCTTCCGGGAGGGGAGGTCGATGACCGACGGGGCGCTTCAGCGCCTGAAGGTGATACGGGATTTCTCGGAGCTCGGCTCGGGGCTCAAGGTGGCCATGAAGGACCTCGAGATAAGGGGGGCGGGCAACCTGCTGGGTCCGGAGCAGCACGGGCACGTGGAGGCGGTGGGCTTCGAGCTCTACTGCCGCATGCTGGCGGACGCCGTGGAGGAGCTGAAGGGCACGGCGCGCCCCAGGACCTCGGAGGTGACCATCGACTTACCCCTGCGGGCTTTCGTGGCCCCGGAATATGTGGCGCGAGCCTCGCGCAGGATCGAGCTCTACCGCCGCCTGGCGGAAGCCGGTTCAGGAGACGAGGTAGATGCGCTGGCGGAGGAGACGCGAGACCGCTACGGGCCGTTGCCGGCGGAGGTCGAGAACCTTTTCTGGGTGGCGCGGCTGCGCCTGGCGTGCATGGAAGCGGGGGTGCGCGAGGTGGCGCGCGAGAAGGATAACGTGGCGCTGCGGCTGGGGCCGGAGGCCGCCATGCGCGCGGAGGAGCTGGTGTCGATGGCCGGAGACGCGGGAGGGTCGGCAGGTGGGGGCGGCGAGCCGGGAGAGGGCTTGCCCGCGTGGAGTAACGCCCAGTACCGACGCAACCTCCAGGAGCTGGTCCTCTACTTCGAGAGGGGCTCATGGCCGTCGCGCGGGCGCGCGTACCTCGAGGCCATGACGGGGATGCTGCGCTCCTTCGCCGGACCGCCTCGCAGCAGAGAGGAACCGGATGACCGGTCTCTTCTTCCCCCGGGGTGAGCCTGGGGCGCTGTGTGGACGGCCATTTCGGGCGGACTGCCGCCCTTCAAGAGTAATAGCACACACCGTGGGTTTCTCCTCATCGTTCAGTTTTCCGGTTTGTCGGCCGCTCCTAAAGGGCTTGAGGGCTTGATCCATTCCCTGCCGCAATCAAAGCATTACCATTATATGGATATGGGGGCAAGCGTCCGGGCTTTCAAACCCGACCGGACACCTTCTCGATCAGTAGAAGGACCAGTAGCCGTCGCCTTTCACGAGCTCGCCCCTCTCGAGGCGTTCCCGGAAGAGACGGCGCTTCGCCTCGAAGGTACCGTCGTCCTCGATCACCAGGCCTTCATCGAGTATGTCCCACACTAGCGCTCCTTCCGCCTCGCTGAATTCCTCCGGCGTCATGGCCACGGGCTCTAAGGCCACTAAGCCGGGCCAGGCCTCCAGCAAACGGATCACGCGGTCGGGAGGAGGGAATGCTTCGAAGTCGGGCGAGAGGACCAGGATATCGTAATCACTTTCCTCGAGGTCCTCCCCCGTCGCCCTGGAGCCGAAGACCACCACCGCGGAGATGGAGAAGCTCTCGCGCAGGGAGGCGGCGAAGGAGTCCAACAACGCGCCGTCTATATGTGCTCGCGAACGAATCCCGCTATCTTCTCCCGGCATTCCTCGAGCTCCTTCACCGTTTCCTCGCCGTAGAAATCGGCGGGCGGTCCACCGACGCCGTTGGGATAACGCGACATGATATAATGCCCGTCCAGTTTCCTGCATGCCGCGGTAATGGAGGTCGTGTCCAGGCCGGCGGACCGGAGCATCTTCTCCATCTGCACGCACGAGTGAGTGCGCGATTCCCTGCCGAGCTTGAGCAAAAGGGCCTTAAGCGCTTTCTCCGCCGATTGCTGCAGGTGAAAAGCGGAGCCCTCATAGAGGCTCTCCGCCGCGAGAGACGCGGCCATTTGCCTGTCCCTCTCGGCCGCCTCCAACCACCAGCCTATCTCCCGCCTCATCTTCTCACCCCGGCTCAATTATAGGGGGGCAGGGGCGTCTTGACAAAAGAGGCACGAGGCCGGCAGCCATGGGAGAAAATACGAGCTTCAATAGATATGGGCGGTCCGTTCGGTATGCGATGTTCGATGGTTTGCCGGTGCCCCGCCTGCCGCGTGCGGGGTGCGGGGGCTGTTAGAATAGGGAAAGCCCCGTGGGGTCGGATATGAGGGAACGAGGATATGCAAGAGTCGGGAGGTTTCCCAAAATCCTGTCGGCCGCGTTGCGTGAGGTCGGACACGAGGGGATGAGGGTGACGGAAGGTCATTAGGCTTGCGACCACCCATCGACCGTTTTATGAGGGGTCGCATACGAGGGAGCGAGGATGGAGAAGAGAAAAGCGGTCGTGCACGTGCTCGGGCTGGGCCCGGGACCCCTCGACCTCATCACCATGGAGACCATGGGGATGTTGGAGGCCGCCCGCGAGGTGCTGGTGCGCACCTCGCGACACCCGTGCGTGGAGGAGCTGGCAGCGCGCGGCGTGCGCATGCGTTTTCTCGACCGTTATTACGAATCGGGGCGCAGCATGGAAGAGGTCTATGCGGCGATGGCGCGGGAGGTGGCGGAGACCGCTCGAACCACAGGCGAGGCGCACTACGCCGTGCCGGGGTTCGCCCTGGTGGCGGAGAGGACGGTGCAGCTCCTGCTCGGCGAGGGCGACCTCGAGGTGCGACTGCATGGCGCGGTGAGCTTCCTGGAGCCCGTGCTCGCGGCGCTGGGGGTTGACGCGTTGGAGGGACTGCTGCTCCTGGACGGGGACCGATTGCTCACGGCAGGGCACCGCATTCTGGACCCACGCGTTCCCAGCCTGGTCGCGCAGGTGGATAGCCGCATAAAGGCATCGGACGTGAAGATCGAGCTCCTCGAGGCATACCCTTCCTCGCATCCCGTTAAGGTGATCAGGGCGGCGGGAACGGAAGTCCAGGAGGTGGAGGAGGTGCCCCTGGAGGAACTGGACCGCGCCGAGCGCTTCGACCACCTCACCACCCTGTACCTGCCCGCCGTGGACGAGGCGGAGATATTCGATTTCCAACGCCTGCTGGACGTGGTGGCGCGGCTGCGAGGCCCGGGGGGCTGCCCCTGGGACCGCAAGCAGACCCACCAGACCTTGGCGCGCCACATGGTGGAGGAGGCCCACGAGGCGGTGGAGGCCATCCGCCTGGGCGACATGGATCACCTCGCGGAGGAGCTGGGGGACCTCCTCCTGCAGGTGGCGCTGCACTGCCAGTTGGGGTCCGAGGAGGGGGCCTTCGACATCCGGGACACCCTGAGTCTCATCATCGCCAAGCTTCTGCGCAGGCACCCCCATGTCTTCGGCGACGTGAAGCTGGACACGGCGGAGGAGGTCATCGCGCGCTGGGAGCGCATCAAGGCGGAGGAGCGCGGAGAACCCTCGGTGCTGGACGGGGTGGCAGAGGGGCTGCCCGCCCTCATCTACGCCTTCAAGCTGCAAAGCCGTGCGGCACGGGTGGGCTTCGACTGGGGCAAGGCCGAGGAAGTGCTTCCCAAGCTGGGGGAGGAGCTGGCAGAGATAGAGGAGGTTCTGCGTCGAGGCGAGGGCGACCTCGAAGGAGAGCTGGGGGATATGCTCTTCACCCTGGTGAACGTCTGCCGCCACTACCGCGTGGACCCCGAGGTGGCCTTGCGCAGATCTGCCTCCAAGTTCTCGCGGCGTTTCAGGGAGGTGGAGGAAAGGCTGCGCGCCCAGGGCAGGCGGGTGGAGGAGGTATCCCTGGAGGAACTGGATGCCCTGTGGGAGGCGTCGAAGGATGAAGCTGCCGGCGGCGGGGGGAAGAGGGGCGCCGGGCCATGAGGCAAGGGAGGCGAACGCCCGAACCCCGCGGGTACATTAACTTGGCAGATTATGTCAATATGATCCCTGGACGGCGAGCGGGGCGGGAAGAAGGGCGCGCGGCGATGATGCGGTGGATGGGAACGGAGTCGGCGAATATGGTCAATATATCGCTCGTGAGCTATCGCAAGCGCACGGGAGGAGGCGCCGCCTTGCTCGTTTACCGCGGGTCGCGTAAAGACGCCGGCCATGGAGCGTTATGAGGGTAAACGCGCGCCGCTATCCCGCCTCGGGACAGGCGTGCGAAGCCCGGCACGCGGGGGTTCCAGGCCGGTTTGGCGAGAAAGGGTGAAGCCCTGATGGGGCTCTTGAGGAAAACGCTATCGGCGGCGAGCGCGGCGCTCCTCGCCGTGTGCCTGTGCCTCGTGGGGACGACGGGCGCGGCTGCTTTGCAGGAAACCTACACCTTCGAGGGATCGGGCTGGGGACACGGGGTGGGGATGTGCCAGTACGGAGCGCGGGGCATGGCGGCGGCTGGATACGATTACCAGGGCATCCTAACCTATTACTACCGGGGGACGCAGGTCCAGGCGTGGGGGTGTCCGGCATCCATCCGCGTGGGGTTGCTGGAGGGGCAGTCGGTGATCTACCTCGTGGCCGAGTCGGGCTCCTTCACCTTTTATACCTCGGACGGGGATATCCCGGGCGGCACCATGGCCCCGGGGGGCACCTGGACGGTGGCCGCGGACGAGCAGGGAAGGTTCTTCATCGTGCGCCCCGACGGGACCTGCGTCAACAACACCAGCTACGGGGGGATGTACAAACCGCTTTACGTGCGAGGGTCGGGGGAAGGGGACGTGTTGCGCCTTACCCAGAACGGGAACCGCGGCGTGAGCCACCTCTCCGCCTACACGCCCCTGGAGCTCAACCTCTACGGCGCCTCGCACCCTTATTCCCTGCGCGCCATACTCATCAGCTGGTTCGAGACCTACCTCAAGGGAATAGCGGAGGTGCCGGGGAGCTGGCCCCAGGAGGCGGTGAAGGCGCAGGCGGTGGCGGCGCGCTCCTACGCCGTGCGCTCCATGGGCAAGCACGCCTCGTCCAACTACGACATCTGCGACGAGACGCACTGCCAGTATTACAAGGGCAGCGACCAGGAGAAGGATACGGGCTGGACGCAGGCGGTGGACGCCACCGCGGGGCAGGTGCTCACCTACGCGGGACAGGTGGCGCAGTGCTTCTATTCCGCCTCCTGCGGCGGGCATACCGACAACAACGAGGACGTGTGGGGAGGCTCGCCCGTGCCCTATCTGCGCGGGGTGCCCTGCCCCTGGTGCGAGGACCCGGGGAACAACCCCTTCGCGAGCTGGACGGTGACCTATACCAGGCAGGAGATGGAGGCGCGCCTTAATTCCCGTCCCAGCACCTACGTGGGGACGCTATACGGCATGGACCTCTCGGACCGCACGCCCAGCGGCAGGGTGCGCTACGCGGTCTTCACCGGCAGCGCGGGGACGGCACGCATCACCGGCGAGCAGCTGCGCTCGTATTTCAGCCTGCGCTCGGCCATGGTCAACCGCCAGGCGGATAACTTCGACGAGTACATACTCATCGCCAACCCCGAGGGCGCGCCGGCGGCGGTCGAGGTGGACATGCATACCCCGACGGGGGAGTCCAAGCAGGCCGCTTTCGAGGTGCCGGCGCGGTCGCGTCGCACCCTTCACGTGGACGATTACTTCTACGGCGAGGAGGTGTCGGCGCGGGTGAAAAGCGAGGCGGGGGTGGTCGCTGAGCGCGCTATGTACTTCGATTACCTTGGAGAATACGACGGCGGGTCATGCGAGCACGGGGCCGCGTCTCCGTCCATGGAGTGGTACCTGGCGGAGGGGTACACCGCCCAGGCTTTCGACACCTGGATACTCGCGTACAACCCGGGGACGGAGGGAGCCCACGTGACCGTGGATCTGCTGCGGGAGGACGGGTATGTGGGCCGGGTGGAGATGGACGTCGGGCCGGGGTCACGCTCGACCCTCTATGTGGACGGGGTGGAGGGATTCTCGTCCTGCTCCTTCTCGGCCGCGGTTATCTCGGACAAGCCGGTAGTGGTGGAGAGGGCGGTGTATTTCGAGAGCTGGGGCAGGCGCGGAGGGCACGCCTCCCTGGGGGCGACGGAGCTCTCCAAAGAATGGCTCTTCGCCGAGGGCTACACAGGGGGGCCCTTCGACACCTGGGTGCTGGTGGGAAACCCGGGCGAGGAGGCGGCCAGGGTGAGGTTCCACCTTTATATCCCGGGTGGGGGCGGGAAAACGGTGGAGGTGGAGGTGAAGCCGCGCTCGCGCTATACCTTGCACGTGGACGAACACCTTCCCGACGCCGAGGTGGCGGTGAGGGTGGAAAGCGACGCGCCCGTGGTGTCGGAGAGGGCGATGTACTTCGATTACTACGGGAAACAGGGCGGCTCCTGCGCCCTCGGGGCGCCGGGGTCCTCATCCATATGGTACCTGGCCGAGGGCTACACGGGGGGCGAATTCGATACCTGGGTGCTGGTGGGAAACCCCGGCGGCGAGGCGGCGAGGGTGAGGTTCACTTTCCTGACCCAGGCTGGTTTCGCCAAGGAGGCTTACTTCGACCTGCCTCCCGGCAGCCGATTTACCCTTCACGTAGACGACCACTTTCCCTCCGACGAGGTCTCGGTGGTGGTAGAGGAGGTCGAAGGGCGGGGGGTGGTGGTGGAGCGCGCCACGTACTTCGATTACCAGGGCCGCCGTGGGGGCCATGCGGCCATGGGGGTGACCGAGCCCTCCACCGAATGGTATTTCGCCGAGGGCTACACCGGCGGCTGAGGCCAGGGAGTCAGCCAGGCCTGGGAGTCAGGCCTGGCCATCGGTCTTAAGTCTCAGCCAACATGGCTTGGGATCGTAGCTAAAGGCTATGTCTTCGCTTTTTCATTCCGCCGCACCGCCGGGAAGATGCGCATAGTCTCCTTGGAGCAAGAATTTAAGACACGACCCTGCCTTAGACCTCAGGGCAACCCGTCGTCTCGTTGCTCAGGCCTTTAAACAAGGCCTGACCCCAATAGGCCTGCCCCAGTACCTGACGACCCTGCCTTAGACCTCAGGGAAACCTGTCGTCTCGTTGCTCAGGCCTTTAAACAAGGCCTGACCCCAATAGGCCTGCCCCAGTACCTGACGACCCTGCCTTATACCTCAGGGCAACCTGTCGTCTCGTTGCTCAGGCCTAAAATAAAGCCTGACCCCTAGGTCTGCTCGGTGCCTGGGGGACCAGCTGCGCATTTGCTTTTTCCGGGGCTTGTCCAGTAACTTCTTTAGTTATGAAAGAATACCTGAGGCGCCTCTTCGAATACCGCGAGCTCTTGTACAACCTCACCCGCAAGGAGGTGAAGGTCAAGTACAAGAACTCGTTTCTGGGATTTGTGTGGTCGCTGGTGACCCCGCTCATGATGCTGGTGGTCTTCTACGTGGCCTTCGGTGTCATCTTCAAGCTGCGGGCTATGAACATGCGCTATTACGCCTTCTTCCTCATGGCGGGGATCCTGCCCTGGAACTACCTCAGTATCGCCCTCATGCAGGGGGTGGGCTCGGTGGTGATGAACGGGGACCTGGTGAAGAAGGTCTACTTTCCCCGCGAGGTGCTGCCCCTTTCCTACCTGGGCTCGGCATCGTTCCACTTCCTGCTCCAGGAGGTCATGCTCATCGTTTTCCTACTCGTCTTCCGGGTGCCGCTTTCGCCCTGGATCCTTGCTTTGCCGTTGCTTATGCTGCTGCAAATGACGTTTATCGCCGGGCTCTCTCTGTTGCTCTCGGCGCTTAACGTCTTCTTTCGCGACGTGCAGCACTTCACGGAGATACTGCTTACAGCGTGGTTCTGGATGACCCCGGTGGTATATCCCGTCTCCTATATCAGGGAGAACCTCCCGGCATGGGCGGTGCGGCTTTATATGCTGAACCCCATGGCGCACGTGGTCATGCTCTGGCAGCGCATCATATACAATTCGCCGGTGAACGGGCCCTCGGCTTATGGGCTTTCAGCCGAGGGGATACTGGGGACGGTGGCGGTTTCGGTGGCCGTGCTGGTCCTGGGCTACTATGCTTTCTGCCGGCTCGAGGGAAGATTCGCGGAGTTCATCTGATGGGCGCCAGGGAAATAGGAACGCGAGCGACTTCGGAGGTCCCCGCCATCAGGGTGGAGGGGGTGAGCAAGAGTTTCCGCCTCTACCACGACGTCAACTACACCCTGAAGGAGAGGATCATCAACTGGCGCAAGCGCGGCTACGACCTCTTCTGGGCCCTCAAGGGGATAGATCTCACCGTGTACAAGGGGGAGACGCTGGGCATCATCGGTCCCAACGGCTCCGGGAAGTCCACCCTGCTGCGCATGATGACCCGCATCATGAAGCCCAACGAGGGCCGCATATACACCAACGGCACCATAGCCGCCCTCCTGGAGCTGGGCGCGGGGTTCCATCCCGACCTCACCGGGAGGGAGAACATCTACCTCAACGCCTCCATCCTGGGATTCAAGCGGCGGGACCTGGAGGGTCTCATCGACGGCATCATAGAGTTCTCCGAGCTGGGCCCCTTCATAGACAACCAGGTGAAGAACTACTCCTCGGGGATGTACGTTCGCCTGGGGTTCTCCATCGCCATCAACCTCAACCCGGACATCCTGCTCATCGACGAGGTCCTGGCGGTGGGGGACGAGTCCTTCCAGACCAAGTGCTTAAACCGCATCGCGCGCATGCAGCAGGAGGGCAAGACCATCGTGCTGGTGACCCACGAGGCGAACATCGCCGCGGCCATCTGCGACCGCGTGCTGTGGCTGGACAAGGGCGTGGAGAGGATGCTTGGCGACCCCCGGGAGGTCACGGAGCGCTACCACGAGGCCATGCGCATGCGGCCGGAGGGAAGCGAGTTTGGCACAAGGGACATCGTTATCGACAAGGTGGAGGTCATGAACCGTCACGGCAAGGAGGCGGTGGAGTTCGAGACCGGCGAGCCCATGACCCTGCGCATCCACTATCACGCGGCGCGTCCCGTGGAAGATCCCGTTTTCGGCTTCGGCTTTTACGACCAGATGGGCTTCATGGTCTATGGCACCAACACGCGCCTCCGGGGAATGAACATCCCCAAAGTGCAGGGAAGGGGGATGATGGAGTTCTCCATCGCCTCCCTTTACATGCTGGACGGAAGGTATTACGTGTCCGTCGCGGCCCATACCCGCGACGGGCTGGTCAATTACCACTGGCTGGACAAGCTCTTCTACTTCGACGTGCGCTCGCCCGGCATGGAGGAGGGCTACCTGGCCATGGAGTGCGACATAGACCTCAAGGAGGAATGACCCTAATACGGGGGCCTCAACTCGGGCAGGGATTGCCGCCATGGCGGGCGAAGAAATCATCCGGGAATCGTTTTATGCCCGGCGTCGCGCACGTCGCGGCGTCGCGGTATCGCGGGAGATGGAGTGTGGACATGAGTGAGAGCGAAGACAGGGAAGGGCGCATATCCGCGGGGGCGGCTGAAAATCTCGCCCTGGACCTGGAGGAGATCGACGTCGGCGAGATCATGCGCGCCATCGAGGAGAGGGTGGAAAGGCGCCGCGCCGAGGGCGTGTACAGGGACCTGCCCCTGCTGGAGCTGGAGGACGAGCGCACGGGGGGAGGGGAGGCCGAGGTAAGCCTCGATCCCCTGCACGAGCTGATCTTCCTCGTGCAGCTGGCGAGGCAGTATGCCGAGGTCACCAGCCATTACCCCATAGGCTCGAAGCGTTCCGTGGTGGGGCCGCTGATCGTGCTGGCCAAGAAGGCCATGCGCCGCTTTATGACCCCTTACATGGACGCCCTTTTCGCCAAGCAGCGCGAGTTCAACGCGCAGTGCCTGCGCTCCATGGAGACCTTCCTGGAGATGATCAAGCGTGAGCGCGAGCGCTCCTACCACGGGGGACTGGACCGCTACACCGCCTGGGTGGAGCTGGGGTTCGCGGAGGACGACGAGGAGCTCCTGCGCGAGGCGGCGCGCCGCTTCCCGGAAGGTGAAGTAGTGGTGCATCTGTGCAGTGGCACGGGGGGATTCCTGGCGGCGGCGCGGGCTGAGGGCCGCAAAGCGGTGGGCGTGGAGGATGACGCCCGCCTGGTGAGGATGGCGCAGGAGAGGGACCTCAAGGTGACGGCGGCCAGGCCCATGGATTTCCTGGACTCGCTGCCCCCCGAATCCCTGCGCGCGGTCTTCCTGAAAGAGCTGGGGGAAAGGGACGACTCCCGCGAGCTGGTATGGATGGTGACCGCCCTGGCCGACCGCATGGAAAGGGAAGGCAGAGTGGTGGTGCTCAACCACCACCCCCACTCCGTCCTGGGAGTAGAGGAGGCCTTCGAGGACCCCACCCTGCTGCGCCTCGTGCACCCGGACACCATGAGGGCGCTGTTCCTCCACGCGGGCTTCCGCGAGGTGGAGGTAACCCCGGTGGGCCAGTACGGGGAGCGCGAGATAGAGGAATGGAGGAAGAAGCTGGAAGGGGTTCTAGAGGAGGGAGACGGCATGGCTGAATTGCTCTTCGGGCCGCGGCGCTACCTGCTGGAGGCGAGGAGGTAGCGTTTTGGGCGACAAGGTGGCCTTCATCCCCGTTCGTTACGGACCCCAGGTGGTGGGAGGGGCGGAGACCCTTACGCGGGCCATGGTGGAGGAGCTGGACGCCAGGGGTTGGCCGGTGGAGGTCATCACCACCTGCGCCCTCGATCCCTACAGCTGGACCAACCACTTCCCTCCGGGAGTGGAGAAGGTGCACGGGATCACGGTGCGGCGATTTCCCACCGAGAGCCGCAAGTACACCCGCAAGGTCTTCCGCACCGAGACGCGCATGCTGGAGGGGAAGAGGGTGTCGCGCCGCAGGCAGGAGTTCTGGATCCGCAGCGTGGTCACCAGCGAGGCCATGCGGAGCTGGCTGGGGGAGCACCGCGACGAGTACCGCGCCTTCGTCTTCGCGCCCTACCTCTTCGGGACCACCTACCTGGGGGTGTTGGAGGTGCCGGAGAAGTCCTACATCATCCCCTGCCTTCACGATGAGCCCTACGCCTACCAGCACATCTACCGTAAGCTCATGCGGTCCGCCCGGGGGCTGATGTTCAACAGCGTGCCGGAGATGGAGCTGGCCCGGCGCATCTTCGGTGACGACCTGCCGGGAAGGGTGGTGGGGATGGGTTTCGCCCCCTACGGCGCCGACGGCGAGCGCTTCCGCTACAAGTACTCCATCGAGGGGGATTTCATCCTCTACACGGGGAGGCGGGAGATAGCCAAAAACACCCCCTTGCTGCTGCGCTATTTCTGCAACTACCTCGAGAACACGGGGCGCGAGGTGAGCCTGGCGCTTACCGGGGCGGGGCATATCGACATCCCCTTTTCCTTCCGCAACCGGGTCATCGACGTGGGCTTCGTGAACCAGAGGGACCTGCGCGACGCCTACGCCGCCGCCACCCTCATCTGCCACCCCTCTACCAAGGAAAGTTTTTCCATCATGATCCTGGAGGCCTGGCTGGCGGGGCTGCCGTGCCTGGTGCACGGCGATTGTGCCGTCACCAGATACCACGTGGAGAGCAGCGGGGGAGGGCTGTGGTTCACCGACTACCCCACCTTCCACGAAGCCCTGGAATTCCTCCTCGACAACCCTGCGGCGCGAAAGAGGATGGGGGAGAGGGGACGCGAGTACGTGCTCGCCAACTATTCCTGGGACGAGGTGGTGCGCAATTTCGAGGCCGTCCTCGAGGAGGGGGAGGCGAGGCGATGACCGCCATGAGGGCTGCGCGAAAGAGGATGGGGGAGAGGGGACGCGAGTACGTGCTCGCCAACTATTCCTGGGACGAGGTGGTGCGCAATTTCGAGGCCGTCCTCAAGGAGGGGGAGGCGAGGCGATGACGGCGATGGGGGCGGGCAAGGGGCGTGGAGGCGCGACATGAGGGTGCACCAGATCGTGCCGCGCCTGGACGCCGGGGACGCCGTATCCAACCAGGCGCTGGCCATACACAGGCTGGTCACGGAGTGGGGCTTCGAGTCCCGCATCTACGCCAACGGCATGGACGAGTTCGGCAAGCGGCACGCCTCATACGATTACGCCTACAAGGAGTTCTTGCGCGAGAAGGACGACCTCCTCATCTATCACTACTCCATCTACTGCGGCAATTACCAGTACTACCTGGACAGCGAATCCCACAAGGTGCTCATCTACCACAACATCACCCCGCCGGAGTTTTACGAGCGCTTCTACCCGGAGGCGGCGAACCTGTGCCGCCTGGGGAGGGAGTTGCTGCCGCGGCTGGCGGAATGCGACCTCGCCCTGGGGGACTCGGATTTCAACCGGCGGGAGCTGGTGGCTGCGGGTTTCCCGGAGGAGAGGACGGGGGTTTTGCCCATCAACCCTCCCCTGCACAAGCTGGACGGGGTGGAGGAGGACGAGGAGCTGGGGCGTTCCCTCTCCGACGGCAAGACCAACCTGCTCTTCGTGGGGAGGGTGGTCCCCAACAAGCGCGTGGAGGACATCGTCAAGCTCTTTTACTGCTACCACCGGGGGGTGAACGCGCATTCGCGCCTGGTGGTGGCGGGGTCCCTCCTCAACACCTACTACTCCGCCCTCCTCTCCCTGGCCCGGCGCATGGGGGTCGCGGACCGCGTGTTTTTCCTGGGCAAGGTGAGCGACGGGGCGCTCAAGGCATGCTACCGCCGCTCCCACTACTACGTGTCCATGAGCGAGCACGAGGGGTTCTGCGTGCCGCTGCTGGAGGCCTTCCACTTCGGCCTGCCGGTGCTGGCCTACGCCGCGGGGGCGGTCCCGGAGACCATGGGGAAGGCGGGCATGCTTTTCCACGACAAGGATTACCCCCTGCTGGCCGAGCTCCTGGACCGCCTGGGGAGGGATGCTTTCCTGCGCGAGAGGATACTGGAGGCGCAGAGGGCGAGGTTGGAGCATTTCGGCGCGGACCGTTTCGAGCGCGCCCTCAGGGCGGCGTTGGGCGATAAGCTGGGCTTGGAGAAGGCGGTCGAGGAGGCGGTGGCGGGATGACGGCGCGAAGGAAAAGGCGTGCGGCCTCAATTTCGGGTAGCGAGTTCTTCCCGCCTGGAAGGAAATGCAAGCCCAACCATGTCCACAGGGAGACGGGAGGGGACGCCGTAATTGGAATATCCCCTTGGGTGATGAAGGGCAAGGGCGAGGAAAGCGCTGAGGCATCGGCTTCAGGGAGCACGCTTTTCCCGCCTGGAAGGAAATGTAAGCCCAACGACAGCCCCAGGGGGACGGGAGGGGAAGACGCGGCGAGAATGCCCTATGGGGCGGTAATGAGCAGGGCCTGACCGCGGAGGAGAAGAGATGATCGAGGTAAACGGAAAGGAGCTTGACGAGCACGGCCTGCGGGCGCGCGCGGAGGCGAGGCGCCGGGCGGGCTTGTACGATCACCGCACCCTCGCCCTGCTGGAGAGGGATATCGTGGAGGAGGTCGAGGAGCACGTCTTCTCCATGATCCAGGTGGTTTTCGACCTGCAGAGGGCGCTGGAGGACAAGGGCGCGCGCCTGGAGCCCCCCGGCGACCTCTCCGCCGGCGAGGAGGGAAAAGGCAGGCTCATCTCCTTCATGCGCCGCCTGCAGACGCGCTTCATCCGCGCCGTCAACGAGGGTTACGTGCAGCAGCAGGAGAAGTTCAACACCTTTTTCACCAAGGCGGTGGACGTGTCTTACCGCCAGCTCTGCGGCGCGGGCGGCGGCCTGGAAATGGAGGAAGCGGCGGAGCGCCGGGACGCATGGGTTTCCAGGCGGCCGGAATGGGGAGAGGAGATCTGGAGGGAGGTCCCGGAGTGGGGGAGCGGAGCGGCGGTGGTCGTGGGCATCCCCGGATGCGGGTTCCTTGAGGCCCTCCGTGACGGTGGAAGGCTGCTCTTGGCCCTGGACACCGACGATCTGATAGTGGCCGAAGCGCAAGCCCGCTTCCTTCCCGCCTGGTTCCATCCCCGCCCCCTGGAGGTCCTGGTGCATCTCGATACCGCGGGGGTGGGCATGGTGGTCGTCGCCTTCCCGGAGTGCCTCAGCGGGGAAGAGGTGGACGCCCTGGCGGCGTGGGCGAGCTCCAGGTTGGGGGAGGGGGGCGTTATGCTCCTGGCCCTCAACCGCGGCTGGTCCAATGGCTTGTGCGGCGAGGACGGGTTCGTGCGCTACTGGTCGCGACGCTTCCTCGAAAAGGCGCTGCGGAGGCATGGGTTCGCGTGCGGGGAGAGCAGCGCCGGGGGGCGCGTCTTCCTTAGGGGGGAGAAGACGGCTTGAGGGTTCACCAGGTGGTGCCCCGCCTCGACGCGGGCGACGCCATCGGAAACATCGCCATGAGCATCCACCAGGCGCTGGTTCGCCTGGGCTGCGAGGCGCGCATCTTCGCCTACGACATGGACGAATACGGCAGGCGCTTCGCCTCTTTCGACGTCGCTTACCGGGAATTCATGTCCGAGGAACGCGATCTCCTCCTCTACCATTACGGCCTCTACTGCGACAACTACCGCTTGTTCCAGGAGAGCCGCAACCGCAAGGCGCTCATTTATCACAACATCACCCCACCGGGGTTCTACGAGGCCTTCCTGCCCGAGGCGGTGCGCCTGTGTACCCTGGGGAGGGAGGTGCTGGCGCAGCTCACGGAGTGCGACCTGGCGCTGGGGGTGTCCGACTTCAACCGGCGGGAGCTGGTGGCCATGGGTTTCCCGGAGGAGAGGACGGGAGTGCTGCCCATGCATCCCCCGGTGGAAAAACTGGAGGCGGCGGACGAGGACCCGCGCCTCGCGCGCTGGCTGGCCGACGGAAAGGTCAACCTGTTGCACGTGGGGAGGGCGGTCCCCAACAAGAGATGCGAGGACGTGATCAGGCTCTTCGCCTGCTATCACAGGGGGGTAAACGCCCGTTCCCGTCTCGTATTCGCGGGGCCATTGCCCATCAACACCTACTACTCCGCCCTCCTCTCCCTGGCTCGGCGCATGGGGGTCGCGGACCGCGTGTTTTTCCTGGGCAAGGTGAGCGACGGGGCGCTCAAGGCATGCTACCGCCGCTCTCACTACTACGTGTCCATGAGCGAGCACGAGGGGTTCTGCGTGCCGCTGCTGGAGGCCTTCCACTTCGGCCTGCCGGTGCTGGCCTACGCCGCGGGGGCGGTCCCGGAGACCATGGGGAAGGCGGGCGTGCTTTTCCACGACAAGGATTACCCCCTGCTGGCCGAGCTCCTGGACCGCCTGGGGAGGGACGCTTTCCTGCGCGAGAGGATACTGGAGGCGCAGAGGGCGAGGCTGGACGAGTTCGGCGAGGAGCATTTCACGGAGGGCATAAGGAAGATACTAGTAAAACTGGCGTCGGGTGCCCGGCGGGAGCAGGAGGCCGCCCAGGCGATGGTCGAGGAGATAGCTGAGGAGGTCGAGAAAGGGTGAGAGTTCACCAGGTATGCGCACGCCTGCAGTTCGGGGACGCGGTCACCGGGCAGGTGATGCGAATCCACGAGACGGTGAGCTCATGGGGATGGGAAAGCCACGTGTACGCCACCGCCCACGACGAGCGCATGGCGCCGCTGGACGAGGGCCTGGAAGCCTACCGCAAGAGAGCCATGCTGCGCAGGGACGAAATCCTCGTCTACCACCTTTCCGTTTACGACGAGAACCACCGCCTGTACCTTCAGAGCCGCAACCGCAAGGTGCTCATCTACCACAACATCACCCCGCCCGAGTTCCTGGAGCCTTACGACCTACACCTCGCAGAGGTCTGTCGCAGGGGAAGGGATTTGCTGCCCTCGCTGCGGGAATGCGACCTCGCCCTGGGTGACTCGGAGTACAACCGCCTGGAGCTGGTGGAGGCGGGCTTCGAGGAGGCAAGGACCGGCGTGCTGCCTATCTTCCTGAATATGGAAGCCCTGGGAGGGGAATACAACCGGGCCTTGCTGAGGGAGCTCGAGGATGGGCGGGTGAACGTGCTCTTCGTGGGGCGCCTGGTGCCCAACAAGCGGGTCGAGGACCTGGTGGACGTCTTCGCTGCCTATAACCGTGGGGTGAACGCGAACTCGCGCCTTCTGTTGGTGGGGACGTCGTGGTCCGTGGCCTATAACGCGGAACTCGCCAGGCGCGTGAGGGAACACGGCCTGCAGGGTTGCGTCTCCATACCGGGATGGTCCTGGGGGGTGAGCGACGAGGACCTGCGCGCCTACTACCGGGCCGCACACGTTTTCGTCACCTGCAGCATGCACGAGGGCTTCTGCGTCCCCCTCCTGGAGAGCATGTTTTTCGGCGTGCCCATCCTCGCCCGCCACGCGGCCGCCATCCCCTACACCCTGGACGGAGCGGGGATGACTTTCCGCGAGCTGGACCCGCCCCTGTTGGCGGAGGCGCTGGAGGAGCTGGCGTCAAACGAGCGCCTGCGCCGAGCGCTGGGGGAAAAAGGCCGGCGCCGCCTGGAGGACTTCGATCCCGCCCGCACCGCCGAGGCGCTGCGCTCTTACCTGCAAAGCCTCGCCTGACGCCAGCATTGCCTGGAGTCATGGCGGCGCAGTTTTCGTCGGTGTCATGAAGAATCAGCCAGGGCATGGCGTGAGGTAACCAAGGTGCGGGCCGGCGACAGCCCGGCCGCGGCGAGAATACAGGAGTTCGACTTGTCCGGAAAAGTGCGACCGCGTCTTGCGGGTCCTCCCGCGCCAAGCAAAGCGAGGAATAATTCAAGATACGACCCCATGTAGAAAAGCGGGTGGGCATGGAATATATTTATGAAGATTTACTTCGGCTTGTGATGTTGCCGTAACAGGCTCAACTATAGCGGAGAAGGCGCCAATGGATGAGGCCACGGGATTCGGCGTTTCCGGGTGGAAAGAGTACTCCTTGGTGCTCGCCTTCTTCCTTGTGGCGGCGGTGCTCTTCACCTGGCCCTTGGTCCTGCACGTCCACGACGGCATCGTGGGAGGGCATGGCGACCCCCTGCTCAATACCTGGATAATATCGTGGGACGCCCGCACCATTTTCACCCACCCTACCCGCCTGTTCCAGGGAAACATCATCTACCCGTCCCGGGATGTGCTGGCCTATTCGGAGCACCAGTTTACCTTGGGGTTGATAGCGGCCCCGGTGTATTTCGTATCGCGCAACCCCATCCTCGCCTACAACTTCCTGGTCTTCTTCTGCATCGTGGTCTCAGGGTTGGGGTGCTATCTTTTAATAAAGGAGCTGACCGGGAGCAGGTGGGGCGGCCTGGCGGGAGGGCTCTTCTATGCCCTCTTTCCCTACAAGATAGGCCAGCTCAGCCACATCCAGATCTTTTTCATCCCCTTCCTCCCGCTCATGCTATTGTACCTTCACCGCTACCTGGAGCGCGGAGGGTGGCGCAACGCAGCCCTCTTCGCCGCCTTCTTTCTTGCCCAGAGCCTTTCCAGCTGGCACCACCTGATATACTGCGCCATCGCCGCGGGGCTGATGTGGCTGTGGAGGGCGGTGTCCTCCCGCCGCAGGGAACAGTGGCTCAGACTGCTTGGGGCAGCAGCGGTGGCCGCGGCGGTGGCCTTGCTGGTGGTGCCATTCGCGCTTCCCTACATGCGCGCCCACGACCGCCTGCCGGGTTTCGAGCGTTCGCTCAAGGAGGTGGAGCTCTACGGGGCCAGGGGCGAGGACTACCTGCGCGTGCTCGACGACAGCGTAGTCTACGGCGACGCGCCTTCCCCCTTCAGGGAGGGTGGGATAGGGTATGAGAACGTGCTCTACCCAGGGGTCATGGTGCTCCTGCTCGCGGTCGCGGGCCTGGCCTTGCGGCGCCGGGAAGGCGAGGATCAACTCGCTTACGACCCCGCGTCCTTCCGGAGGAACGCCCTGCTCTTCCTGGCGCTGGGCGCGCTGAGCGTGCTGCTGGCTTTCGGGCCCAAGATAGGGGGTCGGGAGAACCCTTTCTACATGATCCCCTACCGCATGGGTCTGCTCAAGTTCACTCGCGTCCCCACGCGTTTCTTCCTCCTCGCCGGCCTCTGCCTGGCGGTGCTTTCCGGCTACGGCGTGGCCAAACTCTGCGTGAGGTCGGTGTCGGTGAGCGAAAGAGGGCTCAAGGCAGGCAGGCTGTTGGGTTTCGGGCTGGTGGCGCTGCTCCTCATGGAGCTCTTGACCTGGAACCTCTACGTCTACCCCATTCCCGTATGGGGGGACGTGCCCGAGGTCTACAGCTGGCTGGCCAAACAGGATGACGCGCGCATCATCGAGCTTCCCACCCACGCGCTGGGGCCGGCGGTGATGTACGACCGCGACCTCAAGCTCGCGCCCTTCGACATCTTCGAATACCTCTACCGCGAGGGCGACGTGATGTACTTCAGCGCCTACCACTGGAAGCAGGTGGTAAACGGATACAGCGGCTACTCCCCCTTCTCCTATCGCCGCATCATCACCGAGATGCAGGGCTTCCCCTCCGCGCGCACCGTGGGGCTCCTGCGGGGCCTGGGAGTCACTCACGTGCTATGGGACTGGAACTGGGTCCCATCGGAGCGCATGGAGGAGTTCAACGTGCGGCTTTTCTCGACACCCGGGCTGAGCTTCGAGGGGGATTTCGGGAGCAAGTCGGTCTTCCTGGTCGAGCCCGGGGAGACGTCTTACCCGCAGGAGATGGAGGTCGCTGCTGTCGCTCCCGCAGCGGTGCCGCCCAGGTCGGGGTTCGAGATGGGTCTGCTGGTAAAGAATCCCACCCAAGCGCCCATGGTTTGCGTGGAGGAGGAATGGCAGCGCTTCACCCTAATTTTCCGAAACGGCGAGGGCGGGACGGCGGCAGAGGCGCGAGGGGAGTACCGTGCCCCCTTCTTTGTGGACGCCGGGGAGACGGTGTCGGTACCCCTGCGGGTGGAAGAAATCAGGCTGGAGGAGCCCGGTTCGGAAGCGGTCCCAGAGGAGGGGAGCAACGCCCTGCGCGGCCTTTATGAAGCGGAGTTGACCCTGGAGGGTGGCGTCCTTGGCGACAGGCGATTCGCGCTGGAACTGGAGATCGTGGACGGCCTGCCCGACTCCGCGTCATCGGACGTCCTGGCAGGAGTGTTGTGGATGCCTGGCGGAGAGGCGGCCCTCAACGTTCCCTCGCCCAACGGGCTCTATCCACTCGCGGTGGTGAGAGCGAGGAACGAGGGCGGAGCGACGTGGAAGGCCTTGCCACAGATGGAGGATTACAGCCTGCCCCCGGGAGAGGTGCACCTTGCCCTGAGCTGGACGGAGCCGGACGGGACTCCCTGGGAGGAACAGGCATGTTCCCTCCCCTGCGACGTGGCGCCGGGCCAGGAGGTGGAGGTGCCCCTGCTGGCGAGGCCGCCGGCGACCCCGGGCGAGTACCACCTGCGCGTGGGGCTGTACCGGGAGGGAAGCGGCCGGTTCGGAGGAGAATTGCTGCTGAAGGTAGTGGTAGGGGGCTTAGTGGAAGGGGGTCCCTGAGATCCACGAGGAAACGACTTCCAGGCCTGGAGAGGCTCAAGAGGAGGCGTCCGAGCGGGACGCCAAGCTGAACCATACCGGGGAGGCGGCCGCGTTCCGGCCCAAAAGCCGCGACGCGGTGGCGGCCGATCTCGGCGCTCCGGAAAACGGTACCGGGGAGATGGCTGGTTCCCTGCTCGAGGAGCCGTGTGGACGCTCGGAATGGGGGCTGGAGCGCTGGCTCTGGCTGGCCGGATTGCTCCTCGTCTTCGCCGCTGCCCTGGCATGGCGCTGGCACTTCGCCTCGCGAGCCCGCATCTATACCTACGACAGCTACTTCTACATGGTGCTGGCCAGAAACCTCCGCCACGGATTCTCCTACAGCGTGACCGGGCATCCCCATTACAAGTTCATGCCCCTCTACCCCATGGCCATCGCCTTCCTGGACCTCTTCTTTCCCCTGGAGTTCGCGGGTAAGTTCTCCAACGTGCTCTTCAGCGCCGCCTGCGTTTTCCCCATCTACGCCATCGGGTCCATGGTCTTCGGGCGGCGGGCCGGACTCGCGGCGGCGGGGCTTTTCGCCTTCGAGCCCATCTCCGTTGCCTGGTCGGCGGCGCCCATGTCCGACGGATTGCTCGCCCTTCTGGTCTGCCTTGGCGCCTGCTTTTTCCTGCGCTGGATTAAGGAAGAGCGCGGGGGGTTCAGGTGGCTTTACCTCGCGGCAGGGGCGAGCGGGCTGGCCATGGTCACGCGTTGGGAGGGCTCGCTCATCCTCGTATTGCAGGGCCTCTTCCTCATCTACTACTGGTGGAGGAGGAGGCTGCGCTTGCGCAACCTGATCGCCTTCGCGGCTATCGCCGCGGCGCCCTTCGCCCTCCTCGCCCTGCGCAACCTGCTCGCCTTCGGCACGCCGCTCAAGAGCGCGTACCTGGAGGAGCTGCGCAACCATCCCGCGGATTTCGAAAAGTATGGGCCTTGGGAACGCCTGGGGCGTTATTTCATGTATTCCGACGTGCCGCCCCTGGGGATCAGCTCTCGCTACTATCACTATGCGTACCTGGTCTTCGGTTACTCCGGGCTGGTGATGGCCATGTCCCTGAGAAGCTACAGGCGCTACGCCTTTTTCATCCTGCTGTGGCTACTCTTTCTGGGACCCCTGCATTTCTTCTGGTATTTCGCGTCGGTGCGTTTTCTCATTCCCGCCGTGCCTCCCCTTTGTCTGGGGGCGGGGGCGATCGCCGGCACGCCCTGGGTGGAGACGGCGTGGAGGCGGGAGAGCGCCGCCCTGAACGCGGTTCTCCTTTTCGTGGCGGCTAGCCTGGTGGGTGTGCTGGCCTTGACGGCCCGGCCGATGACCAACGACATCTTCAACCACGGCATCGTCTCACTGGAGGACGAGGTGGGTGGATTGGCGGCGCGCGACGCCGCGCTATGGCTGAGGGATAACGCGGGGGACGCGGGCGTTACCACCAGCCTCGGGCCGCTGGTCTCCTTCTACCTGGGGCGGGACGCCCTGTTCCTGGGCGAGTGGCAGGGCTTCGAGCCGGCGGATATAGAGATACCCGACCTGGTTCCCGAGGCGCGCGAGAAGGGAGTGCGCTACGTGGTGCTGTGGTCATGGGAGCCCGAGGTGGAGGCACCCCTGCGCTACATCGGCCTGGGGCCGGAGATGCTTGACCGGCTCAAGCTGGTGAGCCGCTGGTACGCGCCGCCCTCCTCGGAATGGAACCGCGAGGTTTACGCCTGGATCTTCGAGGTGCCGCCCGAGGGGGAATGAGCGGGGTCGTAACTTTGCTTTTTCACTCCGCCGTAGCGTAAGGCATACACCCAACCTCATCCCGGAACAACAAAGTCAAGACACGACCCGGGTTCACGACCGGACGAGGGGTCGTGTCTTTACTTTTTCATTCCGCCGTAGCGCTGGACAAACACCCAACCTCATCCCGGAACAACAAAGTCAAGACACGACCCGGGTTCACGACCGGACGAGGGGTCGTGTCTTTACTTTTTCATTCCGCCGTAGCGCTGGACAAACACCCAATCTCTCCACGGAACAAAAAAGTCAAGACACGACCCGGGTCCAAGACACGACCCGTGTTTAAATTCAGGTGATGGGGATGGTGAAGGAGAAGGACGATCCACCGCCCTCCCGCGGCTCATGCCAGATGCGCCCCCCGTGCTCCTCCACAATGCGCTTCCCTATATAGAGGCCGAGCCCGAGCCCCGGCCCGCCGTGGCGCAGGGCCCCTCCCACTTTGTAGAAACGCTGGAAGATCTTCTCCTCCTCTCCCTCGGGGACGCCTGGTCCATGGTCGAGTACGGAAAAGCGCATCTCCCCCTGCTCCCTTCGTCCGCGCAACTCGACTTGAGCCCCAGGAGGCGAGTGCTTGACGGCGTTGTCCAGAAGGATGATGAAGAGGCGTCTGAGGCGTTCCGGATCCGCGTCCGCCATCACACTCGTGTAAGGGATGTCCAGAAGCAGGTTCCTGTCCTGGCACCTCGTGCCCATCTCTTCCAGGGCTTCGGCGGCCACGGCCACCAGGTCAGTGGGTCGGGGGTTAAGGGCGAAAGCGCCGCGCTGGATGCGGGTGGCGTCCAGGAGCTCCTCAACCACGTAGACCAGCCTCTGCGCCCCCACCCGTATGCCCCGCAGGCAGTCATCGAAGGCTTCGGGTGAAAGCGCGGCGCTCCGGTTGGTTATGGTTGAGGCGTAGCCCTCCAGGAGGGTCGCGGGGTGGCGCAGCTCGTGGGCAGCTATGTCCATGAAATCGCGCATGCGAGAGGCGTACTCCTCCAGCCTCCGCTCGTAATCCTTCTTCTCGGTGATGTCGATAAGGGAGGCGACGCTCCTTCCGGCGCTGGGGAGCAGGTTCACGCTAACCAGCACGTTTCTCTCGAATCCATCGCGAGTGAGCAGCCGGCACTCGAACTGGCACGGCGTCTCTATGGTGCCCTCCCGCATCTGCCGCGCCATGGACTTGACCCCGGACATGTCCTCCGGGTGCAAGAAATCCCAGTAGCGCGCGCGGCCCTCTATCTCCTTGATGGGAAGGCCCACCATCCTGGAGAACTCGTGGTTGATCAGGGATATGGTGCCGTCCGCCTCGATGATCCCCATAGCCGTCCCCGTGGACTCGAAGGTTATCCGGTAGCGCTCCTCGCTCTCTCGCAGATTGTTTTCGGCGCGCCTGCGGTCGGTGATGTCGGTGATGAACCCCTCGAGGACTTCGACGCCGTTCTCGTTCCTCCCCACGCCCCTGCCCTGCTCCCAGACCCATTTCTCCTTTCCCGAGGAGGTCCGGATGCGGTAGGTGATCTGGTATGGCTCGCCCGCCTCGAGGGCCTCCTGGACGGTGACCCACACCATGTCGCGGTCTTCAGGATGGATGAGTTCAGCGAAAACGACGGCTCTGTTTCCCTCCAGGTCCTCGGGACGGTATCCGGTGAGCTCCAGGCTCCCCTCGCTAACGAAGAGCATGGTCCACGAGATGTCGTTCAGGCAGCGGTAGGCCATGCCCGGGAGGTTGCCGAGCAGGGTGGCGAAGGCCCTGCGGCTCTCGGCCAGTGCTTTCTCCACCTCCGCCTGTTCGGTGATGTCGCGGGCGTTTACCAGCAGGCCCTGGATCACGGGATCGTCCCACATGTCGCTGCAAAGGCACTCGAGACGGCGCCAGGATCCGTCGCCTGTCCGCACGCGCATCTCCAACCTCAAGGCCTCCCTTTCGGTGGCGCAGGCCGCGAGGCCTTCCCTTACCGAGGCGAGGTCGTCCGGATGCGCGAAGTCGAAGAGGCCGGCGCCTTCGAGCTCGCTTTCCTTAAGGCCGAGAGCGCGGCCCAGGGAGGGAGAGCAATATCGTATGGAGCCGTTTTCGCCGAGGATGAGCGTGATATCCTGGGATCTCTCTATCAGGGCGCGGTGGTGTTTCTCGGAATCGCTTACCGCTTTGCGGAGCTTTATGCGGACGAGGGCCTCCCCGATATGGCCGATCAGAGCCTCGATGACCAGTCGTGCCCAGGGGGTTATCTCCTCGGCCCTGTGGGAGGCCAGGTTGACGCAACCCACCGCCTGACCTTCGTGCATAATGGGCACCACGGCGATGGACTTGATGCCCTCTTCCAAGTGAGCTTTACTCTTGGGCACGGGAAGCTCGTCGTAACCCGCGTAAAATGATTTGCCCGACTTCACCAGGGCGGTTCGTGGGGAGTCCGCGTCATAGCGGGAGATGAGCGCGAGGAAGGCCTCTGAAAGGCCGACGTGGTGGGTGAGCGTAAATCCCCCCGTCTCATCGTCGAGGATGTAGATGCCGCCGCTGTCCAAGCCCGAGGCCTCGATGATCGACTCGAGGGATATTCGCAGGGCCTCCGCGGTGTCCTCCGTCCTGGAAAGACGGATGCCCAGGTCCCTCTGGGCGGCCAGCAGTCGTTCGGACCCCTGCCGCTCGGTGATGTCACGCGAGTTGACCACCAGGCCGGAGACCACGGGATCGTCGAGCATGTTGCGCGAGCTCACCTCGTGCACGCGCCAGGAGCCGTCGGAGTGGCGCAGGCGCGCCACGGCGTACCTGGCCACGCCTGGTCTTTGCGCGGCGATCTCGAGGGCGGCTCTGGATATCTCCACGTCTTCGGGGTGTATCAGAGAGAAGATGGACCGTCCCTCCATCTCCTCGGGCGCGTAGCCCAAGATTTCGCGGATGGAGCTGCCGCAAAAGACTATGGTCCCGTCCTCTCCCAGCACACAAACCAAATCCTGGGCGCTTTCCACCAGGGCGCGATATAGTTCAAGGCGGCTCTCCACCGCTCGGTTTTGGGCCGAGCCGCCGCTGGTTTCTCCGGCCCTTTCGCCGGAACTATGTGGTTTGTGCCGGCGCAAACTCAAAGCTTTCCCTTCCGACGAGAAGCGAACAAGCCTGTTATCCGAACGATCCGCGACCGAGAAGCTTTTTAGGATATTATACCTTTCATATGTGCTGGGCACCTTCTCCCCGGCGCGAGATTTCAAAGAACCAACGATGGTCCGGAGTCCTGCGCTTATCAGCGTGTATGCGGATTCAATTCCACGAAGAGGCTGGTGGAACCGACTGCGGAACCGGTTGCCAAGTACGATGCCGACCATGAGACGAACTTAAGTATCATTGAGTTCGATCGGCATGGGTGAAGCAAATCATGGAGGCGGCTATAAAGGCTGAGTGTTCGAGTCCGCGCGAATCACGTGCGTGGTGTTGGCCTGGCGGGTTACCTTGATGCTCAAGGTCAGGGGCTCTCCGATATAGGTGATGCCCAGGCAGTTCAGGCGCAGGGTTAGTGAATATTCGCCCTCCTCCACGGGAGCCTGGAGGGGTATGGGAAATATTGCCTCTTGATCCGGAGCGAGGTCGCAAGGCAGCGATCCCTGTTGAACCATCTCCCAGGCGGCGTCTCCCTCCCGCGTCCACCGGGCGGTGACGGCGACCGTCCCCACCACGCCCTCGCGCTCGCGTTCCCAGAGGGCCGCGCCGCCGTTGTGTACGACGACGGTAAGGGAAAAGCATTCTCCGGATGAGAGGTCGGCGGCCGAGATGCCCTCAAGTGGCGTTTCATCTACAGCGGGGCCTCTGGAAAAGGCGCCCCCAGCTGGGTTGGTTATCGAGGCCGGGAGGGAGGTCGCCTCCCCGGAGTCGCTAGCCTCCTCCGCTGGAGAGGACGGAGCGCCTCCGGGGCCGCTCTCCTCTGGCTTCGAGCTCGACAGCGCTCCCCAGGCGGCCTCCAGGGCGCCCCTTATATCCGATTCGGACTCGACGTCGAGGAAATCGTCCACCATCACCCTGGTCTCCCAGGAACGGCCCTCGAGCGCCCCTTCTTTCACGGTCAGCTCCAGGGTATATTCGCCCGCCGCCACGGGCGCGGTGAGCTCGAAGGGGGCCAGCGCTCCCTCCTCCCCGGCGATGAAGAAGGGGCAGTAGAAATAGGAGCTCTCCCGCCTCACCACCTCCCCCTTGCCATCCCTCCAGGAAGCCTCCACGGGTTGGCGCTTTTCGTCCAGGTTCAGGAAGGGACGGGAGGAGGGGTTGGAGAGCACCAGGGAAGAGGAGAGGTGTTGGCCTGGTCCCGCAAGGCCGGGGGCGGCGAGCTGGATGTCGAGGTCCGTGGCGGGAGCAGTCTCCAAAGGTTCGAGCCGGTAGAGGCTCTGGCCCTCCGGGTAATCCTCCACCAGGGTAACGCCGGGGCTTTTATCGAGCTTTTCGCGCACCTCGCTTTGCATCTCCGGCGGATAGCGTTCCCACTGCACCACCAGGTGGTTTACTCCCGCTCCACGCAGGAAATGCAGTGAGCGGGAGGAGGGGAAGGAGAGCGTCTCCACCAGGGCGCGCCGGTAGAAGAGGGGGTAATAGCCGCTCATCCCGTTGAGGAGCTTCTTCCAGTTGTAAATGGAGAAATAGGTGGCGTCCTGTTCCCGTAAGGCGGAAAGGAAGGTGTTGTCGAGGGTGCCGTAGTTGATGGTCAGGGGATCCTCGAAGACGACGCTGTTGCCCACCGCGGGCATGGGGACCTCCGCCACCACCGCGCCCTCCACGTCCGCGAGGTCGCGGTAGACGCGGGGCACCGCGTCGCCCACCGCCACCGCCGAATAGGGCAGGCTCACCACCAGGAACTCCAGGAGCACGAGCGCCGTCACGGCGGCCACGGTGGCGTTGGCCCAGGAGCGGCCCCGCTTCCGCTCCAGGATGTCCTGGAGGTGGGAACAGCCGTAGGCCACCATGACCGACAGGGAGAGAATTACCATGATATGGTAGCGCGTGGGAAAACGCACGAAGCCGTAGATGGGGAGCTTGTGCAGCGCCTTGTAGAGGGGGTTGGGGATACCGTGGGGCTCGGGCCCCAGGGAGAGAACGAAACAGGTGAGGCCGAGGGCCGCGAAATAAACGAAATAAGCCCTGCGCGACGCGCTGGTAAGGAGTTTAACGTGCCCCTCATTGAATGGTCCGCCTTCATGGATATGGTGGCTGGTTCGTTCCCCGGTGCCGTCGTGATAACCGGTATCTAGACCTTGGTGGCTGCTTACGCTTTCTCCGGAAGAAGTGACTTCGTTGCGCAAGCCGCGCGCGACATCGAAGCCAGCCACCCCGGGTTCCCCGTGGCCCGAGCACGGGTCGTGAAAGGCCCGGGGCGGAGACGCTGGAGCAGAAGGACCGTTGCCTCCCGTTTCTGGGCCTGGGGCGCCCCTCCCCTCCATGCCGTTTGCCATCGGAGTCCCCAGTCCCCCGCTCTCCTCGGCGCCGCCGCTCCAGGCGGGCGGGTCCGAGGTTCCGTGGTTCGCTGGGAAATCAAGCTCCTCATGGCTTCGTGACGCCTCCGCGGATCCTTTCCCGCGCGTCCGCGCGCCCTTCAGCGCCGAAAAGAGGGCCAGAACCAGGAGGGGAAAGACCAGGAAACCCGGAAAGAGGGCGTTCCCCTCCCCCGGGTTTCCGGTGGGCAGAAACCCGAGCTTGCCGTATAGCCAGTTCTGGGGCAGGACGCGAACGTAGTCCCTCGCGGTGGCGTGGGCGATGACGTTGATCGCCGGCTCGCCCTCCTTTTCGGGGATGTTTTTATGGAGGCGGAAATAGGGCAGCGCAAAGGGGAGGATCACCAGCATACACAGTGCGAGTACCCCGACCACCCGAAGCAGGGCCCCCAGGTGCTCGCGCCAGCGCGGAGAGAGCGTTTTCCAGAGCAGGAAGAGGCCAATGGGGATGGAGGAGAAGGCGAGCTGGTACCATCCCAAAAGCGCCTGGGCGAGGAAGGCCGCGCCCAAACCCAACAGGTAGCGGCGTTCCCCCACGTCGAAATAGCGGAAGAGCATGAGGATGATCAGCGGCTGAAAGAGATACAGGCTCACGTGCACGTGCACGATGGTGGAGAAGTGATAGGGCACGAAGGCGAAGAAAACCCCCGCCGCGAAAGCCGCCAGCCGACTCCCCGTGAGGTACCTGGCGAGGAGGTACATGGCGTAGCCGCAGAGGGCGAAACCCAGCAGGGCCACCAGGTTATAGGCGAGCACGGGGTTGCCGGTGACCCAGGAGATGGGGGCGGCGAACATGGCCAGGATGAAGAGGTGTTCCGAGTAAGCCAGGCTGTCGGGGGAGGGGTAGTTCATGTTGGCCTGGAAGAGAGCGGTGGGGTCGGTGACCACAGCATGGGCGTCCCACGACATGATCCACACGTTGAGGAGGTTATCCACGTGGCTGGAGATCACCGCCTCGTGGAGATGAAGGGAGAAGGGGTAGGCGAACAGGAACACCAGGACCACGAAGAGCGCTATCACCAGGAGGTGCTCTCGGTACCCCGACATCCCCTCAGCCCGTCCTTCCGTTCATCTTGCCTTCCTGGTCAAAGTCGGTTTTCGCCCGGTCATGTTCTGTTCATCACCGCCGCTTTCCTTCGATGCTCCGCCTGGTCGTTTTGTCCCGCGCTATGCGCTTCCGTCCCGTCCGGGAGACGGCGATCTCCGATACGGGTGAGTCTTCTGCTTTCGCGGGAGACGATAACGGCACCCACCAGGCCAACTCGTCTCTTCGATCCTTCTGCTTCCGCCATGACCATCCCTGCGGCCACCGGGAAAGACCTAACCACGAAGGCCTCGAACCCTCGGCGACCTCCGGTTGCCGGTGAAGAGCATAACCCGTCCCGGCGACAGGACATTATTGTAGAATATGCTCACGTCCTTAAGGAAACGCAATAGCGCGCGAGGTTTTGAAGCAGGAGGGGACATAGTATGCGGGAAAGGACCGGCCTCGACGTTTTCTTCGCCCCCCGTGGCGTGGCGGTGGTGGGGGCGACCCCCAATGAGCTCAAGGGCGGCTACAGCATCATCGCCAACATGCTGGAGTCGTTCGCGGGCCCCGTATATCCGGTGAACCCCGGCAGGGACGAGGTGCTGGGCGTGAAATGCTACCGCTCCGTGCGCGAGCTCGCCGGGAAGGCGGACATGGCCATCGTCTTCGTGCCCGCGGCCTCGGTGCCCGGGGTGCTGGAGGACTGCGCGGCCGCGGGAGTCAAGGCGGCGGTGTTGGAGTCGGGGGGCTTCGCGGAGGTGGGCGAGGAGGGAAAGCGCATCGAGGCTGCCTGCCGGGAGATAGCCGCCCGCACCGGGCTTCGCCTGTGGGGGCCCAACTGCACCGGACTGGTGAACACCGACCCCTTCATCTTCACCCCCTTCATGCGCGTCCCCAACGTCCACGAGAGGCTCAAGCCCGGAACCCTCGGCATCATCGCCCAGAGCGGGATGCTCGCCGCGGGCTTCATGCTGCAGTACGTCATCTCCGGGTATTTCACCGTCTCCAAAGCCTGCGCCATCGGAAACAAGATGGACGTCGACGAGGTGGAGGTCCTGCGCTACATGTCCTCCGACCCCAAGACCAAGGCGGTGGTAGCCTACCTCGAGTCCATCGTCGACGGCAGGGCCTTCCTGGAGGTGACCAGGGAGATGGCGGGGAGGAAGCCGCTGGTGGTGCTCAAAGGAGGGCGGTACGAGGAGTCGGCCAGGGCGGCCCTATCCCACACCGCCAGCATGGCCGGCTCCGACGAGGTGGTGGACGGAGCCCTGCGCCAGTCGGGGGTGATCAGGGTGGACGACTTTCAGGAGCTCATGAACCTGGGGAAGGCCTTCTCCATCCACCCTGAGCCCTTCCGCCTCTCCACTCCCGGGGGCGATTGCGTGGCGGTGGTTACGGTCACGGGAGGGGGAGGGGTGGTGCTCACTGATCTTTTGCGCGCCGCCGGGCTTAAGGTGCCGGCGCTCGAGCAGCGCACCCTGGATTTCCTGCGCAGAGAGGTGTTCCCGGACTGGATGGCGCCCTCCAACCCCGTGGATATCTGGCCCGCCATCGAACAGAGGGGCTTCGCGGCCTTCGGGGACTCCATAAAGGCGGTGCTGGCCGACGAGCGCGTCGACGGCGTCATCCTCTTGCCCTTCGCCTCGCGCATGATCGAGTACTTCCCCTTCGAGGAGATCGGGGAGGCGGTGCGCGAGAGCGGTAAGGCCATGGTCTCCTGGATGTTCGGGGACCTGCGCTATTTCGACACCATGGAGGAGCGGCTACGCGGGTTCGGGATCCCCGTGTACAACGACCTCCATTCCTGCGTGCTGGCCATGAAGTCCTACCTCTGCTTCTCGCGCAAGGCGCGCGAGAGGGATGAGTGAAAACGCGTGGCGACGGCGGTGGGAGGTTGCTCACGCGCCGTCTGATCCCCAGTGATCACGAAACCGCGCCGGTGGGTTTTTCAGTCCAGGGGGTAACCCTCGGTGTTGTGTCCGCCCACGATGCTCCCGTTGTACTGGAAATACACGGGACGCTCGGCCATGATGGGCACGTCCGAGGACACCTTGATGGACACGTCCCCGTGGGCGTTGTCGTGCACCCCGATCCCCAGGCCATCGCCGTGCACGGCCACGGTGGCGCGGGAGCGCGCCTTTACCGTGAGCTCCTTGCGCACGTTGTTCCCGTCCCCGCAGAGGTAGTCGAGGGTCACCTTCGCGGGGGCGTCCCCTGGGTTTTGTAGGCAGAGCCAGGTATGGAAACCGGGCCTGGTGCATCCCTCGGCGAAGTACCATTCCTGGGAGGGAGCCGCCGCGCCCATGACGTTGGACCCCCCATCCCAGGCCCCGTTGTAGTTGAAGTACATGGGACGCTCCGCCACCACCGGGCGGTCCGAGGACACCTTGATGGACACGTCCCCGTGGGCGTTGTCGTGCACCCCTATCCCTTCGGTGTCGCCATGCACGGCAACGGTGTATCGCGCCCTCGCCCGGACCGCCACCGTCTTGCGCACGTTGGCGCCGTCGCCGCAGAGGTAATCGAGGGTCACGTGGGCGTCTTCCTCGCCGGGGTTCTGCAGGGTGAGCCAGGTATGGAAACCGGGCCTGGTGCAGCCCTCGGCGAAGAACCACTCTTCCCGCGGAGCATCCACGGCCATGACGTTGTGCCCTCCGGACCAGGTGCCGTTGCCGCTCTGGTAATTGAAATACAGCGCCCGCTCCGCGATGAGCCCCTCCTGGTCGGAGATGATGGAGGCGCTTACCTCCTGGCCGTCTATGGTGGTGTTCACGGGCACGGTCATGCGCGATCGCGGAGGGATGGTCACCACCTTGATCACCGATAGCCCGCTGGGCATCAGGTACCTTATCTGGACCATGATCTCGTGGTCCAGGGGGTTCATGAGCAATATCCACTGGCTGAAGCCCTTGCCCGTGTAGCCCTCCGCCAGGTAACAGCGGCTTTTCACGGCCTCGGGAGGCCAGATGTCCGGGACCTCCTCGTGGCTGTAGGAGGCGCTGTGCCGGGCGTCCTTGCGGAACATGGGCCAGGCGGCCTTGTCGGCGCGGTAAGGACCCGTCTCCCAGCAGAAGAGCTTGCCCGTCTGCCCATCGGCGCCGGTAGCGATGATAAGCTCGGTGCGCCCGTCAGCGTCGATGTCGCCCACCGCCACGCTGTTGAACATGTTGCCGCCCATGTCCGCGTCCAGCACGTGTTCCCCGTTGGGGTCGTAGGCCATGATGGACAGGCCTTCGGAGATGATCACGTCCATGTCGCCGTCGCCGTCGATGTCCGCGATGGCCGGGGAGCCCATCTTCTGCACCGGCCAGAAGCAGCGCGTCCACTTTACCTTCCCGTCGTGTTCCCAGACATAGATATTGTTATCCAGGGAGCCCAGGGCGACCTCGTAGAAGCCGTCGCCGTCGATGTCTGCGACGGCGGGGGAGCCGAAGTTGTTGTTGCCGGTGTTCACGGGCCAGCCGGGGAGGCTCTCGCCGCGGTAGTTGAAGGCGTAGACGTGCTTGCCGTCGGCGTAGGAGAGGTAATTCCCCGCTCCGGGGTTGGTGTTCTGCCAGAAGAGGCCCGTGCCCACGATGACGTCGGGGAACCCGTCGCGGTCCAGGTCGGCTATGGCCGGGGAGGACCATATCACCTGGGGCAGGCATTTAGGCCACCCGTTCTTGATGGAGCCGTCCCCCTCGAAAACGTAGAGCAAGCCGCCGCGAGGCCAGGGCCAGTTGGGGCCTCCCCAGCAGTCGGCGCCTATGGCCACCTCGTCCTTTCCGTCCAGGTCGATGTCCGCGCAGGCGGGCGAGGACCACACGGTGTCGGCGTTGTAGTACTGCCAGGCCACCGGGCCTTCATAGTGCCAGGCGGTTATGTAATGGCCCCAGGAGCCCACCACGATCTCCAGGTTCCCGTCTCCGTCCAGGTCCCCGCAGGAAGGGGAGGAGAAGACCTCCTTGTAGCCGAAGGCGGTGCCCGCGAACTTGGGCCAGCCCCAGGCGGACAGGGGTTGTCCCTGGCTGTTCAGGCCGTAAACGTACCCGTTGTCGCACCCGAAGAAGATCTCGAGCTTCCCGTCCCCGTCGCAGTCCACGGCCAGGGGGCTTGACTGGATAGGCGCCCCGGTATAGAAATCCCAGCGTATGCCGCCCCCGGCGTCCACGCAATAGAAATGGCCGTTGCTGTTGCCTATGAGCACCTCCTGGCGGCCGTCCCCGTCGACGTCCGCGATGGTGGGGGAGGAGTGCTTGAACATGCTCCCCATGTCGTGCATCCATTCCAGCCTCCAGCCGGGGGGGTAGGTGTAGGCCGCTGCCCGGCGCTGCGGGAGCGCCAGCAGGGCGACCGCCGCAAGGCAAACGCATGCGACGGCCAGGGGGATATAAACCAGGGTGTTCCGCGATCTCAATTCCGGCCTCCTGTCGTCTGCTCGAACTCGCTGCGCTGGCCCGTCCCCATCCCATAATGGCTTGGGGATCTTGCTGGTTCCCGTGCGGCCTCGGGCCTTGTGCCCCGGGACCGCCTGACCGCGGCTAGATGCATGCTCCGGGCCGCCGGCGCGTATCACCCGGGAGGCAACCAATGCTCGCCTCCCCGGGAATCCCTCTCCTGCCAGGGTTTTCTTTAAGAGGCGCCTTTTCCGGGGCGACCGGGAAAAACGCCACATAAATCACAACGATGCGAAGAGCTGTAAATAACGCCTCCGAATCGCTTATAATGTAATTCGACTTCCGGGGGGGCTCACTTGATACGATTGCGGGTCATTGCTCGCGAAGGGGTTGATCCTTGTCAATCACCGGCATAAGACGCGATCTGCCTCGGCGGCCGAACCGCCACAAGCGCGGGGGTTTAAAATTGCCCCGTTATGGGCAGTAGATATCGCGGGCGCGGAGGAAGAGGATTGGGCACTCGATCGGACGTGGAAAAGCGGAGCATGGAGACGGAAGAGCGGCCTCTGGCCAGCGTGGTGATCGCCAATTTCAGGGGCGAGACGCTCCTTGCGCCCTGCCTGGATTCCCTGCGAGCCCAGGACACGGACCTCCCCTTCGAGGTCATCGTGGTGGACGACGGCTCCGATGACGGAAGCGCCGAAATCGTGACCTCGCGCTATCCCGAGGTGAAGCTGCTGGTGAACCGCCGGAACATGGGCCCAGCGGCCGCCAAGAACGTGGGGGCTGCGGAGGCAAGGGGGGATTACATCGCCTTCCTGGACAACGACGTCGAGCTTCACCCCTCCTGGATGAAATATATGCTGGAGGCCATGACCGCGGACCACGACGGACTGGGCGCGTGCGCCTCTCACATCATGCTCAACGGCCACTCCACCGTGCTCAACAGCACGGGAGGCCTCATAAACATGCTGGGATACGCCTGGGACCGGGGTATCTTCAACGAGGACTCCAGGACCTACTCCTATTCGCAGCGGGTGATGTACGCCTGCACCGCGGCGATGATGATTAAGAGGGGGGTGTTCGAGGAGCTGGGCGGCTTCGACGAACGCTACCGCTACCTTTTCGAGGACGTAGACCTGGGGTGGCGGATGAACATCCGCGGCTACCGGGTGGCATACGAGCCCCGGGCTGTGGCCAGGCACCTCCTCTCCTCAACCATGGGAAGACGCCGCCTCCGCAACCAGTACCTCTACGAGCGGAATCGCCTGCGCGCGCTGATCAAGAACATGGAGAGGGAGACCTTGAGGCTGGTGAGAAAAGAGCTCGTTTTCTGGTTCGGCCAGCGCATGCGCTCGGAGATGGAGAGCGGACTGACCGCGCGCCAGAAGGCCGTCCTCCCCCTGCGCATGGCCCAGGCATTGGCCTGGAACCTGATCCGCCTGCCGGATACCTTGCGCCTCAGGAAGGAGGTGGCCGATACGCGCGTGGTGAGCGACCTGGAGCTCATTTCCGCGGGCGTGCTGTGCCCCCAGATCGGAGAACCCCCCGTGGGGCTCGATCCCAGGGGCAACGGGAACGGAAACGGCATCGGGATTGACGAAAGGGAGCTCGGAACCAAGGTGGAGATGGCGCGCGCGAAGCCCGCAGCCCTGGGTCCGGGTTGGTACGACCCGGAAACCGACGTCCGCGGGGTCTCCTTCCGCTGGACGGCGGAAAGCGCCTCGGTTTACCTGAGGTCGGGGAGAAGGCGCCGCCAACTCTGCATCCGCACGGTGATGGCCCATCCCGACGGCCTTTCGCGAGTCGCGGTGAGGATAGACGGCCGCCAGGTCTCCACCTTCGAAGCTCCCAACGGGTACCACGTTCACCGCATCCCCCTGACCCATCCCGTCGAGCCTGGCTTGCGCGAGGTGGAGCTCCGGGTGGAAAATCCCTTCCGGCCCAGGGACACGCTGCGGGTCGAGGACCGCCGCACCCTCGGCATTGCGGTGGCGTACGTAGGGCTGCACTAAGGGTCGTATCTTTACTTTTTCATTCCGCCGCGGCGCAAGACATAAACCCAACGTAATCCCGGAACAAAAAAGTCAAGATACGACCCGGGTTCTCGAACGCACCATGGGGTCGTATCTTTACTTTTTCATTCCGCCGCAGCGCAAGGCATAAACCCAAAGCCATCCCGGAACAAAAAAGTCAAGATACGACCCGGGTTCTCGAACGCACCATGGGGTCGTATCTTTACTTTTTCATTCCGCCGCGGCGCAAGGCATAAACCCAAAGCAATCCCGGAACAAAAAAGTCAAGAGACGACCCGGGTTCCAGGCATCGGCCCTCGCTGGGCAAGAGGTTTAATCTTGACCGGGTTTACCGTCTCGCCTCCATGGGATAACCTATCCGGGGAGAGGGGCGTGGGTTATGGGAAAGGACCCCGCAAGGTCCGCTCGCCGGCCTCTGCGTGCCGGCGAGAACGCGGGAGCGTGAAAGTGGAGAAGCCGGCGACATGCGCATACTCCTGGTGACCTATAGGTACGGGAAGGATATTCCCGGCGGGGGGGAGAGATACCTGCGGGAGTTGATGACCCGTCTCGCCGCGAGAGGCCATCATGTGGACGTGTTCACCACGCGCTCGCAGCGCATGATAACAACCCCTTTCAATTACCTGGTATGGGACAACTACTTGCCTGGCGGAGAAGAGGAAGACGCGGGGGTGAGAGTCCGCCGCTTCGAAGTGCGAAACCCCAGGCCCAGGCGGGCGCGGCGCATCGTGGACGATATCCTGGCCATGCAGGAAAGGGAGAGGGAAAACCCCGCCTTTGCGGCCCTCATGGAGGAGGCCATCGCCGGCTCTGACGAGCACTGCTTTCTGTGCGGCTGGCATGACGCGGAGACCTGGGATGACGGTCCGGCGCGCTGGACGCGTCGCTCGGCGGTCCTGGTGCTGGGCGGAGAAGGGCTAGAGGGGTTGGTGATCGAGGCCTATCCCTATATGGACACCAACCTGCAGGTGGAAGTCCCGGGAGAGGGGTCCTGGGAATTCGAGCTCTCCATGGGGAGGTCCCGGGAGCTCAAAGTGGCCTTCGGACCTCGCCGCTCCGCTGTGGTCAGGATCCTGGTGCCGGGGACGGCGCGCCCGCCGGGAGACGCAAGGGAGGTGGGACTCGCGGTGCGCCGGGTGGCGGCCCTTACGCAGACCGGGGAGCGCGACTTGGACCTGGGGAGGGGCTGGAGGGAGTTTTTAAACACGGCGTGGGAATCGGCGCTATCGAGCATTCTATGGGGGATGGCGGAACGCAGGCCGCATCGCGCCATCAGGCGCCACCGCTACATCATGGGCCCCCGCTCGCCGCTCCTGGAGCGGGAGGTGATGACCGCGGCATCGGGGTACGACGTGATTCTGGGAGCGATGGTGCCCATGACCACCCTGGAGCTGGCCTGGAAGGCGTCCCGTGCGGCCGGCCGGCCCTTCGTGGCCTTCCCGCTTTTCCACGCTCGCGACCCCAACCACTACTGGGCTCATTTCAGGAAAGCCTTGGAGGGCGCGGCGGGGGTCGAGGCCAACTCCGGCGCGGTGGAGGAGCTGATGAGGGGATGGGGGCTCTCGTCTTTCGCCGTCGGGCCCGGATACGATCTCGACGAGTTTTCCTCCCCCGATATCGACGGCCACAGGTTCAGGGAGGACTTCGGCTTCGGAAACCAGCCTATCCTGCTCTGGGTGGGGAGGAAGAACGAGTACAAGGGATACCGCGACGCCATGGCCGCCCTGCGCCTGGTGAGGGAAAAGGAACCCGAGGCCCTGCTGGTGATGATCGGTCCTGACGAGGACAACCTGCCCGTGAGCCAGGAAGGCGTCTTCTACCTTGGGGCGCAGCCCCGCCGCGTGGTGCTGGATGCCTTCGACGCATGCGACGCCCTCCTCTTCCCCTCGCTGCACGAGAGCTTCTGCCTGGTTTTCGGGGAGGCCTGGTTAAGGGGAAGGCCCGTGCTGGGCAACGCCTACTGCGCCGCGGCGCGTGGCATCATAGACCACGGCGTGGACGGCTACTTATGCGGGGACGTGGAGGACTACGCGTGTCGCGCACTGGAGCTCATCGAGGACCCGAGCCTCGCCCGCCTCATGGGGGAGCGGGGCAGGGAGAAAATGATGGCCACGCGAGGATGGGACCTCCTGGTGGAGCGCCTGGAGGCAAAACTCCTCCAGGTCGCGGGAATTCAACCCGAGGACTGAGAGGGCTTTCCTCGATCAAGGAAGCGCAATCCATAAGCTTATCTCCAGGTCGTGGGCTTCAAATAAAGGGAAGACAGGAAGGGTCGTATAGCTTGTAAGGGAACCCCCGTCACCAGCCATCCCTGGTGTAGGGCATTGAGTCAACCGCGCGGAAGACAGTAAAGGTCGTATAGCTTGTAAGGGAACCCCCGTCACGTATAATCGTCAAAGGAACAAGTCGGGCCGGGGCATGAAGGTGGGTAAGAATCGGTGTCGAGGACCGGTAGAGGAAAGCGACGCCGGGACGTTTATACCGGTGTGAAGCGGACGGAAGGCTGGATGGCCGTGAGCGGAAAAGGAGGATCATGGCAGGAGAGCGCGCCTTGAAAGCTTGTATCGTGGTCGGCGTCACTTTCATCATGCTGGCATCAATGACGGCGGCACTGGTGGTGTCCCGCAATGCCAAAGCCGGCGCGGGAACACAGGCCGCGAGCGCGGCCGACATGACCATCCTGGGGTTGGATACGCGCGATTACGCGAAGCGCATGTCCAATCTCGTAAGCCTCTCGGACAGGCAATGGGTGCGCCATCATAAGATCGTGGTGAGGTGGAGCGATATCCACAAGGCGAAAAACAGCTTCGACTTCTCCTACTACGACAAAGAGGTAAACGCCAGGCTCGCGGACGGCTCGCAATCCATCCTCCTCCTCCTGCAGGGACCCACCCCTGAATGGGCGCGCGACCCCGCCTACGGTTCCTTCTCCCACAACGCGCCCCCCCGCGACTGGAGCGACTGGTACCGCTTCTGCTCCAAGGTTGCGGAACAATACGGGGCAGTGGTTGATTTCTACGAGATCTGGAACGAACCCGGATGGGACCAGGATGCCTACGCTTACAGGCAGTGGGGGGTTTACCATTTTGGCGGGCAGGTGGAGACGGACTACCTGCCCATGCTCCAGACGGCGCACGCGGCCATAAAGGAAAAGGACCCCTCGGGCCAGGTGATGTGCGGCGCCCTCATCTATACCCTGGACCAGAATCCCAACACGGGAGCCGACCTCACGGTGCAGCTCTACGATGAGGTGAACCGGCCCGGCCAGGACGTTTCCATGCGGGTGACCTCCGACAGGCCCATCGTGGCCGAGCGCCCCATGTATTTCAACTACAAGGGCGCGTGGAACGGGGGGCACGACGTGCTGGGCGCCACCTCGGCCGCGAAGGAGTGGTTCTTCGCCGAGGGCACCACCCGCGACAACTTCGAGGAATGGCTGTGCCTGCAGAACCCCAACCCGAACCCCATACAGGTCACGGCCACCTACATGTTCGGCCCCGGACAGGGAGGGAACACGGTCAAGGCGTATGACCTGCAGCCCAACTCGCGCACCACCCTCATGGTCAACAACGAGGTGGGCCAGGGAAAGGACGTCTCGGTCAAGATAACCTCCGCCTCGGACTTCATCGCCGAGCGCCCCATGTACTTCAATTACAACGGGGTCTGGACGGGAGGGCATGACGTGGTGGGCGCCACCTCGGCCGCGAAGGAGTGGTTCTTCGCCGAGGGCACCACTCGCGGAGGCTTCGACCAGTACCTGTGCCTGCAGAACCCCAACGCGAACCCCATTGACGTCACCATGACCTTCATGTTCGGGCCCGGGCAGGGCGAGAACCGGGAGATGGCCTTCCGCCTCGACCCCACCTCGCGCACCACCTTCAAGGTCAACGACCTGGTGGGCCCGGACAAGGACGTCTCGGTCAAGATAACCTCCGCCTCGGACTTCATCGCCGAGCGCCCCATGTACTTCAACTACAACGGGGTCTGGACGGGAGGGCACTGCGTGGTGGGAGCCAAAGCTTCCTCGGGGACCTGGTACTTCGCCGAGGGCTGCACGGGGTATTCCATCCAGGAGTACCTCTGCCTGCAGAACCCGCATCCCGAGGCGGTGACGGCGGAGATAACCTTCATGATGACCAAAGGCGAGGTCATCAGCAGAGAGGTGTTATTGAATCCCAACTCGCGCACCACCTTCGACATCAACATGCTCATCGGTTTCCATGGCTCGTCGGACATGCTGGCCATCCATCCCTACAAGAACTACTGGGAGTGGGGTGAGCATTACACGTATTTCACGCAGCAGATGCGCGCACACAACATAGGTCACGAGGTGGCGGTTACCGAGGTTGGGTGGCCGCATTACAGCGACACCCAGCCGGAACTCTACAGCGAGGAAAAGCAGGCCGAGGCCATCGGTTCCGTGGGCGTGGGAGAGCTTCTGGGGGCGGGCTGCAGGAAGATATGGCTGTACCGCGATATCGACGAGGAGCCCGGGACGTCTTGGGACCATCTGTATTTCGGCCTTTTCAAGCACACGGGTGAGCCTCATCCCTCCTGGCCTATTTACGTACAGTGGCAGAGGCAACTGCCGAGCTATCCGAATCTCCCGGGGAGCCTGTGAGGTATTAAAAACGGAGGGATGGTGGCCCATGCGTCCGTTTCATGAAACGCTTGGGATGATACGCGGTGCGCGCGGCCATATTCGCTGACCAGCTCTTCTACCGCCAACCGGGCGGGATAGGAACCTACCTGCGTCACCTGGTGCCCGGGATCGCGGCGTCGCCGTCGGTGGATTCCCTGGCGTTGGTCCATCACGGCCCGGAGGGAGAGCGCGCCTTCCAGGGTCTTGATAAGGTGGAGGAGGTCCGCCTTCCCTGGCGGCGGGACCTAACGGGGATCTCGTGGCACACCGTAGGCAGGCCTTATCTGGAGCGCTGTGTGGGCCGGGTGGACCTGGTCCACGCCCCCTCGCTGGTTTACCCGCCTTCACGCGCCTCCCTGGTGGCCACGGTGCACGACCTCTGCGTGCTGAAATACCCCTGGGTCTTTCCCACCCGATGGCGCGCTTTCCACCGCCGCGGACTGCACATGATAGTGAGACGCGCCCGCGTCATCCTGGTCGATTCCGAGAACACCCGGGAAGACCTGCGCGCCCTCACCGGGGGGCGCGATCCAAGGGTGAGGGTGGTCCCCCTCGGGGTCGAGGTCCGGTTCGATCCGGACGATGACGAGGTGGAGAAGGTCCTGGGAAAACACAGGCTTGAGCCCGGCTACATCCTCTACGTGGGGACTATCGAGCCGCGCAAGAACCTCTCGCGCTTGGCGCGAGCGTACGCCACCTTCGGCGCGGAGGAGAGGCGGAGATGCGGGGAGCTCGTCCTGGTCGGTTCGCCGGGCTGGATGGGAAGGCGCGAGCTCTCGGGCATCCTCTCCCTGGGCGGCGTGAGGTGGCTGGGCTACCTTCCCCAGGAAGAGCTGGAAGCGGTCTACAGGGGAGCGAGGATCTTCGTGTACCCTTCCATATACGAGGGCTTCGGCCTGCCCGTCCTCGAGGCTATGGCCAGGGGGTTGCCCGTGGTGACCTCCAACAGCTCCTCCCTGCGCGAGGTGGGGGAGGGGGTGGCGCTGCTGGTGGATCCGGGAGATGTCATGGACATCGGAAGGGCCATACGACGCCTTGCGGACGATGAGGGCATGCGCAATGAGCTTGCTCTCCTGGGACGAAAGCGGGCGGCAGCATACCGGTGGGAGCGCACCATCGAGCTGACCCTGGAGGCTTACAAGGATGCCCTGGTTTGAACGGGAAGCGCCGAGGTATTGCCGGCGGAGATCGAGGCCAAACTCCGGCAGGAGCTCCAGAAGCTATATAGGGCTCCCAATAGCTTTAACCCCTCCCGGTTTTTACGCGTTCCTCCCGCCTTATCCTAGCATCGGACTCAGCGTCCCACGCCTTCGTAGTTGAACCCCAGGCGCCGCACCGACAGGGGTTCCAGGCAGTTCCGGGTGTCCAGGATCTCCCGGCTCTTCATGACCTCGCCCACGCGCCGGAAGTCCTGCAGCTTGAACTCGTCCCAGTCGGTGAGGATGAGCAGGAGGTCGGCCCCCTCGGCGGCCTCAAGGGCGCTCTCGACGCAGCGCAGCCCCGGCATGGCCTCCCGCGCGTTTTCCATGGCCTGGGGGTCATAGGCCTTGACCTCCGCGCCTCTTTCCATGAGCATGCGGATGATCTCCAGCGCGGGGGAATCACGCACGTCGTCGGTGTTTGCCTTAAAGGCCAGCCCCCAGGCGGCGATCCTCTTTCCCTCCAGCCCCCCCAGGCGCCGCTCGGCCTTCCTCGCCATGAGCTCCATCTGCTCACGGTTTACCTGCATCACGCCCTCCAGGAGATAGAAGCTGTAGCCGGAACGCTTGGCGATGTCGATAAGGGCCTGGCAGTCCTTGGGGAAGCAGGAGCCCCCGAAGCCGGGACCCGAGCGCAGGAACTCGAAGCCGATGCGGCGGTCGTAGCCCATGCCCATGGCCACCTCCTTGACGTCGGCGTCCACCGCCTCGCAGATGTTGGCGATGGCGTTGATAAAGGACACCTTGGTGGCCAGGAAGGCGTTGGAGGCGTATTTGATCATCTCCGCGCTGGCTGGGTCGGTGATGAAGAGTGGGGCGTTCAGGGGGCGGTAGAGTTCGGCCATGATCCCCGCGGCCTTCTGGCTCTCCGTGCCCACCACGATGCGGTCGGGGTGCATGAAGTCCCTCACCGCCGTGCCCTCGCGGAGGAACTCGGGGTTTGAGATGACGTCGAATTCCTCCCCTCCCGCCCGCTCCTTGATCACCCGCTCCACCAGGCGGGTGGAGCCCACGGGCATGGTGCTCTTGTTGACGATGATCTTATATCCGTTAATGGCGCCGGCGATATCCCCTGCGGCCTCTATGACGTAGGACATGTCCGCTGAACCGTCCTCGCCCTGGGGCGTCCCCACGGTGATGAAGATTATCTCCGACTCGCCGACCGCCTCGGTGGTCTCGGTGGTGAAAGAGAGGCTGCGCCCCAGATGGCGCGACAGCAGCTCGGGGAGGCCCACCTCGTAGATGGTCACCTCCCCACGGTTGAGGCGCGAGATCTTCCCCGCGTCCTTGTCCACCCCGATGACGGAATGCCCCAGGTCGGCGAGGCAAGCTCCAGTGACCAGGCCGACGTATCCCGTCCCTATGACCGCTATCTTCATATGATCTCCCTGCCTCGATTCCGGCCGTCCTGCCTGCAAGGATAAACCCCCGGGCGCCCTGTTTTCAAACATGGCTGAGAAATCGGGGGCTCCTGGTCCATCCCGTCGCTCGCGTTAAACGGGCGTGGAAACATGCCCGCCTGGAGGCGCAAAAGCGCTACGGGCATGACTCAGCAACCGCGCCGCAAAGTTTGGCAGCTTCGCCGTTTCAGGTAGTTCGGGGATGTTTGGTAAAGAAAAAGCTTTGTGGGAATGAAACTTTATGAATGCAAGTCCTTGCTTGCCTCGCCGCTTTGGGCGGTTCGGACATTTTATAGCAAGGGAATAAAGCTCTGTGGATGAAAACTCTTGCTTGTCTCGCTCCTTCAGGCAGCATAAACATGTTATGGTGAGGGAGAAGCGGGGGTGGGATCCTTCAACGCCTTCTTTTTGCCCGGGCCGCCATATAATATCCTGGAACACGAATACGAAAAGCTGGATCTAAACGAAGTCATCGGGTGCCCGGGCCGGCGTGCCGATACAAGGAGATCGCCTGCGATGTGGTGAATGGATTTCCTGAAGGGAAACGCAGGCTGAGCCTCTATGACAAGGCGCCTTTGGTTCAGAGATCATGCGTGCATCGTGGCCAAGGTCGATCAGAAGGCCGGTTGAGCCTCCACCATTAGGGGCTCTCGGTCCAAGCCCGCTACCCCGTGGCGGGCAGGAACGGAACGGACGAAGGAGAGGGGCATGAAAGCAAAGGTCACCGCCATCACCTGTTGCCTTATTGCGCTGGCCCTTCTCGCGGGTTGCGGCGGGGGCGAGGATGCCTCCGCCTGGGCACGAAAATGCCGCGATGCGGTCGCGGATTACGTTGAGGGCGGCGGTTACCTGGGGTTCAACCAGGAGACGGAGCTCGAGCTCTCCACAAAGGAGGGCACGCTGAGGCAGTCGATATCGGCGGACGGCGAGATAATCTTCCCCGCGCGGCAAAGATACGAATATCGCGAGAAGGCCTCCAGCTCCTTGAAGCCAGGCGAGGAACAGGAGAACTCCTTTTCCTACCTCACCCTAGACGGCGGGCGCACCGCTTACGTCATGGGCCAGGCGCTCGCCACGCAGCTGGGAGTGCAGGGCTGGGTACACTACACTCCTCCCGAGGGACAGAACCGCTACTTCGATTACGCGGGCCTCATGGAGCGCCTGCTGTCACTGGGAGAGGACGCCGCGTGGGTGGGCTGGGAGGAGGTGGAGGGACAGAAGTGCGCCCATATCAGCTACGCGATCTCGGGCCGTGAGCTCATGGAGCTTCGCCTCCAGGAGAACCCGGCGCTAGAGGAACAGTACGAGGGGCTGGATCCCGACGAGGTCCTGGGCGAGATCACGGTGGAGGTCTGGATCGCGAAGCAAGACGAGCTGCCCCGCAGGGTGGCGGTGAGGCAATCCTCCACCCAGGGGGATATTAGCACCTCCAGCCGTATCGACATCGCCTTCCGCGCCTATGGCGAGGAGCCGCCCATGCCCATCGAGGCGCCGGCGGTCTTCACGGAGGCGAGTTGAGCCTTGGGGAGCGGGCCTGAAGCGGTCCCGGGGTGCTGATATAATACGCCTGATACGCCGTCCGGCCGCCGGCCGCTCGCGCTGGAGAGGAGGACGGCGCGGGAGGGGAAATAAAAAAGGAGGAACGATGGAAGCAGCCGTCAAGCCGGCGTCATATGTCCTTATCCTGGTGAGCGTGGCCCTGGCCATCAGCGGCCAGATATGCCTGCGCCGCGGCATGGAGGTGGTCAAGGAGAGGACGGGCATGGAGGCGGGGGACCTCATGAAGAAGCCCCTCACCTTCGCGAAGGAGATCGCGATCACCTGGCTGGTGATGCTGGGGCTCTTCCTCTTCGTTGCCTCCGCGGGCTTCTGGCTGGTGGTGCTGGCGGACGTCCCCCTGGGGGTGGCATATCCCTTCGTGAGCCTCACCTACATAGTGGTCCTGCTCTACGACAGGTTCTTCGAGTCCTATCGCATCTCGCCCTGGAACTGGCTGGGGGTGGCCGCGATCGTAGCGGGAGTGATCATGATCTCCCTGGGCCGCACCTCGGCCTGATCCGCCCCGCGGAGGAGGATGAAGATGAGGGTGCTGGTCGACGGCACTCCCTTCCTGATCGAAAAGACCGGCATCGGGCATTACACCGAGAACCTGGTCGCCCACCTGCGCCGGGTGGCGCCGGAGGTGGAGATCAGCCTCTTCGCCCTCTCGTTGCGGGGCGGCCATCGCCTGAAACGCGTGCCCACCGTGGAAGAAGTGGAGATAAAGGGCTACAACCTTCCCGCGAACTTCCTCTACTATACCTGGTGGACAAGGACCTCCCTGTTTCCCGCGGAGAGCCTGGCGGGGGCCTTCGACGTCTTCCACGCCACCAACTACCAGGCGCCGGCGCTGCGCAGCGCCAAGCTGGTCACCACCGTTCACGACATCAACTTCGTGCGCTTCCCCGAGATGCAGAGCAAGGGGATCAGGCGTTTCATCGCCGCCATGCCCCGCCTGCTGGAGCGATCGAGCATGGTGCTGGCGGATTCCCGTTTCACAGCGGAGGAGCTAAGGGACGAATACGAGCTGCCGGAGGAGAAAGTCCGGGTGGTCTATCCCGGCCTGAACCCGGTTTTTCTGCGCGTGCCTGACGCCGGGGAGACGGAGACGGCGTTGCGCGCCTACTGTCTCGAGCCCCCCTACCTCGCCTACATCGGAAACCTCCATCCGCGCAAGAACCTGGTGACCCTGGTGGAGGCCTTCGCGCGCCTGCGGGAGCGCGGCCTCGAGCACCGTTTGGCGGTCATCGGGGGCGGGGGTCTGGGGAAGCTCAACAACGCCGAGTACCGCAAGCTGAGCCTCCGGGTGAGGGACCTGGGGCTCGAGGACGCGGTGGTCTTCACCGGGTATGTCCCGGACGAACGCCTGGTATCCCTGTTACGGGAGGCGGAGATGCTGGTCTTCCCCTCCATCTACGAGGGCTTCGGCCTGCCTCCCCTGGAGGCCATGGCCTGCGGCGTTCCCGTAATCACCTCCCGCCGTTCATCCCTGCCCGAGGTGGTGGGAGACGCGGCCCTTTTGCTGGAGGACCCCCTTGACGCGGAGGAGATCGCCGGCTGCGTGGAGAGGTTGCTCGCCGACGGCGAGCTGCGCGCCCGACTGGTGGGGGAGGGATTGAAAAGGGCGGCCGCCTTCACCTGGGAGAAAGCCGCGAGGGAAGTCGCGGCCGTATATTCCGAGGTGGTGGAAGAGGCTTGAGCGCGGACAGGGTTTCCCTGGTGGCCACGGTGCTCAACGAGGCCGGAAACCTCGGCGAGTGGTGGACGAGCATAGCGGGACAGACCCTTTCCCCCGACGAGGTGGTGGTGGTGGATGGAGGCTCCCGCGACGGCACGGTGGAGCTGCTGCGCGAGATGGCGGAAATGGCGCCCTTCCCGGTGCGCGTGGAGGTGCGCGAGGGCGTCAACATCGCCCGGGGGAGGAACAAGGCCATACGCCTGGCCGCCCACGATATCATCGCGGTGACCGACGCCGGTTGCGTGCTGGCCCCCGACTGGCTGGAGAGGATAACCGCCCCCTTGCGCGGAGGCGGCGGGATAGACCTGGTGGCGGGGTTCTACCAACCGCTGACCGGGAACTGGTTCGAGGAGGTATCGGCATGCGCCACCCTCCCCCTGCCCTGGGAGGCGCGGGAAGGGCGTTTCATGCCCTCTTCCCGTTCCATCGCCTTCAGGCGCCGGGTATGGGAAAGGGCGGGCGGCTACCCGGAGTGGCTGGACATCGGAGAGGACATGTATTTCAACCACGCCTGGAAGGGCCTGGGCATGGCGCACAAGCTGGAGAAGGAAGCCCTCGTTTACTGGCGCATGCGCGGCGACCTCCGCTCCCTGCTGCGCCAGTACTTCCTCTACGCCAGGGGGGACGGGGAATCGGGCATGTATCCGCAACGCCACCTGCTGCGTTTCGCCACCTACGGATGGCTGGCCTTTGTGGTGCTGCCGGGGAGGGGCAGGCGGTTCCTGCCGGCCACGGCAGCGGCGGGGTCGCTCTACGCCGGCAGGCGATGGTTGCGCATACCGGTTTACCTGCAGGGCAGGGGGGCGGGGGAGAAAGCCGCGGCGGTTCCCGCCGTCGCCGCGCTCATGCTGGGCATCGACGCCGCGAAGATGGCCGGTTACCTGGCCGGGCTGGCGAGGAGGTCGCCTATCCTGCGTGGACGGCGCGAGACGGAGCAGGCGGCGACCGGGGGGCGAGACGCGGGATGACGAGGGCATCGCTGGTGGTCGTCAATTACAATACCGCGTCCGACCTCCGCGCGTGCCTCGACTCGGCGCGGGAGAAACTGGGGGGCGTCGAGGTGGTGGTGGTTGACAACGGCTCCACGGACGGAAGCGTTGAGATGGTCCGGGAAGAGTTTCCGTGGGTGCGCCTGGTGGAAAACCCCGGCAATCCGGGTTACGCGTCCGCCTGCAACCGCGGATTGCGGGCCGCATCGAGTCCTTACGTCTTCATCCTCAACAGCGACGTGGTTTTCGTGGAGGGGGGGATGGAGGAGGTGCTGGATTTCATGGACGAGCGTCCCGAGGCGGGGGCCTTGGGCCCGCTGGTGCTGAACCCCGACGGCAGCGCGCAGATGTCCTGCCGGCGCTTCCCGAGCATGCTGGAGAACGCCGTGCACGGCCTGCTCGGTGACCTGTGGCCCGACAACCCCCTTACCAGGTCTTACCAGATGAAAGACCTCGAACGAAACGAGCCCTGCGAGGTGGACTGGGTATCCGGGGCGGCCATGCTGCTGCGCCGGGAGGCCGCGGAGCGGGTGGGCGGATTCGACGAAACCTATTTCATGTACGTGGAGGACGTGGACATCTGCTGGCGCCTCCGCGAGGCGGGATACCGCGTGTTCTTTCACCCCGGCTTTCGCCTCGTTCACCACATTGGTAAAACAAGCTCGCAGCAGTCCACGCGCATGCTCTACCACCACCACCGCAGCATGTTCATCTTCTTCCGCAAGCGCTACCGGGGATGGAGGGGATGGCTGCTCCTCCCGCCGGTGACGGCGGGCCTGGCGGCGAGGTTCGCGCTGAGCCTCGCCATCCAGAGGGCGCGTGCGGTTCGGAGAGAGGCTGGATGAGTTCCGGGAGGCCGGGTGATGCCCGCATGTGGCTTGCCCGGCATGGTTGAGCGCCGGGAGCGAATAGATGGGGCAGACGGGGAAAGCAGGCCAAGTGATGCAAGCGGGCGGCATCGCAGGCATGATTGGCGCTTAGGAGCGAATAGATGGGGCAGACGGGCAGCAAGAAGGCGATTATCATAGGAGCGGGACCGGCAGGCCTCACCGCGGCCTACGAACTGCTTGACCGCACGGATATCAAGCCTGTGGTGCTTGAGGCCTCGGACACGGTGGGGGGGATATCGCGCACCGTCGTTTACAAGGGAAACCGCATGGATATCGGCGGCCACCGTTTTTTCTCCAAATCGGACAGGGTGATGGAATGGTGGCTGAACCTCTTTCCCCTGCAGGGAGCCCCTGCCCGTGACGGCATGCCGGCTTCTCGCGAAAACCTCGCGGAGTACGCCTGGAGAAGGGGTCTGGGCGAAAGGGAGGCCAGGCGCATACCCGCTCCCGACCCGGAGGTGGAGGATGAAGTCATGCTGGTGCGCGAGCGCCTCTCGCGCATCCTTTTCGAGGGCAAGCTGTATGACTATCCCGTCTCGCTGAGCCTCGCCACCTTGCGCAACCTGGGCATGGCGCGAGCCCTCAGGGTGGGCGCGAGTTACGCCCGGGCTCGCCTCTTCCCCATACGCGAGGAGAACTCGCTCGAGGACTTCATGGTCAACCGCTTCGGCAGGGAGCTCTACCAAACCTTCTTCAAGGATTACACGGAGAAGGTGTGGGGGGTGCCGTGCTCCGAGATCGATCCCTCGTGGGGAGCGCAGAGGATCAAGGGGTTGTCCGTCGCCAAGGCTGCCGCGCATGCCGTAAAGAGCGCCTTGCGGAAAGAGGGATCGGTGGAGCAGAAGGACGTCGAGACCAGCCTCATAGAGCGCTTCATGTACCCGAAGTACGGTCCCGGACAGCTCTGGGAGAAAGTGGCGAGCCTGGTGGAGGAGGGCGGCGGTGAGGTCCGCCGGTCCACGCGCGTCGTTGCCCTGGAGCGACGGGGGAACGCGGTGACGGCGGTGGTGGCCGAGGGCACGGGAGGAGAGAGGGAGAGGCACGAAGGCGACTATTTCCTGTCCACCATGCCCGTGAGCGAGCTCGTGGAGGCCCTCGGGGGCGGGGTGCCCCCAGAGGTGAGGGAGGTCGCGAAAGGCCTCGCGTACCGCAACTTCGTCACCGTTGGCCTGCTGCTACGCAGGCTGCCCCTGCGGGGTGGGTCCGGAAAGGGGCCTTCCGGCGAGCTAACCAGGGACAACTGGATATACGTGCAGGAAAAGCACCTCAAGGTCAGCCGCCTACAGGTCTTCAACAACTGGAGCCCCTACCTGGTAGCCGACCCGGAAAAGGTTTGGGTGGGCATGGAATACATATGCGGAGACAAAGACCTGATCTGGAGCATGCCGGAAGAGGAGATGCTGCGCCTCGCGGTCTCTGAGATGAAGGAGATCGCCGTCCTGGAGGACGCCGACGTGCTGGACGGAGTGGTGGTGAGGATGCCCAAGGTCTACCCCGCATACTTCGGCACCTACGGGCGTTTCAACGTGGTCAGGGATTACCTCGACGGTTTCGAGAACCTGTTCCTGGTGGGCAGGAACGGCATGCACCGCTACAACAACCAGGACCACTCCATGCTCACCGCCATGACCGCGGTGGACATCATACTCGAGGGCGCACACGAAAAGGATGAAATCTGGTCCGTCAACGTCGAAGAGGAATACCATGAGGAGAGGTAGGGACGGCCTCCGCCGGTTAATCATTGCCTTGGCTTTGGCGGCGGCGGTGGGGCTATCCCTATGGGGAATGGTCGAGGACGTGCATAACACCCGTGAGTACGGGGGCGTGGACTTAAGGAACAGGGTGGTGGGGGCGCGCCTGCTCGGGGAAGGCCTCGATCCCTATTATTTCAAGTGGTCGGAGGAATACCCGGATACCCTCCTCGATCCCATGGACAACCCCGACAACGCGGTAAGCAGGATAACCGTGCCACCCACCCTGCTGGTCCTTCACCTGCCCCTCTCCGGACTCCCCTACGCCACGCAGCGCACGCTCTGGCTCATGGGCCAGTGGCTGCTCCTGCTCGCGAGCATCTACCTTTTCGCTCGCTGCGCGCCCTCGAGGAGTGTGGCGGCGCTGGTTTGGATCGCCGGCCTCCTGCTCTCCGCCACCCCCTTCTGGCGATTTCATGTCGAGAGAGGGCAGGTATACGCGCTCTACGCCTTCCTGGTCGCCCTGTCTTACTGGTCGTGCATGCGGTTACAGGCGAGGCGAAGCGCGGCTTTCGCGGGGGGCCTGATCCTGGGAGCCCTCGCCGCCCTGCGGCCCACCTTCATCTTCATGGCCGTTCCCCTGCTGGTTTTCGGCAAGTGGAGGATATGCGCCGGCATGGCGTGCGGGCTGGTCGTCCTGGTGCTCATTTGCGCTCCGTTCACGGGCATATCCACCTGGAGGAGCTACGTGCGCGCCATGCGACAGCACGAGGGAGACAACATAGGTGTCAATCAGCCCATAGGAAGCCCTTATACCGATCGGGTGATCGAGGGCATGGACAACCTTGGGGCATACATGCAATATCCGCCCGTGAACACCTCGGTTCAGTGGTATTTTCGTTACCGTTTCCAGGTGGACGTCATGGGCGGTCCCCTGGTCTTGATGATGGCTGCCGCCGTCCTCTTGTTGGCCTTCATCACCCTGCCCTTCCGCGGCCGCGCTGCCTCCATGGCGGCGATATACATGATGGGGTCGCTTACGGTTCTGGTGTCGGAGTATTTCCTACCCGCCGTGAAGCCGTCGTATGTGAACATCCTGTGGCTGCTCCCCGTGGAATTCGCCGTCCTGGAAGGCCGCTCCATCGCCTCGCTCAAGAGGTGGAAATGGATGGCGGCTTCGCTCGTTCTCTCGGCGGGCATATATTTCAACGTGGCCGTATTCCGGTACGGCGGAGACGCCCTGCTGGCGGAATCCCTGGTCCTTGCGGCTTTCTTGTGGACGGCGCTCTGTTTGCTGCAGGAATCCCCCGGCAAAGCGAGCGGGCGGCGCGCCGCCTCTTCCGAAAAACAAGTTCTCGAGGCATGGCAACTGTTCGGGGACGGGTTGGTGGAGAAGCTCTCATGATCGCCCTCAAAGCCCTCGCGCTCGTCGCCTTCCTGCTCTTGCCGGGATGGCTCGCCGTTTCCCTGCTGGAGGGAAAAAGCGGCGTACGCGGGATGAGAGATGGTGAGGGCTCATGCGACGAGGAAGGCGAGCCCTCCTCCGCGCACTTGCTGGACGGCAAGGAGAGACTCTTCCTCGCCGCCGCGCTGGGGACGGGGATCGTCTCGTTGTGCGCCCTGATCCTGGCGCTGGCATCGGCTTACCGCCTGTGGTCGCTGCTCTTGCTGGTGGCCCTGTTGTGTGTACCCATGGCGGTGTTGGGGAGGCAAAGTCTTTCCTGGCCGCTGCGCCTGGGACGCAAAGACTACCTGATCTGCCTGGCGCTGGTGGCGGTGGCCCTGGTACTCGTGTCGCCTCCGGGAAAGATCGTCTTCGGCTGGTCGGACGTGGGTGTCTATGCCAATATAGCGGCGCTCATCGAGCGAACGGGAGGACAATCCTTCGACGATCCCCTGGTTGTCAAGGTCGATCCAGAGCGCCGTGAATTGCTTTATGTCCCGAATGATGGTCCCAACAGTCACTTCGAGGCTTACCAGAACAAGGCCTTTTATATCACGGATATGGAAAGCGGAACCATAACCCCACAGTTTTACTACCTGTGGCCTTCACTCATGGCGGTGTTCGCTTCATTTCTTGGCCTTGCGAACATGTTCTGGGCGGTTACCGCAGCCGGGGTCATGGCACTCTGGGGCTTTTTCCTTCTGGCCAAGAGGATGCTCGGCTCGAGGTGGGGATTGTTGGCAACCGTCTATATGGCGATAACGCCCATCTTCCTTTATTTCGCGAAATATACCACGAGCGAGATGATGAACCTGTTTCTCTTTCTGGGTGCGTCGATTTGCTTTTCGGCTTACCTTAAGAAGAGGTGTGCAGAGAAAGGCGGAGATGCAGGCCGGCTAGCCGTCGGTGCGGCGGTTTTTTTAATCTTGGGATTCCTGTGCCGCATCGATTTTATTCTCGCATTGGTTCCGATCATTTTCTTCTTTGCGGTAAAAAGCTTGGCCGGACGTTTCTCAAGAGATGATTTTTTGTTCATCATATTGACGATATTCGGTGCCCTGCTATCTTTGCTGATAGGCAGTATTTTTTCCGCACCCTATTTTTATGATGTCTTGGGTGTTTTCGAATCGCGCATAGGATGGTCAAGGGTTTTTTCGGGAATTCTCTTCTTGGTTGCACTTGCGCTTGTTCTTGCTTACGCGCGGCGTTTAGGTCGCAATCACACCGGGATGTTTGCAAAAAAGCACTTCAACCTCCGAATAGCGTTTGTGTCATTGCTTTGGGTTGTCATGATGGGTTTGTTTACCTTCCTCTACTTTGTCAGGCCACATGGAGCGGGGACGCAGGGAGTCTACGGTGGGCTGAACGCCATCATGGGACCGTTGTACAAGGAGGAGACCCTGGTAAGGTGGGGTTGGTATTTTTCTTTCCTCGGCGTGCTAGCCATCTACTTGGGCTATGCATTGTGGTTGACGGTTAGAAGGGATTTTCCTAGCATCCTGATGGGCGTAATCGGGCTCGCTTTCACGCTCATCTATAGCTGGGACCTGCACAATACGCCGTTGCACATTCTGTCTATGCGCAGGCTTGTTCCCGTGATCCTTCCCCTGGCTACGATAATGGTGATTTTTGTTCTAAAAAGAGCGGTCGAGGCCGGGGCAAGGTCAGCCCGCGGGCGGTGGTGGGGACGGGTTGCGCTGGCTGTGTCGGGCGTGGCTTTCCTGTACCTGTTCTTCTACGCCGCGAACGTTTCTGTGCCCGTCATGGGGCTTGCTGAGGGCGGGAACCAGATGGAGCTTTGTGAGCGGATAGCGGAATCGGTGGAGAGCAACGCAGTGGTGCTCATGGACTATCATATGGGCGATCTATATGGGGCGCCCTTGCGATGCTTTTTCGGGGTGGAGAACGCATGGTTGACTGAGAATGAGGTCCTGAGGACGGACCTACATGATCTGCTCATGGATTTAGGGTTTCCGGAAACCCCCGTATATCTTCTCTGGAGGGAGAGCATGAGCGGCGATTCGTTCGAAATCCAGGAGGGGCTGGCGCTGGAGGAGGCCGGGGAGTACAGGTGGAGAGAGGAGGCCTTGCAGAGCAGTTTCACCCATAGACCAGAGGGTCGGACCCGTTTTATTGAGAAGATCGAGTTGCTTAGACTCAGGGACTCGGATATCGGGAAAGAGGCCAAAGGGATCATCGGCAATGAATAAGAGGGGTTTGGATATAGATATAGAGGTCCATGGATCCTGCTCCTCGACGAGGGAGGAGATGGCAAAGGCCTTCGCCTCGTCGGGACCTAAGGGGATAAGCGAACTCGGAGGAGAGTTTGTCGCGGTTGTCAGGTCCAAAGACGAGGAATGGATCATAAGCTCGCCCGGCGGGATATTCCCCTATTTTTACACGCGGCGCGATGGCGGGATCGTACATGGAAAAACCGTGTTTGAGGTTATGAAAAGGGCAGGTTATTCCTGGTCGTGGAATTGGTCTGCCTTGGGGGACTTGTTGGCGGCTGACTACATCATAGGGGGTGGCACCCTACACAGCATGATAGAAAGGGTCCCGCCTGGCTGTATACTCGATCTCAGAAGTCCAGGGAAGGAAATACGCGCTCACGGCACCTGGTGCGATTCTCCCTCTCGCAAGCATGCTTCTCCAAGCGTGGCTTTGGACATCTTCAACGAAGAAGTGAGAAGAAACGCTGCCGGCAGGTGCGCCCTATCGCTCTCAGGCGGCCTGGATTCGCGGGCCATCCTCAGTTCCCTTCTGCGTTTTGGTGCGCGGCCATTGCTGTACACCATGGGCGACGCTATGAGCACGGATGTCAGGATCGCGCGTGAAATCTCCGACATGATCGGGCTGGACCTGGAGGAAATCCGTTTATCGCCCGATGATTATCTCGAAGACGGAGAGCGCATCGTCGAATTGACTGGAGGCGCGAAAACAGCTCGTCACTGGCATACGTACATATTTGCCAAAAGGACCGGTTTGCCTAGAGATGTGCCGCTTTTCGTGGGATCGAATGGGGGCTTTGCGAGAGACACTTTTATGGATTATGGGATGTTCGTGCGTTTCTTGAACCTTCCCGCTCGATCGCTTCAGACCGTCTATTGGAAGTGGAAAACAAAGCCCCCTTTTTCCAGGCGCGAGATCTCGACCGGACTCACCCAAGAGTTGGCCCGTGAATTGGAACCATCCACGAGAAAGAAGGGGATGGAAGAGATGACTGCCGGCAGCCCCAAGAGGCTCCTTGATGCCCTGCAGCACCAGTTCTACACCTTGAGGTTGCGCAATTTCATAGGCTACGGTTTACAGATGTATTCTGAGCATGTTGCATGGTGCAGCCCCTTTCTAAGCAAGAAGTGGATAAGCGAGGTTCGGGGTCTCCCGCATAGCTGGATGCTGGGCTCCAACTGGCACAGATATTGCATACATTCTAATTATCCCAAGTTAATGGAGGTTGTGGAAACCAATTATCTTGAGCCGCCGGCTTCTCGCGCTCCTTTTGTCTATCGCAAACCGAGGTTAATAAAAGGTTTGCCCAGAGTGCCTTATGTTGATTACTCAAAATGGTTTGCGGATTCCGCCATGCATGAATATCTTAGGGAAGAGATAAGGAATATCGACGACTTAATGGACGAGAAGCTCGCTACCGCGCTGCTTGACGAGCATTACAGGAGAAGGAACAGAACGCAGGCGCTTTCCTGGATGCTGTGCATGTGTTTTCTCAAGAAGGTCATTGCGGCAAAAGGTGCTTGAAGGCGCTGTTGTTCTCACGAGGGCCATGTTCGACGTATCACAGGGCGAGAGGATCAAGGCGATCTGATCGGGATGACAGCGTTGATGCGGATGGGTGAGTGTCATGAAGGTATGTGCTGTTGTCCTGAATCATAACAATTATCCTGACACCAGGGAGTGCATTGAATCGTTGCAGAGTTTGAATATCCCTCCCATGGTGCATTTTTCCATCCTCCTCGTCGATAGCGGGTCGCGTGATGGGTCACCCGAGGCGTTGCAGTCTGAGTTTCCGCACCTCGCGTGCATCGTCAGCAAGGAGAATCTGGGGTACGCTGGCGGCAATAACCTCGGTATAGAATCCGCATTGCGGGAGGGGGCGGATTGGATATGGCTGTTGAACAATGATACCGTGGTTCATCCTGACGCGCTGGCCCACCTTGTAAGCGCGGCGAAAAGGACCAGCGAGGTGGGGATACTCGGATCAATCGTTTACGATTACGACGACAGAGGAAGAGTCCAGTTTGCGGGCGGTAAACTCAATAAATTGAGGGGAACGGGCCGCGGGCTGGATGCAGCTCACAATGGCGCATGCAAACTTGGGGGAGTCGTTGAATGTGATTTCGTGACGGGAGCGAGTTTACTGGCGAGAAAGAAGATGATAGAGGATGTCGGGTTGCTGGACGAAGCGCTTTTCCTGTACCTGGAGGATCTCGACTGGGCGTTAAGGGCGAAAAAGCAAGGTTGGAAAGTGTTTTGTGTTCGAGATTCCGTTGTCTGGCACAAAGGAAACAGCACCTCCTCAAGGGTCAGGCCTCTCATTATCTATTATGTATCCAGGAATTCCCTTTATATATGCAAGAAGCACTTTCCGCTATGTTTTCCGGCGGTCCTGTTTAACTGCATAAGGCTGAGGGTGTTCAATTTTCTGATCAAAGGAGTTTATAAAGGCTTCGAAAAGGAGGACTTCCTGTACGCGAGGATGGGCATGAAGGGGATCATTGATTTCTTCCAAGGGAAGATGGGTCGCTATCCAGGAAAACGGCCTACGGCCTAGTTCGGGGATCACCATCCTGGGTTCTTCGCGTGCTGAGGACTTGTCGGAAATATTCCAGAAGCGCATCGCCACTCTTTTCCCATGACCATTTTTCCCGCACCATCCGCACGCCCTGCATGCCCATCCGCCGAGAGAGATCTGGATTGGAGAGCAATCTACTCACAGCGAGCGAGAACAGGCCTGGATCTCTTTCCACCAGAAATCCCGTGACCCCGTCCTCGATTGTTTCCACGAGGCCTCCTTCTCGAACGCCCACCACCGGAGTTCCACAAGCCATTGACTCAAGGGGGACGAAGCCGAATGGCTCCTTGTAGGGAGCGAAGGCAACCAGGCGCGCCTGATTATACAACAGGCGAAGCCTTTCATCGGGAATGTCAACGAGGACCTCCACTTCCACCTCTTTTTCATGGGCGGCGCGGAGAACAAGATCGCGTTCCCCTCTCCCTATGCTGTCCGCGACAATAAGTAGACGAGGCCTGTTTTCGGGTGAAAGCAATGCAAGGGAGTCGATGACAAACCTGTGCCCCTTATGAGGGCGAAGAGAGCCCACGGACAACACGAAATCCTGCTTTTCGACGCCCCTCATGGGATGGAACATGTCGGTGTTTATTCCCAAATAGCAGACGTCCGCACGAATTCCATACGCGTTGTAGATGCGTTCCTGGGAGAAGCGGGAGTTGGCAAGAACCATGCTGGCGTGATGCGCGTTGCGTGAGTCCATGCGGCGAAAAAGCTCGATGTGGAGGCGACGTATTAAGGAAACCTTTGGCGTCAAGCCTTCCATGGTGAATTCGTCATAAGCAGCCCTATAAGGTTCATGCATGAAGTATACGGAGGGAATTTTCAGATACCTGAGGATAAAAGGACTCTGAATAAACTGTGAATGATGGATGAAGGCCAAATCATATCCTTTGTCATTGATGGACTCCGCAATCTTTTTCTGGCCTTCCATGTTGTCAAGGATGGCTTTGATGAACACACTCAATCTTTTCAGCGCGCCTCGCTTGGCGCCCGGCGGAAGAAGGTAATCCCGGCTAGCGGGGAAGACCATTTTTTCACGCAGCACTTCATCCAGGGGCAGAAACTCCTCGTTCGCGGTTGCCGGCAAGTACGCGTCGAGGATTATGCCGCGGCGGCTTAGATTTCTGCAGTATTCGAACAGGCATCGCTTCGCGCCCCCGGATGGAAGATCATGAAATATCGCTATCCGCAATTCTTCTTTCATTGGTTGTAATGGCACCTTTCTTGAACCCGATGTCTTCTAATAAAGCCCACAGGCTGCTTTTCGTCCTCTCCGCGCTGAAATGCCTCTCGATCTTTTTTCTTCCCTCCTCGCCCATGCTGCGGCAGAGATCCCGATCGCGCCATAACCTTACCATTCCTTCCGCGAAGCCCGCAGCATCTTCCGCGACCCAGCCGCTTATACCATGCTCTAGAGGCGTAGCCTCGGCCGCCCTCCGCAGGGCGACCACCGGCAGGCCGTTTGCCATCGCCTCAACGATCTTGATTTGCTGTCCGGTTCCACCGAAAATGGGGCAAACCACGAATCCGGCATCAGCGTATAGAGTTCTCATGTCGTTTATATGGCCCGCAAGCTCGATCCCCGTCGCCGGTTGGACCTGTTCGCAGCACGATCCCGTGACCACGATCAAAGGGTTCTCCATTACCTGCCGGACAAGGGGAAGCACCTTGCGGACGAGGTAAACGTATCCTTGCACATTGAAAGGGTTGGGGCCTGTGGGGAAAAGGGCTGGGCCTTTATAGGTGTTCCGCATGGGATAGGTTTTCATGGTGACAGGTAGAGTTATGGTTTTCGTCCTGGTGGTACGATCATTGATCAACTCCGCCTCGTGAGAGGTGATGCAAAGCGTATAGTCAAAGCGGTCGAAAATCCGCATCTCGTTTTCCAATTCGGGGAAGTTGAGCCCCGAGAAAAAGTCCTCTGTTACAACTGCCTCCTCAACATCTTCCGCATCGATTGGGGTTGGAGGAAGATGTTGCATGATGGCTCTTCTCATCACCCTGTTGATGGACAGGATATCATGGTAGTCGATGACTTTGATGCTTCGCCGGCATCCTTTGCCGGCGAGCGCTCCCCAGTAAGCATAATTAATCAGGACTATATCGGGTCTGATGCGGTGAACAAGTCGCGAGAACCAGCGTCGGAGGCCGGGCGGAGTGTAGTAGATGGAATCCAGGGGGATAGGCCTTTTCAGCTTTTTATAAGATCGCGACATCAGCACTTGCACTTTTAAGTCATGCCAGCTTGGTTCGTGGACCAGGACATCGCTGAGGCCTGCCTTGAGAAGCTCATTTCTCGCGTCCGTGTTCCAGGTTGTTTCCGAAAACAGGGTGCTACTGCAGAAAAACACCTTGCACCCGAGATCCCGCAGCCCTTCGATGATCTGCATGCAGCGGTGGTGTGCGCCGGTACGCGGTGGGTATGGGTTATGGGGGAAAAAATCCAGCACCACTGGAGAAATTTTAGCGGTTTCGTGGTTGTTAGCCATCGTGAAATCCGCCGCTCATACCGTTCTCTTCGCTGAGCTTGCGAGTGCAATGGCGTCCTCGAACGCGTCAAGATATCGAGAAGCCATTTTATCCCAGGAATATGATTCGTGGACAAGCTGTGCCGCTTGTCCGGCTTTCCTGAGAGCTCCTTCTCGATCTTCTATCACGCTTTGAATGCAATCCGCGAGTTCAATAGGATCCAAGGGATCAAAGGTGTACGCATTGCCATCGATTAAGGCGACCTGTTCCATAAACGGTTTGATTCTGGAGCATATCACAGGACACCGCGAACGGTTTGCTTCTATTATGGGGAAACTCCCCGCCTCGTAGAGGGACGAAACGACCAGGGCCGCGGCTTCTCGATATAGGCATTCCAGATCGAGGTCATCAACGAAGCCAAGGCCTCGAAAATCTTCGCCCGCATAAACGCCCGCCTCTTCCGCGACCTGTAACAGCCTTTGGACATCGGGATCCACAGCGTTTCTTGCGGGTTGTTCCAGGCGATCGGTGTTGGGGCCCACGAGAAGAAGGCTTACCTTCAAGCCCCTCTTTTTAAGCTCGCCGATCGCTTTAATAATAACCTGCTGATTCTTGTGCTCGAAAATCCAACCGACGTTGATTACAAACCTTTCCGGCAAGTCAAACTTTTCCCTGCACCTTGAGAGATCGGAGGGTGTTGGGTGCATTTCCGTATGCGGAATTCCCGGTCGAATAACTCTTATTTTCTCCGCGGCATTAGGGAAATAGGATTTTACTTCATCGGCGATGAAGTCGCTTGATACGATGATAATTGCACTGGATTCGATGAAATCGCCCACGTCTTTTTGCATGCGTCTGAAATAACGATGGGGAGCACGATCAAAGTGCCAGAAACCAAAATCGTGCAAGGTGATCACCATGGGTATCTCCAAACGCGGGCGACCGATGTGGTAGGGGAAAGGGAAATATACTACGTCGGCAGGATTTCGGGCAAGATAGCTTTCAATCAGATTTTTCCTGTTGCCCATGGTCTCTCGCACAATCCACGGACCGTGCTTTCTTATCGTTTCGCCGGTCAGGCGCCTGATTTTACGTGTTCCCGGGAATCCGTCGACGGGGAAAAAAATCCTATCGAGGATAGGTGAACGGGTCTTGACCGGGAAGTATACGACGTCTATCCGGTCGGATTCCAGGCGTGAAGGCCATGATATGAACTGACCCGCGGTGTTTCTTCGCGTAAGGTAGAGCGAAGCTGACCAATCGTAAAACCTTTCCTGCCGCGGAAGCGCGTGTACAAGACCGGAGAGATATTTTTCCACTCCGGCCGCGCTCAAGGAATGATCTATTATCGCCAGTCTTTTCAAATCAGCGCCTGTCATGCGGTTTATTCTGAAAATACTCGATGATACTGTTGCAGATGAAGTCGACGAGTTCCAGCTCCAAATCAGGCCAACTCGGCAAATTGATGCCCCGGCGGCTCAGGCTTTCCGCCACGGGGAAGCGTTGAAACCGAGAAGCATACATAGGCATGGTGTGAATCGGGTTGAAGAAAGGCCTCGTCTCCACGCCCTTCTTTGCAAGGTGGTCTCTCAAGGGATCCCGGTCCGTATGGTCATCGAGAAGGATCGAAACCATCCAGTAGGAGTGCCTGACGCCATCGGGCTCGCTCTGCAGGGTCAAGGGGAGCCCCTCCAGTCTCTCTCGATAGCGTTCAGCGATCTTTCGCTTACGTTCCAGGAAGGTTTCCACTCTTTCAAGCTGGGCAAGGCCTATTGCGGCACATATGTTCGTCATCCTGTAGTTGTAACCCACGATATCGTGCCAATATTCTCTGTACTTGGCCAGGCCTTGGCCGCGGAAACGGGTCACCCGCTCATAGAGTGTCTCGTCGTTCGTGACCACCATGCCTCCCTCGCCGGTGGTAATGGTCTTGTTGCCGAAAAAACTGAAAGCGGCGATGTCTCCGAAGCCGCCTACATGTTTTCCTTTATATAGTGTGCCGATGCCCTCCGCGCAATCCTCGACGAGGAAAAGCGAATTCTCAGAAGCAATGGTCGTAAGTGCGTCCATGTCACAAGCCCCCCCATATAAATGGACGGCCATTATCGCTTTTGTGTTCGCCGTTATCCTCCTCGCGATATCGTTGGGGTCGATCTGCCAGTCGCTTTCCCTGCTGTCGGCGAAAACCGGTGTGGCACCGGTATAGGTAACGCAGTTGGCGGAAGATATATAGGTCAACGTCGGGATGATGACCTCATCGCCGGGTCCCACCCCCAACGCCAGCATGCACAGGTGGAGAGCGATGGTGCCGTTTGGAACGCCCGCAGCGTAGTGGGCACCCACATAACGCGCGAATTCATGTTCGAAAAGCCCGATGAATTTTCCCCTGGAGGAAATCCAGCTCGAATCGATACACTCAAGGACATATTCCCGCTCTTTCCCATCAAGAGAGGGCTTATAGACAGGTATCGATATTTGATTCTGGCGCACGCCTTGTTCCATCACCTTGTTCCTTCAGCCCAATTGCCATGTCCCGTCGCTTTATTATAGCGGAGCATGAAGTCAGCCATGCAATACTATCACTGACACACAGGCTTAGGACTCGTGCGCTGATTCGCCGCCAGCATGAACCTCTCGGCGTATTCGAGGGCCCAATGCCGCCAGGCCTTATCAAAGGATGCGGAAAGAACGCGCTGGTTCTCGGCCGCCTCGACCTCGAGCTCGGGCAGGTTTTCAATAGCGTTTATGACGGTCTCACTGATGGATTCGACGGATCCTGGATCGAAGGTCGTCACCTTGCAGCCGGCGTTTTCCATCTGCTCGTTTATCTGGGGGATATCGGAACACAGGACGGGTTTACCCATAAGGATCGCCTCAACGGCAGGTCCGCTCCCTCCTCCCTCGTAAAGGGTGGGGATAGCGACGAACATGCAATTTTCGTAGAGGACGGCGAGGGTGCGCTCATCCACTCTATCCGTGAATACCACCTTGTCCTTGAGATCGAGTGCATCGATCAGCGCATGTATGGCTGCCCAATTTGGACTTTTAGAGGTGCAGACGAGCATCGGGCATCTCTCGCCTAGCGCATTCCTGATCTCCTTCCAGGCCAGGATCAACCTGATATGGTTCTTATGAGTGATGGTGGAGGAGCCCGGGTAAAAGACATACGGACATCCTATCCCATAGCGTTCGAGGACCTCGTCGCCTCCCTTCTGGGTCGTGACATTGACCCAGTCCGTGGGATTCAACAATGGCGGGCAAGCGATGACGTCGATTTTATCGGCCTGAATACCAAGATGTTCGATTATCGCTTTTTTCTGAAAATTGCTATGCGTTATGATCTTCGCGCATCGTGTGGCGAAAGGCACGAACTCCTCCCAGAAACGCTTGAGCGAATAAGGAGGCCAATCATTTGGGAAAAACACGGGATGGATGTCATGGATCGTCATAACCAGGGGGATACCGAGGTCGCCGAGATTGACCATAGGCGAAAGATGTCTGGTGTATGCTCCTAGCAGAAAATGGGGCACCCAGATGACGTCAAGATCGCTCAATGAGCTCCACAATGCTTTGAGATTGCCGCAGGCTGTTTTCATTGACTGGGTTGGTATATGGCTGGAGATACGCTGGCGCGCCGCGTCGACCTGGCTCATGGTCAGATAACGCCCCAGGACAGATCCGAATATCCTGATGAAACGCCTGTCATCCCAAAACCTGACCCTGAGGTTGCCCGACTCTATGGATTTGAGTTGATGGAAGCTTTGGCTGCTTACTATTTCGAAATGCCAATCGGGCATCGCCAGCGCCAACTCCTGTAGCCCGTGGTAAAGGAAATAGCCTAAGCCGGCGCCGGTGCCGTTGATTCCCTCGCCGGAGATCGCTATTTTCACCTTTTCACCCCCATTCAAGTGATCTTAGTGACGCTCCATGTCTGCCTGGTCCTTACGAAGGATTCGTATCTGCCACGGCCTGGCTTCTCCCCAGCGATTATCAAGGGTACATCCACGCTATCCTCGACAAGCTGTTCGCCGTTTACCATGGCGACCAGCCTGAATCTCATGTTGTACGTGTCAGGCAAAAGGGGCAAATCCGTTATGGTTATCTCTATGTTCGTCTTCCCGGGCTCAACGCTGATTTCATGTCCGTCAAAGTCATTACGTATATGCACCAGGCGGGTTCCCACAACCGAGAGGATCTCCAAGTTGACCCAGACCTCATCCAGTGCCTTGGCGGCCTCGATCTGGAGGCCGCAGACAAGCGATTTCGCTTGCTCATATACAACGCCCTGGCCAGCCAAATCCGCTTGGGGGAAGTACGTGCGCTCGATCCAGACGTCCTTGTGCTGTCGGGATAGATCTTCCGTCGAGGACCGAGAGATATACATTGAGATAGCCTCGTAAGACGGGCCGTCGAACACGAGCTTGCCTCTTTCAAGGAGAATAGCTCTAGGGCAGAGCTCCTTCACCGCCGCCATGTTGTGACTCACGAAGAGCACCGTTTTGCCCTCTTTGATGACGTCGCTCATCTTCGCGAGGCATTTTTTCTGGAAAGCGGTATCCCCCACCGCCAACACCTCGTCCACCAGGAGGATCTCCGGTTCCAGGTGCGCAGCGACCGAGAATGCCAGCCTCACCCTCATTCCGTCGGAGTAGTGTTTCATGGGAGTATCGAGAAACTTCTCGATACCCGAGAACTCGACGATTTCGTCGAATCTTCTCTTGACCTCCGACCGCTTCATTCCCAGGATCGACCCGTTGAGATAGATGTTCTCCCTGCCCGTCAGCTCGGGGTGTATGCCGGTCCCCACTTCCAGCAAGGCCCCAGCCCGTCCCCTGATCATCACCTGGCCTTCGCTGGGCTCCGTTATATGCGTCAATATCTTCAGGAGAGTCGACTTTCCCGCCCCATTGTGGCCGATAATGCCCAGTATATCGCCCTTTACGAGCTCAAACCCGACTCCCCTCAGGGCCCAGATCTCCTCCTCGAGACGCGCCGCGCCGTGTGCTTTGCCCTGGAGGAGGTTCCATGCTTTCTGAGCGGGGGACTTAATGCCGCGGTATATAGCCTCTCTGAGGTTCATGGTGCCGGGTTTTATCTTTCCGATGTGGTACTTCTTGCCCAGCCCCTCGACCTTAACCGCTATATCCTTCATGGCTCGACCCCTCATACCACGTCAGCGAAGTTCTTTTCGACGCGTTTGAAGAAAAAGGACCCCGTTATTAGCAGGCTAATCGTGACAGCTGCCGATGTGGCCAGGATCACCGGCTGCTCAATGGGTGTTTTTAAAAGGGCCCACCTGAAACCGATGATAACGCCGGCCATGGGATTGAGGCCGTAAAGGATGTTCCAGGCTCCTTTATCTGCGATGAGATTGGAGGAATACGCGACCGGCGAAGCGTATAGCAGTACCTGCAACAGAAAGGGTATCAGGTAGCGGACATCTCTGAACATGACGTTCAACGCTCCGAGCCAGAGGCCCAAGCCTAAAGTGGCGCTGACCGCCAGGATGATAAAGAGAGGCAACGTGAGGATCGCCATGCTGGGAGTTTTGCCGTAATAGATCATCATGCCCACCAGGATGACAAAGGCGATGCAGAAATCCACCATCCCTGCGGCAACAGAGGCGATGGGGATGGACATCCTGGGGAAATAGACCTTCTTGATCATGTTCCCTTCCATGACCATGCTGTTGGAAGCGAGGGTGACCCCGTTGGCGAAAAAAGTCCATATGGTCAACGCCGAATAGGCGAAAAGCGGGTAGGGGATGTCGTCGCTGGGGGCTTTGAGCAGCCTGCCGAAGATGATGGTGAATATGACCATCACCATAAGTGGCTGGAGAATGGCCCAGAGTGCGCCAAGGACGGTCTGTTTGTAGCGGACCTTGATGTCGCGCCAGGTGAGGAAATATATCACCTCCCGGTATTCCCAGAGTTCGCGCAGCTCCAATGAAACCCAGCCGCTGGTCGGCCGGTAATATTTTATCGTCTCCTTCCTTTCGCTCGACTTTCTTCGCGCTTCCGATCCTTTGTTTTTATGGCGAGAAGGCATGCTGGTCACGTTTATTTGCCCCCAAGTGTTCTAGGCGCTTCGGAGATTCTGTTGTATAGGGAACCGTATCTCATTTTGTCCTGCGTTCCTTTTCCCGCGCGGGAACCCCTACGACCGTTACGCCAGCCGGCACATCCCTGTTTACGACCGCTCCCGCGCCCACGATCGCGTGATCGCCGATGGATATCTCCTCTATGGTAACGGCTCCGGCCCCCATAAAAACGCCTTTTCCAATGCGGTTCCTGCCCGATATATGGCATCCCGGAGAAAGGGTGACGCAATCCTCGATCACCGTGTCATGGCCAACGGTGCAGTCGAGGTTGATTATCACATGGCGGCCTATGGTGATATCAACGGTAAGCGTGCACTCCCAACATATTATCGATCCCTCGCCTATCGTGACGCTTTGACGATCATAGGCGGTTTCCGGATGTATAAGGGTCGCGAACCTGCATCCCAATTCCTCGGCCTCGGAGATGGCTCTTTGGCGTATCCGCGGGTTGCCTATGGCAACCACCGCGTAGAGATCGGGCAAATACGGAGTTAGTTCATGTGGTTTCACTAAGGGCGCCCCCCGTATTTCTCCACGCGTTCCCTCATCTTCGTGCACCAAGAATCCGACGATTTCAAAACGCTCCTCTCCGCGCTGGTTGATGAGCTCCACTAACCAGGCAACTTCCCTGGCGAAACCGCCGCCCCCCAAGATTACCAGGGGCTTCCCTTTGCTCGTGTCCAAGGCTCCTACCCCCTTGTGAAAATATCGCCGTGATGCTCATCGCTAAAGAATAAGTATTGCCTGGGACGATTATATCGCCGCCAAGGCCAGACTTATAATTAAACTCAACCATTGAAAGGGCTTCGACCCGCACCTCCTTTTTTCGTCCAAGGCGACTGAATGATTCCACAGCGGTTAACGGTTTTCCGCCGTCCTTGCATAATGCTCCATAAAGATAAGGTTTACGCCAAACCTCTATGATCTTAACCTCCCTGAAAGACATGCGTTGAAGACACCGACCACATCCCTTCCCCATGCCTTCCAGTTCAATCGCTCCTCGTAACGCTCCCTGCATGCAATCCTCAAGAGGTCATATTTCGCGCGGTTTGAATAAACAGATTGTATAAGCCTGGCATACTCCGCTCCTCCTGCTTCAAGCGGGAGGAGGAGCCATTAACCCCTTCCTGAACCAGATCCGGAATGCCTCCGGTCCTGGCGGCGATGACCGGCAGCCCAAAAGCGGCCGCCTCGCTTATGGTGAAGCCCGCGGTTTCCGCCCTGCTGGGCATGATGAGGAAATGAGCCTGGCTGTACAGTTCGAAAAGCCTCGCGCGTTGCTCCTCGTCGTTTTTGTCAAGGGAAGGTATTATGGACAGGTCTGGATGATCGTAGGCGACTGGAGGCACGCATCCGCAGATGGTGAGTCGCGCCGGCACGTTCATCCTTTTCAGTTCGAAAAATGTGCCTATTGCGATATCGCCGCCCTTCCTTGCCCACTTTCTCCCTATGAAGAGCAGGTTGCAACATTGCATATCTTTCGGTTTCAAGGCCTGCCCGCGACTGGGAAGCGCGTCAAGATTCGGGCCGAAAGGTATGATGTTGATGGATGCGGCATCCGCCCCGTAATCCTCCGCCGCTGACCTCGACGCCCATTCGGTTGGGTAGATAAGCGCGGCCGCCTTTCTTATCGCCATCGACTCTATCGCGTCGCTACGCTTGGCTGAGATCTTAAGAAGATCGGTAAAGAAGGGGTAGTAATCCTTCATGAGGGCGAATGTTGCGTCGCTCCCATATACGATCGGTAAACCGATATCCAGGAACGCAATTTCAGCTGAAGCTTCCTGCGCAAACACGATGTCGAAACTCCCGCTCAAGATCTTCTCACGAAAGATGCGTGCATATGCCTTGCTCAAGCGGTATGTATGAAGAAAATCATAGTTCTTTCCAAGCAAGGCACGGGTAAAGGCGCAGGCATGCTTACCCAGGGTCAAGTAAAACGGTTGCACGGGGCCAAGGCTGGCTACCTTGCAGCCGCTCTCGCGTAGGGCTTTCAGCATGTAGAAGTAAACGCCGGACGAGAAAAGCCTATCCTCGGCGTCTCCGGCGCAGATAAAAGCAACGTTCACTTCATCGTTTGAAATGCCGTTCGGCTTCTTCAACGCCTTATCCTCGTATCGGTTCTTGCCATGGCCAGCAGCCCCATATTATAGCGCAAGCGAGATCGCCGACCACCAATCCCGGTTGCCCGGGTATTTCTCCTCGGCTCGATCTTTCCAATCTCCTCCCGTGTTTGCCATAGGGTGTCAAACAGGAGTTTCCGAGTCAACCACCTTTCTCCTCCGTAAATCCCCAGCATAAAAGCCATTTCCAAGCGCCTGAAAACATAAGACCCCACAGGTAGCGATTATCAACCGGGATAAAAGCCCAGGTAGCAATTGAATGGGGCACATATTGTGCTTGACATGTAAATATATTGTGTACATGGCTCACTTCCACATAAAGAAGAAGAGAGGAAGACCCTACCTCTACGTGCGGGAGATCGCCAGGGTAGACGGGAAACCCAAGGTGGTCTCCCAGGTGTATGTGGGCTCGCCCGAGAAGGTGGCCGCCCTGGCCAAGGGAGAGCTTACGGAAGAGATAAAGCTCCGGGTGGAGGAGTTCGGGGCGCTCTTTGTGGCCAACCTCATGGATGAGGACGTGGACCTGGCGGGGATAGTGAATGCCGTGGTGGGAAGGGGGGGCAGGGAGGAAGGCCTAAGCGTGGGCGAGTACTTCCTCTACGCCGTCTTGAACCGCATGGTGGAGGCGAAAAGCAAGCGCGCCCTTGCGGAGTGGTACGAAAAGACGGCGGTGCAGCAGATAAGGCCCACAGATGTATCCAGGCTCTCAAGCCAGCGCTACTGGGAGAGGTGGGAGCGGGTGAGCGAGGAGGACCTGGCGGAGATCAGCCGGCGCTTCTTCCAAAGGATCGCCGAGCTGGAAAGACCTCGGGCCGACTGCCTGCTCCTGGACACCACCAACTACTACACCTACATGGCCACCCATACCCCCTCAGATCTGGCTAGAAGGGGCCACAACAAGGAGGGGAAGCATCACTTAAGGCAGGTGGGCCTGGGGCTTCTTGCGGAGCGGGAGTCAGGCCTCCCCTTGTGGTGGTGCGCCTACCCCGGGAACCTGCACGACTCCCGCCTGTTTTCCCAGGTGCTAGAGGAGTTCGCCCGCGTTCTCGAGGGGCTTGCGGGCACCAAGGAGAGGCTCACCGTGGTCATGGACAAGGGCATGAACGCAGACGCCAACTACGCGGTGATCGACGAACACAGAAGGATACACTTCGTAACCACCTACTCCCTCGCCTACGCCCCGGAGCTCGCCCGCATCCCCCTCTCGCGCTACGCGCCAGCGGCCACGGGCAGGAACCGGAGGCTTTGCGGAGAGGGGAGGGAGGAAGAGAGGCTTTCCGCCTACCGCACCACCGGGACCTTCTGGGGCAAGGAGCGGGCGGTGGTGCTGACCTACAACCCGCGAACCGCCAGGAAGCAGGAACACGTCTTTTCAGAGAAGCTAGCCCAGATGAGGGAGGAGCTCCTTTCCATGCGCGCCCTGGTGCGCGAGGGCGCTCCCCACTGGCGAGACGAGAGGAAGGTGCTCGAGAGGTACGCCAGGCTCTGCGAGAGGCTGCACCTGCCGACCCATCTCTACGAGGTCTCCTTGGAGAAAACCCCCGAGGGCCTTGCCATGGAGTTCAGGAAGAACCAGCATGCAACCGAGAGGAGGCAGGCCCTCTTCGGCAAGAACATGATCGTAACCGACAACACTGACTGGACCACGGAGGAGATCATAGAGGCCTCGCTCGCAAGGTGGGAGGTGGAGGACGCCTTCCGCCTCTCCAAGGACTGCGACCTGGTGGGGGTGCAGCCCATCAGGCACTTCACGGATTCCAAGATACGCTGCCACCTTTTCTGCTGCGTGGCCGCCCTCGCCTACCTGCGCAGGCTGGAGAAGAAGCTGGCAGAAGCCGGGGTGAAGCGCACGGCCAAAGACGTCATGGAGGACATGCGCCATCTCCATTCCGTGCTCTCCATCGCCGACAAGGGGAGAACGCCGGTGCGCAAGCTGGAGATGCCCACGAAGACCCAGGCCGAAGTCCTAAGGGCCCTGGGGTACCAGGTGAACAAGCGTGGGGTCTTACAGTCTCTTGCCCGCTGATACCCATCCTATGCAGGCATTTTGTAGAGAGCAGCCCGGCTATCTCGGAAACTCCTGTCAAAGAAAGCGCTTTACCCCATGGGCATGTGCGGATCGAGGCGAAAAGGCATGTTGGTGGTTACCCTACCAGGTCGCGATATAGCTCAACATGCAGCAACGCCGACTTTTCCCAACTGAATTCGGCCGCTCTCTTTAACCCTTTTTCTATCATCGCGCTCCTGAAAGCTTCGTTTTCGATCAGAATCGCTGTTTTCTCCAAGAGTTCTTCTTCGTCATGGGGATCGCAATGCAAAGCCGCCCCCCCGCAGAGTTCCCTTGCCTGTGGTATTCCCGAAGCGACCACGGGGCATCCGCATGCCATGGCCTCGATCACGTGCATGCCGCTGCCTCCTTCGTAGAAGCTGGGCGCGACCAGGGCTGCCGCTCCGGAGTATATTGCCGGCAACTCGGCCTCCGGCACATAGCCACAGAATATGACTCGATCCCTCAAGCCCAATCGTTCCAGCTCGCGCATGGAGGCCTCCCTGGAGTTTTTAGTCCCGGGGTGGCCCACTTTCATAAGGAAAAGGTCTTTGTGTTTCGCGGAGAGGCGTTTGAGCAGCCTGAGAACGGCGGGAAAATTCTTGCGCGGGATCTCCGATCCCACGTATAGCAAATACCTTGCCCCTGTTATCATACCATATTTTTCTAGGAGTTTCTTGTCGCATGCGGTGGGTCGGTACAAGCTGTGGTCAACGCCGCAATAGGCCACTCGTATTCTTTCGGAAGGATAACCGAGCTTTTTTGAAATCTGGGCTTTCATGTATTCTGAAACCGATATAATTCTGTCGGCCTTGATTATCCCGGGGACGTTGAGCGCCCGAAAGGGATAGGTTCTGAAGTCATAAAGTGGCCTCGTCAAAGGGAAAATATCGTGGACGGTCACGATCTTGGGGGAAGCTTTAGGCAGTAAGGGCACAAGATGCGCGTTAGCGTGGTCTTGAATATGGAAAAGATCCGCTCTAAGCCCGAGCGCATGAGCGGAATATAAAACATAACGGTTGCATATCCCCTTTAAGAAGGGGACGGAAATGCCGTTCAACTCGTCGATATCGATCTGTATGTTTTCGTTTGCAAGGAGACCCATGATGGCGGTAAACAAGCTTTCGACCCACTTGGCCATGCTCGTTCCGCGCAACTTCTCAACACCGTGAATCCACGTGACCCTCAACCTGTCTCTCCTTCCGGTTCGACCTCGGATGAAGCGGAAAGCTCAAGGCGGATGATGATCACTCTGTACTCATCGAGGATTTTCTTCCTGGGGATCTCGATATTCGAAAGGGCTAAACGGTAGTCCATCGATACCCAGGTGTCCACATTTCCGGCGCGTTGGAATTCGCACGTAGGCTTGAGGTAGCAGACTGGAACCAGGATTTCTTTAACGATCTCCAGGTTATCGATGTTTACGCTTTCATCGAAAATATTCTGACCTCCTCGAAACGCTTTTCGCCAGTTTTCCGCGTTGGTTATGAGGTACGCGGTCCTGTGTTCCCCGACCAAGCTCAGGGAAACCGGTTTCCACGGCGTCACCTGTCCGGCGTCCCTGTCGTATACGAAAAATAGAGGTCCTGATAGAGTGAAATCCCCTAAGGTATACCTGTCCACCAGTATTTTGCTGTCACTTGGTATGGTCGCGACGATCTCGTCCATGTGGCGGATGACGTTTCTGTGATCCTGGTGAAAGATCACGGGAGCGGATATGAAAAGGGTCAACGAAAGATAGATGGCGGAGATGGCGATACCGGCGATCTTACCCAACCTGAAGGCGATGAACGAAAAGGAGATAAACGCCAGGGGTAAAAGCACCGCGACAAATCTTCTTAAGAACCAAGGAAAGTCGAAGGATATATTCGGGTTGAAATAAAAATAAGCGAAAGGCATGGCAACCAACACAAGGAATATTCCAAAGGGCCTGGTTTCTCTGAAGGCCACAAGATAAATGAGAAATGGGATGATAAGAAGCAAGGCCGGAAAGAACCCGAATCTTATCATGGCTGCGGTGGTGTAAGCCGGTTTGTTCTCGTAAAGAGTTGGCACGTCAACGTGTTTGGCTGCGGACAAGGCTTGCTGCGCCGTGGAGCCACTCCCCGCGGTCTTGGGGGCGAGGAACTGGTCGCCGTACTTGGTCTTCATGAGTTCATACCCTCCCCATAGGCTGGCGAGCAAGAGGGCAGACAGCAGCAGGAAAGCGAGCAAGGGGTAGACCTGGCCTCCCAAGGCGTGGCGCAAGAAAATGTATATCGCGCCTATTATCCCCAAAGCAAGCACCAGCAGCCCTTCAGGCCTGATGAAGGCGGGCAGGGGTATAGACACCATGTAAAGGGAGAAATCGACACGGAACGATCTTGTGAGCTTAAGACATTTAAAGAAGAGATATATCGGGATCCAGACGGTGGAGAAGAAAAAGATCTCGTTGTTGGTGCGGCGAGCGTACCAGAGAAAAGGATAAGAAAGGGAGATAAGAGCGATGGCAAACAGCCCCGCCCACCGGCTCCGGGAGAGATCGCTCACCATCGCGAAAACGCACGCGAGAGCGATCGCGAAAGGGATTACATTGCAGAGCTTCATCCCGGAATAGCCAAACAAACCATACAGTTCAGCGTTCCATGCCGTATTCAAGAAAAGTCTCGTGTCGTAACCGTGAAACCTCGGGAACGGCAGATTGCCATGATGCGCGAGGTAGACCGCATCGTTGGCATAGATGCCCTCATCGCGATAGCCGGACAAGGAATCGTGAAAGAGGAAATAATTGAGGAACGAGACGGCGATGATGAGGATAATCGCTATGTATAAAGGCAATTTCCCCCCGCCTGCGCCAAAACAAGAGGGCATGCGGATGACGGGCAAGAGGAAGCGCAGGGCTATCGCCATAACGACAAGAGCTAACAAGAAATTGAGCCATGGATGGAATAAGCCAAGCAGCGCTGAAATCCATGAAATCCAGGACAAAGCAACGAATGAAGATATTACAAGCGCCATTATCGCCGCCTTTTATCCCCTCAGATCCGATTTTACTCGACCATGAAAAGCCTCAAGTGGGTGAGGTACACCTCCCCCTCGCCTGTTTTCTCAAGGATGATTTTTATCTTTCCTCCCGGAAAGGAAATGCCCTCGAGCGGCAAGGAACGCGTAAACTTTTTCACGGAGCCTTCCGTTGATGGAGGCCGGTAGAAACGCGTCAGGGCCAATGGTGTATCTATGGTTTGCATGCCGATGATCGGCTTAAAACGAGGGTAGGAAGGGTTAAAAACGGCATCCCTTGAAAAGGAGAAGCCCCCTCCAAGGTACTGGAGGATGATGCTGCCGGGGTTTCCGAGTCGCAGCTCTTTCTCCCCGCCCTCAAGCGTGACGGACCCTGATTGAAAAGGGGCTCCTGGGCCCGCGGCTTTGAGTGTGAGCAGATCGGTGGCTCCTAGGGAGATGGTCCTTCGAACAATGGGGTGCCATGTTCTCGCTGTGAGTATCCCCGGCGGCGAATCCAGGTATATGGTCATCGCCTCTATGGCGGGAATGATCTGTTCCGGCCCCGTTTCCCGTGGATCGAAGAGGAACACATTGTCCTTGATCACGGCCTTTGGGGCGTCCGTTATTATCGACGAGATTATGAAGTCATCTCCTCCTAGGCGAGGCTCGATCGTAAGGGTATAGGAGCCTTTTTCGAGGTTATCAAGATCCGTTGAAACCCCTATCTCCTCTGCGGAGATAATGGCGTCTTCATACACATTTCCGTCATCCGGGATAATGCCCGAATAGATCGTTGACCCGCCCTTTTTCAACGTCACGTTTACGTCATCGCTTCCAGTGGTCCTGTTGAGGTCTCGTTTCATGATTTCCATGTGAAGGGATCCCGTGTTCACTATCAGCTCCAGCTCATGCTCGCCTCTGATGGGCATTCCGAGCAGCTCCCTCACCTGGCACCTCTTTCCCTGAAGAAAAAGGGAGTAGGCATCCCCTGGACTTATTCCCGCCAACGCGATGTCCTCGCTCTCTGCGGCTGTCGAGCTGAAGAGTTGCTCCGTGCCTGAGAACCGTTGCTCTCTTTGGTACAAGGAAAAGTCCCCTTCGTCAGTTATCAGCCAGTTCCCGTCTTGAAGGGGTGCGATGTCAAGAGGAATGGAATAAGCGGCTTTGTCATAGAGCCCGCCAAGGTGCATCCATAGTTGTTGAGGGTCGCCTAAATACTCGGCCGTCACCTCGATTCTCGCCGGGTCAACGCCCTGTGCGTCCACAATGAGCTCCGTGTAGCGCCGCTCCAACGGCAGGCCGGTGAATATCATGCCCCGGTTTCCCTCCAATTGAGCGACGTCAAAGGCCTCCACCGGCGTCATGTTCTCGCCCGGCACGTCGTATTGCTTGCCGAGGTTCAGCTCATATTGCACAACCATGTCCTGTCTATCCAGCAGTATCCCAAGCGGGATATAGCCAAGAACAAGAAGCACGATCACCAAGGTCATAAATATGATGGTCGATCGGCTATATTCCCGGTTCTTTCTTGCGTTATTCATGATTAGTGCCCATAAATATAGCTCGTTGTACGGGTTGCCCGGTACGTCATTCGTTATATAGGTTACGGCAAATCGCCCGCAAGTCAAACCAAGCCAATTGGATATCTTGGATTTCTTGAAATTGGGTTTTACGCGGGCTCGGATAGGTTTGGTATAGAAGTCCCCCCTTTTTCGCTACTGGCCGACATCACTGCAATCTGGGCTGGCACACAAAGAGCTGGTTAAGCCCGAATTCGAATCTCTTATACAGCTTAATATCGAAGCCAGCGGAAGAAAGCAGGGCGGACATGTCCTCCTTGTCGAAAAAGCAATGGTGTTGGCTCACCGCGTCTTTATGGGTCAAACCGATGCGCGCCAGAAGGACATGAACCGCTGCGGCGTACGGTGGGGGAGTCGTTATTATCAGGTTTCCGCCGGGCTTGATAACGCCGCGCACCCATTGCAGCAATTTCGCATGGTTCTCCAAGTGTTCCATGACCGCCACAAGCAGCACCGAGTCGAATAAGCCGTTGATCGGTATATCCGGGTTGTCGAGGTCGCAGAGGATAAAAGTGGCGTTGCTGGTATCCGTCCCTGGAGGCAGTCCCTCGAAGGAATATGGCTCCCTGTCGATTCCCAGGTATCTACCCCGGTTTTTAATGAAAGCCAGCGATTCTCCGCATCCGCATCCCAGATCGAGTATGTCCCCGAATGCATACCTCGCGGAAATCTTGTTGCGCCTCCTCCTGAGAAATGGGGTAAGTAAAGGTCTCATCCTCTCCCCCGCTTAAAACGGCGCCTCTTTTCGCTTAAGAAAAAGGCAAGACAACCTGTGGCAAAACCGGCTGCCCCCAACATCAGGCCTGGCAGGTAATATAAAAGCCCTATCGCTTTAAGTTCTCGATTGATCAACGCCCTTGATGAGATGCGCCCCAGTCTTGCGGGAAATACCGCGGCGAGAAAAAACGACAACGTGAGCGGGTTTGTTGATACCCAGGAAAAAGACATGATCCCGCTCGTTAGATTTGCGGCAAACCCTTTACCCAGGCGAAACTGGTTGCGAACATAATCCATGCTGGAAGTGCGGTTTATGTGCCTGATGACGGGCTTACTGATAAAGTATATATCCTTTCCCGCATCCGTGAGTTTCCTGCCAAAAGCTACGTCTGAACCCTTTTCCCGATCGAATGGAAATCCCCCCACCTCAAAGTAGCTTGAGCGATATATGGCCATATTGCAGGTGGGCACGAAACGATCCTTCCGTTCGGGGCTACGGGGAGTGAAGCCACTGAACTCTGAAAGATATTCCACGGTTCCGATATAGCTATTAGGAGTGCCGTTTTCTATGGGGCCGCCGCAAGCATCTCCGCCGCTATCAATCAGTCCCTCGACGATGTTTTTCAGCCACAAGGGAGTGGCCACACAGTCCGCGTCTGTGAAAACCAATATATCTCCACTGGATGTTCTCGCTCCCAGGTCCCTGGCCTCACCCGGGAAAAGCCTTCTGCCGCCCTTTACGAGGTGAAGCCTTTCATCTTTGAGGAGATTTCCCAGGGTTGGTTCCAGGTCTTCCTCGGAGCTATCGACGATCCATATGTCGAAGTCAGGCGCCTCCTTGCTTTCCAGGATAGAAGCGATGCAATCAATGAGTTTTTTTCCTGAACGATAGCTGGGAACAATGACGCTGGCTTTGCTCATATCGCTCCTCTTGCATGTATATACTATTGTCCTTCGTCGTCGCGACCTTTAGATAGCCAAGATCCGACAAGAGTCGGGTTACGCTTTCGTCGCCTGACTCAACGCAGATAACCGAAGGGCGAAAGCGTTCCCAATCGTTGCTTAAAAGAACCTGTTTATCATAACCCTCTGTATCAATTGACATGAAGTCTATCGTTCTTCCTCCGGCGTGTTCCTTCAATACGTCCGCGAGCGGCTGTAACTCGATCTCGCTTGAGCTCACCAGCCAGAAGCCCTTCTTGACCAACCTATCCGCGCACTCTTTGGATAACGTAGACCGGGTGTCCGGGAAGAAGCGAAAGAAGGAACCCCTTCCGGCTACCTGAGATATCCCTATATTGAGGACGATATCTCGTGGCCTCGCTGCCTGGAATCTCAAGCAACATGACTCGTTGGGCTCGATCACGATACCGGACCAACCACGTTTGTAGAAGCGCATGGTGTTGTTCGCTCGCTTTGGATCGTTGGCGCCGATGTCAACGTAAAAGCCATCCTTCTTCCTTCCGAGCAAGGCCTCTACGATTCTGTCTTCATTGCTCTCCGAGTAAGACCCGAATAACAAACGCCTGCCGGGTCTGACCAACACGGCGTTAATCGACTTGAGCAGGAAAGCCCGCGGCCCATAAGTGCGGGCGAGAAGTGCGTAGCTACGTATCATTTTTCGAGGTGATGACTTCTGGTGACAGTTCATCTTATTATCGGTGAATATCGGCTGCCATGATTTTTTCCTTCCAGGTATGCGTGCATATAGCGGCTTGACGCCGTTTCTTTGGAGGTCGCGTATTGTATAAGATCGTTAAACATCCCATACGCAGTGGCGGTTCCGATCATGCTTGATAGACGCTCGTCAGCGAAAACTCCATCTCAGACTCCAGTTCTTTAGGCGCACGCTGTTTGATGTTTGAACCTTCCTCTAGGTTGTCTTGGAAAAAACGGATTATACTGTCAGCTATTGCTTCTTGGTGCGAATCGGCTGCGAAAAGCAGATCTTCCGCATAGGGCATTTCGAGATGCTCCGTGCAAAGCACTTTGCACCCGAGGGCTAGCGCCAGAGAGACGGAGTCGCTAGCCGAATGCAGTTCCTTAAAGGGGAAGACAACCAGGTCGGACGCCCTTAATAGGATCTCCAGCTCATGGAAAGGCAGATAATACAGTTTGGTCAACAGGTTTGGCTCGAGGCCTTTCCCTTTTATGATGAGCTCGTATTTATCCCAAGGCTCCCATGGCTGTCCTGCGATTATCAAGAGAGTATCCGGAAAGCTCTCGCGGACCTTATCCAGCGCATACAGCAGATTGTCAAGTCCTTTATACGCGCGGATGTTCCCGAAAAAGCACAGCACTTTGGCGTTCAATGGGATTCCCGATTTAATTCTCGCCTCTTCTTTGGGCGGAGATGCATGCTCCTTTCTAATCCTGTCTCTCCTGATAATGTGGTGGGGCAGGACAATGATCTTTCTCTCATCGAAGCCGAAGTCTCTCAATTCTTTCTTGTTTTTCTCCGAATGCACGATCAGCTTATCTGCAAGGGGGAAAACCAGGGAATTGAGGAAGTCGCCAAAGCGTCCACCCTCATGAGGGTGGACGTTATGCACTGTCATAAAGACCCTTTTCCTTCTCAATCTAGAAACGGCAAGCAGAACGAAAAAGACCGGGGCCAACGGGTAGGACCACCATTGCACATGAACGATATCGCCTTTCATGGACAGGCCCGCCCATAGCCAACTTATCGGATTATACCAAGTAAGAATGTTTCGTATGGAGAGGTTGGGGTGGTCGAGGTCTATGGGGTAAAGGTCTTCGCAGGAGGTGCCCCCCGGATAAAGCCTTTCAGGGTATAGTTTCTTAAAGCCGATGAACTCAACCTTTGTGTCCTTGGCCAGTCTTAATGCGTACTCCGCGCAATATGGGCTGATGCCTTTCAGGGGTGGAAGGGTGCCCACCAAGGTCACAATAGGGCTATTCTCCGATGCATTCAAGGAACTGCCCCCTTGTTTAATATTAATTTCCCCGGCAGCATTACTATTTGGGGATAAGGATATATCGCTGCGCCTAAATATTCAAAACCTTGTGCGTTTATCGGGATAATGGAGTGGACCCTCAACCATGCTTCAAACTGGAAAGCGCATACCAAGACGTTGCATCATCTCCTGGCTCACTGCATGTTAGACACAATCCCCAGCCGTCGGATCTGGCCATGGTTTTGACCTAGCAGTCCAAGAGGACATAAAATCATTTTGCTGGTTTACCAGATTCGGAACGCATGGAACTGCAGGTGAATTGCTTTATGGTCAGCTTGGTTATTCCCGTTTTCAATGAGGAAGAGGCCCTGTTCGAGGATCTTAAGGATGCCGTGGGTACCCTACGTTCAACCGGTTGGGAATGGGAGATCATCGTGGTGGACGACGGGTCAACCGATGGCACGGCGGAGATCGCGTCTTCATTCCCCGAGGTGCGGCTCATCCGGCATCCCTACAACATGGGAGGTGGGGCGGCGCGCTCCACCGGCATCAGGCATGCCGCCGGGGACATCGTGGTGATCTCCGACGGGGACGGCACCTATCCGATGAAGGACATCCCACAACTGGTGGAAGCCCTGGACGAATGCGAGATGGTGGTGGGGGCGAGGACCAGGGAGGCGGGGACACTGAAATTCCTTCGTGTGCCCGCCAAGTTCTTTATCCGCAAGCTGGCCGAGTTCATCAGCGGCTCGAAGATCCCGGACCTCAACTCGGGCATGAGGGCTATCCGCAGGGAGACGGCTTTGCCCTACCTGCACATGCTCCCCAACGGGCATTCGTGGGTGAGCACCATCACCCTGGCCTTCCTCACCAATGGGCACCCGGTGAAGTACGTGCCCATCGATTATTATCCGCGCAAGGGAAGGTCGACCTTCCACCCCATAAAGGACACCGGGAACTACCTCATGACCATCTTCCGCACTATCACCTGGTTCAGCCCGCTGAAGATATTTCTGCCCCTGGCCATGCTCCTGCTCCTCACGGGGACGGGAAAACTCGTCGCCGACGTGGTGCGTTACAGCTGGAGGGTCACCCCCAGCACGGTGATCCTGGTGCTGGGAGGCCTGCAGATCCTGGTCCTCGGCCTCATCGCGGACATGATCGCCAAGAGGAGCTCTCCGTGACTCCCCTGTTTGACTCTCCCTGCCCCTGGACTCCTTCGAGATCGCCGGGAGCTCCACATGGTCCGCAACCAAGCGCAGCGCCTCCATGCCACAAGCTCCCGGGGCGGAAGAGGTGGGAAGGACTCGATAAAGCCATGAAGGGGGAAGCGCTTTCCAGCATGGGGAGGAAGCGTTGACGGCCACGAGGGTCCTCATCACCGGGGCGGACGGCTTCGTGGGGCGGCATCTCGCCGCCTACCTGGCCGATGAGGCCGGGGCCGAGGTGTTGGGGCTGGACTTGGGAGGGCCCCGCCCCGGGGGACCCTGGGAACGGTGCGCCTACGGCGTGTGCGATATCCTTGACACTGCCGCCGTGTTTCATGTGGTTGAGGGGTTCCGCCCCGACTACGTCTTCCACCTCGCGGCCCAGAGCTCGGTCCGCCGCTCGTGGGAAGACCCCGACCTCACCTACCGCATAGCTTTGCTGGGCCAGTCCAACCTCATCGATGCCCTGCTGAAAGCCGGCGTCGAGGCAAGGGTTCACGTGGCGTGCTCGGCCGAGGAATACGGCAAGGTCGCGGAGGACGAGCTGCCCGTGGCGGAGGATCATCCCCTGCGCCCGGCAAGCCCTTACGCCCTGAGCAAGGTGATGCAGGAATACCACGCGATCTTCTGTCACCAGGCATACGGGATAGAGACGGTGATCACGCGCGCCTTCAACATGACCGGTCCTGGCCAGTCGCCGGAGTTCGTGGCGTCGGATTTCGCGCGCCAGATCGCCGAGGCTGAGGTGGGCCTGAGGGAGCCGGTGATCAGGGTGGGAAACCTGGAGGCGAGGCGCGATTTCTCGGATGTGCGCGACCTGGTGGGCGCCTACTGGGAGCTGCTGCGCAAGGGAGAACCTGGCGAGGCCTACAACGTTTGCTCCGGTGAGGACCACGCCATATCCGAGCTGCTGGACATCCTGCTCTCCCTGAGCGACGCATCCATAGAGGTAACCGTGGACCCGGAGAGGTACCGGGTAGCGGACATACCGGTCTTGAGGGGGGACAACGCGAGGATGCGCACGGTCACCGGGTGGGAGCCGAAGCGTCGCCTGGAGCAGACCCTCGGGGATTTGCTCGACTGGTGGAGGGATGAGATAAAACGAGGCCCCGGGGGTGTCGCGACGGCTGACGGAGGTTCGCGAGGAAACGGCCCTTCGTCCAATCCGTAAAAACGCCATGGCCAGGTCTATACGGTGGAGTGGGGGGGATCGCAGTCCACGCCCGGGGCTTCCCGGGCTGAAAACTCCCCCACATTTCCCGTTCATCCGGAAAGGGCAAGGGCGGAATGGGATAGCGGCGACGTGAGCGCAGGGCGACGGGTTTGCCTGCCACCCCGCCGTTTTATATATTGTTGGGAGCCCGCCGGCGAAGGCGCAGGCGGGAAAGGGCCGCTTTATGGAGGAAGGGAGGTCTGGCATGCAGGCGGTTATCCTGGTAGGCGGGCAGGGGACGAGGCTGCGCCCCCTTACTCTCACGGTCCCCAAGCCCATGCTGCCCCTCATGAACCGTCCCTTCCTGGAGTTCCAGATAGAGCTGTGCAAGCGTTATGGCGTCAACGACATCATCCTCTCCACCGCCTACAAGCCCGAGGTCTTCGCCTCGTATTTCGGGGACGGGAGCGCGTTGGGGGTGAAGCTCACCTACGTCACCGAGGAGGAGCCCCTTGACACCTGCGGGGCGGTGAAGAACGTGGAGCGATACATCGAGGGCACCTTCCTGGTCTTCAACGGCGACGTACTCAGCGACCTCAACCTCGCCAACCTCATCGCCTACCATCGCGAAAAGGGTGGCAAGGCCACCCTGTACCTCACGCGGGTGGAGGATCCCACCGCCTACGGGCTGGTCCCCCTGGACCGCAGGGGGCGCATCAGCGAGTTCTTGGAGAAGCCGAGCTGGGACCAGGTGGTCACCGACCTCATCAACGCGGGCACCTATGTCCTGGAGCCGGAGGTCCTGGACCGCGTTCCGGCGGGGGAACGCTACTCGTTCGAGCGGCAGCTCTTCCCCGGGCTGCTCGAGGACGGAGAGCTCATGTATGGTTTTCCCAGCGACGCCTACTGGCTGGACATCGGCACCCCGGCCAAGTACCTGCAGGCCCACAGGGATATCCTGCGACGCGCCCTGCCCTTCGAGTTCCGGGGGGAGATGGTTAGGCCCTCGGTATGGGTGGAGGGAGACGCGGACATCTCCCCGGAGGCCTCGGTGTTCGGCCCCACGGTCATCGGCGAAGGGTGCAGGATAGCACCCCACGCCACGGTGTCCAGCAACTGCGTCCTCGGGCCCGGATGCGTGGTGGAGGAGGGAGCCTATCTCGAGGGAGCGGTGCTGCACGAGGGCTGCAAGGTGGGGTCCGACAGCGTGCTGCGGCAGTGCGCGATCTCCGCGGGGGTCGAGATAGGGGAGCGGGTACACGTCTCCGACCAGGCGGTGATCGGGGGCGGGATAAAAGTCGGGGACGACAACGAGCTCAGGTACGGTATCCGGGTATGGCCGGGCAACGATATCCCCCCGTCCATGCTGCGTTTTCTCACCAACTAGGGAGGCCGTGCGCCTGGCATGCATACATGGTGTGCGTTGGCGGAGACCAAGACCAGAACGTCGTGGCGGCACATGGGCTTGTGCCGGATCGCCCCGGGACATGCGCGCCATACAGGCATGGCTCCGAACCCCTATGCGGGTTCATGCAAGGAGGAGCATGTCATGGAAGGGCACCCGCCGTTTCCGGGCCGCGTAAGCCTGGAAAACTCGGGGGCGTACAGGCATAATGAACGGATGACGGCGGCGCGCCAAGTTGATACGGGCACGCGAAGCCCGGGTTCGGAAGGAAGCAGGAATATAAGGCCGGGACAAGGAGGGCATCTTGAGGATACTCATCACGGGAATAACTGGTTTCGTGGGAAGCCACCTGGCGGAATACGCCCTGGACAGGGGCGGCGTGGAGGTCTTCGGCACCGTGCGCTGGCGCTCGCGCATGGACAACGTGGAGGGGATCCTCGACCACATTCATATCCTCGACTGCGACCTGCGGGACAACGTGGCGGTGAAAAAGACCCTGGAGGAGGTCAGGCCGGACTATATCTTTCACCTGGCGGCGCAGAGCTTCGTGCCCACCTCCTGGAAGGCCCCCGCGGAGACCCTCACCACCAACATCATCTCCGAGCTCAACCTGCTGGAATCCATCCGCGACCTGGGCCTGGACACGCGCATCCAGGTGGCGGGATCCAGCGAGGAGTACGGCCTCGTCTTCGAGCACGAGACGCCCATAAGCGAGGAAAACCCCCTGCGCCCGCTTTCCCCCTACGCGGTGAGCAAGGTGGCCCAGGACATGCTGGCATACCAGTACCACCGCAGCTACGGCATCTACGCCGTGCGCACCCGCGCCTTCAACCACGAGGGGCCCCGTCGGGGGCATGTCTTCGTGACCAGCAATTTCGCCAAGCAGATCGCCGAGATCGAGAAGGGGAAGAAGGAACCCGTCATCGAGGTGGGCAACCTCAACGCGCGCCGTGATTTCACCGACGTGAGGGACATGGTCAAGGCCTACTGGCTCTCCCTGGAGAAGGGGGAGGCGGGGGAGGTCTACAACATCGGGTCCGGCCGCGCGGTGACCATAAAAGAGATGCTGGACATGCTGCTCTCCTTCACCCACCTCGACATCGAGATCAGGCCGGTGCCCGAGCGTATGCGGCCTTCCGACGTTGAGCTCCTGGTCTGCGACTGCAGCAAGTTCAAGGCCGCAACGGGGTGGAGCCCCGAGATCCCGCTGGAGAAGACCCTAAAGGACACCCTGGATTACTGGCGGGAGCGGGTCTGACACGGCGCGTGGACTCCGGCAAAAGGCCGCAACGGGGTGGAGCCCCGAGATCCCGCTGGAGAAGACCCTAAAGGACACCCTGGATCACCGGCGGGAGCGGGTCTGACCCGTCGCATGGAATCCGGGCTCAAGGCCGCCGAGGCTGAAAGCCCCGAGATCCCGCCGGAGAAGACCTTGAAGGACACCCTGGATTACCGGCGGGAGCGGGTCTGACACGGCGGGTGGACTCCGGGATCAAGGCCGCCAAGGCTGAAAGCACCGAGATCCCGCTGAAGAAGACCTTAAAGGACACCCTGATCACCGGCGGGAGCGGGTCTGACCCGTCGCATGGAATCCGGGCTCAAGGCCGCCGAGGCTGAAAGCCCCGAGACCCCGCCGGAGAAGACCTTAAAGGACACCCTGGATCACCGGCGGGAGCGGGTCTGACCGTTAGCGATCGTATGGCGGCGTCGTGAAAAGGCGCGTTATAAAATTCCCCACTCAAAAGCCGCGTTTCGCCCCTGCTTGATTTTCGCGGCGCTCGTGCCCGGGTGGCCCGTTCCCAGTGCACGAAGGGGAATCACGGCGGAGGAGCCTCTCGGCCGTTCGCCGAGGCGTCCCCCGTTCCGCTGATTGGACGCACCAGGGGGCTAGCCTTTATACTTCTGGCGTCGGACTCGGAGAAAAACGGAGAAAAGATCAAGGAGCCTAAGATGGAATACGACGTCAAGGACCTCTCCCTGGCGCAGGAGGGGCGCCTGCGCATAGAGTGGGCGGAGCGGGACATGCCGGTGCTGCGCATGATCCGGGAGCGGTTCTCCAAGGATAAGCCTTTGAAGGGCATGCGTGTCGGCGCCTGCCTCCACGTCACCACCGAGACCGCCAACCTCATGATCACCCTTAAGGCGGGGGGCGCGAAGGTGGCGCTGTGCGCCTCCAACCCCCTCTCCACCCAGGACGACGTGGCCGCCTCGCTGGTGAAGCACCACAAGATACCCGTCTTCTCGGTGAGGGGAGAGAACAAGAAGACCTATTACTCCCACATCAACGCCGTGCTGGACACCCAGCCGCACGTGACCATGGACGACGGGGCGGACCTCATATCCACCCTGCACGCGGAGCGCAGGGAGCAGGCGGAAAAGGTGTGGGCGGGGGCGGAGGAGACCACTACCGGGGTCATCCGCCTCAAGGCCATGGCGGAGGCGGGAGTCCTGCTCTACCCGGTGATCGCGGTGAACAACGCCATGACCAAGCACCTCTTCGACAACCGCTTCGGCACCGGGCAATCCACCCTGGACGGAGTGCTGCGCGCCACGAATATCCTGCTGGCGGGAAGGAGGGTGGTGGTCTTCGGCTACGGCATGTGCGGTAGGGGAGTGGCCTCGCGCGCCCGCGGCCTGGGGGCGCACGTGACCGTGGTGGAGACGGACCCCCTGCGCGCCCTGGAGGCGGTGATGGAGGGCTTCGAGGTAACGGGAGGCGCGGCGGCGGCGGAGAAGGGAGACCTCTTCGTGACCGTGACCGGCGATATCCACGTGCTGCGCGCGGAGCACTTCCGCCGCATGAAGGACGGCGCGGTGCTCTGCAACTCCGGGCATTTCAACGTGGAGATAGACATCCCCGCCCTGGAGAAGATGTCCCGCGGAAGGCGACGGGTGCGGGAGAACGTGGAGGAGTTCCTGCTCAAGGACGGGCGCCGCATCTACCTCCTCGCCGACGGGAGGCTGGTCAACCTGGCGGCCGCGGAGGGGCATCCCGCCTCGGTGATGGACATGTCCTTCGCCAACCAAGCCCTGGTGGTGGAGTACGTCAAGGAGAGCCACCGCTACCTGGAGAAGGTGGTCTACGACGTTCCGGAGGAGCTGGACCGCGAGATCGCGCGCCTCAAGCTGGCCTCCATGGGAATAGAGATCGATACCCTCACCCGCGAACAGGAGAAATACCTCTCCTCCTGGGAGATGGGAACCTGAAAACCTGCGGTTGTCCTTGGCCGGAAGCTGACGGGCGAGAACGCTCTGTCGGCGATCTGGGTGGAAGAATATGGCGGAGGTGGCACCGGTTTTGGCTGGGAATGGGGTTTTCAGGGCTGTGGAATGGCGCGAAGGCAAGGTCCTGATGCTGGACCAGACGCGGCTTCCGGCCGAGGAGGCCTACCTGGAGCTCTCGGATTGGCGGGAGGTCGCGGAAGCCATAAGGACCATGCGGGTTCGGGGAGCGCCGGCCATAGGCATAGCGGCGGCCTACGGGACAGCGCTGGCGGCGGGCGCGGAGGATCCGCTGGGGGAGGTCGACCAGGCCTGCCGTGAGCTCAAGGCCACGCGCCCCACGGCGGTGAACCTTGCCTGGGCGGTGGAGCGCATGCGCGCGGTGGCGCGGAACGCGCCCAGGGAAAGCTTGCGGGACTCTCTTCTTGCCGAGGCGGACAGGATCGCGGCGGAACAGGACGCCGCGGATCACGCCATCGGCGAATGGGGGGCGGACCTTCTGCCGCCGGATTGCCGCGCGCTCACCCACTGCAACGCCGGAGGGCTCGCGACCTATTCCTACGGAACGGCCTTGGGGGTGATAAAGACCGCTTTCCGCCGGGGCAGGATCGCGCACGTCTGGGTGGACGAGACGCGACCTCTCCTCCAGGGAGCACGCCTCACCGCCTGGGAGCTCATGCGTGAGGGCATCCCCATGTCCCTCATCTGCGACAACATGGCCGGCCACCTCATGTCCAGGGGGGAGGTGGACGCGGTGGTCACCGGGGCCGACCGGGTGGCGGCCAACGGCGACAGCGCCAACAAGATAGGCACCTACACCCTCGCGGTGCTGGCAGCCCGCCACGGCATACCCTTCTACATCGCGGCGCCCATCTCCACGCTGGATATGGAGTCCCCCGACGGCGGCGCCATACCCATCGAGGAGAGGGACGAGACGGAGGTCACCACCCTGGCCGGCACGGCCATCGCTCCCGCAGGGGCGCGGGCCCGGAATTTCGCTTTCGACGTCACCCCCGCCGAGCTCATAACCGCCATCATCACCGAGAGGGGCGTGGCGCGGCCGCCCTACGAGAGGAGCCTGCGCGAGCTCCTGGGATAAGACCGCTGGTTGGAAATATGGCTCTTGGCCAAAAAGCGTGGACAATCTGGTTGGTTGGCCATGTTCGATGGATTGCCACGCCTCAACGACGAGCTTTTTCGCGGGCGCCACTTTGGATAATCTTCACGTTCCATTTTTATCTCAGCAGTGAGAGCCGGAAGCGCAAGGGCGAGTTGGGCCATGCGTCGATGCAGTATTCGCTTCAAGCCCATTGCCGTCGCCAGCACTCCATTTTTTGCAGAGGGGTTAAGGGGGTGACTTATCGTCTTGCCGGGCGCTTTCCAGGTTGAAGAGGCCGGGGGCCACGCCATCGTCCCGGCGGGATCACCAGATTCGACAAGAGAAAAAGAGCGATCTCCTAATGTTCGAACTGTGTGATAAGGCGCTGCGCCCCGTCTCCGAAAGCGAAGGAGATGGAAGAGAACCGAGGAAAAGACAGCCGGGGCTCTTTTTAAGCTCAGGGGGCCACGTTGCGCGCCGCCGCCGCGTGGCGTAACTTATTAGGCGACCGTAGCGGCGCGAGAAAGGCTTGAGCTGTATGAAGGCGATGATACTTGCGGCCGGGTTGGGCACGCGTCTGCGACCCCTCACGGAGGAGATCTCCAAGCCCATGGTGCCCATCGTCAACCGCCCGGTGATGGAGCATATCGTTGAGCTGCTCGCGCGCCACGGCTTCGACGAGCTTTACGTGAACCTTCACTACCACCCCGACGTGATCACCGGGCATTTCGGCGACGGCTCCAGGTGGGGCCTTTCCATAACCTATTCCTACGAGGAGAAGCTCCTGGGGACCGCCGGCGGCGTCAAGAACCTGGAGCGGGAGTTGGGCGGCGAGAGGTTCCTGGTGATCAGCGGCGACGCCCTCACCGACCTGGACCTGACCTCGCTCATGGCCTTCCACGCCGGGCACTGCGCCATCGCCACCATAGTGGTGACGCCGGTAAGCGATCCCTCCAAGTACGGGGTGGTGATCATGGAGGAAGACTCCCGTATCGTGGCCTTCCAGGAAAAGCCCTCCCGGGAAGAGGCACGCAGCCACCTCGCCAACAGCGGCATATACGTGTTCGAGCCGGAGGTGCTGGAGATGATACCGCGGGGCTTCTACGATTTCGGCTCACAGCTCTTCCCGCGCTTTCTCGAGGAGGGAGTGCCCTTCTACGGTTACCGGCACGACGATTACTGGAACGACGTGGGAAGCCTGGAGGAATACAAGGCGGGCAATTTCGACGCCCTCACCGGCAAGGTCAAGATCAGGATACCCGGCGTGAGGATAGGGGACGACGTGTGGATAGGGGACGAGACCGTGATCGAGGAGGACGTGGTCATGGTGGGCCCTATCTGCATCGGAACGCACTGCCTGGTTAAGAGGGGGGCCAAGCTCTTCGGCCCCCTGGTGGTGGGGGACCGCACGGTCATCGACGAGGGGGCGGTGCTCTACCGGGGCATCAAGTGGGGGGACGGCTACATCGGCAAGGACGCCCATCTCATGGACGCCATCGTGGGGTGGGAGGCGGAGATAGGCAGGGGAGCGTCGCTCCTCTCCGATTCCGTGGTGGGGCACCGCACCGTCATCGGGGAGGGGAGCGTCATCCACCCCAGCGTGAGCATCATGCCGGGCTCGGTCATCGAGAAGAACACCCACCACACAGGCTAATCCTCGGGGTCGTCCTCGGGGTCGTATCTTGATTTTTTCCTCGCTTTGCTTGCCAGCGGTGCAAGCCAAGCTGCTTCTTCCGGCCCGGGCCGCCGGGTAGCGGTCTCGCTCGGCGCGCGCGAAGCCTTGGAGGGGAAAAGAAACTTTCCTCGGGGTCGTATCTTGATTTTTTCCTCGCTTTGCTAGCCCCTTCTTCCTTGGGGTCGTCTTCCTTGGGGTCGCGTCTTCCTTGGGGTCTCCTTGGGGTCGTATCTTGACTTTTTCCTCGCTTTGCTTGACAGTGTTGTCTCTTGGGTCGCATCTTCACTTTTTCCTCGCTCCGCTTGCCGGCGGTACAAGCCAAGCCCCTTCTTCCTTGGGGTCGTATCTTGACTTTTTCCTCGCTCCGCTTGCCGGTAGTGCAAGCCAAGCTGCTTCTTCCGGCCCGGGCTGCCGGGTAAGCGGTCTCGCTCAGCCCCTTCTTCCTTGGGGTCGTATCTTGACTTTTTCCTCGCTCCGCTTGCCGGTAGTGCAAGCCAAGCTGCTTCTTCCGGCCCGGGCTGCCGGGTAAGCGGTCTCGCTCGGCGCGCGCGAAGTCGGGAAAGGAGCAAGGAAGCGGTTGACCGATTGTCCAACATGATATATATAATAATTAATATGATTATGATAAATATATTAGAAGAAATCCTTTTGCCCGTGCGGTGCGCGGGGTGCGGACGTTATCTGAGCAGGCCGATCTGTCCGGAATGCAACGCCGCCATGCCCGTGGTCAGGGGAAACACCTGCTCCCGCTGCGGAAAGCCCACCATGTACCCCGTGGACGGGTGTTTGCAGTGCGGTTCCAACCTGAGGCAGATCGACCATGCCGTGGCCATGGCGGTCTACGAGGAACCCCTGCGCTCGATCATCCACAAGTTGAAGTACGGAAACGGGTGGAGGCTCGCAGCTCCGCTGGGGGCCATGGCGGCGGTTTGCCTTGCGCCGCACCTGGCTTCCCCACGGCCCGCCATCACCTACGTGCCCATGCACCGGCGCAGGAAGAGGGAACGTGGATACGACCACGCCGAGAGGCTTGCCGCCGGCGTGGCGCGGGCGCTCGGCCTGGAGGTCGTTCCCCTACTCGAGCGCACCCGGCCATCTCCGTCCCAGGCCTCCCTGGGATATGCGGATAGGCGTTCGAACGTGAGGGGGGCGTTCAGGCAGAAGGCGATGGAAAGGATGCCCGAGGAGGTGGTGGTGGTCGACGATGTGCTCACGACGGGATCGACCATGGGAGAATGCGCATCCGTCCTCAAAGGGGGAGGCGCTCGCAGGGTGTTGGCGTGTGTGCTCGCCCGCGATCTCCTGGCATAGCCACGGACGAATGGGGATACCGACAGGGCGCCGCGACCTCGCTCCTGAAGGCGAGGGATCGCCGTGGACGAATGGGGATTCGCTTCATCCCGCCACGGAACTCCCGGCGGTTCCCTGCCCGGCATAATTGGCTGCGCCGCAAATAGGGATACCGACAGGGCGCCGCGACCTCGCTC
>JABLXL010000010.1 GCA_013178005.1 Actinomycetota bacterium
GGTTTTGCTCCTGCGCTTCCTTCAGACTCAACCTCGCGATTGAGCCCTTGCGCTTCGCTAGTCCTTCACCTCCGTCAGGTTGGACAGGGGACTTTCACCCCCGAGCTGCCGGCCATGCCCGGCACACAGGAAAGGAGGCGCCGAAGCGCCTCCTCTTAAAGGGGAGCTATAAGCCACCGGCGGATAGGGCTATTTCAGGGGGTGGAATGTGCTGATTCCATCTCATGCTATAGGGCATATGGGGTTGGCCGGCAGCTTATAGCGTAGGGCCTTTTTCAATGTTCAAAAAAATCAGCCCCGGATGGGGCAATAATCTTGTCATCTCATAATCGTCCCACCCGTTGATTTGAAGTTAGCAGAGTGCCATTTCCGTGTCAAGCAAATCGTTCATCTTTATTCAACCGAATGGTTGATATATATCATGACCCTATCGGGGGGTTTGCTCTCAAGAGGCTTTTCCGCCCATTGCCCATCAAGGATAACCTGGCGATCTTGCCGCGGTGAACAGTGGCTTGCTTTCGGGAGGCTATGTCTTGGATTTTCTGCCAAGGATAACCCGGCGATCTTGCCGCGGTGGGCAGTGCTTTGCTTTCAGGAAGCTTTTCCCTTTGCTTCCTTTCTCAGCCTCCGCGCCGCCCCGCGCGCGAGCCTCCTCTCTTCGCGGTCCGGACGGAACAGCGCCTGCTGGCGACCCGTCTCCCGTCCCCGGTCCAGGGCCGCGACTATACGGGGTTTTATCCGCGCCGCGTCCAGGGCCTGGTCCACCCTGGTTTTCACCCTCCTGGAAAGTTCCTCGAGCTCCTCCGACACCCCCTCACGACGAGGTATGAGGCGGAGCTGCACCGGCTCCGGGGGCTCCTCCCTGGGGATAAAGGGCAGCTTCTTGTCCTTCAGGGAGCCGGCGGGCACCAGGACCCTCAAAGCCCGTGGGACCACCGAGAGGTTGATAATCCTTCCCGCGTCGAACTTGTAGACCTCGCCGTCGATCTGGGCGTACGTGTCCGTCTTGCACTCCACGCGCATGCTGCGCACCTGGTGGAAAGAGACGAGCCGCGAGAAGCCATGCCGACCGCCCATGCAGGCGAAACCGAAGAGCACCAGGCCGTAGACGTTGGGCATCTCGCGACCTATGGTGAGGTCCAGCAAGCCGTCGTTCATGCGCGCGTTGGGGTTAATCCTTATGTAGCGGCCGAAAACCGGCGCGTTGCACAGGATGGAGATGAGCACCCAGTCCTCGAAGACCTGCCCCTCGTAGTCGAAGCGGACATGGTAGCGCTTGCGCTCCTCGAAAAAACATTTCTTCAGCCCGCTGTAGAAATAAGCAGGGATGCGGAAGCGCTTCCACTTGTAAGCGCCGTCCGCTATCTCCGAGTCCACTCCCAGGCCCCAGGTGACGGCGGCGTAACGGTCGTCGTAACGAATGAGGTCGATGGTGCGGCAGGTATCGCCGAGGATCGCCGAGAGCGCCTGCTCCTTGTCCTTGCGGTCATATCCCATGTTGCACGCGAAGTCGTCGGCGGTACCGGCGGGGAACATGGCCAGTTTCAGATCGGCGGAGGGGACCTTCATGATGCCATTGATGATCTCGTTGGTGGTCCCGTCTCCCGAGACCGACACCACCACGTCGAAGTCCTCCGCCCATTTCACCACCATCTCCTCGGCGTGTCCCGCGCGCTCGGTGAACAGGGCCTCGTATTCCACCCCGGCGCGCTTCAGTCGGTTGAGCAGCCAGATGCCCTCCTCCTGGGCCTTGCCGCCCCTGGAGACGGGGTTCACGATTACCAGGTATCTCCTGTCCCCTTTGTCCTCCGGCAACGCGACGCCTCCCTTCCGCCACCCTTCACCCAATCCAGCCGGCCGATTCACGCTCGTCATGGAATCACACCGGCGGAAGCTCGAAAAACCAGGAGATTATGGTATCACGCTGGTTTTATTCAGTAAACAATTAGCGGAGCCTTGTTCAGATCGTTCCGCCGCCGGCGGACGGAAAGGATCGTGCGAAGTTACCCCGGTTTTCCGGGCGCTTTCCGGGTCGGGCAAGGTTTGGCGCGTACCGCCAAATCAGCAAGGCAACCCAGGATGGGGGAAGACTTGGGGGTGGATCCAGGAAATGGACGCCTTAACAACGTGCCTGGCGCTTTCCGGGCCGGGCAAGGTTTGGCGCGTACAACCAAATCAGCAAGGCAACCCAGGATGGGGGAAGACTTGGGGGTGGATCCAGGAAATGGACGCCTTAACAATGTGCCTGGCGCTTTCCGGGCCGGGCAAGGTTTGGCGCGTACCGCCAAATCAGCAAGGCGAACTAAGCCTTCGGTGAGCGAGGAATTGGGCCGGGGAAAGGCTTCGCGTGAACGGGAGCAGGGTTGAGCCTCCCCCAGAACAGACGCGACGGCGGGATAATCCAGCCCTCGTGGAAAGCTTCGCGTGACCGGGAGGCCGCCGGTGGGCATAATAGAGCTGAGCGGACGAAAAACGGCGCTTCGCGAGGAGGAGGGACGATGCTCGTCAAGGAAGCGATGAACCGGAACCCGCCCCGCATCCACGATACCGCGACCATAAAGGAGGCCGCGGAGAGAGTGGCCCTGACCCAGGCCGGCGAGCTCGTGGTGACGGCGGGCGAGGCGGCGGTGGGCATGGTGGGCGCCGAGGACCTCCTGCGTTGCCTCGTGCCCGAATTCGACGAGCTCCTGGAGGAGGGTGGCGCCCCCTCGCGGCTGCATCCCCACAGGCGTTCGACGGACCTGCTCCCCCACCTCAAGGTGAGGGAGGTTATGCGCCGGGTCCGCGCATTCCTGGATCCGGAACAGTCCCTGGAGAGCGCGTTCGGACAGCTCCTGGAAGGAGGAGGAAAAGCTCTTCCTGTGGTAAGCGATGGAAAGCTGGTGGGATGCCTTTCCATGGTGGACGTGGCCAGGGCGTTGATGTGGCGTGACCGCGTGGCCCCCGCCCAGGGGCAGCCGGCGGTGGAGCGCCGCAAGGGCCGTGGTCGGGAGGAGGGCCGTCCCTGACCGGGAGGAAATCCTTTCCATGCAGAGATCGAGATCGCCTGCCCTGATTCGGCGGTCGGGAGGAGAGCCGTCTCTTACCGGGAGGTCCAGATCCCTCCGGGGCATGGGCGCTCGCCCCCTTCGGCCCACGGGCACGGGTGGTCGGAGCGGCGCCGGGAGGGAAGGGCGCGCCCCTTGGAGGGCGGCGCGATAGCGAAAAAAGGAGTGGTGGCCTTGAAGATAGCGGTGACCGGCAAGGGAGGGGTGGGAAAGACCACCCTGGCAGGCGGCCTGGCGCGCCTGCTGGCCGACGAGGGTTACAACGTCATAGCGGTGGACGCTGACCCCGACGCCAACCTGGCGTCAAGCCTGGGCATCTCCGAGGAGGAGATGGCGGGGGTGGTGCCCATAGCGGACATGAAGGAGCTCATCGCGGAGCGCACCGGCTCGAAACCCGGCACCTTCGGGACCTACTTCAAGATGAACCCCAAGGTGGACGACCTCCCCGAAGCCCTGTCTCGGGTCCACAAGGGGGTGCGCCTGCTGGTGATGGGCACGGTGAAGGAGGGCGGCGGCGGCTGCGTGTGCCCGGAATCGGTGATGCTCAAGGCGCTACTGCAGCACCTCCTGCTGGCCCGCGAAGACGTGGTGATCCTGGACATGGAGGCCGGCCTCGAGCACCTGGGCCGGGGCACCGCGGGAGCGGTGGACGCCATGATCGTGGTCATCGAGCCGGGGATGCGAAGCGTGCAGACCGCCAACACCATCCGCCGCCTCGCCTCCGACCTCAAGGTCCAGAAGGTGTTCGTGGTGCTCAACAAGGTCCAGGACGCCCGGGAGGAGGAACTGGTGCGCGCTCGACTTGACGGCCTGCCCTTCCTGGGATCTATTTCCTATAACCAGAGCATACGCCGTTCAGACCTGGAAGGAACCAGCCCCTACGACGCCGACCCCGACTTCGTGGCCGAGGTGAGGGCCATAAAGGAGAGGCTTTTCCAGGAACTCGGCCGCTAGGCCGGGTACACAACCCTCCCCGCCCAGGCCGGCGTTTTATTTATTTGAGACTTTCAGGAACTCGGCCCCTAGGCCGGGCACGCAGTCCGTCCAAGCCCCACGGCCGCTGCATCCTTTCGGCAGGCGCTTTGCGGGTTGAAACCGGGACATTCGGTTATGTTTGGCCCGAGGTTGGGGTTCAAGCTGTATCGTTTCCGTAAACACTTTCCGGGGCCGAAGCCGGTCAGAAGACCGGCCCATGCCGGGGCGGCCCGCCGCTTTTCCGGTTGTGATATCCTATGGATGATTCAATCCATGATCCCCGGCGGGAAAAGCGGTTGCCGCCCGGGGTCGGGTCAGCGCGGATCGGGAGCGAAAGAAGCGGCGTGAGGGTCAAAACACCCCGGCGGTGAAACGCCGTGAATGGCCAGAAGGAGGACGCATGTTTCCCATCCTGAAAAAGGAGCAACTGGCGGAGACGGTTTTTTCCGTGATGGCAAAAGCGGAAGAGGTGGCGCGAAGGGCGCGGGCGGGACAGTTCGTCATCCTGCGCCTGGACGAAACGGGCGAGCGCTTTCCCCTCACCCTCTGCGACTGGTCTCCTGACGAGGGATGGATACGGCTGGTGCTCCAGGTGGTGGGCCGCTCGACCCGCAAGCTCAGCCTCATGGAGGAGAGAGACGCGATCCTCGACCTGGTGGGGCCGCTGGGCCGCCCCACGGAGATATGCGAATACGGCCACGTGGTTTGCGTGGGAGGCGGGGTGGGCATCGCCGCCATCCACCCCATATGCCGTTCCCTGCGCGAGGCGGGCAATCACGTCACCGGCGTTATCGGGGCGCGCAGCGCCGACCTCCTCATCCTCGAGGAGGAGATGGCCGCGGTGACGGACGAGCTGGTGCTGACCACCGACGACGGCAGCAGGGGGATCAAGGGCCGGGTCACCTGGGCCCTCGAGGAGCTCCTGAAAAAGGAAAAGGTGGACCTGGTGATCGCCATTGGCCCCGCCATCATGATGAAGTTCGCCAGCGCGGTGACGGCGGAATACGACGTGCCCACCAAGGTCAGCCTCAACTCCATCATGCTGGACGGAACGGGCATGTGCGGCACCTGCCGTTGCGAGGTCGAGGGCAAGACCCGCTTCGCCTGCGTGGACGGCCCGGAATTCGACGGCCATGCCGTGGACTGGAACCTCCTGCTCTCGCGCCTCGACCAGTACAAGGAGGAAGAGGAGATCGCCCGCCGCCTCCCCATCTGATGTAATATTCCATATTATGGTAATTAATCGCCTGTCCCGCCGGGGACGTCACCGCGTATGAATGTTCTGCGGTGCCGTCGGTGGAGTTGGGGGTAATGCCGTGCGAGTGCTCATCGCCCCGGACAAGTTCAAGGGTTCCCTGAACGCGAGCGAGGTCTCCGCATGCATCGCGCGCGGTTTCTCAGGCGCCTGGCCGGAGGCGGAGCTCACCCTGTGCCCCCTGGCCGACGGCGGGGAGGGCACCATGGAGCTGCTGGTGCGGGCCACGGGCGGCAGGACGGTCGATTGCGAGGTCACGGGCCCGCTGGGCGAGAAGCGCCGCGCTCCCCTGGGGATACTGGGGGACGGCACGACCGCGGTGGTGGAGATGGCCGCCGCCTCGGGCCTTGCCCTGGTCCCGCGCGATAGCCGCGATCCCCTGGTCACCACCACCGCGGGCACGGGAGAGCTCATACGGTGCGCTCTCGACGCCGGGCTGCGCCGGGTCATCGTGGGCATAGGGGGCAGCGCCACCAACGACGGCGGCGCCGGCATGGCCGCCGCCCTGGGGGCGCGCTTCCTGGATTCCTCGGGCTCCGATCTGCCGCCGGGGGGTGGCGCCCTGGCGGGGCTCGCCGCCCTCGACCTCTCCGGGATGGACCCGCGCCTGGGCGAGGCGGAGATCATCGTCGCCTCCGACGTGGCCAACCCCCTGCTCGGCGAGGAAGGGGCTTCCCGGGTCTACGGTCCCCAGAAAGGCGCGGACGCCGAGGCGGTGGAGCGCCTCGAAAGGGGGCTCTCCAGGCTAGCGGAGGCCGTGGAAAGCGCGCTGGGGAGGAGTTTCGCGGAGCTTCCCGGCGCGGGCGCCGCGGGAGGCCTGGGCTTCGGCCTTATGGCCTTCCTGGGGGCGGAGGTCCGCCCGGGCATTGAGGTGGTCATGGAGGCGGTGGGTTTCGAGGAAAAGCTTGCCGGCCGCGACCTGGTGATCACCGGGGAGGGCAGGCTGGACGCCCAAACCGCCCACGGGAAGACGGTCACCGGCGTGGCCCGCGCCGCGGCGCGGCGGGGAATACCGGTGCTGGCCCTGGGGGGCGAGGTGGCCGAGGGCGCGGAGAAGCTGCGCGAATTGGGAGTGACCGCGCTCATGGGCATCGCCCGCGGGCCCATGAGCCTGGAGGAGAGCATGAGCGGGGCGGGCCGGTTGCTGGAGGCCTGCGCCCGAGAGCTGGCGTCCCTCCTGCGCGCAATGGGCGAGGTCCGCTGAGGCGGCGGCGCCGGAAAAGCCGCGGCGACGTCCGCCGGCGCCCGCGACCGAGGAGAGCATTAGCGGGGCGGGCCGGTTGCTGGAGGCCTGCGCCCGAGAGCTGGCGTCCCTCCTGCGCGCAATGGGCGAGGTCCGCTGAGGCGGCGGCGCCGGAAAAGCCGCGGCAACGTCCGCCGGCGCCCGCGACCGAGACCATGGTAATTCCTGGTTCCCGCGGGATCGGGAGTCGACAAGCGATCCCGGAGCTCCACGTGGCAAAGCGTCAGTGGAGAAGGTAAGGACCTAACCGCAATTTTTCCCTCACTTTGGGCGCCGCCCTTTCGAGGAACCCCAGGACATCATGGCACTAACGGTATAACCCGCAACTTTTTCGCTCACTACCCTGCGGATTATACGTGACAAAGCGTCAGTGGGGATGTCAATGGTTCGCGATCCAGCCCTGCCGCTGGCTACGGACAAATCGCCTCATCCAGGACCTTCGGGGGGACAAAACCATGGCCAGGAGGAAAAGGCCGAACATCACCATGACTACGGTGGCCCCCGAGGGGATGTCCGCCCGGTAGGACAGGTACAGGCCCAGGGCCATCGAGGAAAGGCCGGAGAGCACGGAAACCAGCAACACCCCGCGGTAGTTCCTCGACAACTGCAGCCCCGTCGCCCCTGGGATGACCAGGAGGGCGGAAACCAGGATGATCCCCACCAGCTTGATGGAGATCACGATGGTCAGCGCCATGGTGGCGAGCAGCCCGTAGTAAACCAGGCGTACCGGCAGCCCCGAGGCGATGGCGGTTTCCTCGTCGAAGGAGACAAAGAGCAGCTCCTTGAAGAAGAGCACCACGAAGGCCAGCGCTATGAAGGCCAGGACCGCAGCCGCGATCACGTCAGCCCAGCTCATGGCGAGGACGCTCCCGAAGAGGTAGCTCATCAGGTCCAGGTTGTACCTGCGGGCAAGCCCCACGACGATCACGCCCAGGGCCATGGCCGTGGTGAAAAGGATGCCGATAGTGGTGTCTTCGTGCATGCGCCCGCGCCGCGACAGCCATCCTATACCCAGAGCGACCAAGGTACAGAACCCCCCGGCCGACCACAAGGGATCCACTCCCGCCGCCAGCCCTATGGCCACCCCCCCGAAGGCCGCGTGGGAGACACCCATTCCCATGAAAGCCAGGCGCTTCACCACCACGAAGAAGGAGATCACCGAACAGGCGAGGGCGATGATCATCCCCCCCGCAAGCGCCTTCTGCATAAACGCGTATTCGAGCATCCTACCAGCCTCTCCGGGGCGCCCCCTCCCCCAACAGGAAATCGAACTCGCAGCGGTAGGCCTCCTCGAGCCGCTCGCTGCCCAGCACCTCCTGGGGACTGCCGTGCAGGTGCATGGTGCGGTTGATGCACACCAGGCTGTCGGCGAAGCGGGCCAGCACGCTCACGTCGTGGGAAACGAAGATCACGGTGAGGCCCCTCTCGCGTTTGAGCCGGTTCAGCAGGGCAAGGAAGCTTTCCTGTGCCTCGGCGTCAAGTCCCGCGGTGGGCTCGTCCAGGAGCAGTATGCGCGTCTCCAGGCAGAGAGAACGGGCGAGAAAGGCGCGCTTCTGCTGCCCTCCCGAAAGCTCGCCGATGGGGCGCCGCTCGAGGCCTTCCAGGCCCACGGCGCGTATGCTCTCGCGCACCGCTTCCCGGTCTTTGCGGGTGGGGAACCGCAACGGCCCGATGCAGCACGCGCGCCCCATCATCACCACGTCGTAAACGCTTACGGGGAAGATGGGGTCAAATAGGACCTGCTGGGGCATGTAGCCGATATGGTGCAGCTCATGCCGGAGCTCTCCCGGCTGCAGGCCGAGCACCCGCACCTCTCCCCGCGCCGGTCGGACAAGGCCCAGGATGACCTTCATCAGGGTGGTCTTGCCCGCTCCGTTGGGTCCGATGACGCCCAGGAACGTACCCTCATCCACGGAGAAGGTTATGCCCTCGAGGACCAAGCGGCCGTCCAGCTCCACCCAGACATCCCGGAGCTCGATCACCGCCCGGGGCGTGCCCGCACCCCCTGAGAAGAACTCGCTGACCCTGCACCTGCCTGCCACCGCCGCTCCTCATTCAAGCGCCTGGCGCATCCGCTCCACGTCGTGTCTCAAGAGTTTAACAAAGGTGTCGGTTTCGGGATCCTCCGGGTTTCCCAGGGGGTCCAGGATGGCGACCTTAACCTCCCCGCCCGACGCTTCCGCCACCGCCTCCGCGGCGCGGGGGCTGAACTGTGGCTCCGCGAAGACCACCTTCACTCCTTCTCTTTGTATATCATCGACCAGGCCGGCCACATCGGCGGCGCTGGGCTCCTTGCCGGGAAGTTCCTCCACCACCCCCACCATCTCGAGGCCGTAGCGTGCGGCGAAGTAGGCCCACGAGGAATGGAAGGCCACGAATTTCCTGTGGGTGAAAGCACCGACCTGCTCGCTTATCCAGGCATCGAGCTCCTCCAGCTCCTCGATGAAGGCCGAGGCGTTATCCCAGTACTCCTGCTTGTGCTCCGGGTCAGTTTCGATAAGGGCGTCGCGGATGGCTTGCACCTGGTGGACGGCCAGCCGGGGGTCGAGCCAGACATGGGGATCGTAAATGCCGTGATGATGTTCTTCCCCTTCTTGTCCTTCGTCCTCTCGCTCGTGTTCTTCCCCTGCGGCCGGAATCAAATCGCCCTCGGGGATGGCGGCGGCCGTTTCCACCTTCGTTAACCCGCTGTTGCCCACCTTGTTCAGAATATCCGTGGCCCAGGCTTCAAGCTCCAGCCCGTTCAGGATGAGCAGCCTCGCCTCGGACAGGAACTTCATCTGCCCGGAAGTGGGCTCGTAGGTATGGGGGCTAGCGCCCGCGGGCACCAGCAGCTCGACCTCGACCCGGTCGCCGCCCACCTGTTTTGCGAAATCGGCCAGCGGCGGGATGGAGGCGGCCACCTTTACCTTTCCTCCGGAATCCGCGTCCCGTGCTCCCCCGCATCCCCCTGCCGCCACGGCGAGCAGAAGCGACACCGAAACCGCCAGCGCCGCACCCAACGGTCGCGACCTTGTTTTCCTGTTGATAATGGTTACCAACTTATCCCCCAGGTCTTGAAATAATGCCAACATTGGAAAACGCCTTCAGGCTTTGGCCGACGCGAGGCATTCCCCGCAGTAGCCGAAAATGCTCAAGCAGTGCGAGATAACCTGGAAATCGGATTCGCCGCGGACCCTCTCCTCCAGCTCCTCGAGGTCGCATCCCCGGTAAGGAAAAACGCCGCGGCACGAGACGCACACCAGGTGATGGCGGTGCTCGCCGGTGTTGAGCTCGTAATGCTGCGCTTCCTCGTGCAGGTGCACCCGCCGCACGACATCCAGCTCGCACAGAAGCTCCAGGGCGCGGTACACGGTGGCAAGGCCGATGTCGGGCATCTTCTCCGACGCCAGGAGATGCACGTCCGCCGGATTGAGGGGCCGGCCGGGATGCTCCGCGAACACCTCGATGACCGCCCTTCTCTGGCGGGTCATGCGATAGCCATGAGACTTAACCCTCCCGTGGGCATCCATTAAATCCTCCAGATAATATTGAGAATAATTCTCATTTATATCTTAACGGTATTCCCCGTTCCCTTGCGATGTCAAGCGTGGGGTGACCCGGCATACTTCCGGGTCATGATTGTTGCTTGCAGAAACCGTTGATAGCTCATCCTGATGCCAGGCGCGGGGTAACGCGGTTTCATTTTCCATGCGAAGAATGATCTTGCAGACACCCAGGCTTCCCATCACCTTCCCACAACTGCTCGGTTATCCGGGATCGCCTGGCCTGCGGCCCCTCACCAGTCCTCCGCAGACCCCTATGCTATAATCTCCCCGTGAGCGAAAGACCTGCACAGGCAGTGAACGAGGTGTATGGCGATTGATTATCGCCGTATTTTTGCCCCTGGAGGGAGCGGTAGTATGACCTCGCTCAAGGACCCCTACTCCCGGACCATCGATTACCTGCGCCTGGCGGTAACCGACCGCTGCAACCTGCGCTGCGTTTACTGCATGCCTCCAGAGGGAGTGCCCCATCTCTCCCACGACGACATCCTCACCTACGAGGAGATTACGCGCGTGCTGAAGGTGGCGGTCGGCGCGGGCATAAGCAAGGTGCGCCTGACGGGCGGCGAACCCCTGGTGCGCAAGGACCTTGATCGCCTGGTGAGCGGGATAGCGTCGCTTCGCCCCTCCCTCGACATCTCCCTCACCACCAACGGCACCCTCCTCGCCGCCCAAGCGGAGAAACTGGCCGCGGCGGGGCTGCGGCGGGTAAACATCAGCATCGACTCGCTTCGCGAGGAAACTTACCGCTCCCTGACCCGCACGGGGAGGCTTGCGGACGCCCTGGAGGGGGTGGAGGCCGCCCTCGAGGTGGGCATGGATCCGGTCAAGATCAACGTGGTGGTGCTTTCCCACCTGCCGGAAGAGCTGGATGATTTCGTGCGCCTGGCGCGGCGCCTGCCGGTTCACGTGAGGTTCATCGAGTACATGAGCCCCTGCGGGACCTTCGACGGAGATTACTACGTGCCCGCGGAAACGGTAAGGAAGGCGCTCGAGGAATACGGAGACCTGAGGCGGTGCGAGCCGCCTCCTGGCGCGGGACCGGCCCGTTACTTCAGCCTGCCCGGCGCGCGCGGCACCTTCGGATTCATATCTCCAGTGAGCTCGCACTTCTGCCCCGAGTGCAACCGCCTGCGCCTCACCGCCGACGGCAAGCTACGTCCATGCCTCTTTTCCCCCGACGAGATCGACCTGCTCAAGGCCATGCGCGAGGGGGCCGGCGACGGCGACATCCTCGAGGCCATACGCTCCTCCCTGGCCGCCAAGCCGCGCGATCACGGGGGCCTGGCCAACGGGAGCCCGGGGAGGACCATGTCCCAGATAGGAGGTTGAGAGTTGGGGGGAGCCGGTAAGAGCGGCGCTGGCAATCTTTCCCATCTGGACGATTCGGGAAGGGCGAGAATGGTGGACGTCTCGGACAAGGAGACGACCGCCCGTGCCGCCGTCGCCCAGGCCACGGTGAGCATGCGGAAATCCACCCTCGAGCTCATCCTGGCCGGCGGCGTCAAGAAGGGCGACGTGCTGGCGGTGGCCCAGGTGGCGGGGATCATGGCCGCCAAGAAAACGAGCGAGATAATACCCATGTGCCACCCCATCGCCATAACCGCCGTGGACATGGAATTCAAGGTGGACGAGGCCGCCTCAACCATCACCGCCGTGGTCACCGTGAGGACGCGGGACCGCACCGGGGTGGAGATGGAAGCCCTTACCGGCGCGACAGCGGCGGCCCTGACCATCTACGACATGTGCAAGGCGGTGGATCGCGACATGACCATAGGAGACGTGAAACTGCTCTTCAAGGAAGGCGGAAAGTCGGGGACCTACGAGCGGAAAGAGGAAAGGGACCGGTAAGGCGAGGTAAAAGGATAGAGCCGGAGGTATGCCCGGATGGTGGAAGGCAGGATTGAGGCGGTCTGCGTGAGCGCGGAGAAGCACGTGCAGAAGGAGGCGGTCGAAAGCGCGGTGCTCGTTCCCGGCAAGGGCATAGAGGGCGACGCCCACTATGGCTTCGGCCACCGTCAGGTCAGCCTGCTGGCGGATGAGAGCGTGGACAAGATGCGGGAAAAGGGGCTCACGGACCTCAAGCCGGGGGCATTCGGGGAGAACCTCCTCACCCGGGGGATCGACCTCCTCGCGCTGGATATCGGGGACCGCCTGCGGGTGGGAAGCCAGGTGTTGCTGGAGGTCTCGCAGGTGGGCAAGGAGTGCGTGGACCGCTGCGCCATATACTATGCGGCTGGAGACTGCATCATGCCCCGCGAGGGCATCTTCGCGCGCGTGATCGAGGGGGGGGTCGTAACCCCCGGGGACGCGGTGCGGGTAGAGGAGTGAACCAGGTGGACGCCTTTCGTAAAGGCGCAGCTGGTATAAGCCCGTGACGAGGGTTAACGCCAGGTGGACGCGGCGAAAGGGAAAACGAGAAAAGGCGAAGGGATGACGAAGGCCTACAGGGTGGCGATCCTCACGGTAAGCGACAAGGGATCGCGCGGGGAGCGGGAGGACCTCTCGGGATCTGCCCTGGAGGAGGCTGTCCTCGCCCAGGGATGGAGCGTGGCGGTGCGGGAGCTGGTCCCGGACGAGGAGGAGGCCATCGCGGCGCGCCTCGAGCATTACTGCGACGAGCTCGGGGTGGACCTGGTGCTCACCACCGGGGGAACGGGGCTGAGCCCCCGGGACGTGACGCCGGAGGCCACGCGGCGGATCATCCAACGGGATGCGCCGGGCTTCGCCGAGGCCATGCGCGCCGCATCCCTGGCCAAAACCCCCCACGCCATGCTCTCGCGCGCCGTCAGCGGCATGCGCGGCTCCACCCTTATCGTGAACCTTCCGGGCAGCCCCCGTGGCGCGAGGGAGAACCTGGAGGTCATCCTCCCCGCACTCCCCCACGGCCTGGACAAGCTGCGCGGGGACGGCGGGGAATGCGCCGTTCCCTGAAGGTTGGGGCGATTTGAAAAGGGTGTGGAAACGGTTATAATATCCCTGTCTTTCGCCCTACATGGAGCCCGAACTGAATATCGCACCTGCGGAGGTTGCCGTGCTGACCAGAAGATTCGTAAAAATGATCGAGACCAGGGCGGACAAGGTGGCAAAGCTCTGGTTGAAAGAGGTCCGGCAGTCCAGATACACCCCCACCTACCACCACTTCCCCGAGGAGCTCCTTTTTGAAAGGGCCATGGCGGTCTACGAGCGGCTGGGGTACTGGTTGAGCCCGGAGACCAAGAAGGAGGAGATAAGGCATTTCTACATGAACCTGGGCCAGCGACGCTACCAGGAGGGTTTCCGGCTCGAGGAAGTGATCATGGCGCTTATCCTGTTGAAAAGATACCTGTGGCTGGAGGTCCTTTCGGAGGGGCTGACCCAGACCAACCTCGAGCTCTACCAGGCACTGGAGCTCAACAACCAGGTGGTCCTCTACTTCGACCGCGCCATCTACTACACCACCCTCGGATACATGGAAGCCTTGGACGCCGCCAAGGCCACGGGCTGAAACGAGCTTGGCGTAAGCCCGCGGCGCCGCGAACGCCCTTCCCTGAGATCGGGCAATCCATCCGAAAAACGACTTGAAAACTTGCATGGTTGACACTGGACACGCGAATCGGTGTATGAAGCGTTTCCTGCTGCTCATGGAAGACGCACTTAGCCGCCCCTCCAGAGAGGCGGGCGCGGAAGAGATGGAATAGAGGCGCTCCGTGTTTCAGGCATGGGGCAGGGGCCATCCCCGAAGGAGGATAAATTGCAGCTTGTACTGGTAAGGCACGGGGAAACCGAATACAACCGCGCGGATGTCTTCCGCGGACGCCTCGACCTTCCCCTTAACGAAAGGGGGCGCGAACAGGCCGAGGCGGCAGCGCGCTACCTGGAAGGCGAGGCTTTCGAGGCTTTCTATTCCAGCCCCATGGAACGGTCCATGCAGACCGCGCGGGCTATCGCCGCCCCGCACAAAGGCCGGGTGGAGGCGCTCGAGCATTTCATCGACGTCGACTACGGCGAGTGGAGCGGAAAGAACATCGAGGAGATCGGAAAGGCCTGGCCGGAGGAGTTCGCGTCCTGGGCAGAAGACCCCGAGAACACCGTGTTCCCCGGAGGGGAGTCGGTGCGGGAGGTGCGGGAGAGGTTGGAGGCGGGCCTGGAGTGGTTGGCCTCCCGCCACGCGGGGACGGTGCTGCTGGTGGGGCACAAGCTCATCAACCGCATGGTCATCTGCATCGTCCTCGACCTGCCCACGCGGGGCATCTGGAAGGTGGAACAGTCCAACGGGGCGATAAACGTCATCGACCGCGGGGAGCGGGGGTGGGTGCTGCGGCGCATGAACGACGTCGCGCACCTCCGCGGCCTGGAGAGCAACGATCAAAGGACCTGATGGTTGCGCCTTCGTCTTCTTGCCTGAGGTCCAGGACGAGATCGTGGTCTTGGAGAGCAACGATCAAAAGGCCTGTGAGCTGCGCCGGATTCGCTGATTGCCGAGCGCCTTTGCCGTTGCCCTTGTCCTCTAGGTGGTCGTCCAGCCAGAGCTCCCTCTCCTCGGCCATGAGACGCTGCATAATCGCCTTTTCCCTCTGCTTGACCTCTTCCCTTACCTGTGTGACCATTTTTCTTGAGGCATGTTCATCACGTTCAGTCATAGCCTTCCTCCTTGTTTGGTTGTTCACCTATACAAGAGGAAGGCTATCTATTGTCGCCCTAGGAGTCCAGACACAAATTGTTATACGCTACCGGCCAGCGAGGAGCCCGTCCGTATTTTCTGCTTGCGCTTTCGATAGAAAAAATATGATCCTGAATATCTCTGCCTGCCGCTAATCTGTTTAACACACCGGAAAAGACAGCCTTATGACCGATTGAATCGGCAGATAGCCCAGGCTTCAGGCCGATGGCCAGGCCAGACCCCCAGGCCAACTGTCGTGAGCGTGCCCGGCATGGACACGTCCTGGTGTAGGGTATAATGGACGCGACGGAAAGAAAGGAAGTGATCGAGCTTGAGGTGCGTGGCCACGACGGTTGATTATACCTTGCGCAAACGGTCCGTGCTGCGCGATTTCCGCTGCGGGCGACTCTCGGTGTACGACGTCTGCGACGCCCATCCGGAGATCCGCCGTATCGCCACCAACGTGGGCGAGAGGACTTCCTGCCTGTGCCCGGTTTGCCGCAAGGAGAACCTGCGCCTGCTCAACTTCGTCTATGGCAACGAGCTGGAATCCGACAACGGCCGCGTATATCCAACCGAGGCCGTTTTCGACGGGCTGCGGAAAAGGTACCGTGATTTCACCTGTTACGTGGTGGAGGTCTGTATAGGCTGCAACTGGAACCACCTGGTGCGCAGCATCAACTTTAAGAACGCCGGAGGTGGCTGAGATGTGCGAATCCCACGCCTATCTTCTGGAGGGCGAGGAAGAGCGGTTGATCATGGAGGACGTGATCAGCATCAGAGAGGAAGGGGGCAAGGTCATCCTCTCCAACATCATCGGGGAGGAAAGCGCGCTTGACGCCGAGGTCGCCTCCATCACCCTCCTCGAGCATAAGGTCCTGCTCAAGCTGACCGGCTGACGTCCCCGCCAAGCGCGGGCATGAGGCGGTCGGGATAATACGGGTAAAATCTCGGCGCACTAAACCAATACGGCGTCGCTTTCAGGCGTGGGCGGCCGGTTTATGGGTGGGCCTGAGCCCTGGGCAATATGCCGCCGGTGGTTCTCCAGCCCGTTCAGGTGCGGATGACCAGCTCGCCCTCGTCCACGCGCAAGATGGCCTCGTAGGGGATGATGTTCTCCTCCCCAGCGCGGTTGTAACGGCGCCGTAGCTTTCCCACGATGCGCTCCATCCGCCTGCCGGGCGGGAACCACTCCATACCCACCTGCAAGCCCTCCAGGAAGAGCAACACTCCCTCAGGCTTGAGGATGACCGCGTCCACCCGCTGCAGGCGGTTGCCCTCCGCGTCCACCATCTGCTTGTTGAGGACGTCCCTGCGCAAGAGCAGCTTGCCCTCGCTGGAGGCGACCTCGAATTCGGGGTGTTCGTGCCTTAAGTAAACCGCCTCCGGCTCAATCGCCTCCACCTCCGACCAGGGCATGAGGAGCACGATGTCCTCCACGGGGCGTGGAAGAAGCAGACCCCCGATGCGATCCGTCCACTGGAGATGGACGGCGATGTCCGTGGCCACGGGCGGCTTTGCCGCGAGGTCGAAGGCCAGATCCTCGACGTGGCCCACCTCGCGATCCTTAGCGTCCCTGACCTCGCGCCTGAGCAGAGACGCCAGATAGACTTGGCCTTCCTCCATCAAGCTTCACCCCCTTGCCCTAGAGGAAAAGAGCCCGTGGGCGCCGCGGTTTCAGGACGGAAGTGCCGCCTCGCCGCCCGAGGCCGCGTACGCAAGGGTCGCCGGCGTACTCCCGCGGAGCGCGCCCGCGACCAACCCGCAGGGCGGCCTCCCCGGGACGCGGCAACCAACAGGCGTCTCGCCCTCGCCATCGCCCACTCCCGATCATCCCGACGGAAGAAACGTCGATACTATCATGGCCAGGTTTATCAGGTAGAGAAACGCCAAAGACACCAACATAAGGGTGTTGAATCTCGGCTTGTTGGCATATTCTCCCATCAACTCGCGGTCGTTTGCCAGGATCAGCATGAAGGTCACGATAACCGGCAGCAGGATGCCGTTGAGGGTCTGGGAGGCCACCATGATGAACACCAGGTTGATACGCGGGATCATCACCAGCAGCGCGCTCCCGACGATAAACAGGGTGTAGGTGAGGTAGAACTGGGGCGCCTCGCGGTAGGGGCGGTCGATGGTGGCCTCCCACCCGAAGGCCTCGCACACGGTGTAGGCGGTGGTGAGAGGCAGGATAGAGGCGGCGAAGAGCGAGGCCGAGAAGAGGCCGAAGCCGAAGAGGTAAGAGGCGTACTTCCCCGCTATCGGCGCCAATCCCGCGGCGGCCTCCTCGGCGCTGGTGATGCTGAAGGCGCCTACCCCGGGCTTGTAGTAGAAGGCGGCGGCGCAGCAGATGATGATGAGCATCCCCACCACAACGGCGAAGAAGACGCCGACTAGGGTGTCCATACGCTCATAGGCCAGCTTGTCGGCGTCCAACCCTTTGTCCACGATGGAGGATTGCTGGTAAAAGAGCATCCAGGGGGCGATGGTGGTGCCTATGTTGGTCACGGCGAGCACCAGGTAGGAGGTCTCCATGCTGACTTTCGGGACCACCAGGGAGCGTCCCACCTCGGACCAGTCGGGACCGGCCATAAAGGCGGATATGAAGTAGGCGATATAGACCAGGCTCACCACCAGGAATACCTTCTCCACCCTCTTGTAGGTGCCCTTGACCACCAGCCACCACACCGCGAAGGCAAGTGGGGGGATGGCCAGGAGAGGCGGGAGGTGAAAAAGTTGAAGGCTGGCGGCGAGGCCCGCGAAGTTGGAAACGGTGTTGGCGAAGTTAGTGAAGACCAGGGCCAGCATCACCAAAGCGGTCACGCGAAGGGAGAAGCGCTCCCTGATCAGGGCTGCGAGACCCCTGCCAGTCACCGTCCCCAGGCGCACCACGAGTTCCTGGATCAAGGCTAGCAGGACGGCGGTGATGGTGAGGACCCAGAGGAGGTTATAGCCATAGCGCGCGCCGGAAACGGAGTAGGTGGTGATACCCCCGGCGTCCGTGTCCACCATGTTCACGATGATGCCGGGGCCGAGCACGGCCAGGAACACCAGCAGTTCCCGGCGGGTCAGCCTCCTTCTCCTGCGCCTTTCCCTGGCGGGCATGGCTTCCCTCCAAGGTCTCATCACTCCCTGCTCAGAAGTTCAGTTCCGTGTTAAGGCCGACACGGCCCGAGGCGAGCTCCGGCGAGAACCGGAATGCCGGCCGGCAACCGGGCCGGCTGTAACCGTGAGAGCTTTACAACAAGGTCCTTGTCTTTCAACCGTAACGGCTCTAAGGTATCGTTCACCCGCATTGGTCGATTATACCATGGCGTCTGCCCATCCCGGTCCCGGTCACGCCCTAATGCGGACCCGGCAACAGGCGGCATGCGGCGGGGCAATCGATGACCCTCTTCTCGGTGACGATGTTGTGGATGCGCGCGTCGTGGTCGGCACATGGGACGTGCTCCACGATCTGGAGCTCGAAGGCCACGGCGATGAGGCGGCAGCGGGGGCCGCACTTCTCGAGAAAACGGTCGTAGTAACCGCCGCCGTAACCGAGCCTGCCCCCGGAAAGATCGAAAGCAACCCCCGGCATAAGGACCACGTCTATCTCCTCGGGGGGCACCGGCCTCAGGCACTCGCTCTTGGGCTCCAGAATGTCGTAGTTCCCCGGCGCCAGGTCCTCCTGCAGGTCGAAGATGCGCGAGGCCACCATGCTCTTGTCCCCGTCGTTCGTGCAGGGCACGCATACCACCTTGCCCTCGTCCAGGGCGCGGCGGATCATGGGCAGGGTGTCGACCTCGCTGCGGAAGGAGATGAAGAAAAGGACGGTCCCCGCCGCCGCGAACTCGGGCACCGTCCACAGGTTCTCGGCTACACGCGCTGAGAGCAGTTTCCTCTGCTCGGGATCCAAGGCGTCGCGCAGTTCCTGGACCTTCTTGCGCAGCTCTTTCTTCTTCTTGTGGATCATGTCGTTCTCCTATGGTCCGGGTCAACTATATAATATAGCAGGTCACGGGAATGGCAAGCCCGCGGCGCTGCGCCGCATGATTAGCCGCTGCCTTTTGGGAGGAGATGACATGGCAAAGGTGCTGGTGATCTCGGATACCCATATACCGAAGGTGGGGGACTCGCTTCCGCGGGAGGTGCTGGAGGCGGCGCGCGAAGCCGACCTGGTGCTGCACGCCGGCGACCTGGTGGAGATGAGGGTGCTGGAAGAGCTTCGCGCTTTGGCCCCGGTGCACGCGGTCGCCGGCAACATGGACCTGCCGGAGGTGAGCTCGGTGCTACCCCAGCAGGTCACCGTGGAAGTGGAGGGGAAGCTCATCGGTCTGACCCACGGGTCAGGTCCACCCATGGGCATCGAGAGGAGGGTGTTGTCGCGCTTTTCCGGGGTGGACGCAGTGGTTTTCGGGCACACCCACCGCGCCTGCATGGAGGAGCGTAAGGGAGTGCTGCTCCTGAACCCCGGCACCCCCACCGACCGGCGTTTTTCCGATCGCCTCTCCTACCTACTGCTCACCATAGAGGACGGCGCTATCAAGCCGTCCATAGTGTGGCTGGACTGAGACGGCGCAGCCGGCGGCGGTAGAGCGGGCGCCGAGTCAGGCCGGCGCATAGAGGGCAAGCCCGCGCCCTTGCGCGAGAATGGGGAATTGAAACGCCACCGCGCAATGTTACCGCGTTAACCGCGGAATATCCTTGTTGCATCAGGTGAACGATGGTGGCGTATCAGCGGTGCAGGGATTTTTTAAGGTCATAAAGCCATTATTTACCAACACATGAGCCACTGCATTGTACGAGCTTCGGCAGCCTGCGCAAGAGCGGAAAAACGCAATGGGCGCCGTCGCGGCCTGCGGGTTTGGGAATTAATCAAAGTGGCGCTGGCAGCATCCTCAAGCGGAAAAACGCGATATGCGCCCGCGGCCAGAGGGGGAGGAGCGAGTGAAGGCGCCGAAGCTAGGGGGTTTCGCCCCAGGGCTCTTCCTCTGAGAGGTCCAGGCCTCCCACCACCACCCAGCGCCCCTTGCCCGCCACCTCCTCCATGCCGGGTATGTTGAGCAGGGGGTCGTTCTGAGGATCCTCATACCAGCGGAGGTATATCTCGCCCTTTTTATCGCCGAAACTGTCCTGCTTGTACTCGGGGCTTCCGAACATCTCCTTGCCGATATAGCGCACGCCGCCGCCGGTCAGGGTGACCGTGGCCTCCCTGCCGTCGTTTGCGGTTTCCTCCATCTGCACATCCAGGAACTCGATCTCCCATTCCTTCGAGTTCCACATCTCCCGCAGGGAGTCCACCTGCTCCATGCCCACAAACTGCCCGGCACTGTCCTGAAGGAAATCGGGGTTTATCACCTCGAGGTAGAGCTCGAAATCGCGCCCGTTGTCGGGGTTGCGAACCATCTTGCCCTCGGAATCCTCGCTCTCGATCCACTCCATGGACTTGAACCATTTCTTCACCGCCGTCACCGGGCTTTTGTCCCGGGGATCGAATTCTTCCCGGAACGAGGACCCGCTGGTCCACCCGCACCCCGCGCAGGCGAGGACGAAAACCGCCGCCGCGGCATATACCAGCAACCTTGACCCGCGCAAGATAGACCTCCCAGCTAGCGAGCGACTCCCGTCTTCCAGGTCTCGACCGTCTAAGTATATTGTACCGGCGGGCACGTGTCAGCCCGACTCCTGCGTCTGCTCTTCCACCTCGGGGAATTCCGGCTGCCCCGGCCCTATATCTTCGTAGTAATAGGGCAGTTTCGCCAGTTGGTAATCCTGTATCAGCCAGGTGTTCTCCACCTTCACCAGGCGCACCGTCCTTGGGTACTGGGCGAAATCGATGCCCCCGCTGTCGCCTCCCGAATTATAGAAGCCCTTGAAGGTGCCCCCCACCACCTCAACCTCGGCGTAATCCCCTTCTTCCTTCACCAGGCGGGTCTTCAGCCCTTCCAGGGCGTAGTAGTCGTAGTCGATGCCCTCGGTGTACGGGTCCGGCTCGTACTCGCCGTTCTGAGCCATCTTGTAAAGCTCTAGGTCGGTATGCTTGAGGTAAAGCATGACGTTCTTGTCGCGGAGAGCGTTGTAGAATTCCTTCACCGCTTTCTCGGGACCGCTCTCACCGCCGCCCGCGAGCACCACCACGATCACCACTGCCACCGCCACCACCGCCGCAAGCAACAGCAACCCCAGCAGGGGACTGGTGCGGCGGCGCGCGCGGCGCCTCCTCCTCTCGGCCTCCTCAGCATCCAGGCCCTCTCGCCTTGCTTCGCGCCGGTAACGCGCCGCCTCCCGCTGGGAGCGCCTGCGCGCGCGGGCCTTTAACGCCTCCAGGTCCAGTATCCTCTCGCCGCACTCCTCACAGTAACGGCGGCCTTCCGGGTTATCGTACCCGCAGTTGGGACAACGCAACGCAAACCCCCTTGTCCGCCCACGCCTGCCGGCGCGGGTGCGCCGCCGCGCCCGCCGCGACGGCGATTTCCGAGTCCGGGAATCACCTCACGCGATCCCGCTTCGCCCGCACCCTTCGAGCGGGCTGCAAATCTTATCATACCGTATCCGGTCCCCGAGAAGGGCGCATGCCCACGCCGCATGCTGCGCGGTGAAGCGCCAGCGCCTCTTGGAGCCCCTTCACGCTCTCGTCGCCTCCATCCCTACGGGCGGGCGCACACCGTTCCCGCGCCCTTCCCCCGGGCGGCCTCAACTTCCCGCCGCCTTCTCCAGGGCGTTCACGACGTAGAGGTCGAGAGCCTCCATGAACCACCGGCCTTCCCTGCGCACCAAGTAGAGGGGCGCCACGTCTTCGCGCGCGAAATCTACCTCCCCTTTCTTGCGCCAGGCTCCTCCCTCGAGGCGGTAGAGCTCGCAACGGCCGGAGACCATTCTCACCAGGGCGCGTTCGCCGTCGAGGTACTCGCTCTCGAGCTCCACGCCCGTGAAAGCCATGCGCCAGTTCACGGGCTCCGCGAGATATATACGGTGTAGACTCTCCCAGGTCCGCGCCAGTTCCCCTTCACCCCGAGACACCTTTTCCCGGGCTTCGGGGTTCACGCATGAGCGCATGGCCGGGACATCATGGGACTGCACCGCACCCAGGAACTTGTAAACCGTCCTTTCGGGCGTCTCCTGCCCGCATCCTCCGGACGCCAGGCAGGCCGCCAGCAACGCGAACAACGGCAAGATGATCCTCGCGGCCCTCGCCGCCACCCCACGCCTCCCGTCGACGAGCCGGCGCTGGCGGCTAGACCTTCGTCCCGCAGTTGGGGCAGAAAGCCGATCCCCCGGGGACCTCTCCCCCGCAGGAGGGGCAGGCGACCGGCGCGGCGGCGGGCTGTGCCGCGGCCTCGGGCACCGGCGGCGGAGCGGGCGCCGGCGGCGGAGCGGCGGCGGGTTGGCCCCCCGGTGGAGGGGGAGCGGGGGCCGCGGCCTGGGCCGCTGCTTTTTGCGCCTCGATCTGCTTCTCCAGCTCGATGATCTGCCACTCCAGGTTGAAGATCTGGTCCACCTGCGGCCGCAGCGATTCCACATCCACTTGCTGTTGCCTGAACTGCTCAACCAGTGCCTCTCCCAGGGCAGCTACCAGCTCCGCCCTCTGCTTGCGCAGGGCGTTAACCTGGCCCTTCTGCTTGGTGGAATCAAGGGCCTGGTCCAGCTGGGAACCGAGACTGGAGGCCTGCTCCTTCAGCTTGTCAAAAAAACCCATCCTCTTCACCTCTCTTCTTCCAGCCGACTGACGCCGCCACCGCCCCGGTCCGCTCCCGGATCCGCGGGCGCGACCCGCGCCCCAACTACCCCGTGCCCCCTTTCGGCACGCGACAGGATTAATTATAAGACTCTTCGCGGTGGATTGCGGGCGATCCATCTGAAAAGAGACTTTCAATAGTTCACCCGTTCTCTTGCCGCGGGAAAGCCGCGCGGCCTATAACTCCCCGGTCGTGAGCATTGAGTGGCCGGCGCTCTTTCTTCCCGCCTCCGTGTCGGCCTGGCAAGGCAACACGACCCTATTTCGTGAGCAGGGAGTGGATGGCGCGCGCCGCCCTCTTCCCCGCCCCCATGGCCTCGATCACCGTGGCCGAGCCGGTCACGATATCCCCGCCCGCGAAAATGTTGGGCACCGAGGTCTGCCCCGTCTCGGGATCCGCCTCTATGTAGCCCCATTTATTCAGCTTCACCTCGGGCAGGGTGGAGGTGAGCAGGGGGTTGGCGCGGGTGCCTATGGCCATGACCACCAGGTCCACCTCCAGCTCGAATTCCGAGCCCTCGATAGGGACGGGACGGCGCCTGCCGCTCTCGTCGGGCTCCCCCAGCTCCATGCGCAGGCACTCCATCCCCCTCACCCACTCATCCCCCAGGATGCGCACCGGCAGGGTGAGGAACTTGAAGGCCACCCCCTCCTCGGCCGCGTGGGCTATCTCCTCCGCCCGCGCCGGCATCTCCTGGCGCGAGCGCCGGTAGACGATGGTCACCTCTTCCGCGCCCAGGCGCAGGGCGGTGCGCGCGCTGTCCAGGGCGACGTTGCCGCCCCCGATGACCGCCACCCGCTTCGCTCGCTTGATGGGGGTGTCGTACTCGGGGAAGAGGTAGGCTTTCATCAAGTTGGAGCGGGTGAGGTACTCGTTGGCGGAATAAACGCCGTTGAGGTTCTCCCCCGGGATGTCCATGAACATGGGAAGGCCCGCCCCGATGGCGATGAAAGCGGCGTCGTAACCGTCCGCGAAAAGCTCCTGAAGGGTGTAGCTGCAACCGATGACCTGGTCCAGCCTGATCTCCACTCCCAGGCTGCGCACGTATTCCACCTCCCGCATGACTATGGCCTTGGGAAGGCGGAACTCCGGGATGCCGTAGGTCAACACCCCGCCCGGCGCGTTGAGGGCCTCGAAGACGGTGACCTCATGCCCCAGGCGGGCCAGGTCGCCCGCGCAGGTGAGCCCGCCGGGCCCCGAGCCGATTACCGCCACCCGCTTCCCCGTGGGGGGTTCCTTCGGTGGAAGGACTATCTCCCCGTGCGCCGCCTCGTAATCGGCGGCGAAGCGCTCCAGCCTTCCTATAGCCACCGGCTCCCCTTTCTTGCCCAGGGTGCACACCGCCTCGCACTGCGTCTCCTGGGGGCAAACGCGCCCGCAGATGGCGGGAAGGCTGTTCTTCTCCTTGAGCTTGGCGGCGGCGGCCAGCGGGTCCCCTTCCTCGATGAGCTTTATGAAGGCGGGGATGTCTATCTCCACGGGGCATCCGGCCACGCACGGCTTCTTCTTGCACTGGAGGCAACGCGATGCCTCCGTCCTTGCGGCTTCTGCGCTCAGTCCCAGGGCCACTTCGTCGAAGTTTGACCGGCGTTCACCGGGGTCCTGCTCCGGCATCTTCACGCGCTGTATCATCATCCTGCCCTTCTTGCCGGCTTCCTCGCCCATCCGTCCTTCTCCTTGCGTTCTCGATCTCCGGCGTTATCCCTCAACAACCCTCAGATTGCATCCTGCCCGTCCTGCCGGCCTCCTCGCCCATCTGCCCTTAACCTCACGTGCTCGATCTCCTGCGCCGTTTTCCCGCGATGGACAGGCATGGGCGCCATCCCGCTATCCTTGCTCGCGGCGTTCTACGGGTCGACCCGAGCCGGCATCGTGAGCAGGCACGGATGAACAAAATATACGCACTCGCCCCGCCCCATCGCAAGTCGATCGCCTGACCACCGGGCATGGGCTTCGTGGTTATTCGTGGTTGTTATCCGATTTCATACCGTTTATGCGGGCGCCCACCGGGCCAAAAATCTCAGGGGTCTCCCTTCCCCTGCATAACCACCGCAAGCGGCACGGGTCGAATAATGACCTCCCGGAATTTTCGCGCCGTCGTTCGGCGAGACACGATGATCATCACCACAGTACCAATATTTGCCTGTCTATCCCGCTATTATGTTCATTCCATCTTCAGGAAAGAGGGCAAGGTACGGTGGCCCGTTCACCCGTCCTGAAGCTCAGGGCCGTGATCGGCATCCATATAATCCGCAAGGCGCCTTCCGCCCATGAGGAATCGCGGAACCTCCAAAGGCAGAATCGCGTCTCTTACCCAAGGGGGACGAGGGAACGGAGGATGGAGGGTGAAGATGTCTGGCAGAAAATGGCTGATAGCGGCGGCATCCCTGACCATTGTGACGTTGATCGTCTCCGCCGCCGTGCTGGGATGCGGGGAGAGCGGGATCGAGGCCGCGGGAGATGGGGTGGCTCCGGCAACGGGAAAAGAGGACGTTAAATCAAGCGACTGGGGAGCGGATGCGGAAAAGGTATACTCCGGCGAAGAGCAGGCAGCGCGAGCCCAGGGGGAAGGCGTGCCCGCCCCAACGCAGGAGACGTCTTCCGTCCTCGAGCAGTCCCAGCTCAAGGTGATTAAGACCGCCCTGGTGAGGATGGAGCTGGGCAAGGGCGACTATGGATCGGTGCGTGAGGACGCCGTGGCGGCGGCCAAGGCGGTGGGAGGCTACGTGGAGGACGAGAGCTCCAGCCGCGACGGCGACGGCTTCACCCACGCCACCCTGACCTTGCGCGTTCCCGCGGACAAGTTCGACGAGCTGCTCGAGGAGGTGTCCTCCCTGGGCGAGGTCACCTCGAGCCAGGTCAAGACCGAGGACGTGAGCGAGGAATACGTGGACCTGGAGAGCAGGCTGCGACACCTCGAGACCCAGGAACAGTTCTACCTTTCCTTGATCTCGAAAGCCCAGACCATCCAGGAAATGATCTCCATACGCGAGCACCTCGACTCCATACAGCTCGAGAAGGAACGGTTGCAGGGGCGCAAGAACTTCCTCGACAACCAGGTCGGCTTCTCAACCATAACCTTGTCCGTGGACGAGACCTCCGGCGAGGAGGAGGGCGAGGGGTTCTGGGACAAGGTAGGCGAAGCCTTCAAGAGCTTCGGCCGCGGGATGAAGAAACTGGCAGTGGGGTTCTTCTACGCCCTGCCTTACCTGATCCTGGTCGGCATCATCGCCACCGCGATATGGGTGCTCGCCCGGAGGGCGCGCGGCAAGCGTGGAGATAAGCGGCAGGAAGCTGGTTGATACGGGTCGTGACTCCTGGTCTCCTGCCTGATCCACGAGGGACAGCCGGGAAAGCGGTCCGGATTGAGGGGCGAGATTTGATGTCGACGTAGGCACAGCGGGATTTACGATCCGGCCCGGCTTAAGCGGCCGGCGCGCCCGCTCAAATCATCGATGTCGGGGATGCCATTCCCCAAGGGAGAGGCGGGAAATCGTTAGAGCCAGCATGAGCCGGTCGTCGCATCGATGTCGGTTGGATACGGTTTTCCATGGGGACGGCGGGGCAGCGAAGGATTCTGTTTAACATACCCCGCGGTGGCCGGTCCGGAACATGGCGGTCCCACGCGGGACCGAGAGTGGGCCGCTGTCGCTGCCGTAAATGCTAAGCCACGCCGCCCGGATGGGCGGCGTGGCGTTGCTTGTCCCCGTGCTCGCTACCCGCTCAGTGATCCCGTTCCGAGCCCTCCAGGGGCACGAAACGGTCGGCCAACTTCTCCAGCACCGCGGGCATCGTGGTGTATTCCATCTCGTCCAGGGGCAGGCGGTGCGGCTCGAAGGGCCCGTGCTGACGTAGGTAATCCGCGATGTCCAGGGCTCTCTTACGCGCGTTGTCGTAGCTCGGGTCCGCGAACATGTCCCTGGGGCCCACCAGCTTGCCGCCGATGAGCTGGAAGCCGAGAGCCACCACGCGCGGCGGTCCGTCGAAACGGGTGGGCGTGTCCCAGTCGGTGCCCACGGGCATGAAGGGACCATGATGGCTGCCGCGCATCCAGCCCGCCACGGTGTAGGGGAAGGAGAAGGGCTCCAGCACCTCGCCCACGGCGGGAAGTCCGCTCTGGCAGCGCACCGCCATCACCGGGTCGTCCTTGCCCACATAGCGCCCGGCCATGAGGAAGAGGCGCTGGGTCGAGGTGACCGCCACCGGTTCGTCGTCCCCCTTGCGGAAGACGTGCTTAATGACATAACGCGAGGGGGCGCCGATGAACACCAGCATGTCGTAGATCTCCTCGGGGGTGTTGAAGATGACCTTCTTCTCCTCGATGAGATCGTGCACCTCGAAGCGGAAGCCGTCATGCATGGAGGGGTCGATCACCAGGCCGGCGGTATTGAAGGGGTCAGCGAACATCTTGTAGAGGGGGAAGTTCCAGGCGCCGGGCTCCGTCTTGTCGGCCAGGAAAACGATGACCGGCTCGCTCTTGCGCTCCTCGATCTCCATCTCCGCGAAACCGGGCCCCATGCCGCGCAGGTTTCCGGAGAAGGCATCGGTGAGGAGGTCCTGACCCGCGCCGTACTGGCCCAGCTCCTTGGCCACCTCGGTCACCGCCTCGAAGGTATTCCATGCGAAGCGGTGGATCTCCTCGTTGTCGGGGCCCTTTTCGTGGGTCATGATCATGGCGATGTCGTCGCCGCACTTGGCCTGACAATAATCTATGAGCAGGCCTTTTTCTTTAGCCTCCGCCAGCAGCTCGCGCGTGCGGCTGAGCATCGCCGGGTGCACGTCGGAGTGACCGACATAACCTCCCACGTCAGCCTTGATTATGCTCAACGTGACCTTCATGCTTTCTTACCTCCTTGAGCCCAGGGGAACCGACAGGCCCCTCTTCCGCCTCGCTCGCTTTTCTTACCCCGGCCATAGGACATTCGCCATTATAATATCTATGCTGTATCATTTCAAAGACGCCGGGCGGGCCCGGGCGCTCATGACCCGGGGGATGGACCGCCGGGAGGTTCACCTGGTGGACCCGCGAGCACAGCCTCTGCCCGCCGGCAGGAGCCGATAAGCGCCGGCGGGATCCTGTCCAGGCGCCCGTCGCCGGGCATACCATCGATATACCCATAGGGGAGGCGGGTGTAACGCGATGCGGACCGACGAGGAAACCCACTGGCATGCCCTGGAGATCGACGAGGTGGCGGAACGGCTGGGCACCTCGCCTCTCGAGGGGTTGACGGAGGAGGAAGCCCGGACTCGCCTGCGCGCCCACGGCTATAACGTGATCCGCGAGGAGGAGCGCGCCGGCCCCCTGTCCCTCTTCCTCGACCAGTTCCGGGACTTCATGATCTACGTGCTGCTCGCGGCGGCGGTGATATCCGGCGCCGTGTTGCGCGAATACCTCGACGCGGCGGTGATCATGTTCATCGTGGTGGCCAACGCGGTGCTCGGGTTCGTGCAGGAATACCGCGCCGAAAAGGCCCTGGAGAGCCTGAAGAAGCTCAGCGCCCCCACCGCGCGCGTGGTGCGCGGGGGAAAGGAGGCGAGCATACCCTCCGCGGAGCTGGTTCCCGGCGACCTAATCCTCCTGGAGGCGGGAGACCGCATCCCAGGCGATGCGCGGCTGGTCGAGGTCCACGGGCTTAGGCTCGAGGAGGCATCCCTTACCGGGGAGTCGGGAGCGGTGGACAAGGCCTCGGCCTGCCTGGCACCGGGAGCCTTGGCCCCCGGGGATTGCAGGAACATGGTCTTCACGGGGACCCACGCCGTGCACGGCCGAGGCAAAGCCCTGGTGGTGGCCACCGGCAGGGAAACGGAGCTGGGGCGCATCGCGGAGATGATCGGCGAGGCGGGCGAGGAGAAAACCCCCCTGCAGGTGGAGCTGGGGAGGGTGGGCAAAAGGATCGCCCTCCTCTGCCTGGGCGTCTGCGCGGTGATCTTCGCGGCCGGGGTGATCCGGCAGCTGGAGTGGGCGGACATGTTCCTCTTCTCCGTCAGCCTCGCGGTTGCTGCCATCCCCGAGGGCCTTCCCGCCATCGTGACCGTGGCCCTGGCGCTGGGGGTCAGGCGCATGGCTTCGCACAACGCCCTCCTGCGCAAGCTCCCGGCCGTGGAGACCCTGGGTTGTGCCGACGTCATCTGCACCGACAAGACGGGGACCCTCACCCGAAACGAGATGGAGGTGCGCGAGGTCCTGCTCCCCGGGCGCGAGCCTGTGCCGCTTTCGGAGATCCCACGGGAGGGGGGTGAATGGGATGCGCTCCTGCCCCTGCTGGCCACCGCGACGCTGTGCAACGACGCCAGGGAGCAGGAGGGGGAGTTCCTCGGGGAGGGCACGGAGGTCGGACTGCTGCGCGCCGCACGGGAACTCGGGTTTTCCCGTGAAGACGCGCTGCGGTCGATGCCCCGGGTAGAGGAACTGCCCTTCGAGAGCGAACGCAAGATGATGAGCACCGTGCACCGCCTGGACGGGCGCAACCCTTACTTCGCTTTCAGCGACGCCCCTTACCTGCTCCTGCTCAAGGGAGCCCCGGAGTCGGTGCTCAACCGCTGCGCCCATTTCCTGGGTCCCAACGGTATCGAGGAGCTCGGGAGCGGGGGGCGAGTGCATTACGCCGCTGAGGCGGAGAGGATGGCAGAGCGCGCGCTGCGCACCATGGCCTTCGCCTTCCGCCCTCTGGACGCGCCGCCCGAGGAGGCGGACGCGGATTCGCTGGAGAGGGACCTTGTATACCTGGGCACGGCGGGGCTCATGGACCCGCCGCGCCCCGAGGTCTATGAAGCCCTGGAGAAATGCCGCAGGGCGAGCATCGAGGTGGTGATGATCACCGGGGACCACGCCGCCACCGCCCGCGCCATAGCCGAGGAGCTCTCCATCCTCTCCCCCGGCAAGGAGCTGGTGACCGGGTCCGAGCTCGCGCACATGAGCGACGAGGAGCTGGCCTCCAGGGTGGAGAGGATAGCCGTCTACGCCCGGGTATCCCCCGCCGACAAGGTGAAGATAGTGCGTGCCTGGAAGGCGCGTGGCAAGACGGTGGCCATGACCGGGGACGGGGTCAACGACGCTCCCGCCCTCAAGAACGCGGATATCGGGGTGGCCATGGGCGTGACCGGCACCGACGTGAGCAAGGAGGCCTCGGACATGGTCCTCGCCGACGACAACTTCGCCACCATCGTCAACGCAGTGGAGGAGGGGAGGATAATCTACGACAACCTCAAGAAGTTCATTTACTTCCTCCTGTCCTGCAACATGAGCGAGGTCTCCACCATGTTCCTGGGCATGCTCTTCTCCTCCGTGACCCCCCTCAGGGCGGTGCAGGTGCTGTGGATGAACCTGGTGACCGACGGCTTTCCGGCCATGGCCCTGGGGGTGGACACCCCCGCCCCGGACATCATGCTGCGCCCTCCGCGCGACCCCTCGGAGAGCATCCTCTCCTACCGGAAGCAGCTGCTGGTGGTGTGGCAGGGCGTGATCTTATCGCTGGGAGCCCTCGCCGCCTTTTTCATCTCCCGCGCCATCCTCTTTCCCCATGACCCGGCCAAGGCTCAGACGGTAACCTTCACCACCCTGGTTATCTCGCAGCTCATTCACGCCTTCAACTCACGCTCCGAGCGGCTCTCCTTCGCGGAGCTCCCGCTTTTCGACAACAAGGCGCTTGTCGGCGCGCTGCTCCTTTCCCTGGGGCTGCAGCTCCTGGTGGTGCTGGTCCCGCCCTTCATGCGCCTCTTCGGCACCGCGGGCGTGGGAGCGGACGGGTGGGGCCTCATCCTCGCCTGCTCGGTACTGCCGGCCATCCTCATAGACCGCATCAAGGTCCTGCTCCGCGCGACAGCCGCGGGATCATGAAGGGATAGCCGCTTCGGCTCATCGCAGCGGGAGAAAGCTTGCTACGGGTTATCCAGCGGGCTGGAGGGCGGACTCGGTGAAGGTGCAGTTGGGGTCCCAGAGCAGCCACTCGTTTATGCCCAGTTCGTAACAGGCGCGGATCTGGGCCTGCACCTCCGCGGTCCCGTAATTCAAGCGCAGGGAGAAGTCCTGCAGCCAGGGGCGCAGCTTGCAATTGGTGCCCTCGAGCTTTTTCTGGAAGTCGACAAGGCTGGCGTATACGGTGTCATGGGGATTGGCCTCGGGGTCCCCGATGTTGTATTCGCCGGGGTTGTAATGGGACGGGTAGACCATGGGGCACATGTAATCGAGGTACCGGCCCATGGCGGAGACGTCCTGCCCTATGCCCATATCTCCCTGCCCGGAGGCGGTGAGACCAAAGACGTCCGCGGAAAGCACCACTCCCAGTGGCTTGAGGCTGTCGCGCATGAAAACCAGGAAATCCGTGATCACCTGTGACTTGTTGCGGGTATCGCCTCCCTGGGCGGGGAATACGCAGGTCGTGACGTCGCCGTCCGACGGAAAACGCACGTAATCGAGCTGTATTTCCTTGAAGCCCTTGCGCGCCGCCTCCAGGGCGATCCCCTGTATGTAGTCCCAGTTCTCGCGGTTATAGGGGTCCAGCCATTTCCCGTCCCCCCACCTGCCGCCGCTCGTATTGTGTACCGCGAGGTCGGGACGCTTCGAGGCCACCACCGGGTCCTTGAAACAGACGATGCGGGCGATGGGGTAGATGTCGTTGTACCAGCACTTGTCCATGACGCGCCCGATATCCACCCCTCCCTGGGTCAGGGGGCTTCCGACCTCAAGAGCCAGGGGCACCTCGCTGGGGTACGCGACGCGCCCGCTCTCGTCCTTCACGTCTATCTGCATCCCGTTGAGCTCGGTCCTTTTCACCAGGTCCACCATGTTCTTGAAAAGCGTGCGATCAGCCGCCACCCAGATGGAGACGTGCATGCCCTTAATCTGCGGAGGAGGGGCGGTATCCACCAGGAGCTCCCTGCGGTTGCCGGCCTTATCCAGCGCCAGCAGGGTCACGGCGGTGCGCTCATAACGGTCCACCTCGACGGTGAAGGTGCCGTCCTCCTTCACCGGCACCTTCTTGTCATCCAGCATGAGGACGTCCGCGCCTTCTACCCTTCCCTTGATAACGGTGATACCGTCGTCCCTCAGCTCCCACTCGTCCACCTGCAGAACGGGGGCGGCGCAGTCCACCATGAAGCGCGACGTGGCCGCGACCTTGCCCTCCACCAGGAGCTCGACCACGTGCTCGCCGTCCGCCAGGTCGATGTCCATGGAGAGCAACGCGTTCTCGACCACAGCCCGGTCGGTGCGGTCCTCCCCGTCCACCAGGACCTTCACCGAATCCGGCCTCACGTTGCTTCGCAGCGAGGCCTCTATATGCACGGGCGAGCCAGCCACCAGGGAACCGTCTGAGGGCAGCATGCCGCTCGCGGCCGGCGAGCGCAGCAAGACCACGAGCATGATGACGAGGAAGATGACAGTGCCCAAGCCCGCCAGCGCCCACAGGGCGCGCGGGTTCATCCTCGACTTCTGGCGGTAGATGCGCTGGTGGGGACGCACGCTGGGCCGCCTTACCCCGGTGGACCTGGGCGCTGTTTGCCGGGCACCTGCGCGGCTCGATGCTCCCAGGCCCGTCTCGCGCTCGGGGATGGCCCGCGCGCCGGTTATCTTCGCGCGCGGGACCACGCGAGATCTCAGGCTTCTTCGCGAGAAGATCCTCTTGCCTCTCCCGGGATAGTACGCCAAACCAAACGTCCGGGGCCTTACCCCGGCCCCGATCCTCCTCTCCTGTTTCCTTACCTCGCTTCCGGCCCACGGCGCCTGCGCGCCGGAACCGGCATGCCTACATACGGTTCCCCGTTCAGTAGGTCCTCAGTTCCTTGTCCCCCAGTTTGCCCATGTCCACGCGGTCGATCATGTGCTTGGGCACCGTCACCGTTGCGGGGTTTCCATCGCTGCGGTAACGCCTCTCGGGGTTCTCCATGAAATACTGGATCCAAGCGTAGATGCCGCTGTCGCCGGTGTCCAGCGAAGGGTCGAGCGCCTGCACGCGGGGGAGTCGCAAGGGGTCGAAGGAACGGTCTACGGGCGACGGCGCCGGGTTGGCGCCCACCAGGAGCGAAGCCTGGAACCTGACCTCCACCCCATCGTACTCGCCGTAGGTGAGGATGGCGGGGTTCTTGGGCTCGGAGCCGTTGGGCAGCGCTATGCTGGTCTGCTGGTATCCGGGCAGGTACTCCTGCACCATCTTTATGTTTCCGGCCAGCTCCTTCAAGGCAGCGTTGTCGTCCAGCTCGCCCAGGGAGGGATGGTTCACGGTGTGGTTGCCGATGTCGTATCCGTTCTCCACCAGCCAGGTGAGCTTCTTCTCCGCGTACTGCTCCTGCCCGAAGAGGCCCGGCAGCACGTAGAAGGTCGCGGTGACGTTGAAATCCGGGTGCTCCCGGTCGAACTCCTCCATGACCCCCACCGCGCAGCGTGGGTCGATCACCAGGTCCCCGTTCTGCTCGATGTATCGGAACTGGCTGGGATCCGCGTCGTCGAAGGTGAGCACCACTGGAGTGCATCCCGGCTCGACTGCGATGTTGTTGTTGACCAGGTCATCCAGGCCTATGCAGCGGTAGCCCTGCTCGTACAGGTATTCGAGGTCGGCGCGAAAGTTCTCCGGGGTGCGGGACCAACGCCCCTCCTCGGCTATGCGGTGGTATTCCAGGATCATCACCGCGCCGAGCTCGTTGACCTTGAGGCGATTCAGTTCGCCCTCGCTGATGCCGATCGCGCTCACCACCGTATCCTGGAAATCGCCCCCGGAGCCGCCGGAGGCCAGGGAAGCCACCAGGATGATGGTTATCGTTACCAGGACAAGGAAAGCCATGAGCACGTAAAAACGGCGCGTGAACTTGAGCCTTCCGCGCGGCCTTCTCCTCGCCGTCCTCCTCGGGACCGCCTCCTGTTCCGTCATATCCCCCCAATCGCGTCCAACCGTTCACCGGGAGCCTGGACCGGGCTCCCCTCATGCTATCTCGTAGAAGTTTAGCATCTTACCCCCGGAGGCTCCAATGACGCTGGACATCCGGGACATGCGATCGCCATCCGCCGTTGCGCGCTCCGGGAAGCCGACGCCTGCACTCAAATAGACATTCAACGTCGCCCTGGGGGTTCCCTTGAAGCGCGAAACGCGCCCGGCGCGCTTCCCTCAGGCGATATCCACCACTATGCGCGTGTCCGTGCCCCTTATCCCCTCCACGTCATGGAGGTCGGCGATGACCACCTCGGATATCCCCCTGGCGTCATCGGAATCCAGCACAGCGATGATGTCGTCGGGCCCGGTCACGCAGTAGGCCTCCGTCACCGCCCGCATCTCCTTCACCGCCTGCATAACCTCCTTGATCTTCCCCGGCTCCACCTTGATGAGCACGAACGCCTTCATCTCCGCTCCCCCCTTTCTCGCGTCGTCCCCCCTTGCATCCGCCAGATCGATGACCGGATAAGAAATATATTGACTGGATGGCTTCCGGTTAAACCGCCCGCTTCGAAACACCGGGACTCCGGTCCCGGCGAGCGGGCAGCCGCGTCGAAACGGCCCCCGGTAACCATGAGATAGCGACAGTGGCGGGCGCGCCGCCAGCCCAAGGGAAGCGGGTTTTGGCGCCTGTGCTTTCCTCCCGCCCGGCAAAGCCGAGGCAGAACCGCCCAGGCTCGCGTTGCCGGCGCACCGTCACGCCGTTTGCCCGTGCGCGAGCGCCTTTTGGTTTATAATTCACCTTAACGACGACGGGAACGCGGGGATGTAGCTCAGTGGGAGAGCGCCTGCCTTGCAAGCAGGAGGTCGGCGGTTCGAATCCGCTCATCTCCACCAGGTAAAAGGCCTGGTCAGAGGGCATTTTCCACCTGACCAGGCTTTCCTTTGTAGAGCGGCTGGCCTTGTATCATATATTGGGGGACCTTCCGATGCCAGAATCGACCCACAACTTCTTATAAGGAGCTAGAATGACTTTCCCGAGGAAGTTGTTAATGCTTTCCGTCAAAGCCCGTAAAGCTCCCGCTGGCAAGTCCCTTCACAACCTCAACCGGCAACCTGTTATTTACGTTTGCGTTCTCGTTCTCCAAGAAAAGATAAAATATCTGCACTCCTCTTCCGTAGTTGATAGCTTCGATCAAGATGACCCCTCCAATTATTCTGTTGTCTTTCTTCGATATAAGCTCTTTCAGCTCTTTTTCCATTGGAGGAAATAACTTCTCCGTCACGCTTACAAATAAATCAGGCACGACAACTACGAGGTTGGGTGTGTGTTCCGGAAACTTTTCACGCGCCTTTTCTATTGCATAAAAGATTCTTTCAGTTGGGTTGATAGACCGAGCCTCTCCGCTAACATATTTAGGCATCCGCTTTCTTGCCCCTAATTTTTCCGCATCGCTTAACTCGCCCTCCCAACCAGGGTTCTTTACCTCACAATAGATAATGGGTGAGTCTCTCCATTGAATTTCAAGATCGACATGGTTTTTCGTGTTCGGGTCATAATTAAGAATTGTAAATCCCTTTCGCTTGAAAAAATATGATGCAAGAATCTCGCTGAACGCGCTATCCCGTTGGCTTATATCGCTGCAAAGCATGCAAGAATAGTGCTCAAATTGCCCTTGAGATTTTATATGAGTCAGCAATCGTTCAATAAAATCTGCCCACTCTTGTGAGGATGGAAAATCATCCTGACCCACCCAGGGGGCGTTTGTTAGAATCTTTCTCGTTAAGGGGCCAAGGCATATCTTCACATTCATAATAAATTTATTAACATGCGCAGATGACATTGAAGAGAAACAGAATGGACGTCAACAGTTAGCACTCTCGGCTATTAGGTTTTTAACCGGCATCTGGTCCCAAATAGTACCGTCCAAGAGACGACCGTTCCTCTTCTTGTTGACTCCTCCCCACTGTTTGAAGAAAAAAGGGACGTTCGCCGCCAAGCATTGGTCGCGTATCCTTCTTGCCCAGGCGGGGTCCATCCGTCGAGCTCCAGGGCCTGATTCCCCCCCAACGATAACCCAGTCGATGCCTTCCATGTCGAGGTCACTTATTGGCCCAAGCAGGGGTTCAAACGACACGAATTTAATGAAGGCGTCTGTTTGTTTGAGATGGTCAATACGATATATATGTTCTTCGGTTTCCACGCTGACCCCCATCCACACATTGGATGGCCAGGGCAGCTTCGGTGCAAGTTCGCGGAGCCGCCCTGAGCGCTTAGTAAGCACCTGAAAACGGTGATGTGACGCCGCTGTCATCACCATAAAGACTTTGGCTATGAACTCCGTGGGAACTTCTTCGTGAAAAAGATCGCTCATGGAGTTGACGAAGATTGCTTGAGGGCGTTTCCAACGTAGAGGCATCTCAAGCACGTGCTCATGTGTGGTTAGCCTGAAGCCGTTGGTATAGTTGGGGTGACCCATGGCCTTCAGACGTTTAGACATGCGCTCCGCATAGCAGTGCCGGCAGCCTAGGCTTATTTTCGTGCAGCCGGTAACAGGGTTCCACGTGGATTCCGTCCACTCTATGGCCGATCTCGCCATGCTACGCACCTCGGTTTCTGTATTTTTCGAATATATCCATGACAATCTTTTCTGCAACCGGCTGCTGACTTGCGAAGTACAGATAATATACCACCGAGCCCTTCGTATTGCGCATGGGCATGGGGATAGGCACGTGCTGGAATCCCGCTTTCTCTAGAAGTCTTTTCTGAAAGGCCTTCGTAACTGCCTCGTTGCCTAGCTTCGCGTCCTCATCGCCGAAGAGGGTTAGTCTTTTCTCGTACGCGATATCGCGCCAAGATCCATCCCCCCAGAAAGCATTCATGCGAGCAATTCCATCTGCTGTCACTCTTTCGGGATGGCGCCATAGTGCATTCCTGTTCATATCCATGATGGGGAAGTTGAGGAAAAGGTCGATGGTACGAATTCTGCCAGCAGTCTCGATTACCTCCCAGTTGAGATTCAGCTTGTATGGGTCAAGCAGGCAAAGGCCGCGCCTGTAATCCTCATAGCGCACCCGGGGAAATACCTTCTCGAGAAGAATCTCGTTGCAATCCCCCTCAAAGATATGCACATTTTTTCGGTCGCCAACGAGGCTTTTTAGATGTTCGACTTTGCCTCCATCCAAGTCGATAAGATAGAACTCCTTGAATCCAGGCACAATATTCAAGGCGTTAAGCGGGCTCCCTGGTACAAACTCTCCCGTGCTTCTTGCTATGTTGACCCCTGGCCCAGCGAAGCCGTCTATGTAGACATGTGACAGACGCTTCTTCGTAAGGATGGTTGAATACGCTTGCGCGTACTCTCTCACGATGTCGAGTTTGACCTCCGACCAGTATCCGATTTCGTCGAATTGTACTTCCCCAGCCGCTGTCAACCGATCATCCCCCCTAGATCATCTCGTATTTCAATAAACTTCGTATAGCCCCAATCATTATTTACCTGAGGAGTGACAGAAATCCTTCTAACAGATTTCTAACATAATTGACATAGCTTACCATAAAATACCTGCTGATTCATAAACCCAATCATTTCTGTGAAATGTAAAAAACCTCTTCAAATACGATATTCCACTCTCATCATCCATATGTTGAAGATGTTAATTCTGTGAACTCCTGATTCCTTGGCACCTTGCAAGCAGGAGGTCGGCGGTTCGAATCCGCTCATCTCCACCAGGCAGAACGCCCGGCCGGTAAGCGTTATCCTTGGCCGGGCTCTTTTTTCTAGGACTCAAGAGAGCTCGCGGCCCATGGCGCTGTGGCCATGGGACGGCCGTGGACAGGCGCATATGCCCGGGGGCCCGACGAAGGCGTTTTCCCAAAGCCCTCCCATTAAGGACATATTGGCCCCGATGTATTCTTTATATGAGGTTAATCCGATACGCCGAATTTACCCGCGAAGCACCCACAGCTTCCATTGTTTATCGTATATTTATCCCGTAAGAAAAAGCACAAGAACGGTCTAGGTCAAGGAGGTGTGCAATGGCCATCAGGAAAGCAAACGCGATCATTGTCTGGTGTATCGGGGCCCTCCTCATCCTCCTCTTGGCCGGCACCCTGGCGGGTTGCGGCTCCAAGGAGGGTACGGAAAAGGCGGGTGAGGCTACGGGAGCCGGCGCGGAGAACGGCGCCGCTTCGGGGACCTCGCAGCCGCAGGAATACGTGTTCTCGGTAACGGCGAGCCAGGACACCAAGACCGAGACCTTCCAGGTCGCCACGAACTCGCAGGAGCTCTATTACGACCTCGTGGGCGGGGATGACGCGACGGTAACCATAACGGTGTTCTCCTCGGACGGCAAGATGCAGGCGGGGGCGAACGCCTTCGAGCCCGGCCCCCACCAGAAGACGATATACCTGAAGCCGGGGACCTATTACATGGAGATCCTGCCGGAGAACTGCACGGTCGAGGTGAAGGTGCAGGACTGAGCCGCATACGCTCAGCGGTTTTTTCCAAGCCGATGAGCTTTTTCAGCCCCTATTCCTGTGAAGGTGCAGGACTGAGCCGCACACGCTCAGCGGCGCGAGCGCAGCATGTCGATGAAGGCCTCCAGGCGGGTGGCGGTGCCCACGGTGGAGGTGTGTTCGTCGAAGCAAAGCCCCAGGACGGGCACGTCCCTTGCCGAAGAGATATGTGGGAGGATGGTGCGGCAGATGTTCTCGGGCATGCAGGTGAGGGGATAAGCGTGGATTACCCCGTCGAACCCCTGGCGAGGCGCGTCCAGGGTCCCGGCGATGGTCATATGTTCCTCGCCCCCCAGGACATAGGGAAGGTACGCGCGGCTCACCCTTCGCGCGCGAGAGCTGGAAAGGTGCAGTAAAGGGTCCAGCCACAAGGGGCTGAGCAGCCAACGATAGGTGGACAGGATGGGCTGGGCCTCCACGCCGTGGTTTGAGCCCAGCCTCCTCACCAGGTCGAAGTTCAAGGACGGCTCCAGGAGCACGTAGAGTTCGCCCACTATCCTCACGCGCAGGATGCCGTCTTCGGGTCGCAGGGGCAGGGCGGAGAATTCCTCGCGCAGCTCCCGCCGGATGGCACGGACCATCCTGATGGAATCCGCATCGTCGATTCTCGAGAGGTAGCGTTCCATCAGCGCGTCCGCCTCCCCCACCTTCTCCTCGCGGGGCCTGGCGAAGCGGACCAAGCACTCCACCTCCTCCACCGCCGCGGCCTTGGCGCGGAAGATGGCCGCCGCCCCCAGCAGCCGCCGGAAGGCCCCCTTTCCCACCGCGCTCTTTACCTTTTCCCACACCGCCCGGGGATCCTCCCGCCCTATGAGCAGCGACTCGAACTCGTATCCCATGTCTCTCAGGATGAGATGCTGCACGTGCCCGTAGTTGCCGAAGCGGCAGGCCCACATGCCGCAGACCATGGCCATGGTGTCCGCGCCCTTCTCCAGGGCGTTGATGCAGTCCCCGAGGGTTATCTTGAAGGGGAGGCAGACGAACTCCGGCGCGTACCTCGCCCCCAGCTCCAGGGTCGCGCGGTTTGGGCGCTCCGGCACCACCGCCTCCGCTCCCGCGTGCTCCACCAGGGCCCGCAGGGGGATGTAGGCGTTGCCCATATGCGGGAAGGCCACTTTCATCGCGTCAAGACTCCCGGGGGGCGCGCCGTCTTGCGGTGGCGCAGGAGGTCCACGAAGGCCTCGGCCCGTGTCCTCACGCCAGACTCGGCGCTGTGCTCATCCAACACCAGGTCCATGATCGCCCGCTTGTGGGGGTTGGGCACTTCCCTTCGCACCATCTCCGTGACCAGGGAATCGGGTCCGCACCCGAAGCTCGTGAGGTAGATCAGGCCGTCCACTCCCTCCTTTTCCAGGAAATGGGAGGACGCCGCCAGCAGCTCCCATTCGTAGCTCCAGGAGAGGTCGGGAAGCTTGCGCGCCTCGACCTCCAGCTCGCGCGGCGAGAGCATGGTGCTCGCCAGCACCCTCGCCCCCGAGGAATCTAGCCAGTGGATAAGCCGCTTGTTCACCAGTGAATCTCCCAGGAGGTAGGGATGGCCCACCACCGCGACGGTGACGTCCCTATCCGCGGAGGCGTAACCGGGAGAGGGCAAGCCGTTGCCGTTCTCCATGCGCTTGAGGGCATCCGCGGGAAGGAGCCCCTCCCGCTGCAAGGCCTCGAAGCGCCTCTGCTCGCGCGTGGCCGCCGCGTATGCACGGGCGATCCCGCGCAGGGGGACCCCAAGGCGCCTTCCCAGGCGGAGGCACCCCCACCACCAGGGCACCTTGCTCACGTCGACTACGAACTCCAGGGGCGGGGGAAGCTGCGGGAAGGAAAAACGCACCATGTCCGGCGCCGCGATCAGCTTGGGGCAGGTGAAGGTGTCGTATTCCTTCTTCTCCACGCTCACCAGGCGCGGGATGAGCATGTAGTCGACCTTGCCCTCCAGGTAGCGAACGTGTCCGAAGAGCGCCTTGACCGCCACGCACACGTCGTCCACGCAGAGATCCGTGCCCATGCCCATGATGCGCAGGTTGGTGGGAGGGGAGGCCACCACCTCGCACCCGAAGCCCTCCAACAAGGCCTTGAGGAAGGGATAGTAGCGGTAGAACATCAAGGCGCGGGGCATCCCGATCCTCGGCCTACCCTCGGAAACCCGTTCCCTTACCACGTTCATCCTCCGCTTCCTTGCCCGCGCCACCTTGGATCATCCATGGGTCTCCGCCCAGATTCCATGAACAAGGACTCCATATTCTTGGCTATTCAACGCCGACCGCCGCGTGCCCCACTAAATATCATCACCGGCGGGAAGACGCTCCACGCTCCGGGAGCCTCCCGACTCCATACCTTAAAGATTATCCCTCACCAGGCCCCGGGGCAAACGCTTGCCCTATGCGCTCCAAACCCTCTTCCCTATCCACTCTATACCCTTCGCGTCGAAAAAGAGACACGACGACGCCGGCATCTTTCCTTTTCCTCGGGGGAACCTTGCCCGCTCCGCGAGCTTCTCCATACAATAAGGCAAAACGGGGGTAGCCGTTGCCCCGAGGCCCGAAGGGACCTGAGGGAGCTATTCTTGCCGAAGGCAAAACGAACCGCTTGCAGCGCGAAGGGAGCGTGAATATGTCCAGGAAGTCATTGGCCACCATCGCCGTCGTCGCGGCCCTGCTCGTTCTGTCCTGCGGCGCGGCTCGAGCCCAGGAGCAGCAGCCCAGCCAGGAACCCACGCAGGTGCCCCCCGGTTCGGAGACGACCCAGCCCGGCGGGGAGGCGGCTCCACCGGGTCACGTCTACTTCTACCTGGACGGAGAGCTCGCGCAGGTGGAAAGGGATATAACCGGGGGCGGGCAGATGGTGGAGTTCGCCATCCTCGAGCTGCTGAAGGGACCCACGGAGGAGGAAAAGGCCGCCGGCTACGTCACCTATATCCCGGAAGGGACCAAGCTCATGTACACCACCATCAAGCAGGACCGCAGCGAGTTCAGCCTTAACCTCTCGCGCGAGCTCCTGGGGCTGGCGGGCGACGAGGAGTCCTCCGTCAAGGCGATGAAGCAGATTGCGAAAACGGTGCAGGACGTATCCGGCATCCAGAGCGTGGGGATAACCGTGGCGGCCGACGCCATGGGCGGTCAGCCCGAGGACGCCTACGAGGCGCTGGGCGTCTCCCGGTCCGAGATAACGGGGACGAGCGGGGGAGAGGAGGCGCAAACCGGGGAAAGCAAGACAGGCCTCGTGCTCGGCATCGTGTTCGGATGCCTGGGGGCCTTGGCGCTGATCGCGGTTATCGCCCTGGCGGCGCGGAAGCGGCGAGACACGAAGGATAGAGGCGGGAAAAAGAAGGCGGGGGGATCGAAGCCCGCCTCACGGACGGGGCGCAAGAAGGGAAAATAACCGCATGGAGGGCAACGGCCACAATACAAGCGCATTCCTGCCGGGAGGTGGAAGGCGTCGCGCAAAGGCGCCCCTCCGGCCGTTCATATTGTTGCTCATCCTGATATCAGCCGTTGCCTTGACGGTGACCTCGGCGGGCTGCGGGTCGGCTTCGCAACCTCCGCGGGAGGACGACTTCCTGATCTCCCTTGCCGACGCCGTGGACACGGGGCGCATGTTGCGGGACATCGAATACATGGCGGGCGAGGAGCTGCGGGGGCGGCCGGCCGGAAGCCCGGAGTCCTCGGAGCTGGAGGCGTTCCTGGAGCAGCGCCTGGTGGAGCTGGGACTTGAGCCGGTGGACGAGCTGGGCCTGAGCGGCTACCGGCAGGAGTTCCCGGTGCCCACGGAAAGGTGTTTTCTGGAGAGCCCTCCCGAGGGGGCTACCTTGACCTGCGCCAATGTCCTGGGGGAGATCCCGGGGGAGGACGGCGGCGAGCTCGTGGTGCTCACGGCCAACTACGACGGGCTGGGGGTGGACGCCGCCACGGGAGAGTTCTACCCGGGAGCGGATTACAACGCATCGGGAGCGGCTGCGGTGCTGGAGCTGGCGCGGATCCTATCATCCACGGACGAACGCCCCCGTGACACCATCGTCTTCGCCCTCATGGGGGCGGAGGAGTGCGGCGGATACGGTTCCTCGGCCCTGGCGGAGGCCTTGGAGTCGGGGGGCTTCAAATCAGGCGCGCACGTGATCAACCTCGAGGGGCTGGGCGCTGGCGAGGGCGGCTACATGGACGTCTGGGACCTCAATTACCGCAAGAACCGCCCTACCGTGGAGGCCTTGGACGAGGCGGCCTCCATGCTGGGGGTGACCCTGGAGCTGGGGGGAGCGGACCCCGGGACTTCCGCGGCGACCTTTTTCCTCCACCACCTGCCGGCGGTGACCTGCGACTGGTCCTGGTTCGAAAGGGACGAGCACCCGGATTTCCACCTGCCAAGCGACACGCCTGATCGACTGCGCGAGGAAGGCCTCCGCGCCGTGACCGGGGTGGCGGCGGTGGCGGCCTGGATGCTCGCGGGGTGAGCACCCGGATTTCCACCTGCCAAGCGACACGCCGGACCGGCTGCGCGAGGAAGGCCTCCGCGCCGTGACCGGGGTGACGGCGGTGGTGGCCTGGATGCTCGCGGGATGAGCACCCGGTTCAGCGGTTGGCGCCATTCGCCTCGGGCGAGGTCATGGGGCCGGGAACACCAGGAGAGCCCCTAGATGGTACGGCGCAGGATGCCGCGCCTCTCCTCCTCCTCCATGCGCTCTATCCAGCGGAACGCGTATCGTATCTCCTCGGCGGTGGGCAGGTTGTCCTCTCTACTCCAGGCGCGGTTGAGGAAATCGAGGCCCTTCTTCTCCTCGACCTCGCGGCAGAAGAGCTCCCCTACCTGGTACTGTTGCAGCTTGAGGTCGAAACCCAGCATCCTCTCCACGAAGCGCTCCGCCCCCGATTTCCCCTCGCGACGGCGGCGGAAAGCGGCGCTCATCTCCTTGAAGGAGGGTATTACCTCCTTGCCCGCCAGGTCCATGATCAGGTTGCTGTATCCCTCCACCAGCGACATGAAGGCCTGGATACGCGCCAGTATCTCCCTCTGCTCCGGGGTATGCATCACGGATATGAGTCCACCCTGGTTCATGATCTCGTTGAGTCGCACGGAGTCTTTGAGCTCTTGGGGGCGCAGTCGCATGCCCATTTCCTCCAGGCGCAGGGATACGCTCCCGAAATACCTCTCCATCAATGATCTCAGGTAGCTCTTTATCCACGGGTTGGCCGCGAACTCGAAGGCATGGGTCACCTCGTGCAGGGTTATCCAGAGGCGGAAATCCGCAGGTACCAGTCGCATTTTCTCCTCCGCCTTGAGGAGGTTGGGGTAGACGATATAGAGCTTGCCGCCGTCCTCTGGGCGTGGCAGCCCCAGGTCGAACTGTCCGAGGACGTTGCGGGCGAGGTAGCCGATGACCATGCCCAGCTGAGCCGTGAGAATGCCCTGGGTGAGTACTTTCCCCGCGCGCAGCGGCTTCCTCCTCTGCTCCTCCAGCTTGCCGATGGTCCTGGCGTAGCTCTCCGCCAGGGGCTCGAATATCAGGCGGAAGCTCTCCAGGTTGGCATCGATCCAGTCGGGGCGATCGAAAACCAGCAACGGCCCAAGGGGCTCCCTCGGCTCCAGGCGAGAGTATTCCCGCACCAGCTCCTCGCTGCGGCTCTTCATGGCCTCGAACTCTTCAGGCCGCGGCGGGGGGCCCGTGGGCGCAGCCACCTCGGACTGCGCCACCAACACGGCGATCTCCCGCGCCTGTTCCCAGTCCACCATACCATCGCCTCCACCACGGAAAGCGCGGCGCAGGGACCGGTAGAGGGGCAACCTCCTGGCGACCCCTTCCATGAATTCGTTTACCCCCCGCAGGCTGCGCTGCCAGGGATCCTCTTTCATCTCCTCATCCATTTCCTCTTTCGCCGCCTCCCGCCCCGGCCGCCTCCGGCACCAGCGGGCTCGCTTCCGCCGCCTTGCCCGCTCACCCCTTATCTGAGCCCATTTCCTCTCAGGTTTCCTTTGCCTCGCCGGCGCCGAAGGCGACTCCGTAACGCGCAAGCGCGGAACGTGCCAGCGCCTCCTCGAGGTAGGCTGCCCGGCATTCTCCACCCTTAACCATGGCGATGAGTTCCTCCATGCTTTCCGCCCGGCGGGGAAACACGGTCACGCACCGTCCAAGCTCGCCTGGAGCGTGCGCATCGCTCCCGCCCACCTGCGGCAGCCCGTACTCTGAGGCCATGCGGTTCGCCAACACGTTCTCGTGGTACGAGCAACCACCGTTCAGGACCTCCACCGCGTCCACGCGGCCCAGCACCTCCCGGGGCGGCAGGCCTTTGTACTTGCGGCGATGGCCCCAATATCCCCTGGCTGGGTGAGCCAGCACCATCATTCCCCCCTTCCTCCCGACCAGGTCATGGAGTTCATCGAAAGCCATGTCGGGAAGCAGCTCCTCTTCCACGCCGAAAACCAGGATGTCCCCTCCAGGGGTATAAACCTCCACGCCAAGGAAAACGGTAAAGCCCATTTCCAGCCCAAGGTCGCGGGCCACCCGCGCTCCGTGGATGGTGCCATGCTCCGTCACCGCCACCGCGTCCAGACCTGAAGAGCGCGCCCGGAGGATCATATCCCCCGGCTCCAGCTCGCTGCACTTTGAAGAGGCGCTGGTATGCACGTGAAGATCCACGACCATCGTCAAGTCCTCTTTTCGCTCCTCGAACGCCCCATAGTTTAGCACAGCCGGGTGGGGCAGAACTTGTCAGTGGGCTAACCGGACACCGTGCGCTCCTCTCGCTCGCTTCAGGGGACGCCTGTATCCAGGCCGTCTCGCACGGGACGCATCATCGATAATCGCGGCCCGGCGATTCCGTATCGGGCTCGAGATTTCCATGCCTTGCCAGCCGTTTGACTCGCATCCGCTCGGCTTTTCGACCTTTCCCCACTTGCGCGCGAAACAGTGCCTTTTGCAACGCGTTTCCGCAATAAACGGCTTTTCGCTGCGCCATGCCCTCCCGGCAGCTCCCGGCAAGGCGTTTCCGAAAGATCTGGCATCGCCATATAGGCCCTTCCCTGGGGGTTGCTAATACCCTGGTATTATTTTTCCCCTAAATTACTACCTATGAGGAATGGCGCGGGCTTTGCTCGACGATTTAAATTCTAGTCGTAAACGGAACCTTGAAATAGGCCCCAAGCGGACACCGGGGAAATAGTGCCTTAGAAAAAGTGGATGTAAGTCGTGGGCGAGACGGCATCAGCATTAGTCGCAGCCCCCTTAAGTAGACGCAGTAGCATTCCCCTAGCACCATCCGAAGCCGACTAGCCGAGACAGCCATCTACCCCTATAGCAACAGAATGCAGCCCAGACGGACTACTTAACATGACACTCGCCCATGACAACCTATTATCACCGGCAATCGTCGCAGCAACATCGAAACAACGCTCGCAGCACTACATCGCGGCAACATTTACGGAAACGATCCGGCAATATTCGCAGCAACGATCGCAGCAACACCGACATCCCTGAGGTATCCCCTGAATCCCCATAGGAGTCCGCATTAGCGGAAGGCCCCGTCCCCCCTGCGGGGCCTTTTCCGTTTTCACCTCCCCGAGGGGTTTATCGCATCTCGTGGAATTTCGTGACGCTTCAACCGAGATCCTTTCAAGCTGCAACGCCATGTATTCGAAAACGCACTTCATTGCATAATTCGAGCTTCATTGAAGCCACTACCTTGGACCAGCAGGAATGGCCACCGGGATTTTCGATCCGAGCGACCCGGCGCTACGTCTTGCATCCGAAACCAGGCAAAGATGCGGTTGCGCGCCGCTCGGCGCTCCTTTAACCTTTAACGAAAGGGATTCTTATACCTGAAATATAAGCTGGAACCAGGAGATGACTCATGGTGGCGCATTAAGTGCGCCGTTGGTCAAGGCATGGGGGGAAACCGAGCACCCCATACCATGTGCATCACCCATACTCATGGCGAAGGGCCGTAAGAGGAGGTTGAGATGCAGGATGGCGTCGCTTGTCCCGCCTGCGGCCTGCCGCGTTGGTTGAACCGCAAACTGGTCTGGACCACGGACGGAGGGATATATTTCCGCGCCAGGCGATCCGAGCGCCTCGTTTTCCTCGATGAGAAGGAGATATCCGCTCTGGTAGAAGAGGGGGTAAGGCTGCGAGGGGAGCAACTCCTCGACACCCTCAGGGAGCGGCGCCGCGAGTTCACCCGGGCCGAGGTCTCCACCCAGATGACACCATTGCGCCGAGCTTTCCTGCGCCGCCGCCCCTTCGCCAGGAAGTTCGTGAAGCTGGCCCTAGGGGAGGCCTCGCTCCTCGGATGCGGCAACCTGGAGGTGACATCCCTGAAGCCCGGAAAGGAAATGGAGCTCAAGGCGCGCCACCCCTACCATCCCCAGCTCCTCGCCGGCGATATCTGGGGCTTCTGGGAGGGGCTTTTCGGTGTTGAGGCCTTGCTCTCCCTGAATCCCACCAGCCAGTATGATTGGGAGATCACGGTGAAGACCATTGCCCGCAAGAAGCACCACGCTGAGCGGGAAACGCTCCCGCGAAGGCCTCAGCGTGATTACGACCTCGAGGTATGCGAGAAATGCCGCCTCCCTCGCTTCACCTGGGAGCTGCGCTGGGACGAGGAATTGGGCACTATCTACCGGGCTGGTAGCCACCGCCACATGATAATAACCTCGGCACGAGGATGGCAGGTGGTGCTGGAGGAGATCGCCGGCAACCGCGAGGGAGAGCTGCCCCCCGTCGCGTGCGAGGCGCTGGCCGCGTTGTCTTCCGCCGAGTACGGGACCTTGAAGGGGGGCAACTACAAGACGGCGTACCGCAACTTTTTCCTGGGCCTGCCCTTTCTCGGATGGGGCAAACCAAAGCGGGTGTCGCGCAAGCCTTTCCTCATTGAGGCCGAAATGGAAGGCGTACCCTTCCCACAGCTCCTGGCCTGGAAGATGGCGGGCCTCTTCGAAGCCCTGGAAGGGGAACCTGCCGACATCAAGTACCTGCGGGAGGGCGACAACGGCCGTCGCTACCTCATCGGCCCCAGGCTGGAGGGCAACTTCCTCGAGATAGAGCGCATGGTCCCCGAACCGGGAAGGTTCGTGCTCCCCTTCTGACCGGGTCGGACCTTTTTCTTGGATCGCCGACCGTATTCCGGCTTTACTGCCATGCAATGGGATGCTGTTGCGATCGGGGGCATGGGCACGAGACTCAGATGGCGGGCTTGTCCGGCTTGATGGTCTCCTTGTCCTTGAGCACCAGGCCCCGGTCCAGGGCCCACAGCACCGCGTTGGTGCGGTCCGCCACCCCGATCTTGCGAAAGATGTTGCGGATGTGCACCTTCACGGTGTGTTCGCTGATGAAGAGGATCTCGGCTATCTGACGGTTGTTGTACCCCCTGGCCATGAGCTTGATCACGTCCACCTCTCGCTGCGAGAGGTCCTCGAAACCCTCTTCCTTCTTTTTCCTGCGGCCCGGCGGCTCGGTGATCTCGTCGATGAGCTTCCGCGCCACCGAGGTTGAGATCAGGCTCTCCCCCTTGGCGGCCGCCCGGACCGCTTTCACCAGCTCGTCCTTGGCCGCGTCCTTGATCACGTAGCCGATGGCGCCGGCCATGATGGCCTGCCTGGCGAACTGCTCGTCATCGAAGACGGTGAGGGTGATGGCCTCCACGTCGGGGTGGTCCCTTTTCACCCGCCTTATGAGCTCGATCCCGTTCATTCCCGGAAGCTGGATGTCCACGATGATCACGTCAGGCTTGAAACGCTCCAGCTTCTCCATCGCCTCCTCGCCGCTGCGCGCCACGGAGACGATCTTTATCCCCCCCTGTTTCTCCAGGATGCGGATCAGCCCCTCCAGGACCACCTCGTGGTCGTCCACGAGCATAACGTTGACCGGCTTCTGGCGCTCCTCGGCCATCATCCTTCCCTCCCCGTGATCATCGGTATTCTCACCGTGATGCGCGTCCCCATGCCCGGTATGGAATTGATGACCAGTTGCCCTCCCAGGAGCTCCGCTCTCTCGCGCATGGCCATGAGGCCCAGGTGCTCCCCTTTCTCCTGTTCCGCCTCCACCATCTCGGGGTCGAAGCCTATGCCGTCGTCTTCCACGGTGAGGATCAGGTCTCCCCCGGACGCCTCCGTCTTGATCCTCACCGTGCTGGCGTTGGAGTGCTTGCGCACGTTGGTCAGCTCCTCCTGCAGGATGCGGAAGATGGGGAGCTCCACCGCGGGCGGGATATATTCCAGGCCCTTGAGGTCAACGCTGGTGCTGATAGCGTACTCCTCCTCGAACTGTTCCGCGTAGCGCATGATGGTTTCCTTGAGCCCGAGGATATCCAGGGAGGTGGGCCTGAGGTTGGCCATGATCTCGCGCAACTCGCGGAGGCAATCCTTGGCCCGCTGCTGCACCTCCTCTATCTCCTCCACCGCCAGCCTTGGATCCTCCTTGATGAAATCCAACGCGAATCCCGCCGCGTATATTATCTTCAGCAGCGACTGGGCCACGGAGTCGTGCAACTCGCGCGCGATGCGGGCGCGCTCTTCCTCGTGAGCGGTGTTCACCCGCGTCATGAGATGATCCATAACCCGCCTTTTCGCCATCACCTCGCGGTAGAGTTGAGTGTTCTCAAGGGCCATGCTCACCGTCTCCGCGTAAGAGGCAAGGGTTTCCAGTTCCCTCTCGCCCAGGCTGCCCTGCTGGATTTCGCCCTCGAGGTAAAGCATCCCCCGCGGGGTACCCGTGGTATTCAGGGGCACCAGGGCGTAGGGCGCGCCGGGCTCCGGGGTTAAAAAGGCGATGCGCTCTCCTCCCCTCGCGCGTTCGGCGATGATGTGCGCGCCGAACATGGCCCGTGCCTCGGGGGAGTCCGACATGGGCGTCAGGGGATACTGCCTTCTCTCCTCGAGGATGCGCTCTCCCCAGAAGGGCTCCATGCGGTCCTTCGCCGCCTGGGGGATGAGCAGGTCGTGTTCGAAGATGAAGACCACCGCGCGACGGTAGCCCAGGACATCGCAAGCCCCCTCCACCACCAGCCGCAACAGGGCCCTGCGGTCCTGGGTCACCCGCACGCGATCCAGGAAGCTATTGTACTCCTTTACCGTTTCCTGGCGCTGCCTGACGAATTCCCGCGCCAGGGTGTTCGCCGCCCTGAAATATGAGTCCCAGACTATCTCCGCCGCCCGGAGCTTGTCCTCCGGGGTGTAGCCTACCTCGTCCCACGCCCTCTTTATCCATTTCCACGCTATCTCGCTTCCCACCTGGAAGGCGCGCAGCATGTCCACCAGCTCGAAATCCTTGAATTCCACCTCCAGCCTGTTGAAGGTGACTTTTTCCTCCGCCAGCTGCTGGAAGAGGGTCAGGCACGCCTTCCGGCCCAGGGCGCGCAGCTGCGCGCCGAACTCCGGGGGCATGCGCATGAAGGAAGGTATGGTGTTGAGGGCGCGCTGCGCTATCTCCTCGACGACATCGTCGAGGCGCTCGCGCAGATAGTTTATGCCCTCCTCGAAAGCGGGTCTCAAGGCGACGCCCTCATTTCGATCCTCTTTTCCGTCTATCTCCATGCGACTTGGGGACAAGCCATAGACGAGACGCCTTGGGGGACGCAAGCTCCACGAGATGTCGTCGCCCATGACGGCTCCCTATGGTGAAGTATATCAATTTTCGCCCTTTCTCCCGAAAGCGCGGTGGGACAGCCAGCTCATCCGATGGTGAAATAGATGAGCTTCTGGTTGTTATCCAGGAAGGTCTCCTGGGGGACGGGGTTTACCTTGATCTCGAGGATATTGCGCACGCCCGACGTCGGGCTCAAGCCCTGGAAGCTCACCTGCAGGGTCTCGCCGGGGTTTATGGTGGCGATGGTCTGCTCCTGCCTGGTGGGGGCGGGGTTCCTCTCGGTATAAAGGCTCACCGTGACCACCACGTCCTTTTCGGCGCGATTGCCCTGGTTCTCGACGTTCACGGTTAGGCTCAGGGTTTCGGTCTCGGGAAGGCGGTGTATATCCTCGCCCCCTATCTCCTCCACTTGGCCTTCGGGGTTGAGGGAAACGGCGCCAACCGCGAGGCCATGTATCTCGGTTCCCTTGAGGGAGGTAAGGAAGGCCTTCACGCTCTCATAGGAGGCGTTATCCCAGTCCGCGAGCCAGATGGAATCGGTCAGCGGGGCCACTTCCTGGATATTGTTCTTCTCAAGGACCTCGGTCACCGCCCGTCGGAAGAACCGGTAGGTCCCGTCCGAATACATCAGCTCCTGCAGATCCTCGGACAGGCTGCGGGCGTATACGTCCAGGTCCACTGCTTCCAGCGAATTCACCAGGTCCGAGCGGAAGGTCTTCGAGCCCCGGTAGCGTTGCTCCAGGCATATGAGCAGAGCGGTATGGGCATTTTCCAGGCCTTCCGGGGCCTCGATCCCCTTCGCCTGCTCCAGCATATCCAGGCAGGACTGCTCGATCCCGGTGAGCTGCTGGTTCAGGCCATCGGGATCTGCCACCAGTTGCGGGAGGGACGAACGGATGGCGTTCCAGCTCGACCCCACGCTGGTTGAGGTGTCGATGATGGGGCGCACGCGGTTCACGTATTCGGTGAGCGCCGAGGTGCTCACTTCCTTCCCGCCCTTGCCGCAGGTCAGGTTGAAGAGCCAGCACCCCAGGATCAGGACCACGATGGCCACGATGATGGCCGGCGCGGGGTTCCTCCTGCGCCTGCTGAACTTCGGCCCTCTCATCTGGGCGTACATTCCGCTCCTCGCTTGCCTCGATGCCGCCGCGGATATCCCCCATGCGTTTCTTCTCGCAAGCCCGCCGTCATTCCTTCGCTTTCGCTTGCCTCTCTTTTCATCTCCGTGGCGGCGTATTTAATAAGGGACGGCGGTTATGCCGTCCCCGGTTCCTGGTGGGCGAGGCGGGACTCGAACCCGCATGCCCGTACGAGCACTGGACCCTGAACCCAGCGCGTCTACCAATTCCGCCACTCGCCCGGACTTCGTCCGTATTATAGCAGTCCTCCCGGCATATTGCATCGCGTAAGCGATCGTGTCGAGCGCGGCGACGCATAATGGTGTCGGTGCGTTACAGAACGGCGGCGAGGTTCATCCACCACTTTCGATTTCCCCGTTTCGGATGGCAGGTGCGCATCTTCTCCCTGGAACGGAGGAATAATTCAAGATAGACCCCTAGGGATGGACCCCTAGGGATGAAAGTCGCAGGGAGGGCGCACTGGAGGGGGCGTCTGTTAATGAAAGGGTCGCGTGCGCGCCGAGCGAGACCGCTGCCCGACGGCCCGGGCCGGAAGAAGCAACCGGAAGCAAAGCGAGGAAAAAGTCAAGATACGACCCCAAGGGCGTACGACCCCAAGGGCGTACCGATACCCGGCTTCCTGGGCCGGAAGAAGAAACCGAAAGCAAAGCGAGGAAAAATTCAAGATACGACCCCAAAGATAGGTTACTCGGCTCGGTTGAACTGCCACAGAGCCAGGGCGAAAAGGACGGCCCCGAAACCCAGCATCACCGACACGTTAAGCCACATGGGATATGTCTGCGTGGGCAGGGCGGCCCTCTGGGTCGCCGAGACCAGGGCGGCGGGGTCGGGGTAGCCCTTGCCCATCCCGATCTGGTATATCTGGGGGTCCTTGAACCACACCGCGAACTGCGCCACCGAGGACTGCATCCCCGCTCCGATATCCACCCCCCTGAGCATGATGCCGCGCAGGGCATCCACCCCGTAGGTCAGCGGATCGATCTTGGTGAGCACGGTCATCCACCCCGGCAGACCCTGCAGGGGAAAGAAAGCGCCCGAGAGGAAGAACAGCGGCATGAGGAGGAAGTTCATCACGATGGGAAAGCCCTCGAACGAGGTCATGCGCGCCGCCACCGCCACCCCCATGGAGGTGAGACTCAGGGCCAGCAGGACCAGTATGGGGATGACCGCCAGGACCTTCCACAGGGTGGAGAGGCTGAAGCCGTAGAACCAGGGGGTGAAGGCCAGCACCAGGAAGATCATCCCCTGCAACATGGCGGTGGTCGAGCCCCCGATGATCTTCCCCAGGGCCACGCTGGAGCGCGGCACGGGAGAGACCAGCACCTCCTTCAAGAACCCGAACTCCCTGTCCCAGATGATGGAGATGGACGAGAACACCGCGGTGAAGAGCACCGTCATGCCCAGGATGCCGGGGAACATGAACTTCACGTAGGACACGTCCCCCCCGCCGAAGACCTTGAAGGCGCTCTGCATGCCCACTCCCAGCAGGGCGAGGTAGATGATGGGCTGCGCGAAGCCCCCGATGCGGCGCGGCCGGTCGCGCCAGAAGCGCTTGAACTCCCGCAGCCAGATAATGTACACGCCGCGCATGGCCCTCTGCAGGCCGGAGCGTCCACGCTTGTCCGGACCGGCTGTCATTTTTTCCTTCAACCCTTTCTCCTTGATATCGCTGGCCATCTCGACTCCTTCAGGTCAAGTTTCTCCGTTACCTGGCGAAGGGTGGGCGCGCCCGCGCAAACGTCCTCAGGTCGCCCAAGCTATCCGCCTCTTCCTCCCTGATCTCGCGGCCGGTCAGCTTGAGGAAAACGTCATCCAGGGTGGGGCGGTGGAGGCTTATGGCCTGGATGCGAACCCCCAATTCCCTTATCACCCTGGGGATGAACTCCTCGCCCCGCTCGACCTTAAAACATACGCAATCGCGGTCCTCGAGGATGTTGACTCCGAAGCGCTCCTTCAACTCGACCTCCGCCTTAGCGTCGTCCTCCGTCTTGACCCTGATCACGTCGCCGCCCACCATGTTCTTGAGGTTCTCGGGCGTGTCCAGGGCGATGATCTTCCCATGGTCTATGATGGCTATGCGGTCGCAGTGCTCGGCCTCCTCCATGTAATGGGTGGTCAGGAAAATGGTGTTTCCCTCCCGCTTCTTAAGGCCGTCGATGTAATCCCAGATATGGCTCCTGGTCTGGGGATCGAGCCCGATGGTGGGCTCGTCCAGGAATAGCACCTTGGGGCTGTGCAGCAGTCCCCGCGCTATCTCGAGCCTTCTCTTCATGCCCCCCGAGTAGGTGATGACCAGGTCGTCGGCTCGATCCAGCAGGTCCACCATTTCCAGCACTTCCTTCTTTCTCGCCTCCCTTTCGGAGGCGGGAATGGCGTAGATGACGGCGTGGAAGTCGAGGTTCTCGTTGGCGGTGAGGCGGTCGTCCAGGCTGGGATCCTGGAAGACCAGCCCGATGGACTCGCGCACCTCGTTTTTCTGGGTGCGTATGTCGTACCCGTTGACCTTAGCCGACCCCTCGGTCGGGGTGAGCAGGGTGCAGAGCATGTTGATGGTGGTCGTCTTCCCCGCGCCGTTGGGTCCCAGGAAGCCGAAAACCTCCCCGCGATCGACCTTGAAGGATACCCCGGCCACCGCCGTAAGCTCCCCGAACCTCTTGACCAGGCCGTCGACCTCCACCGCGTATCCGTCCGCTTTCATCTCCTCATCTTAGCCTTTCTCTTCCGTACCTCAGCGCCGTTAGCAGGCCGAGCCGTTGACGCTATCCTTTATCGCCGGCGGGCGCGCGCGACAATCGCCCCGCGAGCTCCTCGAGGAAATCCACCAGGCCGGCGAGCTTTTCCGCGTCCTCGTCGCTCGTCAACCGCATGAACTCATACTTCTGCTGATCCCATAGGCGGCGCATGATCCTCTCTCCCTCGCTCGTCAGGCTCACCAAGGTCACGCGGCGGTTTCCGGGATCTTTGCGGCGACTCAGCATCCCCTTCTCGCAGAGCCCGTCAATCATGCGGCTCGCGGTGGGGGCGGCGACCATCATCATGTCGGAGACCTGGGTCACGCTGAGCTCGCCATGGGCTCCCACCATCTTCATGAGGAAGAACTGCGGGCCGGTTACCCCGTGCTCGCCCATGGCCTTGCGGAAGATGGAGCCCCGCATGCGCATTATCGCCCCAAGGCTCTCGACGAAACGTTCCGCGAGATCCTCGCGTACCGGAGCTTCCTTCCGAGTTACCTCGCGCTTACATTTAGCCATGCTAAATAATCTAGGCGATGGGGTTCTCCGCGTCAAGCACTTCGGCCTGACGCAGGTCATACACAACGAGATCGCCGCGGGGCGACGGGTTGATATGGGGGCGTTGGCTGGAAGGGTGCGTTTGCGCGCCATGGCGGGATACGGGGTAAGATGGTTCCAGCAGCGGTTGCACGGCAGCGCCGGAAAAGCCGCGGGCAGCGGTTCCCCTGCGATACGGCGGGAAAAGGAGGAGGTCGTGGATATAACGTCGTTCCAGAGGATGATAGCCGATATCTACCTCGACAGGGACGGGCGGCGGGGCACCTGGGAAACATACGCCTGGTTGGTGGAGGAGGTGGGGGAGCTTGCGCGCGCGCTGCGCTCGGGGGACGAGGAATCCCTGCGCGAGGAATTCGCGGACGTGTTCGCCTGGCTCGCGAGCCTCGCCAACCTCCGCGGGATAGACCTGGCGGAGGCGGCGGGCAAGTACGCCGGCGGCTGCCCCAAATGCCTTCGGACGCCCTGTTCGTGCCCGGAGGCATGAGGGACAGGGCTCGTCATCGGGGCAGGTGCGGTGACTCTGAATCCGCCGGAGGCGTCAGGCGGTCGTCGCTTCGACCAGCAGGTCTCCGTCCTCCCTTTCCTCCCATTCCACCCTGCCGTCACGGCCTGTCACCAGCTCGAAGATCCCCCACACCAGGCCCGCGAGCACCGGCTCCAGGCAGGGGTTCTCGATATGGAAGCGCAGCCTGTTCTCGCCCCATTCCAGCCCCACGAGGTTGCCCAGGCCGCGCAGGGCCAAGGCGCGGCGCAGGTCCTCCCGCGACCTCGCCTCCTCCATCCCGTAAAATCCGCTGCGCAGGAAGCGTCGCTGTGCCTCCGCCACCACCCTGGGGATCTCCTCGCCCAGCTCCTTCTCCAGCTCGGAGATAACGGCGTCCAGGGTGGCTGGGCCCAAGGCCACCATGCGGCGACCGCTCTCCCGGTGCAGAATCACGCCGCGCTCCGGTATCCACTCGTAGAAGGAAAGGGCGCGCGGCAGCCCGCACACGGGGCAACGCTCCAGCTCGATATCCCCCTCCTTGTTGGCATAGGGCTTCGCCTTGAGCCTCTCCTGCAGCTCCAGGGGGTGGGGGGTGATGTGGGCGGTTATCTCGTATTCCCCCGGAGACACCTCCACGTGCGTTATCCCCACCTCGCGCCTGTCTATGGCGTTGAATGAACCCGCGAGGTCGCCGCTGAAGAGCGGGAGCGAGTAAAGCTCGCTCGCGCTTATGGTCACGTAATCGCCCTCGCTGTGGGCGCGGCGCATGCGGGCCAACTCGACCATGCCGTACCCCATGACCCTCCCCAGGGCGGTGACGTTGCGGATCACCGGCCTTACCCCCACCAGCCTCACCACCGCCTTCACCACCCCAGGCAACATATGGTCGACGAAGTCGTAGGTGGCCCTGCGCTTGGCCTCGACGATGATGCGGTCTATGGGAATGCCGAGGATCTCCTCCACTCCCTGGAAGGTGGAGGTTATGTTGTCGAGCTCGATGAAGATCATGCGGTGATCCGGGTTCTTGCTCTGGACGATGGTACCGTTCTTCAGCCACGCGTGCTCTCGCGCGAAACGCCTGGGGACCCCGCATTCACGGCAGGGCTTCAAAGCCACCATCACACATCCCCCCTGACTCCTCACCTACCGCTCGCCGGCGGCGCGCACATAATCCCTTTAAGAGCTCGCCTTCCCAGCCGCTTCCATATGTTAGTTACTTCTTCGTAACTCGCCCCTTACCCTCTTACCGATTGTCTGTGTTTTCTTCATGGCAGAAAAGAAACCGCATTTGCTTCTCCATGAGCATTCCCTGGTTTCATTATCGGCAGTACGGGAAGGGACGTGAAGCGCCGCGGTCGAACCGTCGAAACTCCGCGGCGCCCATGAGTACCTATGCCTTTCGGAAAAGGGAGAGGGAATGGGTGTAGAAAGGGGGCGGCGCAACTTGATTTCACCGATGTTTATCTTTGCCTTTCTTAGAAAGGGAGTGGGAATTAGTGGAGGGATAAAACAGCGATAAACCGGCGCGGCTTGGCGGCAGCGATGTGCATCGTCGTTTCTGCGCCGGCGTGTTGCTCGTTCTCAAGCCTTAAAAAGGGCATCTTGAGCGCTTTTCTGCCCGGGAGGCGCCGTGGAGCGCGGGGCCTGGGACCGATCAATAATAGATCCACTCGAAGCGGGAGCGGCGGTCCGCCCAGTCCGCGGCGGCCTGGAGCAGGGGACGGCGCAGTTTCCAGGGGACCTTCTCCGCCATCAGCACCCGGTCCAGGGCTCCCGCCGCAGCCTTTCCCGCCTTCCCCGCCTCGTAGAGGCGGGAATAGAGCTCGGCGAGGGGGTAGAACTTCTCCTTGGCGAAGGAATACACGGGGCTGCGGAATGCCGGGACCTCCAGGGCGCTGCGCCCGTCGAAGATGGTGTCCACGTGCCGACCCGAGAGGTATCCCTTCTCCTCACAGTATGAGTAAAGGCGCGTGTTAGGGTAGGGATGGTAGGTGGAAACCTGCATGCAGTGCGGGCGGGCCATGGCGTTGATCTTTATGGTGTCCAGCAGGGAGGACAGGTCCTCGTCGGGCAGCGCGGTCATGTTGGTGGACACGGTCTTGATGCCGTAACTCCGGCAGAGGCGGAAGGCGCGCACGATGTCCCGGTTGGACATGTGCCGGTTGAGCACCTTCCTCCTCATCTCCTCGTTGCCGCTCTCGATGCCCATGCATATCACCGAGCACCCGGCGCGGGCGAAGAGGGCCACCGTCTCCTCGTCCAGCACGTTAACCCTGGAGTTGCAGATGAAGGGGAGGTCCACCTCCTCCCGGTAGCGCTCCACCAGCTCGCGGAACCACTCCCGGTCCAAGGTGAGGATGTCGTCGTCGAAACGTATGTACCGCAGGCGGCGTCCGGTGTCGGCCGCGATGATGGCGTGTATCTCGCGCATCACGTTGTCCACGCTGCGGAAGCGCACGTAGCTGCGGCGGTTGGGGTAGATGCTGCGCTGGGCATGGTTGGAGCAATAGGTGCAGCTGTAAGGGCATCCCCGGGAGGCCATGAGGGTGCCCCTTTCGTGCTGCTGCTCGCAGAAATTCGCGGGGTCGAAGATCTCCCGGTCGGGAAGGGGCAGGGAATCCAGGTCCTCCACCAGGGGGCGCACCGGGTTGCGCGTTATCTCCTCGCCCCTCCTCACCCACAGGGAAGCTATCCGCGAGGGATCGCGGCCTTCCTCCAGGGCGGCGCAGAGCTCCGCCAGCGCTTCCTCCCCCTCTCCAAGGCATACCGCGTCCAGGGGCGCGTCGCGCAGCGCGCCCTCCGGGTCAAGGGTGGGGTGGGCGCCGCCGCATACCGTGAAAAGGCCGGTGCCTTCCTTGATCCAGCTCACCCAGCGTCGCACGTGGGGGAACATGTGGGTGGTGCTGGAAACCGCTACCAGGTCGGGCGATTCCCGGGCTACCATGTCCAGGAGCTCCTCCCTTTTCACCGGCCGCACCAGGTGGATGAGGGAAGTGCGATGCCCTTCCCTCTTCAAGTAGGCGGAGAGGTACCCTATGCCTAGGTAGATGCGGCCCTCGGGGAGATAGCGCTCCTCGTCGTACTGGAAGAAATCCGGGTAAAGGAAGGTGACCTTCAAGCCCATGGTCCCGTCGCCGTCCCTCTCATAGCGGGTGATCCGACCTGCGGCAGTTCATGAGGAAACGCCCCATCTTGTCCCCCAGCCTGGGGAAGCGGGAGGTTGTGAAGAGCAGGGGGTTCACGAACCACGGGGTGTTGCCGTAGCGGATGGCCATGGTCCCCAGCCGGAAGTATCGCCGGTAGTGCCATTCCAGGATGCGACGGTAGTTCTCCACCAGGCCCGGATCTCCTGAGCGCAGCGCCGCCGCCAGCGTCTCCCCCGCCCAACGTCCGCTCTCCAGGGCATAGGTGATGCCTTCGCCGCTGATGGGGTTGGTCATGGAGGCCGCGTCTCCCACCAGCAGGACGTTCCCCCTCACGGGGACCGACCCTCCCAGGCCCACGCGCAGGAGGGCGCCGCGGGGCTTCCCCAGCGGCTCGGCGTGGCGCAGTTTCCTTGCGGCGTGACGGGTGCGTTCCACGAAGGCCTCGAAGACGCGGTTTACGTTTAGGCCGTGCTTCGCGCGTGCGTAGAACATGAAGCCCGCGCCGACGTTCACGATCTCTCCGTCCACGGGGAAGATCCACCCGCAAGCCGGCGAGATGGCGTCCTCGGGGTAGATCTCCAGGAAGTCGGAAACGCCCTCGGCTCCCCGCATGTAACACCGCACTGAAACGCCCAGGTAAAGGGGGTCGCGGTTGAGCATCCCCAGCTCTCCGCCCACCAGGGAGACGGGGCCGTCCGCGCCCACGACGTAGCGGGCGGCAATCTCCAAGCGCTCACCCTCGCGTTCCGCCTCCACCCCGGGGATGCGGCCGTCCCGCGGGGGAAGCAGACCGGTGACCCTGCAGCCCTCCCAGACCTCTGCTCCCAGCTCCTGGGCGTGCCGCAGGAGGATGTAATCGAGGCTCCGCCTGGGCACCACGTAGCCATGGTCCGGGTAGCGGCTGCCCATGGGGTAGCGGACCTCGGTGAGCCCTCCCCGGGTGGCGTAGAAGCGTATGCCGGAGGTGCGCTGGAAGCGCCCCTCGAGCTCTCCGCGCAGCCCCAGGCGGTACAGGGCATGCACGGCCCGCGGCGCGACGCCGTCCCCGCAGGTCTTGTCACGAGGAAACCTCTCCCTGTCCAGCAGGAGCACCCGGAACCCGTGCGGGGCGAGGGCGCACGCGGCGGCGCTCCCTCCTGGGCCGGCTCCCACGATGACCACGTCGTATTCCCCATTCATGGCGTCGATTATAGCACGGGCAGCTCGAGCAACTTTTTCCTCCCCCGAGCCGCCCCGGTCTCGGGATCGGAGAAGGCCGCCACGGTTCCGGAGCGTGAAGGGGGCCGCGATAGGCCGCCCCTAAGACGGGCGCTTCCCGTTACCGGGAAGGACCGCGATGCCGCCCCGGCGACGGGTTACGCGAGGGGCAAGAGAATATCGAAAAGCCCCGGACAGCGGGTTAACCACAACTGCCCGGGGTATGGGTGGCCTCGACCACCAGGTATTGACCGGTGGCGGGCTATAGATGTAGCCGCTCCGCCTCTCGGCGTGCGCCGAACCCGCTTAAGCGGAGCGTCCCACGAAGATGCGCACGTTGTAGCCGGTGTCCACCATGGCCCCGGGCAAAGGCACCTGGTCGATGACCTCGCCCACCTCAGCGGGATCGGAGGTGTCCTGGTAGATCACGGTATAGTTCAAGCCGGCGTCATTTAGGATCTGCTTGGCGTCGGCCTCCTTCTCGCCCCGCACGTCGGGCACGCTGATGGTGGAGGGCCCTGTGCTCACCACTATGGTCACCGTGCTCCCCTCGAGCACTTTCTGGTTGGCCAGGGGGCTCTGCCTTATGACCCTGCCCTCGGCTACCTCCGAGCTGGATTCCTCGGTCACCGACACCTGGAAGCCGGCCTTCTTCAGGGTATCCTCGGCGTCCGCCTGCTTCATGCCCACCACGTCGGGCACGGCCACCTTCTTCTGCTCCACCCCGACCTCAAGCCTCACCGTGGTGCCCGGCGAGATCAGCTTTCCGGCGGCGGGGCTTTGAGAGAGCACCGCGTTTACCTCCTCCTCGTCCTCGGTGGGGACGCTCTTTATCTCGATCACCAGGATGCCCAGCTTCTTGAGGGCGTCCTCGGCCTCGTCGCGGCTCATTCCCTCGACCTCGGGCATGCGCAATTCGCGGGTGACGGTGAGGTTGACCTTTTCCCCCTTGGCCAGCAGGGTGCCCCATTCCGGGTCCTGGGAGACCACCAGGTCGGCTTGCTCCGACTCGTCCTCGATGTACTTGTCCTTCACCTCTCCCAGCTTGAGGCCCAGGCTCTCCAGGGTGCTCGTGGCTTTCTCCAGGGTCATCCCCTGCAGGTTGGGGACCTCTACCTTGCTTCCACCTCCCCCCAGCACCAGCGCGAGCACCACGCCCGTCACCGCCAGGACGGCGACCACCGCCGCCGCCACCGCCCAGAGCCACCTTGGCCTGCCGTCGTCCGCGGCAGGCACGGGAGCCGCGGCCGCCGTCCGCCCTGGAAGGACGGGGGTGGCGGAGACCGGCATTCCCTCGAGGAAGCGCAGCAGGTCCGCCTTCATCTCCTGCGCTGTCTGGAAGCGGTTGGCGGGATTCTTGGCCATGGCCTTCATCACCACGGCCTCGAGTGCGGCCGGTATCTCGGGGTCGATGACCGAGGGCGGGATCGGGTCCTCGCGCACCTGGCGGTAGGTGACGGTCACGGGGTTGGGATCGTCGAAAGGTACCCTCCCCGTGAGCATCTCGTAGAGCACCACGCCTAGGGAGTAGATGTCGGACCTGCCGTCCACCGCCAGCCCCTGCGCCTGCTCGGGGGAGATATACTGCGGGGTCCCCATGACCATTCCCGTCTGGGTCATGCCCCCTCCGTTCCCCTCGCGGGCGATCCCGAAATCCATCACCTTCACCCTGCCGAGGTCGGTGATGAAGATGTTGTGTGGCTTGATGTCACGGTGGACCAGGTTGTGGCGGTGGGCGAACTGCAGGGCGGCGCTTATCTCCGCCGCTATCTCCGCCGCCCGCTCCGGCAGCAGGCGGCCTTCGGATCGCAGGATCTCCTTGAGGTCTCGGCCTTCCACGTACTCCATGACGATGTAGTAGAGCTCTCCCTCGTTTCCCCAGTCGTAGATGTTCACGATATTGGGGTGGTTGAGGTTGGCGGCCGCCTGGGCCTCGTGACGGAACCTCTGGATGAACACGGGATCGGCCGCGTACTGCGCGTGGAGGACCTTCACCGCCACTTCCCTGCCCAACAGCAGGTCGTCGGCGAGGTAGACGTCGGCCATGCCTCCGCTGCCAAGTTTTTCCTTGATGCGATAGCGCTGGTTGAAAACCTTTCCCAGCATCTTGTCCTCATACCTCCGATGAACCTCAGGGGGCACCCGGTGTCCTGCCCGGAAGCGCCTTCCTCACCATGCGGGGCGCCTTGTTCCGCCTTTGCCGCCCTCGAGATTGTTTTCCATGCGCCGGGTCCCTAATCCTTTAAAACCAGGACACCCCGGAACGCGGACTCGCGCCCGGGAGCCAGCCGCTTCATCCACGACCTGTCTCGCCGGACCGGACGCCGCCCGACTTTCCTTTCTGCCCCGCCATAACCGGCGGAAGCAACCCTCCAAGCGTATATATGAAGCCTTTCGGGACAGGCATGTTCCCCGGAGCCCCTCCCTCAGGTGCCGGAGCCCTTCCTGTTCACCACCAGGTTCACCGCGTCCCCGCTGGAGAGCCTGGATCCGTAGGGGGGGTCGGTTTCCACCACGCGGTTTTCGCTGTAGCCCTCCACCTCCCGGTAAACCACCTCTCCCAGGCGGAAGCCGCGGCTTTCCAGCACCAGCCTCGCGTCCTCCAAGGTCAGCCCGATGAGGTTGGGCACGGTGAGAGGGCCCAGGCTCTCCAGCACCCTGATTACCGTCTTCTTTTTCACCATGATCCCGCCCTTGGGGTCCTGGGATATCACGTATCCCGCCCTCACGCCGACGTCGTGCTCTTTGCCCACCACCAGGACCCCAAGGTCCCGCTCCGCCGCCAGCTTCTGGGCCTCCTCCACGCTCACGCCCACCAGGTTGGGGACCTCCACCTTGCTCCCGGTGATGGCGGCGGAGAGCAACCACACGAAAAAGAATATCGCCGCCACCCCCAGAAGCGAGGCTCCCAGCCATATCTGCCATCGCTTCAAGCGGGGAAGGGCGATGGACGGCAGGTGCTTCTCCGCCGCCTCGGCCGCGTCGGGCTCCCCCTGCTCAGGGCGCGACTCCGGCGCCATGGGGACCTCCTCCCGCAGGGTGGACACCGCCTCACGCAGGAGATCCCCGGCGTGGGGGAAACCCGCGCCGGAGACGCTGTCCAGGCAGAGCTGCACCAGGCGGCGCAGGCGGGGGGGCACGTCGTCGCCCCACCTTAACTTGCCCTCCCTTATATCCGCAACCGCCTCCGCCGAGCTCCTGCCGGTGAGGCTGCGGTAGAGGAGGTAGCCGAGGTCGCTCAGGTCGCGCCTCGGATCCTGTGAAAAGGGGTGTGGGCTCGCCGCCCCGCCCAGAACGACGGGGAACCCGGGGTCGGACACCCTCGCCCTGCGCCCCGGGTAGATGAACACGTGCCTCTCGTCGAGGGAGCCATGTGTGACTCCCTGTTCGTGGAGGTAAACCAGTATCCTTCCCATCTCTACCGTGAAATAAAGGGCCCCGACCGGCTTCATCTTCTTTCCCGCCGCCAGCAGCTCGTGTAGGGTCTTCTCCTCCACCATCTCCGTCACCGCATAGGGGCGGTCGTCCTCGATGCCGTAGTCCAGAACCCCGATGATGCCGGGATGGTGGAGGCGGGTGGCGCGGTGGGCGGCGGACCGGAAGGAATCGCAGAAATCGCGGTCGGAAAGCAGGTGGGGAAGGGGCAGCTTGACCGCTACCTCCCTCTCCTCCAGGATATCGTAAGCCCTGAAGACCTCCACCGTCCGGCCTACCGCTACCCTCTCGTCCAGCCGGTAGCGTCTCCTCAAGACGCGACCCTTCCAGTCCATCAAGCGATCCATGCCTCCTCCGTCTGGAAAAGCCCGGTAACCCCATGGCCATTATAATGCAGCGAGCAGGATGCGCGCTGATAGGCCGGCCCGCCACGGACCCGCAAGCGCGAATACGCAGGGCTGGAATTGTCGCGCCCCCTCGGCCTCCCGTCGCTCCGGGAGAAAGGCCGTGTGGGCGAAAGACCGAGGTTGTTCCCGGTGATGCCTCGGCTTTCATCCGGCGGGCGTGAAGTCCTGGTCGAGCTCAGGTCCATGCCTCCTCCGCTCTCCATTTACTTTCTCCGAGCCCCTATTCCAGGGCGGCGGCCATGACCTCGCGCGCCACTGGAGCGGCCATCGAGCCTCCGCTCCCCCCGCTGTTCTCCAGCAGCACCGCCACCACCACGGTGGGGTTCTCCGCAGGCGCTATGCCCAGGAACCAGGTATGCGGGGGCTTGCCTTCCACCTCGGCCGTGCCCGTCTTCCCGGCCACGGTCACCCCCTTTATGGCCGCCTCCGTCCCCGTGCCCGACCTCACCACCGCCACCATCATCTCCAGCACCTCGGAGGCGGTATCCGGCGACACGGGCGCTCGCCATTCCCCCACCTCGTAACGCTCGAGGATCTCCTCCGAGCGGCGCACTTCCTTCATGAGGTGCGGACGCATGATCCTGCCCCGGTTGGCAACGGCGCATCCCGCCAGGCACAACTGCAGGGGGGTGAGCAGCACCTCTCCCTGGCCCGCGCCGCTCCAGGCCAGCTCAACCTCGTCCATATCGGCGGCTTCCGGGATGTAGGAGGGCGTGACCGCGGGGTAGTCCAGGGGGATCTCCCCGTTGAGGCCGAATCGCTCCGCGTATTCCACCAGCTTCGCCGCCCCCACGCCCAACGCCAACTGGGCGAAGTAGGTGTTTATGGACCGGGCCATGGCTCCTTCCATATCCTGGATCCCGAAGGATGTGGGGGGGTCGCCGTAGTTGGTGACCCGCGAACCGTCAACGGGAAGCACCCCTGGGCAATCGAACTCCGTCTCCGGTGAGAAGCCATTCTCGATCCCGGCGCAGGCGGTGACAACCTTGAAGCTGGACCCCGGCACGAAGAGGCCCATGGTGGCGCGGTTGAGCAGCGGGCTGTCCGGATCCTGAACATACGCGCCCATGACCTGGTCCGCCAAGGGGTTGCCCTCCGCGTCGCGTTCCCGGCTCACCAAAGCGTTGGGATCGAAATCGGGCCATGAACACATGGCCAGTATCGCCCCCGTTTTTGGATCCATGGCCACCACCGCCCCCTTGCGTTGTCCCAGGGCTTGCGCCGCCGCCGCCTGGATCTCTGAGTCAACGGTGATGACCAGGTCGTTTCCCCTCTCCAGATCGGAGGTCATCTCCTCCACCCAGCCGCGCGAAGGTTTTTGGCCCAGCAGGTAGTCGTTGTAATAGGCCTCCAGCCCGGTCCTGCCGAACTGGGGGCTGTCGTAGCCCAGCAGGTGGGAGAAGAGCCTCCCGCCGGGGTAGGACCGCTTGTACTCGATGGGCCCTTCCGTCTTTACGCTCTCCGCCACCACCAGGCCGTCGGAGGTGAGAACCCTGCCACGGGCGATGCCGTACTCCCTCATGATGCGACGCGTGTTGGCTGGGTTTTCCTCCAGGCTCCCCTGGCCGAAAACCTGAAGCCAGCTCAGGTTGACCACCAGCGCCGCCGCCAGGAGAATGAAAAGCGCTCCCAACCTGCGGATGCCCTCGCGCGTCGCACTCACCCCCTTCCCCCGCTCATGCCGGTCGCCGTGCCCACGCCCCCTACCCGTTCCGCGCCTCGTCCACGCTTTCCGCGATGCGCGCCCCTCTCGCGGGGCGCTCCCGAGACGCAGAGCAGCAATCCCAGGAGAAGGAGGTTGCTCACCAATGAGCTCCCCCCGTAGCTGATGAAGGGCAGGGTTATTCCCGTGAGGGGGACCAGGCGCGTGTCTCCCCCCATGATGATGAAAGCCTGCAGGAAAACGATGGTGGCAAGCCCTACCAGAAGCAGCTTGCCGAAATCGTCATCGCATCTCAGCGCCAGGTACAGGCCCCTCCCGGCGAACACCAGGAACAGCAACACCACCGCCGAAGCCCCGATGAGCCCCAGCTCCTCGCCCACGGCGGCGAAGGCGAAGTCGGTCTCCACGAAGGGAATGATGTCGGGGTGCCCGCGCGCCAGCCCGGTACCCGACAGCCCCCCCTCCGCGAAGGCGAAAAGGGACTGGGCTATCTGGTAGCTCTCATCGTTAACCGTCTCCGGGTTGAGGGGATCCAGCCACGCGTCCACCCTCGCCCGTACGTGCGAGAAGGCAAGAGAGGTGAGGACCGCTCCGGCCAGGAAGAGCAGCAGCCCCACCACCACGAAGGAGGCGCGCGACGTCGCCGCGTAGAGCACCGCCAGGAAGATGCCGAAGAAGAGCAGGGACGACCCCAAATCGCGCTGGAAGATGAGGAGCAGCAGCGAGAGGGCCCACATGGTGAGCAGCGGACCGAGGTCGCGCAGGCGAGGCAGGTTGATACCATGGTAATACTTACCAGCACCCGTGATAAGCTCCTTGCGCTCCGCCAGGTAGGCGGCGAAGAAGATGGCCAGCAACACCTTGGCGAGCTCCGAGGGCTGGAAACGCAGGGGGCCGAAAACCAGCCACAGCCTCGCCCCGTTCACCTCCCTCCCCAGGAACATGGTGGAGATAAGCAGCGCCAGCCCGACGATGGCCAGGGTGTAGCGGTAACGCTCCAGGACGCGGTAATCCTTCAACAAAGCGACCAGGGCGATCATGCACGCCAGCCCGATTCCCAGCCATATCACTTGAAGCCTCGCCATGTGCGGGTTCAGGCGCAGGAGCACGACCACGCCTATGGAGATGAGCGCCGCCGCGAGGGGAAGGGGCAACGGGTCTGCCTCGGGGCGGAGGAAGCGCAGCGCCAGATGGGTGAGGAGGAACATCGCCGCCAACAACGAAGGGTAGAGCGCCCCCGACGCCGTGACCCGGCCCTCCCGGGCAAGGTCCAGCGACACCCAGCCCAGGAAGGGCACGGTCGCGGCCATGGCGAGAAGGACGGCTTCCTTCCAGCGTGGGCGCATTCTTCAAGCCCTCCGGCGCCCGAAGAAGCCCCGGCGGCTCTTCTCCCCCACCGCCCCGCCGCGCGACTCGGCCTCAGCCTCCCAGCCCAGCTCCACCAACACCACGGTGATGTTGTCAGGCCCTCCCCGCGCGTTGGCGGCTTCCACCAGGGAGCGGCAACATGCCTCCAGGTCTCCGGCGCTTATCATGCTCTCTATCTCGTCGTCCTCCACGCATCCGGACAGACCGTCGCTGCAGAGGAGCATGCGGTCGCCGGGGCGTACATCCAATTCATCCAGGTCTATCTCCAACCCCCCCGCTATGCCCAACGCCCTGAGGATCACGTTCCTCTGTGGGTGATGGCGCGCCTCGCTCGGGGAGATATAACCCTCGCGCACCATGCGTTCCACCAGGGAATGGTCCCTGGTCACGAGGCGGAGATCTCCGTCCCTCCACATGTAGGCCCTGCTGTCGCCAACGTGCCCCAGGAAAACGCCCCCCTCAACCAGCATGGTGGTGAAGGTGGTCCCCATACCCTCGAGTTCGGGGTTCCTTTCCGCCATCTCCAGCACCGCCCGGTTCGCGGCGGCGATGCCCTCGCTGAGCCGCCGCAGGGGAGGAAGGCGCCTGTTCTCCTCCTCGAAGGAGAGAAAGCCGTCTATCGCCACTGCGCTGGCGATCTCCCCGCCCCGGTGTCCGCCCATGCCGTCAGCGACGATGAACAACCGCCCGTCGGCGTGGTAGCTGTCCTCGTTGATCTCCCTTACCCTGCCGGTATCGGAGAGGGCGGCGTACCGCAAATCTACCTCCTGAACTCGAGCACCGTGCGTCCCACCCGGATGCGGTCGCCGTAACGCAACTCGGTGGGGTAGTTGATGCGCCGTCCGTTGACATAGGTTCCATTGGTACTGCCAAGGTCCTCGACGTAATAACCTTCCTCGGTTCGGTATACCCTTGCGTGCTGGTTGGAGGCGAACTCGTCCTCGACGCAGATGGAGCATTCCGGCGCCCGCCCTATCACCATCTCCTCCCGCACCTCCCAGCTACCCTGCTTTCGGAAAGGCGCCTCTCCCAAGAGCACCAGCTTCGCCCTGCGGCCGGTCTTCGCGGGCTTCGCGGCGACCCTTGCGGCGCGCCCGACCGGCGGCGGCTTGAGCTCCCGGTAGATCAACCTTGCCACCAGCAAGAGGAAGGCGTAAAGCAACCCCAGGAAGACGTATCTCAAGGTCACGTAGACGATCTCCGGCAAAGCCCACCTCTTTCTCCCGCCACGCGACCGGCCAGAGGGAGCGAGCCCCTAAGCCCAGGCGCGGCTTGCTCATTCATCTCCTTCGCGCGTCGGTGATGAGACCGAAACGTATCTCCGTCCCTCCCACCGACAGTACGTCTCCATCCTCCAGCAACCTCTCGGCCACTCTCCGTCCCCTCACCAGGGTGCCGTTGGTGCTCCCCAGATCCCTGAGTATGTACCCCTCCGGAACCCGCTCTATCTCGGCGTGGAAGCGCGAGGCGCGTGGGTCGGGGAGAGTGAGGTCGTTGTCCTCCGCCCGTCCCAAGCGGGTCTTGGCGCCCTCGAGGTAGTAGCTGAGGCCTGCTTTCTCGCCGTTGAGGACGGTCAGCACGCCCAGCCGCTCCTCCTTGTACGGTAACGATCTGGTTTCCACGCGCTCCGTGGCCGGCTGCTTTCCCGACCCTTCCTCCAGCCTCGAGGCGACGGAGAATTCGCCCTCCCGCAGGGACGGGTCCTCGACGAAATCCAGGCTTGGGCGGGTGATGAGGTGGTAACCGCGTTCGTTGGCGTAGGAGATGACCAGCGACTCCATCTCCTCCCTCAGCCCCTCCAGCGCTCCGGCAAGGCGCTCGTAATCCGCCGGGCTAAGGCACACCCGGAAGCGGTTGGGCGCCAGGACTTCGCTGACCCCCAGCACCTTGCCGTCGTCCACCTCCCGCACCAGGCGGCGCGCCACCTCCAGGGGATGCACCCCGCCCTTGAAAGCCCGCGCGAAGGGAGCCTCGAAGGCCTTTTCCAGTTTCCTCTCGAAACGGCGCAGAACCCCCATCTCCATCAACCCCCGACGCGCCGGCGGAAGGCTTGCCGCCACCGGCGCTGCCTCACTATTTCTCCGCCTGTTTATCCGCCAACGCGTCCTCGACGTCGTCGATGCGGGACGGGAACCTCCCCGCCTCCAACGCCGCCAGCGCGTAGGAGATCGCGAAAAGAAGCGCGGCGCGGCCGAAATCGCCGCTGAACAGGTAATAGAAGAGCCCCAGCACGGAGGACATGCTGGTCCCCACCCCGGTGAGCCCGAAGACGCCTTCGGCGTAGGACCACCCCTTCTCCCTATCGCCGATATATGGAAACAGTTTCCATAGACGCCTGTAGAGGTATAAGGAGAAGAAGGCCCAGGCCGACAGCCCGCCCGCCGCCAGGCAACCCGCCGCCAAGTTGAGCGTCCCCGCCGTCGCCTCCGTCCTTTCCACCGCCCAGGGCGAGAAGCGCAGCACTGCGCAGAAGGCGAGAAGCGCGGTGGGTATTCCCAGGGCGATGACACACAGCCGCATAAAGACCCTCTTGCCTTCCGCGCTCAAGGCCATCGAAGCGGGCTCCTTTCCTCGACCATGACGTACGAACTCTCCGTGTGTGAATTATATCAGCCACATATCCAGCGGCGCAGGCACCTTAAAAACACGCCTTGAGCTGCCGATAACCTAACTGGCCATCCACCGGAATGGCGCGAGGGGCGTGCGCGGCCGCCTGTCAGGCGGAGCCGGCAGGATATATACTGGGAGTCGGAGGGAAACTGCGCCGAAGGGATTGCGATCACGCCCTAGAAGATATGTTGTAGGTGACCTTGAGGATCGGCTTGGAGGTGGCCGTAATGGAGTGTCCATTCCACGCGGGAAACGAAGCCATCACCACCTGCGTACAATGCGAGACGCCCATCTGCCCGCTCTGCGCGTCTGAAACCAACCAGATACACCTCTGCATGAACTGCTATCGCACGAAGGTCGAGGAGCTCACTGGGGAGCTGGGCAGCGCATCCCTGCGCATGGCCAAGGAACGGCAAAAAGCGGAGGCGAAACTGAGCCTGGGCAAGAAGAAGCGGCGCGTGGAGGAGCCCCCACCGGCGCCGGCGGCCAGGCCGGCCTACCAGGTGGGCGCGGCGGAGTCGCTCTGGGAGAAGGAGGAGCTGGCCCCGCTCGCTCCCGGAGAGGAGGCACGGGTCGTTGAGGCCGCGCCCCCTCCCCCGGCCGCCGTTTCCCCCGCCCCGCCGCCGGAGTGGACCCCCCAGGCCGCTCCGTCCGCCCCACCGCTAGAGGCGCCGCCGGAAATCCCGCTCCCTTCCGCGCCCGCGGAGGCCCCCTTGAGCAAGAAGGAGCTGGCGCGGCTGCAGAAAGAGGAGGCGAAGCGCCTGCGCGAGGAGGAGAAGGCGGCCAAGAAAGCGGCCAAGGCGGCTCCCGCGGCGGAGGAGC
>JABLXL010000011.1 GCA_013178005.1 Actinomycetota bacterium
CCCCACCAGCCTGACGATGGCTTGCCGGTTGGGGAAGATGCCCACCACGTCGGTGCGCCGCCTGATCTCCCGGTTGAGCCGCTCCAGCGGATTGTTGGACCAGATCTGCCGCCAGTGTGCCTTGGGGTAGGCGGCAAAGGCCAAGCCTACGCGGTTCCGCTCGTTCACTTTTCCGCCCTCTATGCGAAGCTCGCGTCGCGCCTTGGCGAACTTTCAAGCGCCCTCCGCATCCGGGTCGAACACCTGCCTCGCGAGGCCCTCATAAGAATAGGCTGGGAACCATCTTCCTCATGGGACAACCGGCAGCCCAGCCCTCAGAAAAGGCGCAAATGCCCTCGGTCAATCGTCCAGTCGGTATTCTTCGCGCAGGAAATCCACCCAGGGCTTGAAGGATTCGATCTCCTCCGGGGTCATCTCGTCCAGGTAGATGGTGGGAATCCCGGCGACCAGGTCAACCAGGCGCACCGCGGCCTTGTTGTAGCGCACGATGGTGGGAAGGTGCCCCTTTAGCTTGATCTTTCCCTGCATGAGCGCCTTAACCACGTCGAGCTCCTTGGTCATCACCTGCTTCCAGCGGTCGTAGCTCGCGGTGAGCACGTAATCCCCCGTCTCGCCCACCCCCTTGGGAACCAGCCGCACCGACCTGCAGTCGCCGTGCCAGAGGTCGATGAGCAGGTACATGTCTTCATCCAGACCAACCGAGGGTTCTGCGATGATATGGATCACCACCGTTCCCTCCCAACCCTGAGCCAGCTTGCGGTATTCCTCGTCGTTTCTTATGAGTGATTCGTAGGTGGCTATCCATGCGGGAGTGCCCATTATATAGGGCTCCCTCTCCACCTCGAGAAGATCCGCCATCAAGGCGGTAAATGAATCCTCCCACTCCTTGGTGCCGTAAGCGTAGGACATGCCGACCTCCCTTTCTCCGGGTCGCTGCCGCGCCCATCCACTATAAGGATTTACCCTAGGTATGGAATGATAGCATCATCATGAAAGCGATGATGACACGGAGGCCTTCGCGAGCCGACAGTTGAACGGCACGCCTCGCGGCCACAGCCTCGGTGTTCGCCGCGCTAGATGATTGCTCAGGTGAAAATAGCCCTAAATCTGTTATCCCGCCCCACCCACGCAAGGCGTGCGCGGGTATGGAATATACTGGCATAACGTCCTGCTGACAATTTTGACCCTCACTCCTGACAGCACCCCCAAAATGGGGTCGTATCTTGAATTATTCCTCGCTTTGCTTTGTCCGAGACGCTTCCGCCACTCCGCTGTTTTTCATCCGGGCCGCATCGAGACTTCGTCTCAAGCCCGGTTTTTCCTCAAGAAAGCAAGGCAGGCTTTCCCAGAACCTCATACCGGCTCGAAAGCGCCTATTTCCTCAAGACGATCGAGCATCTGCAGGTAACGGCGGTCCCGCTCTGCCAGGATCTCGGCCTCCGAGCGCTCCCCATAGTCGTAGATGCCCCTGGCGGTCTTGGCTCCGAGGTGCCCCGCCTCCACCTTGTCCGCGATAAAGCGGTTGGTGAGCCCGTAACTCTTCATCAGGTCAAGAACCAGGTCCAACCCGGTGAAATCCAGACTCTGCACCACCCCCACCACCGGGAGGCGTATCCCCAGGCTGCTCTTGACCGCGCGATCGATGTCCTCCGGGGTAACCAGCCCGCTGCCGAGCAGCTCGAAGACCGCCAGGGAGATCATGTTCTGGATCTTGTTGACGATGAAGGCGCGGGTGAACCCCTTCATCGCCACTGGCGCCTTGCCCAAGCGTTCCAGCAGCGCCACGGTCGCGGAGACCGCCTCCGGCGAGGTCTCGGCTCCCGGAACCACCTCCACCAGGGGGATGATATGAGGGGGCAGGAACCAGTGGGCGATGAGCAGCCGCTGCGGCCTCTCGACCTCCGCGAACTCGAATATGTCCAGCCCGGAGGTATTGCTGGCGATGATCACGTCCTCGGGGCACAGCGCGTCCAGTCGGGAGAAAAGCTCCTTTTTCACCTCCGGAACCTCGGGGACCGCTTCCACCACGAAGTCCACGCCCCGCGCCCCATCCTCCAGATCGGTTGTGGTGCCTATGCGCGCGATTATCGCGGAGGTCTCGTCTTGCCCCAGCTTGCCGCAAGCGGACATCACGCCTAGGCTTGCCTCGATAAGCCTTGTGGCCCGGTCCAGCACATCCTCGCTCACGTCGATGAGCCTGACCTCTATTCCCGCGCGCGCGAAGACGAGGGCGATCCCGTGCCCCATCTGTCCCGCGCCCACCACCGCCGCGCTCTTGATCTGCTCACGATACCCGGAGTCGTTCATCTCAATCGCCCGCTCCCTGCCCGAACTTCGCCACCAGGTCCACGAAGGGAAGATGGTAATCCATGAAGGTCGGAACGGGGTAGCGGACGCCCCTGGAAGCGGTGGCCTCCAGCCCTTCGAGAACCCTCTCCGCCCACGAGGCCGGAAACGCGAATATCATCTCGTCGTCCTGGGTGGCGGCGAAGACGCGATCCCCGTTTCCCGGGAGCGCAGCCCTGGGCATGTCGGCGAGAAAGGTCCCGATCAGCCCCTCGTTACAGGAACCGCCGATACCCCCGAAGGCCGCCTGTACTCTCTCTCCCGTCCACCTCGACGTGGCCTGCACCAGACGCATGACCTGCGCGGGTGTGCCGTACACCATCGCCAGGTGCGGCTCGACCCGGGCACGCGTAAGGGGGAAAATGACCAGGGCAGGGTACCTGCCCGCCTCCAGCTTCGCCATCCCCCCGGACTTTTTCCTTGCCGTCTCCTCGTCGCGCGCGTAGTTCATCACCTGCAGGAAGGATGCCATGAGAGCCTCCTCTCCTCCCTGCCCCCAACCGAGGGCTGCCGAAGCCAGGGGACAGCTCGACTGTTCCCGGTCGAAGTACAAGGTGAGGCCTCGACGCCTGCTGATAGAGAAGGCCTGGCAGATGGCGATGGGACAACCAGACTCGTCGATGGGCCGCCGCGCCCTCTCGGGCGCCGCTTCCCCCTCGGCAAGAAACCTTATGCCCAGGGGAAAGGTCGCAGGGCGGAGATGTTCCTCCAACTTCTTCCCCACTTCAACCCAGTTCTCCATCCCAACCTCCTTCGGCCGTGCCGGCAAGGCGCCGGCGCCAGCACCCGAGCCGTCTATCAAATTATACCTTCATGAAAGCGCGGGTATTCCTCCGGCTCGAAAGGGGTCACTCTAAGGAAACATGGACCTCGCCCTACCCATGGCGCGCAAGAGATCTGGTAAGAACGCGATCAAGAGGCCGAATCAACAGTGGTTCAGGCTCGCCTTCCCCACATAAGCAACGCACCAACGCCACCACTTCAGGGACGCGCCGCCCAGTATTCGAGATAGCAGCGCATCACGGACCAGTACCATTCCTCGTCAAAACCCATGAAGGCGCAGTGAGATCCGGTGGGAAGCACCCAGACATCCAGGTTGGGATTGTCGCGCCCAGCCTGGCGCAGCTCCTCCATCTCCCCCACCGGGCAGACGGGATCGTCCTCGGCGTGCACCAACAGCACCGGGCTATCGATTTCAGCCACGAAGTTCCTGGGGCTGGAGAGAGCGTATATGGCCTCCTCGCTCTTGCCGTAGTGGGGCGCGACGACCTCTCGCACGTAACGCCTGAAGTCAGGAGAGAAGGGCTTGTCTCCCAGCGATGAGACGGCTTCCTCCACCTTTCCCTGGCGCCGCATCTCCAGGCGCCGTATCTCGGTCAAGAGGATGAAGGCCGCGTAATAGGGGAAGAAGGGATCTCCCACGGGGGGACGGCGGCTGAAACGGGAGACGATTTCCTCCATGGAGGCGAAACCGCTCCAGGCCATGACCCCCCCGGTGATATAGTGGTGCACCTCGTTCTGGTGAGCGGCGTTCATCACTGAGCTAGCTCCCAGGCTGTAGCCCACGGCGGCCACGCTGGTAACTCCTTCCATCTTACCCAGGTAACGGCACGCCCCCAGGATGTCCTGGCCTTCCTTCCACCCTCCGGTGGAAGGCGCATGGGAGAGGTCCCGGCTCTCCCCGAAATCGCGCAGGTCCAGCGCCAGCACGTTGAAATCCCATTCCGCGTAGGCTTTGAGGGCTGCCTCCATGATGTAGTTCTTGTTCTTGGAGCCGTGGAAGCCGTGGCAGAAGACCACCCCGGGGCGCATGGCGCCGTCCCGGTGCAGCCCCAGGACCCCCACGAGGGGAGTGTCGTCGAGGCTGGGAAAGACGACCTTTTCAAAGGTATCGGGATAGGGACGAGGGCCTTCCGGCCTGTTCCCCAGAATGTCCATGCTTATGCGCGAGAAATCGGGCGCGTAGGCACCCGCGAGGGCGAGGAGATAAGGCCTGCGCGGCGAGAAGGGAACCTCTCTAAGCATCCCGCCGATTTCCCTCATATCTTTGCCCGCCATCTCGAATTCCTGCCTCCCGTCCTGTTTCGCTCCTACAACCGCCTCTCCTGCATCACCGGCCGCAGGGTTTTTCCCGCTCTTACCTCGACATCAACGGATCTCGCCGATACCTTCGTTGAGTTTACCGAGAGCCCCCAGGAGAGCCGCGGCCTCCGTCTCCGTCAGCCTGGCCATGATCCTCTCGCCCAGCCTGGTTATCTCCGGGACCACCTTTTCCCTGAGCTCCTGAGCGAGCTCCTTTCCCTTGTCGGTCAGGGAGACGTACACCAGGCGGCGGTCCTCGCGGCTCCTTTTCCTCTTCACCAGGCCCTTAGCCTCCAGCCTGTCCACAAGCCCGGTCACTGTGCAGCGGGCGCGGGAAAGCCCCTCGCTGAGCTGGCCCAGGGTCTGTGAACCGGCCTTGCTGAGCAGGAGGATGGCCTTGAACTGGGCGAAGGTGATGGAGTTCTCGCGCAGCCACTTGCCGGTCTTCTCGTTCCAGGCCTCCGCTATACCCATGGCCGCGTCGATCACCTTGTCGAACCCGTTTTTCCTGTTTTCCGCCTCCTCGGCCACTATTCCCTCCGCGGTTTCCACACATAATGTTTGTATAAAAACTATTTGTATAAAAATCGCATATCCACGCATGGATGTCAACGTCAGCGAATGTTTAGCTTTCACTCAGGAACAACTGGGCGGCCTCTCCTCTTTGCTTCTCAGACCTTCCCACGAAAGAATCGCAGCAGCGATTGCTTTGTTTATTTGCCTAACGATTCCTCCGCAGAAGCCCCAAAAGCTTGGTGGATTTCGCCATGGCGCGAAACGCGCGGCTGTCTTCGCGGGGCAGGATGCCCACGGACTGCATAGCGTCCAGGATGTCGTAGAGGGTCTCCCCCTCGTACATTCGCCTGTCCGCGTTGAAGTGGTAGCGGTCCACCGCCGCACACTGCACGAAGGCGCCGGTCCCGTGGATAGCGGGAGCTGTCTCATCGTATGGATACAGTCGGAGCGGTCCATCCCAGTGTCCGCTGCCGATGTAGCGCACCACGATGCGCACCTCTCCGTCGGGAGCTATATCGAGGTATATCTGGCCCGGAAGGGGGTCGTACCTCCAGTCGGGGATGGCGTCGAAGAAGGCGAAGTTGTACTTAACGAATTCGTCCAGCCCGACTATGGTGCGGCCGAGAGAGGATACGTCCTTATAGCGCAGGTCCGGCTCATATAACTCGTGGTTGAGGGACATGTCGCGCATGAGCCAGCTCCACCAGTACTTTTTCGCCCACTCCAGGGTCCAGCCCACGTCGATGCCTCGCTCCGCGTAGTACTGGATCTTGCGCTCGTAGTCCACGAACCACTGCCTGGTCATGGCGTTGAGCTCGGGCTCGGTGATGACGCGGACTTTTCCTCCACCGCGATTGCCGGGCAGGTACTCCGGCAGCGGCTGCCGCAGCCTCGGCGTGGCCAGGGCCTTCTCGAACTCCGCCTCGTCGAACATGCCGCACTCCCCCTCCCTGTCTCTTCCTGGGATATCCTCCCAGGATCCCTATCTCCCCGCTTCCCGTTGAGGCCGGGACCACGCGCATTGCGGCGCTTGCGAAAAAGACCCAGGCGCACATGTTGCGTACCCGAGCTCCCGGCCCGGTTCCAATTATACATGCGTGCGGCGCGCAGCAGCGTAGCGGAAGCGAGTCGAGCCGGCGTTCGGCGGCGGATCGGAAACGGGTCGCTTTATGCGCACGGCAGCAGGCCAGGGCAGGTCTATCCCGACCTGCGGCTGATGGTCGAGGCGGCGCCTGAGAAAGGCCGGTCCCCACTCTCGCCCTCCGAGCGAATCGATGGGGCGGGCAAGCTGCAAGTCCAGGCGGCGCCCGAGAAAGGCCGGGCCGCGAAGGCTAACTCGAAGCCGGTTTTGGAGAGGTCTTGGAATCCCCAGGCGGCCCTGGACGGCCATGCCTTTTATAAGACGGATCAGACGGCGGCCGTGAGCCTTCCCGAGACCGGTGCCCCCACGCAGCGAATGGCACGGATGCAGATCTTCCGCTCCCGCCTATCAGGGGAATCCCCAGTACCCCCCGGTAATGCAGCCGCCGTCCACAGCGATGATGGCCCCGTTCACGTAGGCGGCCTTCTCGGAGCTGAGGAAGAGGATCACGTTTCCTATATCCTCGGGCACGCCTATGCGACCCGCAGGTATCTGCAGCTCGACCTTGGCGTAAACCTGCTCCACCACGCTGCGCTCAAAACCGGCCCGTTCGTAGATGGGGGTATCCACCCAGCCCGGCATTATGCAGTTGGCACGGATGCCCTTAAGATCCCTCGCCAGGTGCTTGGTGTACTTGAGCACCGCCGCCTTGGCGGATGAGTAAAGAAAATGGTGATCGAAGAACTCCACCACCGCTGCTCCCGAGGAGATGTTGACGATGGATGGGTTTGAGGACGCCTTGAGCAAGGGCAGGAAGTTCGTGACCATGAGCATGGTCCCCTTTACGTCCACCTCGTAGTGGTAGTAGAAATCCTCTTCGGTCATGGCCTCCACGGGGGTGAGCCTGCCCGTGGCTGCGTTGTTGACCAGGACGTCCAGCTTCCCGAACTCACCCCTCACAAAGTCGGCAAGCGCGCGCACCTTTTCCGCGTTGGATACGTCGCACACCTTTCCGATATATCTCTCCCCCAGCTCCGCCGCAGCCTTTTTCAGCCCTTCCTCGTCGATGTCGGGCGAGATGACCGTGGCGCCCTCCTCGATGAACAGGCGAGCCGTCCCCAGGCCTATACCCGAGGCTGCGCCGCTGATGACCACTACGAAATCCTTGAACTCCGGGTACATGATTCATTTCCTCCTTTCACGGATCCGATCCAAAAAACATGCCCCAAATCAGCAAAGCGCTCGCTTCGCCAGAATATTCTCGAAACGCTATCGAGAGAGGCGGCTGCCCTTTGAAAACCCCGGCTCCGAAGCCCGGACATGGGACAAAGGCCGTGCCCATCATCCGCTTCGCCTCAATCCACCACCGCCTCATGCACCAGGTCCGAGAGGCGCTGATGCCTCTCCACGCTGGGCCCCTCCTCCATGAGGCCGGCGGAGAGGAAGACGTAGGTGAGGTCGCGCTCCGGGTCCACCCAGAAGATGGTGCTGCCGGCCCCGAGCCCCGCGAAGCTCCCCGGGGAGGCCTTGAGCCCCAGCGGCGTGGGGAATTCGCCCTCGCCGCGCAGGAAGAAAGTGAGCCCGAGGTAAGCGGGGAAGTCGGGCCAGCCGTACATCTCGCGCGCGTAATCCCAGAGGCGGTTGACCATCTCCCCGGTCTGGTTGGAGGTGGCCTCGCGCACCGTCTCCGGCGAGAGGACGCGGACGCCGTCGAGCTCCCCGCCGCGGCGTATCATCTCCGCGAAGCGGAAGACGTCCGCGGCCGTGGACACCCCACCGCCCGCGGGAAGCTCGGTCTCCTCGTTGGCCAGGAAGTTGAGCGCCTCCAAGAGCACCGGCTCGAATAGGCCGGGGGTACGGTCCCTTACCACCACCGGCACTACCCTTTCCCTGAGGCGGTCGGGCAGGCCGATTGCCGTGTCCTTCATGTTCAGGGGATCGAAGAGGTCCTCCTTCATGATCTGGCGGAAAGGGCGCTTGGCCTCGTCCAAGCGCGTGACCATGGTGGCGACCAGGGAGTGAGCGGTGATGGGATTGTAAGATACCACGGTGCCCGGACGGGCCAGGATGCGCTCATTGCTCATGAAGGTGGTCACCGTCTCGATGTCGGCGAGCTGGTCCACGGGCAAGCCGTAGGGGATCTCGGTGTTGAGCCCGCTGGTGTGGGTGAGGACGTGCCTCACGGTGACGTTCTGCTTGCCTTTGATAGCGAACTCCGGGATGACCTCGGCGATGGGCGTGTCCAGGCGGAACTTGCCCTTCTCCACGTCCATGAGCACCCGCACCGCGGTCAACTTCTTGGTGATGGACATGATGAAGAAGACGTCGCCCAGGTCGGCCCGGCGCCCTTTCTCCAGGTCCGTCTTGCCCACCGCCTCGTGCAAGACCACCTTGCCGTGGCGGGCCACGACGAAGACAGCCCCGTCGTAAAGCCCCTTGTTGGTATCCTCCTCGACCGCCCGTTTCAGGCGCTGCAGACGCTCCGCGTCCATCCCCACCTCGCCGGGATCGACGAGGTCCATGGATAATATTTCCTCTGCCATGGCTGACCTCCTCCCCTAAAACTTCCCTTTGCGAATCGCGCCGGCGCCTCTGCGCGGTCGCGGCCGCCCCCCGTCTGGAATAACCTTGACATGTCCCGCCCCTGAACCATTCCGCTCCCTCTGTTTACCCCTCGGAACCCATCAATTCCCAAGCGGCCCAGTAAGCCTCGTGCACCGCCTCCAGCACGCGCCTGGGCTCCACGGCGTCCCCTACCGCCTTGGCCCCCACGCCGGCCCTTTCGGCCGCCTCGCGCAACGCCCCCTCGGGTCGCGAGCCCACCGCCCAGACCACCGTGTCCGCCTCCATCTCCCTCTCCTCGCCCGCGGTGGAGAGCAGCGCTCCTCTGCCGGTCACTTCCAGCACCCGCGTACCCAGGAGAAGCCGGCCCTTTTCGCCCAACACGCCGTGCAGGTGGTGGCCGTGGGAAGTGAGGGGCAGGACGGGGGTGTATTCCAACTCCTCCACCACTGTCACCTCGCATCCCCTGTGGATGAGATAATCCGCCGTCTCCATGCCCACCAGCCCGGCCCCCACCACCAGGACGTGGTCCCCGGGGTCCCTTTCTCCCAGCAGCACCTCCCTGGCCTCGGCGCATTTCGCGGAGCGCGCTCCCGGGATGTCTGGTATCAGCGGTCGGGCGCCGGTGGCGTCCACCACGCCCTGCCACGACCGCGCTAGCAGCGTCTCCTCCCCCGCCTCCACGCCGAGCTCTACCTTCGTGCCCAAAGAGCTCAGGCGCCTCACCGCCCAACTCACCCAGTCCGCGTAAGGCTCCTTTCCGTCCGGCCGCGAGCATGCCCGCAACTGCCCCCCGGGCTCCGCTTCCCTCTCCACCACGCGCACCTCCGCCCCCGCCTCGCGCATGGTCAAGGATGCCTGCAGGCCGGCGGGACCGGCGCCCACCACGAGGAAGGGCCCCCTGTTTTTGGTCTTGAGCTTTTCCGTCCTCCATTCCTCGCCGCACTCGGGGTTGATGGAGCAGGTGGCGGGCATGAACTCGAGCATGAGGCGCTCCAGGCACCCCTGGTTGCAGGAGAGGCAGAAGCGGATGTCGTCGTACCTCCCCTCCGCGGCCTTGCGCAGGAAGAGGGGATCCGCGAGGTGCTGCCTGCCGAAGGCGACCAGGTCCGCCTTGCCGGCGGCCAATATCTCGTCCGCCATGCGGGGGTCGTGTATCTTACCCACCACGATCACCGGCACCCCCACGGCTTCCTTGACCCGGGCGGCCCTCTCCACGTTTATCCCCGCGGGATGGTGCATGCCCGGACAGGTGGGGTTGCCCGGCGCGTCGTAGATCCCGCAGGAGACGTGGAAGGCATCCACCCCGTCTCCCTCCAACTGGACCAGGAGGGGGAGGATGTAATCGAGGTCGTATCCCTCGGCGAGCATCTCGCTGGAGGAAAAGCGGAAGAGGATGGGGAAGTCCTTCCCCACCTCCCTTCGCACCTCCCTGACTATCTCCCTGGCGAAACGAAAGCGCCCCGCATCGTCGCGCCCGTACCCGTCCTCCCGCCGGTTGGAATAGGGGGAGAGGAACTGGTTCACCAGGTAACCGTGGGCGGCGTGTATCTCCACCGCGTCGAAACCCGCCTCGCGGGCCCTCCTGGCCGCCGCGGCATGGCAACCCACCAGCTCCGCGATCTCCTCCCCGCTGAGGGCGCGGGGCACCTGCCCCAGGGTGCGGCTGGGTATGGGGGAAGGTGCCACCGGCTGCGCCCCGATCAGGCTCTCGAAGGTCTCCCTCCCGGCGTGGCCGATCTGTGCCGCGACCGCCGAGCCCCCCGCTTTCACCGTCTCCGCCAGTCTTTCCAGGCCGGGCAGGAAGGAATCGTCGTAGATGCCGAGCTCGAGGGCGAGGCATTTCCCCAGGGGATGGACGGCGCAGACCTCGGTGATGATCAGCCCCGCCCCTCCGGCCCTCCTCTTGTGATAGGCCAGCAGGCGCTCGGTCACCTCTCCCTCCATGGAACAGTACCCGGTGCCCATCGCTGGCATCACCGCGCGGTTGGCGAGTCTCAAGCTCCCTATGCTCACCCCGTCCCAGATGGATGCAGGCATTCTTTTCCTCCCTCATGACTGCCCGGACGGCTTTTCATGCGTGAACGCGCCACCATCCCGTCTAGCCGAAAAAGGCCGAGCAAAGACGTCAATAGAGGCGATAAAGGCTTAAGACAACCATCCGTTTCCCACTTTAATGCCGGCCCCCCGATATTTCCCCACCCCATGGTGTGGTTCCAAGGGTGGGAAATGAGGGTGGTGTGTGAAGATCAGCGCATATCATGGCCGGCACCCGGGCAAAGCGGCGGCAAGTGCCTGCGGAAAGCGGCCTTTGCGGGTACGACGAGAAGATCGGCATACCCTCGCCGTCATTTATGATCCCTCCGGCAAGACGGGGTCGTTATGCGGAAAGGCCGGGCTCATGGGGCTTGCAGGCCTACACGCAGACAGCCCGGCCTTCACGCCGCCCTTCCGCCTAAACGTGTGGTTTTCAGGCTTGCCATCCCTCGCGCGAAGACACGGGGAGGCAGAGGGCCGTCGCCGGAAACGCCCCAAGCCAAGGCCTCATGGCCGCTGTGCCCCGGGTGGACATCCGAAGCGGAGCTTGCGCAGAGCTTCCTCGCGTCCGTGGACGCCAAGTTTCGCATAGATGTTTTTCTGGTGAAACTTCAGGGTGTTGACCGATATAAATAGGCGACTCGCAAGTTCCGCGCCCGCGAGGCCTTCCTGCATCAGCTCCAGCACCTCGATCTCCCTTGAGGTAAGCCCATATTCCGAGTATTGATTTCCGGGAAGGTGTCCGCTGGCCAGTTCCTGGAACTTCTTGCCAACCCGCTCATCGAGCACCATCTCCCCGCGGAAAACCGCTTCGATGGCGTTGACCAAGGTGTCGGCGTCTATCTCCTTGAGAAGGTAGCCGTGCACACCTGCCCTGATCGCCTCCAGCATGTACTCCTCCTCGTCGTACGCCGTGAGCGCCACCAGCCTGGCGGCGGTCCCGGAGGACAGCGCTTTACGCACGGCTTCGATTCCTCCCACTCCCGGCATGCGCAGATCGACCAGTACCACGTCGGGCTTCTTGTCTTCCATCTCGGACAACAACTCCCGGCCGTCCCGGGCTTCTCCCACCACCTCGATACCCGGCTCAAGCTCGAGCATGCTCCTCAGGCCATGCCGCACCACGGGGTGATCGTCGGCGACGATCACGCGTATTCTCGTCTCTCCAATCATTCCTCCCCCCACGCGCTCGGCCGCACCGGGATCTCGGCCGTTATCGTCGTCCCCATCCCGAGTTCGCTATCCACATATAACCTTCCCCCCAGGGCCCGCACCCTCTCTCGCATGCCGTACAACCCGAAGCTCTCCCTCGCGCGCTCGACATCAAGAGGGACGGCGGCACCCCCCGGCAGGCCGCAACTGCCGGTCTCGCCGGTGTCGCCGTCGCGTGCAGCGTTGCCATTGCCGGCGCGAGCCGCTTCATCCTGGTCCCCGGCGTCCTCCGTGTCCTCGTTCGCCACCTCGCTGCCTTCGGATCCCATGGCGTCTTCGCCGACTTCACAGACGCCCTCAACCCGGTAATCGCCTTCGTATCCGCGGGCGCTGATCGCGCCGCCCTCGAACCCGCCTCCGTCGTCGCGCACCCTGAGCACCACGGTCTCCTCGACCATGCCCAGGCTCATCTCCACATGCGACGCGTCGGCATGTTTCACCACGTTAACCAGGGATTCCTGGGCGACGCGATAGAGACATGTCTCGACCTCGGGCGGCAGGCGCATCATGTTTTCGTCCACAATGAGATCCGCGCTCAAGCCCACGGTCTCCCGGAGTTGTCGGGCAAGCAGGTGCAACGCCGGGACCAGGCCCAGGTCGTCCAGGACAGCCGGCCTCAAGTTGCGCAGGATTCGTCGCAGCTCGGAAAGGCCCCGGTCTATGCGGTTCTTGACCACCGCGAGGTCCCCCTCCACTCCGACGCCGCGCGCCAGCTTCCTCGCCACGACTTCCACCTGGTAGCGTAACCCGAAAAGAAGCTGGATAAGCTCGTCATGTATATCTTGCCCGATACGCTTTCTCTCTTCCTCCTGCGCCGCCAGCAATCTCTGCGCGAGCCGCTCCAACTGCGCCTCTTTCACGTTCAGCTCGCGCTCCCTGGCCAGGATGAAGCGGCGCGCAGTCATGGCCGAGGTCGCGTCGATGAACTTCTCCAGGATGCGTGATCCAATGGAAAGGGAGAGCAACTGGTCCGGCGTGGCGGCGGACTCGAGCAAGGCGCGCATCAATCCCTCGCGGACGCAGTCCATGAGCGCTTCCACTTCCGCCAGGGAGACTCCCTCCCTGGCATAATCTTCCACCTGTTCCGCCTGGTATGCCAGGAAAGGTTCGGGGTCGCCGGAGCGCAGCGTGGCGGAAAGCGCCTCCAGGAACAGGGCGACGCGTTCCTCTCCTCCCGCGATCTTGCTCGACAGGCTTGGGGAAATCCCGCGCTCGACGCCTGCCAGGATCTCTGCGCGGAGGGATTTCATATTTCGCTCGATCAAGTCCGCGAGCTCAGGCGACGGGAAAGGGATGAGGTGCCTCTGTACAGCCTCGAGGTCCAGTCCATGCCCTTCGCCACGTGCGCTTCCGTTCGATCCCGCGCATGCACTCTCGCCCATCAACCCGTGGCTCCTTTCCAGGTAAACGCCACGTCGTCCTCCGCCTCACCGTCGCCGAGCCATAGCCTGATTATACAATCGCCGTATGCGCTCGGGCCTTACGCACCTTGATCCGGGCGCGTCGCGTGCCAGGGGTTAGCTTGAAGGTCCGGCGAGGAGGCCGTGCAGGAAGAGTTCCAGGACGTTTTCGAAAAGCTCCTCCACGCGCTCGTCGTAGGCCTTGGTGTAGGTGGTCAGGATAAGGAGCTTGAAGACCTCGTGCATGGTCACCGCGACCCGGCGGTAATCCATGGGGCGAAATATCCCCGCCTCCGCGCACTCCCTGAGCTTGGACGCCAGGAAGTTGACCCCCCTTTCGGTGATGTCCTCGAAACGATCGCTTGAGAAGATGAAGACCAGGGGCCCCGCGCGCAGGAATTCCCTCGTCTCGTCGTCCCGAGCCAGGTAGAGGAAAGCCTCGCGGCAGAGGGTCATGAAGCTCGCCAGGAGGTCCTTCTCCGCGCTTGCTTTTTCCACGAACCAGCGGTGCCATCCCTCCACCGCGTCGCGACATGCCTGGTGGTACAGCTCCTCCTTGTCGGCGAATTGAGAACTGAGGTCATCAAGGCTCACTCCGGCCCGGCGAGCGATCTCCTCGAGAGCGGCGCCTTGGTATCCATGCTCCTTGAAAACGGACATGGACGCGCGGATTATCCTCTCGCGGGTGTTCTCCGGCGCGGTTTCGCCTCCACTTCCGCTCAACTAAGTCCCCCCGCCTGCATTCTTCCGAAGAATCCTTCTCAAGGGCCTCGTGCCACCATATGCGCGCAAATGCAGCCACCGGATTTCCCGCCGTCATTATACATGCCCGGGAGATCACCTTCATTTATCGGCTTCGTGCAACCCATACCGGAAGTGACCTGAGCCACTTCCAACCCCCGAGACATTCACTTGCCCGGGAAGCGCGTAAAACGCGACGAGAAAGGCGATTCCCTCATTCACCATGTGCCCCATACCCAGACATCAAACAAAGGCCGTCCCCATATGCCCGGTACCGGCTCTAGACAGCTTGCCCCGAACCCTTCATTTCTGATAATTTCTTGGAGACTTAATTCCGGTAAAAGCCAGCCAAGAGCAGGGAGGTAGAACATGGCCGAAGTAGTGATCGTCGACATGCTGCGCGTCCCCTTCTCGCGCTCCCGCCCCAACCAGCCGGAACGGGACGCCTATAACAAGCTGCGCATGGACGACATGTGCGCCATGCTGGTGGAGAAGATCATCGAAAAGAACGGGGTCAAGCCTGAGGAGATCGGCGACGTGATCACCGGCTGCGCCCTGCAGATGAAGGAGAACTACCTCATGGGCGGGCGCACCGTCGCCCTCCTTGCCGGGCTGCCGGTGACCGTGCCGGCCCAGGCCACGGACCGCGTGTGCATCTCCGGTATGTCCGCCCTGCACCAGGGGGCGATGGAGATCATGCTGGACATGTCGGACATCGTGCTCGCCTGCGGCATGGAGCACATGACCCACGTGGCCCTGGACCCGCGCTTCAACCCCGACCTGATGATGGCCAACCCCCGCCTGTTCACCGACGAGCGTCTCAAGCCCCTGGAGATGCAGACGGCCATGAGCATGGGGCTAACCGCGGAGAAGCTCTTCACCATCACCGACTGCACCCGCGAGGACATGGACCGCTGGTCCGTGGGCAGCCACCTCAAGGCGGCCAAGGCCATCGAGGAAGGCTACTTCGACGACGAGATCGTCCCCGTGGAGGTCACCCTGGAGAGCGGCGAGACCCAGGTGGTAAAGCACGACCTCTCCATCCGGCCCGACACCACCCTGGAGGGCCTCGCCGAGCTCAAGCCGGCTTTCAAGGAGGACGGCGTGATCACCGCCGGCAACTCCTCGCCCCTTAACGCCGGTGCGGTTGCCCTGCTCATCATGGGCGCGGACAAGGCAAAGTCCCTGGGGCTGAAGCCGTTGGCCCGCATCATCGGCATGGCCGTTGCGGGGGTTGAACCCAGCATCATGGGCGCGGGACCGGTCCCGGCCACCGAGAAGGCCCTGGCCAAGTTAGGGTTGAAGGTCGAGGAGATCGACGCCTGGGAGATCAACGAGGCCTTCAGCGTGGTGCCCCTCTACGCCATCGAGAAACTTGGTATCGACCCCGACAAGGTGAACATCAAGGGGGGCGCGGTGGCCATCGGCCATCCCCTGGCCTGCTCCGGCCCCCGCATCACCGGCACCCTGGCCCGCATCCTCAAGGAGACGGGCGGGAAGTACGGGGTCGCCACCATGTGCGGCGGAGGCGGACAGGGCGGGACCACGGTCATCGAGCGCCTGTAAACGCACAGGCAAGAGGGAAGCCAGGAAGAAAGCGAGGAGCGCGTTTCAGCCGCTTTCCACCGCCATCGCCAGGCTCCAACGGCATATGCGGCAAAACGTTGAAGAGTATTGAGGGGCGACTCCCCCGGGGCCGCCCCTCTTTGCTGTGTTTGACGTCAACTAGATTTCCCTTCCGGCGACAACTAGAATACCCGTTTCTTAAGGTGGCTTATTGCTGCATTCTTCAAACCACGATCACGGCTCATCCAACAACGCCGCCACTTCACTTCGCAGAGTGGGCAACTTTGATTCGGCTATATCCCAAACAATGCGGTGATCGACCTCCATATAACCATGGATAAGTATATTGCGGAAAGAAATAATGCGACGGTAATCGGATATTCTTTTCGCCAATGTTTCATCTACGCGCGTGAGTTTCGCCAGTGCCTCCCCCACGATCTCGAACTGGCGTTCTACGGCAGATTGAAGCATGACGTCTTCTTCGTACTCCGCAAGACTCTTGCCGGCGATAAAGTTCGCTATCAGCTCGGATGCACGTTGAATATCATAGAGAAACTTCTTCGCTTCCACTTGCATACAGCAACGCCTTGGTCTTATCAACGGTTTTACGAAAATATGGATTTCTTATCGCCGAACTCACGACCAGATCCACCGGACGCCCGAACAACGCCTCAAGTGATTCCAGCAATCCGAAATAACGATCGGCATAACCCGGGACCTCCGGAGCCTCTAATTCCACCAGGAAATCAAGGTCGCTCTTATCGGACTGAAACGTGCCCCGAGCAGCCGACCCGAAAACCTCAAGCCGCTTCACGCCAAATCGGCGGCAAAGGACCTCGATCTCGGCCAGGCTACGCTCAATCTCAGGATTCATGTAGCTCACTCCCCTCTCGGAAGCCAAGCTTCCCTTGATTATTATAGCTTCCCTGAACATTCATACGTTATAGTTCGCCCCTATGACGGGATGATTCATCTGTTTCTATTTCGACTGACTTCTTTTCTTGCCATGGCTCCCTTCAGCCCCGCATGACCTTCTTCAGCCATGCGGCTATGGGAGGGACGATCTCGTCCACGTTGTCCAGCATCACCCCGTGCGCGGCGTGCGGCAGATAGAGGAACTCCTTCTCGCACCTGAGGCGGCCGTAAACGCGCCGCACGTAGTCCTCGGGGAAGATGATGTCCTTCGCGCCGTGGACCACCATGACGGGGACCTCGATCTCCTCCACCCTTCTCGCCATGGGGGTGGTGTCCAGGGAAGAGATTGCGGCGAAGCTCACCGCGCTCAGCTGCACCGGATCCTCCTTGAAGTACCTGTACAGGTCGGGGAAGGTCTCGCTCTCCTCCGCCTTCAGGTCCAGGTAGGCGGTTACGGGAAGCATGAGGTGGCCCAAGGGCGTGTTGAGCACGGGTTGCGTCAGCGGCCGCGTCGCCGCCAGCATCTTATAGAACCCGGGCCAGCGGGTCATGCGGGTGTTGTCTGGCTCGTCGGGGGCGATGAGGCTGTGGCAGACCGCCGCTTTCAGGCGCGGCTCAGCGGCCGCGCAGTAGAAGGCGGTCATGCCTCCCTGGCTGTCGCCACAAACCGCGACCTCGTCGCCGTAGGCCGCGATGGCGTGGTCGATCACCGCAAGGGCGTCTTCGACCAGCTCGCCCAGCGTGTATATCCCGCGCTTTCCGCTGCTCGCGCCGTGGCCGCGAGGGTCGTACCCCACCACGTTGAATCCCCGCCGGCTCAACGCGTGCAGGTACTTCGCGTACATGATCGCGTGGCTGCCCGTCCCCGGCGCGTGGACCACCACGGGATCGCCCGGCTCGCTCGCGAAATGGTAGAGGCGGAGTTCCCTGCCGCCAAGCGACAGCGCCTCCTCCCTCCACGTGTCCGCAAGCTCCGGGACGCCCATCTTGGCGAGCAGGGACCTCCTGTGGGCTCTCGCCTCCTCCCCGGTGAGGATCGGCTGGTTCATCATGCGGTGACTGTAGGCCACCCACCCCGCCATCCCCGCCGCCGCGACCATACCGGCGAATCGAGCCCCGCGTGTCCGTTTCGATCCTTGATTCCGACCTGCATCGACCATGCCTACCCCTTTCACATTCGTGGATCCAGCTGATTAAAAACGATGATACGAGATCAGCCCGTGTAAGCTCGCCGCGCCCTCCGCGCCGATATCATACTTCGAGGCTTTGACGGGTTTCAACGCTCCCTCCGCCTTGCGCCGCGTATGGGGTCAGCCCCCAAATTTCAAATTCTTAACGCTAGGTTTTTAATATCAGTGCCACCCCTCAACTCTTGGCCGACTGATCATGCACCGAGAGCGTATGACTATGCTCAACCAAAGATCGCTCTCACGGCCAAATATCCCAGGCAGATGGCCAGCCCTGACCCCAAGGCCAAACTCAGGCAGATGGCCAGCCCTGACCCCAAGGCCATGACCACTAGTCCACTGACCCCCAGGCCTTCGTGTCTCGCATTATAAAACGGTGTCATTCGCGCGATGTCGATCCTATAATCGTTCCCGAGGGTGTTCCCCGCGGCGAGCGTCGCCGGCCGGGGACGGGCTGCTCGTGATGCGAAGGGGGATGAAATGAAAAGGGAATCCTTGGGAAATCTCGTCTGGACATACCCGAAGCACAAGCGCAACGCCAGGCTATTCTTCTTCTGGGCCTTCTCCAAAGTCCACAAGGCGGTGATGGTCCTCGCGTGGGGGCTGGTGAAAATCCAGAACGCGGTCACCACCAGGAAGCCCCCCTCCTCCGTCCCGCGGCAGCTGGACCGTTCGTACCCGGACGACGGGCGCTACGACTACGGCCTGAGCCAGCCGGCGGGCCACGGGGTGAGGTGTGAGCGCAACATCGAGATCCCGGTGCGTGACGGGACCAGGCTGCGCGCGGACGTGTACCGCCCCGACGGGCCCGGCCGCTTTCCGGTGATCATGGCCGAAGCGCCCTACCCCCGTTACCAGAAAATACATGTCGGCGTGGACGACAACGGTGGCGTGGGCACCAGGTACTGGTTCTTCGAGCAGGCCAACCCCGAGTACTGGGTGCCGCGCGGCTATGCCTACGTCTCGGTGAGCGCGCGCGGCTACGGCGGCTCGGGGGGGCTCACCTCCGTCCTGGACTACCAGGAGATGGAGGACTATTACGACGCCATCGAGTGGGCGGCGGAGCAGCCCTGGAGCGACGGCAACATCGGCCTCTACGGCATCTCCTACTATGCGGTTTCCCAGTACTGGGTGGCCGGGCTGCATCCCCCCCACCTCAAGGCCATCGTCCCTTGGGAGGGCCTGGTGGAGCCCTACCGCGACATCGGCTACCGCGGCGGCATTCCCTGCCTGTTCAGCCTGCTCTTCGCGGCGGGAGGACAGGTCATCTCCAACAACATCTTCAAATCCCGCGATTACCTGAGGTCATTCCTCGACAACCCCTTGTTCAACGACATCTGGGACTACGGCATCGGCGCGCCCTCGCGGCCACGGGGCAGCACCCCGGCCGTCCGCGACGGCCTGGTCGACATCGACATCCCCATGCTCTCCGTGGGCAACCTCAACGACCCCGACCTCCACCTCCAGGGCAACGTGTACGCCTTTAAGACCATGCGCAGCCCGCACAAGAAGCTCCTCCTCTACACCGGCACCCACTGGGGCTCGGCCTACCAGCCCTGGGCCAACCGCACCGTGCTGCGCTTCTTCGACCGCTGGCTCAAGGGCGCCGACACCGGCGTGGACAGGGAACCGGCGGTGGACGTCCAGCTCCGCACCGGGCCGGACACCTTCACCCACGTCTACGGCGACGCCTGGCCGCTGGAGCAGACGCGGTGGACCAAGTACTACCTGGACGCGGAAAAGAAATCCCTGAGCACGGAGGAGCCGCGGGAGGAGAGTTCGGTGACGGCGGAATACGCGAAAGACCCCGTCGCCGGCAACAGCGACCAGGTCACCTTCTTAAGCGATCCCCTCCCGGAGGACCTCCAGGTCGCCGGCCCCTTGAGCGCCCGCCTGTGGGTCTCCAGCAGCGAGAGGGACGTGGACCTCACCGTCGAGGTGCGCGACTTCGGCCCTGACGGGCGGGAGACGCGCTTCGCCTACTACATCCCCGGCAAGCCAGACGAGCCGGTCACCCGCGGCTGGCAGCGGGCCTCCCTGCGTGCCCTGGACCCCGAGCGCTCGGAGCCCCACCAGCCCTACCACCTCTATACCCGCAACGACTGGCTGACCCCCGGCGTCCCCGTGCCAGTGGACGTGGAGATCTGGCCCACCGCCATGCTCTTCAAGGCCGGCCACCGCATCGCGCTCACCGTGCACTGCGGGCCGCATCACCGCCCGGGCGAGGTCGTCTTCAGCGGCAAGCTCTTCCCCTTCTCGCGCAGGGAGAGGGACATCAAGGCCCCCGCCTACCAGACCTTCTCCCCCGAATCCGGCGTCACCCGCATCCACACCGGGGGCGAGCTTTCCTCGTGGCTGGACCTGCCGGTCATCCCCACGGACCCCTCCCCCACCCACCGCGTCGCCATCCGCGACAGTGCCTTCGCGCCCCAAAGCGTCAACGGCGACATGGGGGACCGCTTCGCGTGGAGCAACGAGGGGGAGGACTACCACTCCGTCACCGAGTCCAGCGGCCTGGGCCTGTGGGACTCCCAGCTGGTGCGCGGGAAACGCTCGCACAACCCCGAGACCTGGTGGATCAAGATCCCCTGGGCCGGCACCTTCGGCTACCGCGACATGGTCAGCGGCTTCGAGGGCAGCGTCGGGATACCCGCCCGCGTGCCCGAAAGCGTCCCCGCCGGCGGCGCGATCGAGGTGGAGCTGGGCGTCGCTCCCCCGCCCGAGGGGACGGGGTTCGACCTCCAGCTCCAGGCCGGCGAGGGAGAGTGGGAGACAACCCGCGAGGGGATCCGGGATGTCCGAGTCGCCCTGGGCCCGCTCACGCCCGGGAGCTACGCGATCCGCTCCCGCCTGCGCCGCCTGGACGCGACGAAAGCGGACGCGACGGAACCTGCCGCCGCCACCGGTTGGTCCCCACCCGCGCGCTTCGAAGTGGAATAATAGGGGTCGTATCTTGAATTATTCCTCGCTTTGCTTAGCACGCGGGTTATTACGGGCTTTTCGCCCTGCCGAAGCGAGAAACGTTTCGCGGAGCGGGTGATCAGCGGTGGTCGGGGCACTTGTCGAAGAACGACCTGAACAAGGGGTCGTATCTTGAATTATTCCTCGCTTTGCTTAGCACGCGGTTTATTACGGGCTTTTCGCCCTGCCGAAGCGAGAAACGTTTCGCGGAGCGGGTGATCAGCGGTGGTCGGGGCACTTGTCGAAGAACGACCTGTCCTTGCCCGTCCTCTTCACTATCCAGTCCACCTGGGCTTCCGGGATGTAAGGGGTGCCGCAGACGCTGCACCTCACCATGGGGAAGTCCTTGCCCCATATACGGCGCACGCCGTCCTTCTCCTTCAAGGTGATGGCCCCGGTGGGGCAGGCGTAGGCGCAGGCGCCGCAGCCGATGCACACGTCCGATGGCTTGAGATAGGGGGTGGCGGGCTTCTTATCAGCCCCGCGGTTGATCATGGATATGGCATAGACGCCCACCACCTCGGCGCAGACGTTGGTGCACAGCGCGCACGCTATGCACTTGTAGCGCTCGTTCTCGCCCGTGTCTTCGCGAAAGCGGACCTCGGTGAGCCCCTCGGCGGCGGCCATCTCCCTGATCACCTCCGAGTCCGGGACGCGTGCCATGAGCAGCTCCAGCACGCCCCTGCGGATCCTGCGCACCAGGGGGGTGTCCGTCTTCACCTCCAGGCCCTTGCGCACCGGGTAATTGCAGGCGGTGACCAGCCGCATCCTGCCGCCCTGGTGGGCCTCCACCAGGCAGACGCGGCAGGAGCCTCCGCTGCTCGTCACCTCGCTGTTGTAGCAAAGCGAGGGGATGTAGATGCCGTTCTCGTGCGCTACCTCCAGCACGCACTTGTCCTTGACGGCCTCGAAGGTCCTTCCATCGATGGTTACGTTTACCTTTTCCATGCTACGAGATCCTCACCGCGTCGAAGGTGCACACGTCCTTGCAGACGCCGCACTTTATGCACTTGGACGTGTCGATCACATGGGCTTCCTTGCGTTTGCCCGTTATGCATTCCTGCGGGCAGTTCTTGGCGCACAGGCGGCACCCGGTGCACGCCTCCGGGTCTATGGAGTAGGTAATGAGGGCCTTGCACACCCCGGCGGGACACTTCTTGTCCCTGATGTGGGCGTCATACTCATCGCGAAAGTATTTAATAGTAGAAAGCACCGGGTTGGCGGCGGAAGTCCCCAGGCCGCAAAGCGCCCCCCAGGTCAGCAGGTCGCAAAGCTCCTCCAGCAGAGCCACGTGCTCTTCCCCTCCGCGTCCCTCGGTGATGTCAGTGAGCAGGTCGAGTATGCGCGGCAGGCCGTCCCGGCAGGGGGTACACTTCCCGCAGGACTCGTCCACCAGGAAGTTGGTGAAGTACCTGGCCACGTCCACCATGCAGGTTTCCTCGTCCATGACGATGATGCCCCCTGATCCCATCATGGACCCGGCCTCGGTCAGGCTGTCGAAGTCTATGGGCAGGTCCGCGAGGCGCTCCGGTATGCAGCCGCCTGAGGGCCCCCCGGTCTGGACCGCCTTGAACTTCTTGCCGCCCAGGACGCCGCCGCCGATGTTCTCGACCAGCTCGCGGATAGAGATGCCCATGGGCACTTCCACCAGGCCGGTGTTGTTGACCTTGCCCACCAGCGAGAATACCTTGGTGCCCTTGGAGCCCTCGGTTCCCATGCTCGCGTACCAGTCGGCGCCCTTGAGGATGATCTCGGGCACGTTGGCCCAGGTTTCCACGTTGTTGAGGACCGTGGGTTTGTCGTACAATCCCTTTTCCACCGAGCGGATGTACTTGGCGCGAGGCTCCCCCACCTCACCCGCCACCGAGCGCATGAGGGCCGAGGACTCGCCGCACACGAAGGCACCGCCTCCCCGGCTGATCTTGATGTCGAAGGAGAACCCGCTCCCCAGGATGTTCTCTCCCAGCAGCCCCTTCTCGCGCGCCGCCTCGAGGGCGATGCTTAAGTTCTTGACCGCCAGGGGGTATTCGTCGCGCACGTAGATGTATCCCTGGTGGGAACCAAGAGCGAAGGCGCCGATGATCATGCCCTCGATGACGGAGTGCGGGTCGCCCTCCATGATGGAGCGGTCCATGAAGGCGCCCGGGTCGCCCTCGTCGCCGTTGCACAGCACGTAACGTACGTCGCTCTCCACCGCCAGGCAGGAGCGCCACTTGGTGCCGGCGGGGAAGCCGGCGCCGCCGCGCCCGCGCAGGCCCGAGCGCTCCACCTCGGAGACGATCTCCTCCGGATCCATGGCGAGCGCCTTGGCCAGCCCGGCGTACCCTCCCGCCAGGATGTAGTCGTCGATATCGGTGGGGTCTATGGAGCCTATGTGCCGCAAGGCGATGCGGTGCTGGTGCTTGTAGAAGGGGATCTCGCTGTAGCGCGCGACGACCTCGTCGGTGGCCTTGTCCCTGTAGACCAGCCGCTCCACGGTGCGGCCCCCCTTGATGGTCTCCTCAACGATCTCCGGGACGTCCTCGGGTTTCACCTTGAGGTACAGGATGTCCTGCGGCCTGATCGCCACCAGTGGCCCGTTCTCGCAGTAGCCGTGGCAGCCCGTGGTCTTGATGCCCAGGTTGACGTCGAGCTTCAGGCCTTGCTCGTCTATGACCTTCCTGAAGGCCTCCGCCACCGGCCCGGCTCCGTTGGCCTGGCATCCGGTGCCGAAGCATACCAGCACCGTGGGCATGTCCGCCTTGGCCTCTGCCGCCTCGGCGAGCTTTCGGCGGTAGGCTTCCAGGCCCCCTATGGAATCGATGGGTGCCATGTCCCTAGCTCCCTACCTGCTTCTTGACTATGTCCATTACCTTGGAGGCGCGGGTCTGGCCGTGGTATACCTCGTCCACCAGGGTCACCGGCGCCATAGCGCAGGCCCCCACGCAGTTGACGCACTCCAGCGTGAACTCCCCGTCCTCCGTGGTGCCGTTGCGCTTTACCTTCAGCTCCCGCTCCAGCGTCTCCAGGATCAGCGGCGCTCCCTTGAGGTGGCAGGCCGTCCCCGTGCACACCTTGATGGTGTGGCGGCCGCGCGGGGTGAGGGAAAGGGCCTTGTAGAAGGTGCCCATGGCGTAGATCTTGCTCTCGGGGACCTCCATGACCTCGCTCAGGCGGCGGATGCCCTCTTCGGGGACGTAATGGAACTCGCGCTGGAAGTCCTGCAGGATGGCCAGCAGCGACTCCTCCGTTTTCTCGTAACGTTCTATGATGCGGTCGAACTGAGCAACATCCGTCATTTCAACAAACCTCTTCGCTGAGCTTCACGAGCCTCTCGTACTCCGCCATGGTCCGTTCCTGTATGGCCTCGATGTCCTCGGGCGTCAGGTGCCGGAAGCGGCCTTGCCCCTCGATGTATTCCCGCACGGGAAGGATGGGGTTCGGCCTGTAGGTGAGCCGGTATTTCCCGTACTCGCATTCGTAGAGCGGGAAAACGCAGGTGTTCACGGCAAGGCGCCCGTACCTGATGGCCTCCTCCGAGGGGATGCGCCAGCCCGTGGGACACACCGACAGTATGTGCAGGTACGCCGGCCCCGGGATGGCCGCGGCCTTCTCCACCTTCTCCATGAGGTCGAAGGGGAAGCTGGGGCAAGCCGTGGCCACGTAGGGGATGTTGTGGGCGATGGCGATCTTGGGCATGTCCTTCTTCTGGGTGTGCTGGCCCTTGGACAGTTTGCCCGCCGGGCTGGTGGTGGTGCTGGCCCCCCAGGGGGTGGCGCTGGAGCGCTGGATTCCGGTGTTCATGTAGGCCTCGTTGTCGTAGCACACGTAGATCATGTCGTGCCCGCGTTCCAGGGCTCCGGAGAGCTGGCCCATGCCGATGTCGGCGGTAGCCCCGTCCCCGCCCATGGCCACGAAGTTGATCTTCTTGGGGGAAAGCTTCCCTTTGCGCATCATGGCCTTCATGCCGGACTCGCAGCCGCTGATGACCGCCGAGGCGTTCTCGAAGGCCACGTGGATCCAGGGCACTTCCCAGGCCGTGGTGGGCAGGGGCGAGGAGACGATCTCCATGCAGCCGGTGGCCATGGCCACGATGGTGTTGCGTCCCAAGGCCTTCATGACCAGGCGGACCGCCAGCGCCTCGGCGCACCCCTGACAGGAGCGGTGGCCCTGGGCGAAGAACTCGCCCTTCTCGACCAGCCTCGCCGAATATACCGAGTACTTGTCCATATCTTTCACCTCACCCGCGCACGCCGTACAGCGTGAAGCCGGACGTGTCGCCCGAGGCGGCCTTGGCCTTTCCCTCGAGGATGATCGCCTTGAAATCCTCCAACCTCACGTCCCTGCTAGCCAGCCCCGCCACGTAATCCACGATCACCGGGGCCTGCGGCTTGCCGCACATGGCGCTCCTTATCTCCAGGGCCACCGGGCCGCCGGGACCGCCGAAACTGATGGCGCGGTCCAGCACGATGAGGGCGCTCTTGCCCGCCACCGCCCGGTGGAGGTCCTCGAAGGGGAAGGGGCGCCAGAGCCGGATCTTGATCACCCCGACCTTCTCCCCCTGCTCCCTCAGCTCGTCCACGGCCGCCATGGCCGTCTCGCCCAGGGAGCCCATGGTCACTATGCAGTATTCGGCGTCGTCGGCACGATAGGTCTCGATGGGGTGGTAGCGCCGACCGGTTAGCTCGGCCCACTCATCCCACGCCTTGACGCAGGTGGCGTAGGACCCCACCAAGGCTTTCTCGCGCGCCATCTGCGCCTCCGTGTAGATCTCGGGCATCCCGAAACAACCCATGGAAACCGGGTTGTCCGGGTGCAAGGCTTTTTCCATGTGGTATTCGGGAATGTAACGCTTGATCAGCTCGTCGTCCTCGAACTCGATGGGCTCGATCATGTGGGTCATGATGAAGCCATCGATGTTTAGGGCCACCGGCAGCCGCACCTCGGGGTCCTCGGCCACGCGGAAAGCCCAGAAGACGTGGTCGTAGGCCTCCTGGCCGTTCTCGGCGAATATGTGGATCCAGCCTCCGTCGCGCACCATCATGGTGTCCGTATGGTCGTTCCAGATGGACAGCGGGGCGGAGAGGGAGCGGTTGGCGAGGGCCATGACCACGGGAAACCTCATGGCCGAGGCGATGAAGAATATCTCCGCCATCAGGGCCAAGCCCTGCGAGGCGGTGGAGGTGAAGGTGCGGGCCCCCACGGCGGCGGCGCCGCAGCATACGCTCATGGCCGAGTGCTCGCTCTCCACCGGCACGAATTCCGCGTCCAGGTGCCCGTCGGCCACCAGCTCCGAGAGGTGCTCCACGATGTGGGTCTGCGGCGTGATGGGGTAGGCGGCCACGACATCGCAGTCCGCCTGCGCCACCGCCTCAGCTATGGCCAGCGATACCTCTATTCCCTTGCGTTCCCTGGCCATGTCAACCTTCCTCGATCTCCATGGTGATGCAGCCCACCGGGCATTCCCTGGCGCATATGCCGCATCCCTTGCAGTACTCCAGGTCGGCCTGGAAATGCCCTTCCTCTGAGCGATCGATGGCCATGTCCGGGCAATACAGCCAGCAGACACCGCAGCGGATGCACTGGCTCTTATCAACCACCGGGCGCATCGAACGCCAGCTTCCCGTCTTGTACTCCCTGGAGCAGCCGGGCTCGCTGACCGCAGCACCTATTTCCAGGTCCTGCCATCTTATCTCTTCCATCGGCTTGGCCATTTCCGCCTACTCCTTTAACACCAGCTCGTTATAGGCTCTCTCCAAGGCCTTCATGTTCTTCTCCCCCAGCTTGGGCCCGAAGCGCGCGAGCATCGGCTCGCGCATGTCCTCGACCTCCAGGAGCCCGGTAGCCCTCATGACCGCGCCCAGCATGGTGGTGTTCACGATGACCCGCCCCAGCTCCTCCCTTGCGATCTGGTCGGCGTTGACGATGCCGACGCGGCAGGAGAAGTGGCACTCGTTCATGATCTCCTCGTAAGACTTCTTTGAATTGATGATGAGTATGCCGTTGGGCTTCAAGCCCTCGACGGGATCGATCAACTTTAAAAGCCCCGAGTCCAGGATGACCACCACGTCAGGCTCGTACACCTTGGCGCGGGCGAGTATCCTCTTGTCATCGACCCGGCAGAAGGCCACCACCGGGGCGCCCCTGCGCTCGGGCCCGAAGCTCGGGAAGGCCTGGGCGTATTTACCCTTGTTTATGGCGGCGGTGGCGATCAGCTCGGCCGAGGTGACCGCGCCTTGTCCGCCTCTCCCGTGAAACCGTATCTCCAGCATATAGGCTCCTGTCCGGCTTTATAAGTCGAATTTATCGGTCTCGCTTTCCCGGCTAGATTTTTTCTATTATATCCGAAACCCTCAAGGGTTCAAGCATATTTGCCAGTTTTTTTACACAATTGCGGCCTCCCGAAAAGCAGGTGTCGGGTCTCAAAAAGCGAAAGCCATAACAGACTCTTCTCGGATGTTCGATTTTCCAGGCCTTGCCCACTTATGCTACATGTCGCCCAGCGCCATCTCGGCGGCGCTCACCCCGGTGGCGAAGGCGCCCTCCGTGCACGCGATGAGGAAGAGGTACTCCCCCGCCAGGTATAGGCCTTCCACGTCCCGGTAAAGCAGGGGTCGGGTCTCGAAAATCGAAAGTTTCGACAGGCTCTTCTCGGATGTTCGATTTTCCAGGCCTTGCCCACTTATGCTACATGTCGCCCAGCGCCATCTCGGCGGCGCTCACCCCGGTGGCGAAGGCGCCTTCCGTGCACGCGATGAGGAAGAGGTACTCCCCCGCCAGGTATAGGCCCTCGACGTCCCGGTAATGGTGCTTCAGGAACTCGTGGATGGCGGGAAACTGCCCTGGTGATTCCAGGTTGATAGCCCGGTCCCAGCGTATGCACTCGGTGAAGTAGGGCTCGTCGGGGAACTGCGGCCAGAACTTCTGCACCTCCCTGATGACGGCCCTGCGCCTCTCGTCCTCGGACAGCGAGGCGAGCGCTTCGTCGTGCCATCCACCCGTGAAGCAGTAGAACAGCCCTGCCCCCTCCGGCGCCGTCTTCATGTCCCCGCCGGCTATCTCGAAGATGGTGGAGAGGATAGACCCCTCGCTTCCCGGGATGCAGGTAGCCACGAAGTAGTCGGGGGTGATCTTTTTCTCCAGGGCGAAGATATAGTTGTAGGTCGAGCTGTATTCACAGGTCTCGAGGGGCTTGCGGATGGTGTCGGGCAGGTCGGGGATGATCTCCCGCGCCACCACGGCGTCGGTGGCGCAGATCACCTGGTCCGCCTCGATAAAGCCTGTCGGCGTCTCCACGCCCTTGACACGCTTGCCCTCGATGACCACCTTGTTGACCGGCGTGGACAGGCGCACCACGTCCTTGACCCTCTCATATAGCCCTTCGTTGATCGAACCCATGCCGTTCTCCATGACGCACACCCCGCCTGCGAGGAAAGCCAACGCGATGAGGTGCGAGATGGTGACCTCCTCCGGCCGCGCCAGCACCATGGTGCCAAGAACGGGAGCGACAAAGTGGTCCAGGATCTCGGGGCCGCCGTGCTCGAGGGCGAACTGCGCGGAGCTGACGTTCCCCAGCTCCAGCAGCGGCTCGAAGTCCCTGGTGACCGGGTCGAGCTTGCGCATCTGTCTCCACATGGCCAGCCCCAGCTTCGCCGCCTGGGGGTAGGCCTTGAGGGGCCATCCCCTGAACCTGAGCGTCTCGGGGATATTCCTTATCATCTGCAATGGGGTGCCCTTGAGGATGAAATGCAACCTGCCGTTGCGCCAGAAGCCTACCCTCATGGTCTTTACATCGTGCGCCTGGCCCGCCATCCCCAGCTCTCTCACGAACCTGTGCGTGACGGCCCATTGCGTCTCGGTGAGCCCGGCGCCGATGGGAAGCAGGAAACCCTCTCGGCGCATGCTCCAGCATCGACCACCCGGCCGGTCGCCCGCCTCCAGGACCAACACGTCGGCCCCGGCGTTCTTGAGCGTGTAGGCGGCCGCCAACCCGGCACAACCCGCTCCGATGACTATGACAGGCTTGTTTCCCATGGTCTCCCTCCCTTGAAACAAACCCCTCCGCAAGGATTCTAGCATGGCGGCATGGGGTCAGGGCACTGGGCGTACAGCCGAGCTTCCCTCACCTAGTCTCATTGGCGGGCATGTAGCGGATCAAGCTATGAAGCCATAAGCTGCCGGCAGCCCTTGAACGAGGATCTGGCACCAATGCGGAGGCCCCTGACTTGGGCTCACTTGCAGCGGCACGTAAGCTGGATCGTCTTGTCGCCCCCGTAATATATAAGATAAGTGGTGAGTTAGACGGGCGATATGGGTTAGAATCAAGGAAAGGCAGCGGATGGTGGATCTCGTTTTCACGGGGCATGCCCTCGATATGCTTGAGGAACGCAAGATAAAGAGCGATTGGGTAAACTTGACCCTGGAGGACCCGGAGAGAAAAGAACGAAAAGAGGATGGGACGGTGGATTATCTCAGGCCAATCGAGGAGTTCGGCGGGCGCTATCTGCGCGTCGTTACGGATTCCAAATCGCGACCGCTCAAGATCATAACCGTCTTCTTCGACCGACGGTTTGGGAGGAAAAATGAGGTTGAGAATCGACCAACAGAATGACGCGCTATATTTTCGCCTCGATGAATCGGAGATAGTTGAATCGGAAGAGGTACAGCCCGGGGTGATATTGGATTTCGACGCCAAAGGCAAGGTGATCGGGATCGAGATTCTCGACCTCAGCAAGAGGGTGTCCAGCGAGAACCTCAAGAGCCTGCAATTCGAGACCTCCTAGCCCGATCAGGTTCTCATCTCGCTTCTTTGCTCTGTAGCATGACCATTTATGACTGAAGAGACGATCCCATTTCTTAGAAGAAAGCAAAGCGAGGAAAAATTCAAGATACGACCCCATTTAGAAAGCAAAGCGAGGAATAATTCAAGATACGACCCCAAAGGACGCAAAGGAGGGAGGAGGTATGGAGATACGGGGGAAGAAGGCCCTGGTCACCGGGGCGGCGAGCGGCATCGGCAGGGCGACGGCGCTGGCCATGGCGGAGCGGGGCGCCAGGCTTTTCATCACCGACATCGATTCCCAGGGGCTGGAAGAGACGCGGCGGGAAATAGAGGCGAGGGGCGGCGAGGTCTGCCTGTGCAGGCCCCTGGACGTCTCCGACTACGAGGCGATGAGGAACCTGGCGGAAGAGATCCACGCCGGCTTCGGCCCCCTGGACATCCTCGCCAACATCGCCGGGGTGGCGCTGTTCTCGCAGGTCGAGGACATGACCCACGAGCAGTGGCGGCGGGTGGTGGACGTCAACCTGTGGGGCCCCTACCACGCCATCGAGTGTTTCGTGCCCGAGATGGTGCGCGCCGGCAGGGGCGGGCACGTGCTCACCGTCTCCTCCACCGCCGGGATCATCGGCCTCCCCTGGCACGTGGTCTACGCCGGCACCAAGCACGCGCTGGTTGGCAGTTCCGAGGTTCTCCGCTACGACCTGCGCAAGCACGGCATCGGGGTCAGCGTGATCCTTCCGGGGGCCGTGAACACCGGCCTGGTGCGGACCACGGTCATCAACGCCGACGAGGACGCCTGCGACCGCGGGCGCCGCATCTTCGCCCGACACGCCATCCCCCCCGAACGGGTCGCGCGCTTCATCGTCGACGCCATCGAGAAAAACAGGTTCATGGTCATCACCAACCCGGACATCAAGCTGCTCTACTTCCTCAAGCGCTTCTTCCCTCCTGCGTACGAGCTCATCATGCGCGCAATGACCTGGTTCGTAGACCACACCCTCACCAGGAAGACCATGTGCCAGCCATCGCATCCATATTCGAGTTCGACAAAACATAAAGATCACGGACTTTCCCATATTTGAGGCGGGGTGCGGCTGGACCGACGACAGTGTGCACACCGTAGCCTTCTCTGACATTATCCTTAGCGGAAGCGATTACATGAGGGAATCGAAGGAGAAACTCTAGCCTGCATGCCGTGGTTAAGAATCGTAATTCGGTGAGGTTGTAATTCATCAGCATTTCCGATAATCTGATATTCGGAGGTGTTTAGAATGAACAGAGGAGAGGCTATCAAGGTAGGTAAGCGCGGAACGGTGGTTATCCCCGCCTCTCTCCGCAAGGCCTATCACCTGGATGAAGGCTCTTTGCTGGTAGTAGAGCCCCGCGAGGAAGGGATCATGCTCAGGCCGGCCATAGCGTACCCCATCGAGATATACACGCCGGAGAGGAAGGCGGAGTTCTTCCTCAACAACGCAGTTACCAAAGAAGACTATGCCTGGGCTTTGAAACAGGTTGAGGACATGGGCCTCGACCCCCAGCAGATACCTCATAAGAAACCGGGCAAATGAGAGATGGATCGCCTGTTCCTGGACGCCAACGTGCTTTTCTCCGCGGCATACGGAAGCCCTTCCCTGAACCGCCTCTGGGACCTTGCCTCAAATAAGAAAGCGATTTTGCTCACATCGGCCCACGCCATTGAAGAGGCCAGAAGAAACCTGGAAAAGAAGTCCCACCTGGATCGACTGGAACATTTAATCAATGAAGTCATAACGGTGCCGGAGCCGGTGGCAGAACAGACTTGCCCCATATCCCTTGACAGGAAAGACGTTCCGGTTTTCATGGCTGCCCTATCATCCAAAGCCACCCACTTCATAACCGGAGACATCCGCCATTTCGGCAAATATTTCCAGAAAGTCATCGAAGGCGTACTCGTCTGCACCCCCGCCAACTACTTGAATAAGCAGTGCTCATAAGCAGCAGGCAAGGCAAAGGTCTCGAAAATCAAATACCTTGACACACTCTTCCCAGGAGCTCGACTTTCGAGACCTGACCCATTCCTGCATAATGGTGATAAAACCGGGAAAGGGGGAGATATGGCTCGAAGGGCGAGTTCCTACCTCTACCGGATGGCGCGCTGGACGCGGGACCTGGAGGTCCTCTCCTCGGGGAACCCGAAAAGAATCGCGCGCCGGGCGAAGAACAAGCTCCTGGGCAGGCGGCTCTCCCGCATCTTCCGCTGGTGAAGCTGGTGGGCCAGGGCACGCCCGCCTCGGCCGCCGACCGCCGGGCTCGCGGCGAACCAGGCTCCGGTCGGGGCGAGGGCGTGAAATCGAAGAGGTGAGTTCTTGGGATGACATGATGGGGGACACTGCCCCTGGAGCGCTGTCCTTCCCTCGGGCGGGAAATCGAGGAGGTGAGCTTTGGGATGATCGGGGCGATAGCCGGAGACATCATCGGTTCCGTCTACGAGTTCAACGACATAAAGACCACGGATTTCCCCCTTTTCGGGCCGGGATGCGGCTTCACCGACGACAGCGTGCACACCGTGGCCCTGGCAGACAGCATCCTGAGCGGTACCGATTACACGGGCAAGTTAAAGGAATATTACGCGTACTACCCCCACGCGGGCTACGGGGGCATGTTCCGGCGCTGGGTATCCTCCCCCAAGACCGCGCCTTACAATAGCTTCGGCAACGGCTCCGCCATGCGGGTGAGCCCGGTGGGTTACGCTTTTTCCACCCTGGACGAGGTGCTCCGGCAGGCTGAAGCAAGCGCCGCCGTGACCCATAACCACCCGGAGGGGATCAAGGGCGCCCAGGCCACCGCCGCTGCCATCTTCCTTGCCAGACAGGGCGCGAGCAAGGACGAGATCCGCGAATACGTGGAGAACGTCTTCGCCTATGACCTCAGCGAACCCCTGGAAAGCATAAGGGAGTGGTACCGCTTCGACGAGACCTGCCAGGGGACCGTCCCCCAGGCCATCATCGCCTTCCTGGAATCCGAGGACTGCGAGAGCGCCGTGCGCAACGCCGTCTCCCTCGGCGGGGACAGCGATACCCTCGCCTGCATCACCGGGGGCATAGCCCAGGCCTTCTACGGCGGCGTACCTAAAGACATTACGGAGAAAGCCCTGGAGCTCCTCGACGACAGGCTGCGGGGAATAACCGTCACGTTCATGGACAGGTTCTGCCCCGGCTGGCTAACGGCGTGACAGGCTCCCGCGACAAACGGGGACCGACCTACTCTCAAGCACTCGAGCCATTACCTGGGGCCTTTATAGCAGCCCCGCGACTTCCATGATGCTGTCGGCTACCTCCCCGGGCTTGACCTCATCGATGAAATGGCCCACGCCTTCAAAGACCTTCACGTGTCCCTCGAGTTGCGGCAGATTATCTACCCACTGCTTTATGACCTCGTCCTTGCCGAGCGCGTCCCATCGCCCCAGCACCGCCCTGACCCGGATATTCCGCCCCTCCGGCCCCCACGCTCTCCCGACATTCTCCTGGATGAACCTGTAGAACGGGGCCGTATCCTGCGTTCCCAGGGTGGGCTCTTTGAACCTGTTGCCATGACCCCAGACCGCCGACTGCCGCACGAACCGCTTCGATGCCGAGACGTTGGGTTTGGACCTGAACTGTTCCTTGAACAGGCGCCTGGCTTTCTTCTCGTCTTCCCTGCCCGGGAATATGCCGACCTCGGCTTTCAACATGTACAGCAGCAGCTCCGCGATCAGCCTGAACGGTTTCGCGGGCGTCCGGAAAACGGCGTACGAGGAATAGGAGCCCCAGAACCAGTTGGGCATGATCAACGGCACCTGTGACCAACCGAGCCAGGTTATGGGGTAATTCCTGTAGGTGGGTCCCTGCTCGGGCATGGGAAACACCGTGCTGTTCGTCACCACGAGGTTCGATACCCGCTCGGGTTCCTTCAGGAACGCTCCGATGCCGATCGGCCCGCCCCAGTCATGCACCACCAACGTCACATTCCGCAGGTCCAATTCCCTTACCAAGAGCAGGAGGTTTTCGGCATGGTTCAGGCATTCCATGCGATAACTCGCCTGGTCCGAGAGTCCGAATCCTATATGGTCCATGGCCAGGACGGCGAAGGGCCCCCTGGCCCTCGTGGTTATCTCCTTGATGACGTTTCTATATATATATGACGACTCGGGATTGCCGTGAACGAAGACGATGGTGCTTTCCGGAGCGCCCTCACCGTGGGTGCTGAAACGATAGAACAGCTTCTTGCCCGCATCCGGCCCTTCCGGCAACACATACCAGAAGCCGCACCCTTTAGGATAATAATCGTCCGGAACGTTGCGGACCGGGGAGTTCCCCGGCGTGGTGGTAATATTGCTATCCATTATCATTAGCACGCTTCCTTTCCTGAAACACGCTCAAAGTACACACGGCAAGAAGGGCGGTCGGGCGGCGCTTCCGAAACGGCCCCGAAATCCCGTTCATGTGGCATGTGTCAGAAGCCGTAGAAGGTCCTATATGACGCAGCCTCGATAAGGTAGTCGTCGAGTTGTGGGTCGCTCTTCCAGAACAGCAAATGCTTCAAGATCCACAACCCGGCCGCGACCCTCTTGAACCTCTCGAACTCCCTCAACCTCTCGAGGTTGGTCCTCAGCCCCAGGGAACGGCCGTATTCCGTCCTGTATGGCACAGCACCGTTCGTGTTCTGCTTGTCATATATGTAGCGCTTGAAGGGCTCCTCCTTCGGGTACTGGTTGAAGGGGTCGAAAAGATCCTTCTTTTTCCATCTCCTTGACAGCCTCATCACGTACCACGAGGCGGCCTTCATGGCCGGCGTGGGCTCCCCGATCAGGTCCCTGTATCTCTGCTGCAGTTTTTCCACCCTGTGCCGGACCACGCCGTTGGGGGCAAACCGGTATATGACCGGGGTGATGACCATGGTAAGGGACGCCTGCTGCCTGAAGAGCTTGGTCTTGTGTTCCCTCATCACCTTGTTATCCGAGTTCATCCAGTACTCGTACCCGTTGAGCAGCACGTCGAACCTGCGCAGGAGAGAGGGCCCCCATGTCTCGTAGAGCAGCTTGTAGCCGTATTCCGTGAGGTTGAGCGTCTCGTGGGTTTCGAGATAAGTGTTCACCTGGGCGTTGCTCCAGAAATGGACGTCATCCCAGGGGACGTTGCGCACCCTCCCTTCCTCCTTGAGCTTGTCGTAAAGGACCGTCCCCGGGAAGGGAGACATGCGCGTGAGCTGCTCGAAGGTGGGGTAGCATGCCACGAAATAGTTCAGGTCCTCGAGCATGTTCTGATGGGTGTGAAAATCCCAGCCGCATATCCACGCGCCCACCGTGCGTATGCCGCGTTTGTGAAGTTGGTCGAAAACCTCGCGCGCGTCCACCCTGTCGCGCTTGTCGTATCCGTGTTCGCCGGCGAATTTCGATTCCACCCCGATGAATATCGAGCCGATGCCGATCTCGGAGATGTAATCCCACCCGTACTTATCCGCGAAGTCGGCGATGTTGTCGACGGAGCCGAACGCGAACCAGTCAAGGCGCTCGATTATGTCGGGGTGTGACAGCCAGTAATCGCGTATCTTGTGGAGGTAATCGTGCTGGCGGAAGTGGTCCTCTTCTATCACGAATATGTTCTTTACCCGCGGGAAGTTCTCATAGTAAGCGCGCACGTGTTCCACGAACGAATCCGGCGACAGCATCTCGATGCGCTTGCCGTTGAACATCGCCGTGGTCGAGCAGAAGTCGCATCCGCCCGGGCATCCCAGCCCCGATACGAAGAACCCGATATTCCCTCCCGCGTACTTGCTGATGCAGATAGGCCCGCCTCCGCACTTGGGCATCAGTTTCTGCTCTATGGGGCGATCGAGGTCATCCTCCCCCAGGAACTCCCGCAGCCACCTGACCCCCTCGCCCAATACCACGTGGTCCACGTTCCTTAGCGTCGGGTCCTCACCGTATCTGGCCGCATAAGCCTGTGCGGCATAGCTCCCCAGCAGGATGGTGGTTTGCGGCGACTTCTCCTTGATGTATTCGCACATCTTCATGACGCTGTCCATGTGCACGGGAAAGGCGCTTATGCCGACGATGGCATATTGTTTGTCTACTTCCTTTGTAAAGTCCTTCCATCTGGGATACTCCAGAAGGATGCATTTTTTCCTTATGTTCTGCGCCAGGATGTGGTTCGCGTAGCAATGCGTGTGCGAGATCAGCGTGAACATGTCGTCCCCATGCGTGAATCGTTGGCCCATGGCATCCGTCAGCGAATCGTTCGGCGGTAAAGTCGGGTACGGGTACGTCGGAGTGGTAAGCAGGATGGTGTCTTCGATCATGGCGGTTCCCCCTTTTCTGATGTGCCCCATATAGGATTTTAGCCCCTAGCATCCTCGCCATATACGCAACCATAAGCTCTTGTACGTGGCTAGGCTGCTCTCATGTGGATATATTACTACAGGGTATAGTCAACTTAAAGCCTGAAATACAGGTTTTTTCCGGGGAGTTTGGGTGATCGTTTTGTCCCGCGTTCATCCGTAAAGGCGATCCAGGATATCCACGCCATGGCAACAACCCCCTTTTTGCCTCATGGATTCCGGCGGTTGCCCGCGCGTTCCCTTGGTGCTTGGAGAACCACGCGCAAAGGCAGGCCGGCCGCCGGCCCTTTAGCATCCTTACGCCAATAATATACATCCCGCAAGTGACATCCTGGCAGCCTATTCCAGCTATTACCTTTAATTGTCACCGGGGGGTGCTATAAAGAATCCGTGATCTTCAGAAGGGGTGATGAACATGGAAAAGGCAGTGCTCGACTACGTGACGACCCTGGAGCTGGGAGAGCTCCAGACCTATGAGAACATGGCGGTGGCGCCGCTCTTCTCGCCGGTGAAGGGAGGCCCCTCCTACGTGACCATGAAGGAGGCGCTGGAGGCCGGGGTCCTCCTGGTGACCGAGGTCGGCGAGGGGGGATCCGTGCCCGAGCTCAAGGTGAGGAACTTGGGGGACAAGCCCGTGCTGCTCCTGGACGGAGAGGAGGTGTCCGGCGCCAAGCAGAACCGGGTGCTCAACACCACCATCCTCATCGCGGCCCAGGCCGAGGTGATCATCCCAGTGAGCTGCACCGAGGCGGGAAGGTGGCACTACACCTCCAGGGAGTTCTCGGCCTCCGGCAACATCATGGCCTCAACCGCACGGCGGGAAAAGGCGTACTCGGTCACCCGCAACCTTGAACACTACCAGGCGTTCCATTCGGATCAGGGGCGCGTCTGGGAGACCATCGACGAGATGGCGGGGGCCGCCGCCGTTTTCTCTCCCACCCGGGCCATGAGCGACGTGTTCGAGAGCAAGGCCGCGGACCTGGAGGACTACCTGAAGGCCTTCGCCTGCCTGCCCGAGCAGAGGGGCATGCTGGTGATGGTGAACGGCGAGGTGGTGGGCCTGGACATGCTCTCCCTCGCCCCCGCCTACGAAATCCTCCACCCCAAGCTGCTCAAGAGCTACGCCATGGAGGCCCTTCTCGACAGGAAAGCGAAGGCGCCCAAGGCCGGCCGCAAGAAGGCCGAGGCCTTCATCGCCGCCACAGCGGAGTGTGAGGAGAAGAAATACAACTCGGTGGGCATGGGCTGGGACTACCGCTTCGAGGGCAAGAACCTGGTGGGCTCCGCCCTCGTTTACCGGAAGAAAGTGGTGCACATGGCTTTCTTCAAGATGGACGAAACTGAGAGGGCGGGAAGGATGGCGGACTTCCGGACGAGGAGAGGCCATAGGATCTACTGATCGGAGGCAGAGGAATGAGCAGGATAGTCTTCATATCATGCGTCATGAGTCGCAACACTTATCTTTCGTTTCCACCAACTCGCCGTTATCATCAATCAGAAATATTGCACCGCCCATTGCTTATTCCCCCAACATTTAAACAAGTTACACCATGTTGTAACCCTACTTAGGGAAAGCCTTGTAAGTTTGCTTCAGAAAATCGATGAAGGCCTCGCTCTGGATGTCGAAATCTTCCTTGAGGCGTAGGATGATTCTCTCGGTTGCCTCGGTACGCTTCCCTATGTTTACAGAACTCGGCAGACCCATCTTGTCAGCTATTGTGCCTTCCTCATCGAACTCCTCTATTTGCAGGGTTTCAGCAATCTTGGACTTATCGAATTTGCCGAGGGCAACCAGGATGAGCAAAACAAGTGAATTGGGCCTTGTTTCTACCCTAATCCAGTTATAGTTATTCAGCCTGTATGCAACATAGCCTTTCTGGCCCCACCTGGGGCCATCAACCTCGAAGTTATCACGTATGATGTCATCCAGGACTTCAAACATTTTTCTGGTCTGGGGGCTGCACCTTTTCTCCAGATGCCATTCTCTTCCGTTCACAACCCAAGGCTGCATGCCACCGCCACCCGCGGGCTTGCCTGTGGAAGTGAACCTGCTTACGGGAAGGGGGATTATCACCTGCGGCTGCATCAGGAGATTCTCACCTTCTTTGAACACCTCAACCTCTATGACTTTAATATCCACAGTGTGGTCTCTTAGCCAGAGTGCAACGCTTCCGAGCTTCTCCTTTACCTCGGAGCCGACGATGATAATACGCTGGTCTATATTTAGGTCAGGCGGCTCATCGAGTCCTGCCTCGGCGCAGAATGTCTCGTATACCTCGTTGAAATTGAAATCCGTATCGCCCACTTTACCAAAATAGTTGCGTGCCTGGTTCTCGAAATCTTCGTACCTCCACTTCGAGATGTAGCTCGCATAACGCAGCGCTTGCATATCCACGGGATCCTTGAGCTTTCCCCGTTTCAACTCTATAACAACGGCATTCCCCTGGGGATCAACCGCCAGCAGGTCGAGGCGGTCTTTCACCTCGGGTATCATCACCTGGCGCCCGATTATCAGCAGAGGCTCACCAAGGATCATGGGCTCCTTCTCGATCCATTGCTCGAGGTCTTCCTCCAGCAACTTCTCCTGCTGGGGCTTGGTCTGAGGGAGTTCCTTGGGACCTTCTTCATTAATTATCCAGATTGCCATCTCTAATCACCTTCCTCTTTCGCTAACGAATAGCGATTGCCGTCCTTTCGCACAAGCCCCGTGCTCAGGAGCCACTGCATACGGTACTGCACCTGGGCCTTGGTTTCCCAATCTACCTTAAGAGTTTCCTTGAGGAACTCGCATATCTCGTCTTCATCCATGTCGCCATCAACCAAGCGCCCTAAAAGTTCCTTGATTCCGGTGATTCTTTCCTTCAGCTGATTCCCAAGCACCTTACTCTCGTCTCCCTCTACGGCTCTCCTTCCCGCCTCCGTAACCTTGAAAGCCTGGCCATCGTAATCGACAACCCCGAGAATCCTTAGCACGCGGATGTAGCCATCAAGGGTCTTTTCAGACTTAACCGTGGGGAATTCCTCCATTACCCAGTCTTTCAGGCTCCTCAGTCCCGGCTCGTTCTCCGCGATAAAGCTGAGCATGGTCTTGGCGGATTCAGCAAACTTGTTGACGCCTCCGGGCAACGGCCATATACCCTGATACATCCGATTTTTCCCATCATCTCCGTCGCCGTCTACAACGATACTGGAAAGGTCCAGCTCAAGATATTGCATGTTTCGCTTGGAGATACCGATTCCGTTTTCCACCAGCAGGTCTATGAGTTTCTCCCCGTCGATAAGGCTGATCGGGGTCTTGCCTTCGGCATAGGCTTCGGAAACGGCATCTTTAGTGAAACCTGAGGTAGTGATGATGAGACCCCTTTGATCTGCAAGCAGGCCTCCCCTCAATTCCCTCACCGTCCTGCCCGTGATCTTGTTTTTCCATCTCTTCACCTGCACCGCGGTTTTTACGTTGGTAACCCCGCCTACCGTAAGCTCTGCCTCCACATCTATGCCACCGTCACCAGAGTACCTTGTCACCTTCACGTCCTCGAAGCCGATTTCCACGAGAAGTCGACCGATCAGATTTTCAAATGCACGAGGATCAAGTTCCATCAGCGTTTCTAGCAATTCATCGCGCGTACGCTTATTCCAATCCTCGATCTCTTTCTCCAGGCCAAACCTTGGCTTCTTGGAGAGGGCAAACCTACCTTGCCCTATCAAACTGATTTCCGGTGTCTTGCCTGCCGCCGCGGTTCTTCTAATATAGGTATAGAGCTGAGCAGCCAGTGTCTGCTCCGGCGTAAGGCCGCTCGATTCCAGGTACCCTTTTTCCATGGCGGTCCTGGTTATATCCTTATAGTGCATGGGTTTCCCGCCGGACTCCTCCAGTACCTTTTTAGCCGCTTCAAAGAAAGTCATATTCCACCTCCAGCTGTTCATAAACTTTGAAGATTCATTATTACTTACCAATTCACTTAGCCGACCCCATTTATTCTCTCATTACTATATTAAATCATCCCATGCTGCCCTCTATCTAATGCCTCCATACAGTTGTCCAATTAGCACCTACTTTGCCCTGTTCCCCCCTCCCGTGGTAACTGCAGGATAACCTGTAAGTGCAATGCACGATATTGAAAACACTGGTCAGGTATTGGTCTTAAGGGGGACGGATTTACAGTCCGGAAAACACGGTTGTTCTCGGTTTTCTACTGCGGTTCTCGGCGTCTCTGAATTGCGCTTTACCTGCCCTTTTTCAAGAAACGAGTTATTCTCGGTTGCCCTCGGTTTTCATCGCTTGCGCTCAGCCATATTGACCATTTGTTGATCGAAAGCACCACTGATTAACTCAAGACGTTGCTCCTGGAGATTCCTATTATTTCTATGAGTCAATTGATAATCGCCTCACACTCCAATCACTATCGAGCTCCTCTTTATTGCTTCTTGCTCGAAGCAATTTCTTCGTAAATCTTTCTTACGTCCTCCGCAATCCTTCTCCTGTTGATTTGCCTTATCAGTTGAGCTTCCGTAATGTCCACGCCATACTCGTCATGAACAAGTTGTCTGAAATCTTTCAGCGTTTCCTTCCCTGGGAAATATTTCACAATGTTTCTTTCTTTTCTCCAATCAATCTTGTCAAACCACTCATCGACGTCCATCTCAACTCTTCTATCATCAAGGTCATCTGGCCTTTCACAAATCCGATTTACATTCTTGGCTTGTTCCCTTATATGACGACGAGCATTTTGCTTCTCATTTTCTGCAGCTTTGACGAGTAATGATCGAACATCTCTTTCTTTTGCTTCAACCCCCTTTTCTCTTAAAGCACTTAGCATATATTTTACGTCCAATATGTAGTTCTCGATTTCGTGTCTCTCTAGGATATGTACATTCATTTTCTTCCTATTGTAGAACTGCTTAATGTATTCTACGTATTTATCAGGAAGCCCATCTCTGTCTTGAAGGAAATGTATCTCTATTTTCTTGCCGATTACCGATTGAACTGTCTCGTAAAGCTGGTAAATAGCCTGGAATTTCGTTACTCCGCTAGCACATCGGTATCTGCTTTTTTCATTCATAAGCCCTGTCCTTAAGGCTTTGTCGATTTCACGGTGTATATCTTCCTTCTTATCTTCAATAACAAAACAATTAGGCATGATGGCAATACGTGAAAGTGAGGAGAGCGTCAAGACACCCGCGCTGAAAAGGCCTGATACATATTCATTTTCATCCTTCACTGCACTAATCGTCTTCTTGCTTGAGTCGATGAAATATATGTTTTCTGGAGAGAAACCATCAATTACTTCTGGCGAGTGCGTAGATAGAAAGACCTGGGCACCAAGATCTTCTGCCATCTGTTGTATTATCATCGCAACTTTTATTTGTAGCTCCGGGTGAAGATGTGCATCTGGCTCATCGATTAGTATTACCTCAGGTTTGTGCAGATATATATAAGATAGCAACTGTATTATTTGCTGCATTCCTGATCCAGCGGAAACTAAATCGTGTTCCACCCCATTTTGCTGATAAAGGACTTGTACATATTCGTCTTTATCAGGATCGAACGATATTCTTACAATTTCGACATCGAGAGTCTCCTTCAATATCTTATTGATTCTATTTATAGACTGCCTACTGCTCTTCTGTAGATGGTAAAGCGACGAGCGAAACATCTCTGGATATCGCGCTTCCGCAGACAATGCTAGTCTACGAGCAGGTGTTACATATGGCTCCTGAACAAGCATTCCAACTAAGGCGGGAATGAAAGCATGCTTTTGCCTAAGAAAGGAATTTATCTCACTGCTAACCAATCCCGGATTCTTTAAGAGTTCTGCAGATGCGTGAATCTGTCCAAATTGATACTTAAGTTTCAATTCTATTTCGATTCCTATATCAAAACTAATTCTCATGACAATTGGACTTTTAGTTTTTTTTCCATCCGTCCATAATTCATCAGGTTTGGGTATATACCCAATTTCTGAAATGGGGATGTATCTTCTATGAAACTCAATTCTTCCAGCCTTGTCTTCAAAGCTATCCGATGTAATCGACAAGAGTAGCCTTATTGCATGAAGAATGCTTGTCTTGCCACAATTATTTGGGCCAACGAGAATGTTAAAACTTCCAAAAGATATTGTGGTGTTACTAAATGCTCTAAAATGTTCAAGGCTTAACGACGATATTCTCATTTTCCCAACATTATTGGTCACTCTTGAAACCTCCTTTCTCTTGAATATTATTGCTGTTAGGCTCCATCTGCTTTATTCCATTCTTCTAATACAAGGCGGCGGGTGCGGTAGAAGCCGAATTGTTTGGTTTCCTTTTCTTTGAGGACGCGGAAGGTTTCGCCGGGGAAGGTGGATGCCTCGCAGCGGGTAAGGTAAGCTTCCTCGTCCAGGGGGTCGTCCACTTCCTCGTAGTCATCGAGGATGTTTTCCAGTTCCTTTTCGGTGAGGTCGGCGGGGTCGAGGATATAGCGGAGCTGCTTGCGGTTGAGCCCGTAGAGCTTGGCATATATAGCATCGAGCTCGGCGCGGAGGTGGGCTCGACGGTCCTCGTCCCATTTGAAGGGTGGGAGGGGAATGCTGTCATCAGCGATCTCAGCCCATTCGGGAGGGTCCCAGGTATGACCGCCGGTGACTTTTTTGTTCTCCTCCCACTGGGCTTTGATGGCTTGGCGAAGCTCCTCATCTGCATCGCACCAGATGTCGTCAGCGAAGGGTTTTATATCCCATGCTGAGTAAACAAGCTCTGTCGCTCTTACGCAAATGCGCAAAATGTCCTTTTTATTAAATGAATCAGGAGGTAAGACGGGAAATTGCTTAACGAAGTAGAAACTCATATTGGTTCCATCATATTTTTTGGAAACGAAATAATCGAATACAATGGAACATATTAAGGTCTCTAGACAACATCTAGTGGTTGCTGAAGTGCTCGAATTTAGAAGAAATAAATTGTCGCCAACTGCACTCAATGGTATCGGAGTAGAGATAAATGTCCATTCGTCATTGCTTCTTGCGTTTCTCCTGAAACTAGATAGAGTGTTACTGTTAGTGAACACTGTTATCTTTTCATATGCTTCTGGCCGGTTAACCCAATACCAAGGAATTAACTGGAAAGATGGATTTTGATATTCTTCAACGGAAGGAGTAGGTAGAGGAGCATTCTTAGGCCTTACCGTTATACCATAAAAGTTACCAAACCGATGATTAAAGTGGTGTATCATTTTACCCTCATATAACGGCAACCACACTTCTTGGTTTTCGCCTTCGCCTTTGACGAAGCGGTTGCCGAAGAGGGTGAAGCCGGCTTCCTCGAGCTGTTCGCGGGTGCGGAAGAGATGGGAGTCGGATGACATGTTGAACAAGCCTTGTTTGAACGTAACCCCCCAGGGGTTCTCGCCAGTTGCTTCGTTCACCAGCACCGGCACCCTTTCATATATATACCTCGTGAGCTCGGCGTCCTGGCGGGTGCGGAAGATGGGGCAGGTGCGGGTGTTGGGGTTGAGGAGGACGAAGTCTTCCGCGGTGAGCTCGAAGACACGCTTCTCGTCCTTGAGCTGCTCGGCGCAGGTCAAGAAAAAGGCGAATCGGGCAGGCTCGTCCGTCTTATCGCCCTCTCCCTTAAGGGTGAGGAGGGAGAACTTCTGTCTGCTATCAACCGCCGGGAAGATCTTCTCCCGGTTCTCGAAATCGTACAGGCTCGCCAATCTCCCAGATTCCACCAGGTGGGAGAAGAAACGCTTGTTGGTGTCATCGGTGGCGATGCCCGTGTCCACCACCACCCCCACCCTGCCGGAGCGGCTCATCAATTCGCTGAAGAGTTCGGAGAAGACGGAGTAGCAATTTATCCTGCCGCTAGAGGTAAGCTTGAATCTTCCCGAGGTGCGTAGGAATTTCCTTGTTGCATCTGCTAGATGCAATGCAATGCTGTATTCCTGCCAAAGGCTAGGATTGGTTTCCTCAAGCTCTTCAATGAGCCGTTTGCGAGCTGATGCGTTCGGCGCTCCAGCAATAATAGGGTCTCTCGATGCGAAGAACTCTTCCTCCTGCAATTGGATCAGTTCCCACGGAGGATTACACAACACCACGTCAAATCCGCCCGCATCGAAGACCTCGGGGAACTCCAGGGGCCAGTGGAAGAAACGGTGGCGCTGTGCCATCTCCCAGGCGTGCCCGATGTAGCGCCCGTCGATGTTCCCGGTCTCTAGGTAGGTGCGCAGGACATCCGTTGTGGGGATGGCTTTCTCCCTGTAACTCTCTTCATCCAGATTCGCGAAGAAGGCGGCTGTCCAGAGGTGGCAAGCCGTGTTGTCGCGCCACCAACGCCCACCCTCGCCCCTCAGCCTCTCGTAGGCCTCCTGTTTCTTGCGCACCTGCTCGGGGGTATCGTCGGGGATATCCGAGAGCTTGCGGTAGGCCTCCGACAACTCCGGGATGTCGCTTGCCGCCTCGAACTCCATGGAGAGCCATCCGACTTTCTCGGTCCTCTCCGCCTTGTTGTCCTTTTTGATCGATTTGGCGAGGTCCTTGTCGTCGCCCGAGACGGGCTTGAAGGCGTCGTCCGGTATGCCTTCCTCGAGGGCCTTGAGGTCGAAGACGCCCACCAGGGAATCCCCGCAGCGGATGCGGTGGTCGAGAAAGGTGAGGGGCCTTCCCTCGGCATGTCCCTCTATCCACAGGGCTACCTTGCAGAGGTCCACCGCCAGGGGGTTCTTGTCCACCCCGTAGATGCAATGTCCGATGACGTCGCGGATGGCGGGTCTCACTTGCTCGGGCGCGGGCTCCTCGTCGCCCGTGCGCACGCGGGCGAGCTCCTTGCCCAGGCGGCGGGCGGCAGCCAGCAGGAAGTGTCCGCTCCCGCAGGCAGGGTCGCAAACCCTGATGGAGAGAATGGCTCGCTCCTTATCCTCCCTGCCCTTTGCTTTCCTTAAGCGCTCGTCAAGAACGGGCTCGAGCGCGCTCTTGATAAGCTCGCTCACGAGCTCGGGCGGGGTGTAGTAGGAACCGGTGGTCTTGCGCTCCGTGCCGAAGACCAGGCGGAAGGCGGGCTTGCCCTCCTGCTCGATGAAAACGGGGTGGTATTCGAGCAGGCTCTCATATACGCTGCCCAGCTCCTCCACGTCCAGGGCAGAGTAATTCACGCGACGACGGGGTGAGCGCGGGTCCTCAGCGTAGGTGGAGAGCTCCCTCAAGGCGGCGAGGAGGTCCCGGTTGTAGAGGGAACATCTGTCGAGCTCGGTGCTCGCGAAAAGCTCGCCGTTGAGCGGCGGGACCGCGAGCAGCGCCCCCAGCTCTTCCTTGCGGAAGAGGTCGAAGGTGGCCTGGAGGGAGATCCAGAGGTCCCGGTGGTCCTCGTCGGGCAGGCGCAGGTCGGCCAGGCGGCGCATGCGCTCCAAGCTGTAGTGCTCCAGATAGACATCGGAAGGGGAGATGAGCCCTCTCTCCTCCGCCACCATGAGGAAGAGGAGGCGGTAGACCAGGCGGAGAAGGTCGCGGTAGAAGGCCTCTGGCCTGATCTCCCCCTCGGCCACCAGTTCGCGCAATTCCCCGTTGGCAGGATGGGAAATCAGGCCATTGCCAATTATATCCAGGGCTTTTTCCACCCCGTCGCGAAGGCGTTCCCGCACCCTTCCTCCCTGCTCGACGCTTTCGGCATAGTAGCTTTCGAGCAGGCATTCGGAGGCGTCGTCCATGCCCTTTGGCAAGCGGGTTCGGTGAACCAGGCGCCACAGGAGGGCGAAGTCGGAAAGCCTCTCGCCCTCGAACATTCCCTCGAGGTCGAACTCGATGTAGGACTGGCGGGCCAGCAGCTGGCTGTCGCGCAGCAGGCGCAGTACGCGTCCGTTGGTGACCACGCCCCAGAGGTGCTCGGTACGGTTGAGGTACTCCTGCAGGAGCGCGTGGGGGGCGAGGCGAGGGCGCCCGGAAGGCTGAAGCTTGCCCAGCTCCTGGCGCCATCCCACCACGTGAACGGGAGGCGCGTCCTCGCCGGCATCGGCCCCGTGGCTGATGGCGAAGGTGAGCCCGTCCACCAGTTGCGCCTTGGGCCGGTAGGTGAGCTCGTATCCCAAAAGGCTCATGAGGGGGATGACCCAGCCGTCGCGGGTCACGCTGGTGCCCAGGTCCTCCGGGGGCAATTGCTCCAAGCGGGACCTAAAAGCCTCCCAGTAACGGCGGGCGGCGGCCCAGGCATCGGCCACCTCATCCAGGAAGTGGGCCTTGGCGGAAAGACCGAAGTCCATAGGTTTCTGCCCCTTAGCTTCGCCTGCAGCCACGCGCTCGACGAGGTCGAAGGCGAGGAGCCCTCCTTCCACCTTAAGGCTCTGAAAGCGGCTCATCCCTTGACCCCCTTGGGCACTGGTAGGAGCACTATGACGCCCAAAAGGTCCGGCGGAAGGTGCCGGGTCACGGTAACGCCCCGGCGCACCACACGGGCTGCCTGGCGCACACGCTTGTGGGAATCCTGCAGGGCGCGGGCCCTCTCCTCGAGTATCCCCCTGATCTCACCCTTGAGATCCTCGTACCACGTCCGTGCTTTCTCAAGGGCCTCCGTCCGCGCCTGTGGGCTCACGTTTTCCTCGGGTTCGGCCTCGCGAAGGAGGGCGACCGCTTCCTCGCGGTTAAGCCAGGAAACGCCGTCGGGAGGCGAGCCGGTGAAGGCTAGGGGGAGCACCTCCTCGGCCAAGAGGTCCCCCGCGTCCGGGGTGGTTAGGGTGTAGCGACAACGCAGGAGGAGGAGGGTGGTGCGTCTATCCACCCGGCTCGTACGCATGACCCCGCAGCGGGAAGCGACCGAGCCTTCCTTTGCGGCCAGCGCTTCCTCCAGGAGATGGCGCGCCAGGGCAGTCACGAAGGGGTGGTTGCGCCCGACGAACACGGAGCCCTCGGGGGCTGGAGCCTCAAAGGAGAGGCGGCGCCCGCCCAGCGTAAGCAGGGCCTCGCGCACCCGCTCGGGGAAGCGGTCGAGGGAGGAAAGCTCGTAGGTGGCGTCCCTCTTGCGCTTGCAACCAACGCCTAGGCGCTTGCAGGCCTCGAGCACGAAGTCCCGCACCGCGCCAGGGTCTCCCAGTACGGAATCGGTCTCCTCGAGCTCGCGCTCCACCTCGTCGGGCTTGATGGCCCGTTGGGCGAAGCGGGTGCGGCTCTCCTTCTCGCGCTCCGCCGCGCGATCCCAATCGCGCACCAGCTCTCGGGCGTCGGGAGCGTCGAAGAGCTGCATCTGCGAGGCGTCCCGGCCCCGGAAGAAGAGGGACTCGAGCACCGCCTCCATCACCGTCTCGCTGTCCGCGGGAACGGGCACGGATATGCCCAGGGTCTTGTGGATGTCCCTGGCCTTGCGCAGGAGCACATCGAGCACCGCCCCGTCCACCGGGTTGTCCCTGCCATAAAGGAGTACGGCCTTGACCGTGGGGGCGGTCTGCCCGAAACGGTCCACCCTCCCCTCCCGCTGTTCCAGGCGGTTAGGGTTCCAGGGGAGGTCGTAGTGGATGACGGCGTTGAAATCATCCTGCAGGTTGATGCCCTCGCTCAGGCAGTCGGTGGCCACAAGCACCCTGTGGGGAAAAGCGGAAAGCTCTTCCACCTTCAGCTTGCGCTCTTCCTCTGAGAGGGCGCCGGTAACCGACAACACTCGCAGCTCCTTAAAGGAGCGGGAGAGCCGTCGTTCCAGCTCCGCCGCCACATAGTCCGAGGTGGCTATGTAGCGGCACCATACGATGGGGGAATATCCCTCATCAAGCAGCTCTCCCACGAGCTCGGCGCACTTCTCCACCTTGCGGTCGTCTCCACCCTTCAAGGCCTCGGCCTGTTTGGCGAAGGCGCGCATCCTTCTGGCCTCGGTGTCGGAGAGCTCGTCCGCCCCTTCCTCGATGACCTGCGACGGCTGGACGTCGCTTGCGTCCCTGTCCTCCGACTCGTAGATGGTGTGGATGGCCTGGTCGTCGCCTTCCTCCTCCGCCTCGACCAGCCCCTTCAAGCGCTTGCCGATGGCAGCCACGGCGGCGGCGGGGCTGGACATCACGCAGCGCAAGAGCGCCAGGGCGGTCCAGTAGCGGATGCGCCGCTTCCACCCCTTGAGCGATTCTCCCGAGGCCACCAGTTCCCGGCTGAACTCGTACACGCCTTCGAAGAGCTTGCGGTAAGGGGGCGAGAGTTCGTAATAGGCTTCCGAGGCGTCGCGCTCGGGGAAGGGGGTTTTCTCACCCAGCCAGTCGACCACATCGGCGCGGCGGCGCTGTACGAAGTGCCGTGCCAGGTGATCGCGCTGCTTTTCCGTAAGTCTTTGCAGATCCAGGCGCTCGAATTCGGGATCAAGGAGCCCGAGCAGGGAAAGGAACGCTTCCTCCACCCCGCTGTGGGGAGTGGCGGTGAGGAGGATGAGGTGGCGGTCGCTGTTCTTTGCCAGCTCGCGCAGGAGAGCGTGGCGCTGCTGCTGGGTGGCAGAGCGACTGGAGGGCAGCGCTGCCCCGTGGGCCTCGTCCACGATGACCAGCTCCGGGCAGTTGGCGAGGAAGTTTTGGCGGTGGCGCTCGCTTTTCACGTAATCGATGCTCACCACCGTGAAAGGGAAATAGCTGAATATGCTGTGGTCGCCGGGGGGCAGGCGGCGTTCGAGCGAGCTCACCGTGCCGGAGTTGATGATCACCGCATCCAAGTGGAACTTCTCGCGGAGCTCCTTGTTCGCCCACTGGTCGCAGAGGTAAGGCGGGCAGAGCACGCAGATGCGCCTAATCTCCCCCCGGTCGAGGAGCTCGCGGGCGATCGCCGCCGCCTCGATTGTCTTTCCCACCCCCACGTCGTCCGAGATGAGCAGGCGCACTGGGTCGAGGCGCAGGGCCATGAGCATGGGAACGAACTGGTAGGGACGGGGCCTCACCGAGATGCGGCCAAGAGAGCGGAAGGGGCCGGCGCCTTCTCTTAAGGTGAGGCGGGCTGCGTCAAAGAGGAGCCCCGCCGATGTCGCATCCCCCGCCTCTTCTGGCTTGGGGAGCGGGAAGTCGGCGGAGGTGATGGTGTCGATGCCGTATTTCATCAGCTGCGTGGAGACGCCGCAGATCTCCTCCTCCCCTCCCGCCAGGGGGCGCAGCATGACCACGTCCTCCCGGTGGGATGGGAGGACCACCCACTCCCGCTCCCTGCAACGCACGATGGATCCCACGCCAAACGTACCGTCGCTCATTGTTTCGCCTCCCCGAAGACGTCAGGGTATGCCGCTATCTGCTCTTCCAAGTCCCTATCGTAGCGGATGACGATCACTCGATATCCAAGGTTTTCCAGCTCACGGCGGACCTTCTCGTCCTTCTCCCTCTGGGCGGGCTCGTCATGCACGGAGCCGTCGCAATATATGCAGTCGTATTTCTCATAGAAGAAATCGGGGATGGTGCCGTGGTGGTCCTCAAGAGCACGCTGGGCGTCATCGGGCAACCTGCGCCGGGTCTTGTAGATGTGGTCGAGGAACTTCCTCTCCAGCTCGGAGCGGGAATCCGTGAGGGCGCGCAACCACCGGTAATGGCTCTCGTAGTCCCTTTCATTGATAACCGGGTGGGTCTCGGAATGCGCGAGCTCGCCCAGCAGGTCCCTCACCAGGGAGCGGCTGAGCTGGGGGTAGTCCCTCTGGTTGGAATAGGAGAGGAGGCAGTCGTAGCAGGCACGCACACATTCAGGGCTTTGGTCCTCCAGGGTCTCAGGGTCGTAGTGGCATACGGCCAGGGCCTCCGCTGCCACCCTGGCCATGGCGTCCCTCTCCTCCACCAGGGCGCGCAGGATGCCGTAGCCGCCCTCGCTCGCCTCGTAGAAGAGGATGCCACGGTGGCTGCCTTTTCCAATGCGCTCCGAGGCGAGTTCCGAGGCCTCTATCTGGTAGGTCTGCTCGATGCCGCGCCGCAAGGCGTGTTCCAGCGTGGTCAGCATCTCCTCGGGCCAGTCCATGTCCTCACTGCCCGGGTAGAGGAGCATGACGTTCATGGTGTCGCGCACGAACAGGCGCACCTGGTCGATGTTTCCTGCGGGCGCCCCCTCCTGTCCCTCCCGGTTGCGTGGCACGAACTCCCCGGTATCGAAGTCCAGGAGGTAGCCGTCCTCCCTGCTCGTCTTCCAGCGGTGATTGATGCGGTAGACGGTGGCCGAGGGGGCATAGGTGAGCTTGAGGATGGCGCTCCCGCCTGCGGCTTTCACGGTGGCAGGGATGCGGCCTTCGCTTGTCCCCCTTACCGGCGCGAACTCGAAGTGGGTGGTGATGTGGTAGCCGAGGCGACGCCTTTCCTCTTCCTCGCTGGTGATGCGCTCGCGACGGCGCGTATAGACGTTGGTGGCCTCGAGCATAGAGGCGTAGGTGTAGTCCTCGCCGGCGAGCTTGCTTCCGCAGTTCAGGCAGAGCTCCACGCTCTCGTCAGCGTGGAGGTAGCCGCAGACGTTGCAAAGCTTGACCCGCAGGCGCCTTTTACCCAGGTCGGTGATGGTGGTCCTCAGCCCGCACACCTGGTACTTCGAGCCCTCGTGGTAGATGAAGCTCTCGGGCGCGAACTCCGAGATGGCAAGGAAGCGCGGCCTGTCCACGTAATCGCCCTTCTTCTCCCTGGGAAGGAAGGCGCTCAAGGGCAGGCGCGGGAAATTGTAGCCGGGCAGGAACCCCTCGCTGGCGAGATAACGGTAAGGGTAGAAGTCGGATTCCTGAAAGGAGGCGGTCTCGTTGCGGAGGAGGGCGATCTGCCTCTCCGCCTCGGCCCGGCTCCTCTCGGCCTTGGCCAAGTCATCCTTGCTTCCGGTGCGATAACGCAGGATGTCGTTTGCCTCTACAAACTGCCTGTCCGCAACCTGGTAGAGCTCGCGGAAGCGGTTGAAGGCATCGTCGAATTCTTCTGGCGCTCGCTTGAGGGTTTTTTCGATCCACTCGTCTGAGTACCAGGCGGCCTTCTCGATATCCGGGGCGCAGGAGTCCAGGATGCGCTTGACCTCCTCCATGCATTCCTTGAAGTCCTTTTCGGACAGGTTGATCTTGTTCCGGACATCCTCGGTGAGGGGATATCCTTCCTGGCGCAAGTCGAGTATGTTGGCGATGGACCTCAATGGCGAGCCGTCGGTCGATGATTTCCCCAGTGAGAGGCCGGTCTTGGCGAGCCAGACGGAGTGGAGGTGTGCGGTCGCCAGGTCCTCGCTTGTGAGGTCGATGCGCGGGGGCTGGACGGCGCCCGAGACCATCTCCCGCTGGTGGCGGAAGAAATACTGGTCGTGCCCGCTCCCGGCGAGGCAGTAGGTGAGGACCAGGGCGGGGTCCCCTTTACGGCCCGCTCGGCCGCTGCGCTGCGCGTAGTTGGCAGGTGTGGGCGGGACGTTGCGCATGTGCACGAGCTGCAGGTCGGCGATGTCTATGCCCAGTTCCATGGTAGGGGAGCAGAAAAGGCACTTGAGCTCGCCGCTGCGGAAGCGCTGCTCCCTCTCCTCGCGGTGCTCGTAGCCTATCTGGGCGGTATGCTCGCGCCCCTCCACTTCGCGCAGGAGCGCCGAGGAGCGCATGTAGAACTCCTTGAAGTACTGGTTGGCTTCCTTCTCGGCCTTGAGGTAGATGGGGTCTTCGGCACGGCGCATGTAGATGGGCTCGCTGATGGGAGTGCCGTCTCCCCTCTTCCACACCAGAGCTGCCGACTCCAGCTGCACGAAGGATACCCCTCTTTCCGAATCGCGCCGCAGTAGGCCATGGGCGCAGAGGATATCTACCAGCTTCTCCATGTTCTCCTCGTATTCCGCCTCGAAGGTAGGCAAGACCCGTTTAAGGTAGCGGTGCAGCAGGCTGCGGACTGAGAGGCTGAAGCTGTTGCCTAAATTTTCCTCCTGGCCAGGCAGGATGAAGCGGGAAGCCAGGCGCAACCTCTCCTTCTCCTCGAAACCCCAGCGCGCATCAACGCGCTCTATGACGCGCTTTTTCAACAACGCCTCGTTTGTCTCCTGCAGGCAGGATGCATGGATAGCGAGCTGGCGGCGGAACTGGTCGAGAAAGGCCTTGAGCACCTCCAGGCGTTTTTCGGGGGAGGCATCGGCGAAGGGCTTGAGCTCTCGCCAAGCCTCCTCGTTTGCACAAAGATCACGCAGGCCCAGGTAGTCCATGGCGAGCAGACCACACTGCTCCAGGTTGGGCTGGACCACCCGCCAGCCGCGGCGCAGGTCTTCGTATATGCGGTACTCGACGAGGTCGGTGAAGGCTTTGGCCACTTCCTTGCCGAGCGGACTGTCGGGGAGCAGTTCCTTGTTGGCGGATATATCTCGGAAATCGAGTTTCAGGCTCTCAACCACTTTTCCTGCGATCTGGTCGTAGCGCAGCTCCCCTGCTTCCTGGAGCGCCGCATATATGGCGGCGCGCAGCAGGGACACCTGCACGAAGTCGTTGAAGTGGCCGGCCTGCAGGCTTGCGTCCTGGCGGTTGTCGGTAAAGGAGAGGAGCTTGCGCGCCGAGGCCTCGATGTCTCCCTTGGGAGCGTTCTCCAAGGCGGAGAGAGCCAGCACGGTGGTGGCGGTCGAGCGACCTTCGCTGGAGAGACCGGTGAGCTTGCGGAACTCACTCTCCCTGCCGTAGAAGACCCCGCAATTGAGGCAGAGTCGGAAGGGCTGGGGCTGAAACCAGGCTTTTACCGCACCCTCGGCGGGACTCTCGGTATAGCTGCCGTCTGGGTGTACCCAAACCGGGCGTGGCACGTAGTCCTTGTAAGCGTTCTTCACCCTGCCTTTTTCGGTGAGCCATTCCGAGGGCAGGTTCTCCGGGCCCCATTCCACCTCGCGGTCCTCGGGGGCGAGCAGGAGGTATCCTTTGCCCTCGATTTCTTCAAGGTAGCTGAATTCGTCGCTCAACGGGTTGAACATCATTTCCTCGGGATCATGCAGCACCTCGTAGTACTCGACCCCGCAGATGCGGCAGAACTTCAAGGGAAAGAGTGGAATGACGCCTCCCTCCCGGCTGGCGAAGGTATAGCCCTCGAGGTCGAAGACGCGCTCGGCCCGGGGCTCGAGCGAGGCGAAGACGCGGTTGCCCTGGGCGATGAACTGGTGGAGCTTGAAGGAGAGGAGCGTCTCGCCTTTCTCGGACCTTATCGCCGCCCCGGCGAGGAAAGCCCGGCTCAAAGCCTCCTTGCAGGCCTCGACACCAAGCCCTGTTTGCTCGGAAAGCGTTTCCGCTCCCTCATCAAGGCTGATGGGTGAACGGCGGCGCAGCTTTCCTCCGTCTTCCTCCTCAAGGCCGAAGTTAGCCTCTATCCATCTGGTGAGGGGATTCGCCAGGAGTTCCTCGGGAGCCTCTGGAAGCGGGGATTCCACAGCCTCGCGCAGCTCGCCGGGGTCTATCTCTCCCTCGCGCTGAGTGATGCTCTCCAAGGTCTCCTCGATGACCTGACCGGCCTCGAAGGCTGAGCCGAAGATCTGGCCCGCGAAGTTTGCCACCGCCTGGCGTCTTTCCTCAGGGGAGGTTGCTTTTCCCGCTATCATGGTGGCGCTGGTCCCCATGCAGATGAGATTCTGCTTCTTGCTCCTCTCCTTCAGGCGCCGGATGAGGAAGGCTACGTCCGCACCCTGGCGTCCCCGGTAGGTATGGAGCTCGTCTATCACCAGGTACTTGAGGGCCGTGGTGGTGCGGTCCACGAACATGTGTTCCTCGGGCCGCACCATCATCAACTCGAGCATCACGTAGTTGGTGAGTAGGATGTGCGGGGGGTCTTTCTGGATATCCAAGCGGTCGGCCATCTCCTGGCCGGTGTATTTGCTGAAACGGACGGGGAAAGGCTGGCCGGTCCTCTCTTTGTATGTTTCCTCCCACTCCTGGAGGGCTATGTACTGGGAGTTGACCAGGGCGTTCATGGGATAGACGATGATGGCCCAGACCTTGTGGGCACCCGGATCGCCTTTCAGCACGGCGTCGATTATGGGGACGAAGTAGGTGAGGCTCTTGCCGGACCCGGTCCCGCTGGTGACCACGAAACCCTTGCCCGCGAGGGCGGTCTCGATGGCTTCAAGCTGGTGCTGGAAAAGGGTGATGGAGTTGCCTTCCTTGTCGCGGAAGATGTTGGCGCAGTCGGGGTGGAGCTTTCCCTCCGCCACCAGCTGCTCTACGGTTTCCGCTTTCCTGTAGGCGGGATTGAGCTGCAGTAGAGCGGGCGGCCAGAGGGCGCCTTTTTCGATGAGTTCCTCGGAGATATAGTCCTTGATGCGCTCGTCCTGGATAAGGAGGAAGCTGTTTATGTAGCGGCGGTATTCATCGATGACGGCGTCGCGTAGGTCGAAAATGCTCATGGCTGTGCCTCCCCTTATTGCCCTCTTTCCTTCATCTCAGAAAGAAAATCCAATGCATATGCGAACGAGGTGCTTTCAGTATCAACCCTTCAAAGATGATTATAGCAAGCAAAGGAGACAAAACATGGGGCCACATCTTCAATCTAGATTCGCGAGTAACATAGGGGCCACAACATGCGGACGCCGGAAGTTACCGAGGATTAAAGATTGAAGATGTGACCCCGGCCGCCACCGTGAACCCTCACCGGAAAGGCGTGGCGCAGCTACGGGAAAGACGTGGCGCACCCCCGGGCGGGCGTGGCGCCGCTGCCGGGAAGACCCTGCCTTGGCGCCTCCACCGGGAAGATCATGCCTTGGCGACTCCTTTACAGCTCCATCCCCTCGAGGTAATGGCGAAATCCGCGCACCCTCTTGGCATCGGACGGGACGAACAGGAAGGGCTCGACCTCCCTGGCGAGCGCGTCGAAGTCGAGCTCGCGGCACCTTTTCAGCAGCCTTCTCTTCAGGTCGCCGCTATCCCTTACCCCCATCTTCGAGCGGAGATAGTCGAGGTTCGGCCTTGCCTTTCCCAGGAGGAAAACGATGTCGTAGAAATCCCTGCCCATGGGCCTTTTACGGTTGAAGGTCGCGAATATCTTCTGGGCCAGCAGGACATCCGCCGGCGCAACGTTGACGCGCAGGAAAACGTCGAACTTGTTCAGGATGACCTTGTCGGGGGGATACGGAAAATCCTGGGGCTCGGCGTTCAGCTTGACGAGAAGCTTCTCCTGACGGTGGCCGGAAAGCCCATAGGCGAAAAGGACGCCCGGTAATCTTATCTCGCAGGTGAAAGCCTTGCGGAAGACGTTTTTCAGCTCGACCTCGTATCCCTCGAGCGCGAGCCTCCTTTCAAACAACCCGGAAAGGCGACCGAACTCGTCCTTTCTCATTCCAAGGTTGTCGAAATCCAGGTCTTCCGAGAAACGGGTGTTGCCGTGGATGATCCTTAACGAGGTCCCGCCCATGAAGATAAGCTTCGCCCCGAACTGAGAATCATAGATCGTCTCAAGGATCTTGTATTGAAGGTACTCTCGCAGGAGGTTCCTCTTGAAGGGCCGCAGGGATTCCGGGTAAAAGGACTCTATCTGCGCCAGATCAAGCATTTTCCATGAACCTCCATAAGTCACGGACCCGCCTTGCCAGTGCCCTGCTGGCAAAACGCTCGAGGTTTTCTTTCACCCTCTCCTCGCTCACCTGCTCAAAGAAGCTATCCTTATCCAGCCTAAGGCCGCGAAAGTCCTCCAACGTCCTGAGGTGAGGCATGAGGTAGAGGTAATCGAGGATCGCCTTCTCTACCGTAGCTATCTTGAAGGTCTTGCCATCGTTCCTCACAAGCTCGTAGCCGAAAAACAAGCCCGGCTTCACGGTGCGATAGGAGAACTCGGCCACCTCGGTCCTGAATCGGTAGGTCTTACGTGTGGTAACCGAGGTTATGCCGTAAACGCCCTCGGGGATCAGGTGATAATAGGACAGGGCCATCTCAAGCGACACATACGATGGCGCATAGATGCGGTTGGCTATCTCGAACAGCGTGCCCTCGTTCAACTCCAGGTCGGAGAATATGTAGTAGCCCTTGATGATCTTTCTGATGTAGCCCTTCTCCTGCCACTCGTTCAAACGTCGGCGGTGAAACGCCTGGTCGATCGCCCTTATGTCGCGCAGCGAAAAGACGGTGAAGTCCTTGAGCGATTCCTTGAGCTCCAGGTAACGCATTTCATTCCTCCATGTTGCTAATAATAGCACTAATTAGAAATATATGATGGATAGACTGCGAGCACAATAGCGATCTGAGCGTGATCACATTTGCTCAATTGCAATGGAAGCGTGGTTAATGGGGTCAGATCTTCAATCTGCAGTCGCGAGTAGCATGGGGGCTGCAACCTGCTGACGCTGTATGTTACAGGGGACTGAAGATTGAAGATGTGACCCCAAGTTTGGGGGGGTTCCGTGCTGGGGATATAAAAGGCAGGGGTTCGAAATCCGGATTGCAGGGGCCTGGAATCCGGAAGGCGCGCGGCAAGCGAAACCGGGTGCCGGGACACACCACAAAGATCGCCTTCGCATCCTACCCGCCATCACGGCTCGCGCCGTTTCCCGCGGATGCCTCCGTCAGGACCCTGCCAGCCCATGGTGTGGCACGCGCGGATCCCGGCAGCCGCCCCATCAAGGCGCCGCTGAATCATCGTATTGCTCGCGCCGTTACCGGAGGCTGCCTTTGCCGGACTCTGTTAGCCCTTTGCGTGGCACGCTTGGATCCCGGCAGCCGCCCCATCAAGGCGCCGTTGGCCTTCTATGTTGCTCGCGCCGTTACAGGAGGTTCCCTCCACCAGGGCTCCGATCGCCCAGCGCGCGGCTCGAGGGAGTGGGAGAAGATGGGAAAGAAGGCTGACCAAGAAAAAGCGGATAAGCTTTTCGAAGAAGGATGGGAGCTGTACTTATCCGGCAAGCTGGAGGAGGCGATGCGGCTCTTTGGCCGCGCCGTGGAGACCTCGCCTCGCGATGCGGACGTTTGGGGCAGGAAAGGGCGCCTGCTCACCAGGATCGCCCGCGATTTGAAGTTCAAAAGCGAGAACGCGACGGAAGTCTTGAACGAGGCGCTCGAATGCTTCGACCGCGCCCTTGAGCTCTCGCCAGAAAACGGGGCCCTATGGGGCGATAAAGGCAACGCCATCCTCTATCTGGGAAGGTACGAAGAAGGTTGTGACTGCCACGATCGCGCGACGGAGATCGACCCCGAAAACAGCGAGCTCTGGCTGAAAAAAGGCATGGCCTACCTGTATAGCGAATACAAATCCGACGCGCTTCGCTACTTCGACAAAGCGGTGGAGCTGGACCCGTATAACAGGGAGGCATGGCTGCAGAAGTATTACATCCACAGGAGCTGGGACGAGCTTTACGACGCGGCCGGCTGCCTGGACATGATCGAAAGAATCGACAGGATGGAGGAGACGAGGAGGCTGGGGATAGAGCCGGAGATCAAGAAAAGGCGCGTGAAGGGAGAGGCGTCGAAGGTCGTTTTCATCTCCAAGGAGGATCCAACCCTCTGCCTGATGGCCAAGGCCCTTTTCAACCACATGGCGAAATCGTCCACCGCGGAAGGCGCGGTCTTGTCCCCGCGGAAGGAAGGCGCCGATCCCCTGGCCGTCCAGGTTATGGAAGAGATAGGCATCGAGCTTCCGGAAGATCCCCTCATTGATTTTTTCAAGATTCCCCAGCACGGCTTCGACTGCGCCGTCAGCTTCGGCTATCTTCATATCACCGACCGATCCGATCCGGGCTATTTCAGGGAATGGCCTCTCGTGGATCTCTTAAAGGACGACCTGGAGAGCTATCGCGCCGTGCGCGACGAGCTGCGCTCAAGGATAGAGCAGCTCCTGGAGGAGCTGGGAGGATAGCGGGATCGCGTTTCCCCAAGGGCGAAGAACTCCTCCCCCCGCCGCGGCGATGGCTCGGGTCCCGCCAATCCCCTTTCCGAGCAGCAGGCGCTATTTCCCCTCGCCGAGCAGCTGGTACTATTCCCCTTTCCGAGCAGCAGGCGCTATCTCCCTGCGCTTAGCAGCAGGCGCTATTTCCCCGCGCCGAGCAGCTGGCGCTTTTTCCGCTCGAGATATAACCTGTAGGCCGCGATGAGCGCCTTTACCGCCACGGCGATGGCTCTCCTGCTGGCCGGGTTCTGCACCAGGGCGCTGTGGTATATCCTTCCAAACAGCCTTATGCGCGCCGCGTCGCCGCGTCCCGCCTGCGGGAGCGGCTTCTCGACGTCCACGGGCCGGGGGGTGAAGCGCCGGGGCGAGAAGGCCCAGCGCAACAAGAGGTTGGTGGTGACGGCGAGGACGTCCCATGCCCGCTCCTCGTTGCGGTGCACGGGCGTCTCCCCCGCCGCCATCTGTATGAGCTCGATGGGAAGGTATATCTCCATCCTGCTCCCGACAAGTACCTTGATCAGGGAAAGGAAGACGTAGCAGCCCGGGCAGGGGACCACCAGGGCGTCGGCCCCGGTCGCCTCCGCTTCCTGCAGCCGGAGGTAGAGCGCCTGCAGCAGGTTGAGCAGGGTGTGCAGGGGGTTGCTCGAGGTCGGACCGTAGAGGGTGGGCACGGTTGCGGCCCAGCCACAGCAGAGGGCGTTCTCCCGCGCGTGGCGCATCTCGACCACCTCGCAGCCCGCGCGTTCCGCGATCTCGCGGGTGGTGTCCTGGAGGATCCCGTCCATGTACCTGCCGCAGCAGTTGTCGTGCACGGTGACCTTCATGCCCAGCCCGTGCTTGAGCTCGATCTTCCCGCTCCTCAGCCGCTCCAGCAGCCAGTTGTCCAGCAGCTCCACCTCGAATCCGACTTCTACCCCGAACCTCTTCGGCAGGACGTCGGTGAACATCGAGGCCTCCACCACCATGAAGCAGTAGAGCTTCTCCACCCCCAGCTCGGAGAACTTCCGCACCGCCAGCCTGCCCAGCCGCTCCGCCTCCTCCAGGAACCCGATGCGGTAGGCATCCTCCCCCATCCCGAACATGCTGTCGCTTCCCGCGATGGCGGGCCGCAGCTCGTCGAGGAGCGAGGTCTGGGTCACGAAGGGCACCAGGTTGTTGTAGAAGCCGGTGAGCAGGATCTCCTTGCGGGGACGTTCGAGGTTCTCCTCCCAGGAGCGCAGCAGGGCGCGTTCGTCTTCTCCCATGAGGACCCTGACGTTGCTCCACATGTTCTCGGGTTCGTTGGGGAAGATGTACTTGGCCATGTGCGGCAAGCCCTGGGCCGCGAGAGCCTGGCTGTAACGCTCCAGGATGAGCCCGTAGGGGCTAGCCTGCCGCGGGCAGGCGAACTCGCAGGCGTTGCAGGTCTCGCAGAAACCGAGCACCAGGGAGGCGTCGAGGTCGCCGCGGATGAGCGCCTCTATCTGACGCGCGGCCTCCTCCCGCGGAAGCTCGAGCACCGGGCAGAGCTCGAGGCAGGCGCCGCAGCGGTCGCACAGGTCCTCGCGGAAAAAACGAAAACCGGATCCGGAACCCATATCCTACCCTACCTTCCTGCTCCGTTTGCTGTCCATTCTATAACACCTTGTCCCGGGCCTCATATCCCCCAAATCCCCTGGAGGGCGCGGCGCTTCAGGACGGGTGAGGACGCATGTTGCCAGGGAATGGAAATCGAGAACGCGCCCTTATTTTGCGTTAATCCGGGTGAAAAATGGGCATCCTAATGGATATGGGAGCCGGTTTTTCCGGGTGGGCGTTCAACTACACGAGCTTTTCGAACGATCAAAGGCGACCGGGCAACAAGGATGAAGCCTGCGGCACATCTCAAGGATCGCCGCCTTGAGTGCCGCCCAAGAGGGGCCGCGGCAATAGCAACGAAGGCGTGAACCTGAGAGAAAGGCGAGGGTTGGTCTGGGAACGAATATGTAAGTCCAAGATGAAACACAAGATCGGGCCAGGAGATCGGCCGAAGAACGAACATATCGCCCCATGATGCGACCCCAAGTGTCGCCCAGGACCAAGGAGGGAAGATGAACGAGGAGAGCAGGTGCCCGGTGACGGGCAGGGGCAACCCGCAGGCGAGCGGCAGGGGGATGACCGTCCGCGACTGGTGGCCGGAACAACTCAACCTGCGCATCCTGCACCAGCACTCGAGCAAGAGCAACCCCATGGACAAGGATTTCAACTACGCCGAGGAGTTCGCCAAACTCGACTACCAAGGCCTAAAGCGGGACCTCTACGCCCTGATGACCGACTCGCAGGATTGGTGGCCGGCCGACTGGGGCCACTACGGCGGGCTGTTCATCCGCATGGCATGGCACAGCGCGGGGACCTACCGCATCGGCGACGGGCGAGGGGGCGCAAGCACCGGCAACCAGCGCCTGGCGCCCGTGAACAGCTGGCCGGACAACGCCAACCTGGACAAGGCCCGCCGGCTGCTCTGGCCCATCAAGAAGAAGTACGGGCGCAGGATATCCTGGGCCGACCTCATGATCCTCGCCGGCAACTGCGCGCTGGAGTCCATGGGGTTCAAGACCTTCGGCTTCGGCGGCGGCCGCGTGGACGTCTACGAGCCGGAGGAGGACATCTACTGGGGCAGCGAGGAGACCTGGCTGGGCGACAAGCGCCACGGCGAGGACGAGGAGCTCGAGAACCCCCTGGCTGCGGTGCAGATGGGACTCATCTACGTGAACCCGGAAGGGCCCGGGGGTAAACCCGACCCCGTGGCCTCCGGCCGCGACGTGCGCGTGACCTTCGCGCGCATGGGCATGAACGACGAAGAGACGGTGGCGCTCGTCGCCGGCGGCCACACCTTCGGCAAGTGCCACGGCGCCGGCCCCGCCTCCCACGTGGGCCCCGAGCCCGAGGCCGCCCCCATCGAGGAGCAGGGCCTGGGCTGGAAGAGCACCTTCGGCAGCGGCAAGGGGGGAGACGCCATCACCAGCGGCATCGAGGGCGCCTGGACATCCAACCCCATCCGGTGGGACATGGGCTACTTCGACGTGCTCTTCAAGTACGAATGGGAGCTGGTGAAGAGCCCCGCGGGCGCCTGGCAGTGGAGGGCCAAGGACGTGGCAGAGGAGGACCTGGTGCCGGACGCCCACGACCCCTCCAAAAAGCACCCGCCCATCATGACCACCGCCGACCTCTCCCTGCGCTTCGACCCCATCTACGAGCCCATCGCGCGGCGTTACCAGAAAAACCCAGAGGAGTTCGCGGACGCCTTCGCCCGCGCCTGGTTCAAACTCACCCACCGCGACATGGGGCCACGCTCCCGCTACCTAGGCCCGGAGGTCCCGGAGGAGGAGCTGATCTGGCAGGACCCGGTGCCCGAGGTGGACCACGAGCTCATCGACGAGAGGGATATCTCCGACCTCAAGGCGATGGTCCTCGCCTCGGGGCTGTCCGTCCCCGACCTGGTCAAGACGGCCTGGGCGTCTGCCTCCACCTTCCGCGGCTCCGACAAGCGCGGCGGCGCCAACGGGGCGCGCATCCGCCTGGCGCCGCAGAAGGACTGGGAGGTCAACGAGCCGGAGCGGCTGGCGGAGGTGCTGTGGGTCCTGGAGGGGATCCAGGCCGAGTTCAACGCCGCGCAGGGCGGGGGCAAGCGGGTCTCCCTGGCCGACCTCATCGTGCTGGGGGGCTGCGCCGCGGTCGAGGAGGCGGCCCGCAAGGCCGGTTTCGAGGTCACCGTCCCCTTCTCGCCCGGGCGCACCGACGCCTCCCAGGAGCAGACCGACGTGGCGTCCTTCGCCGTGCTCGAGCCCTGCGCGGACGGGTTCCGCAACTACCAGAAGAAAAAGTACGCCGTGAGGCCGGAGGAGCTGCTGGTGGACCGCGCGCAGCTGCTCACCCTGACCGCGCCGGAGATGACCGTGCTCATCGGGGGCATGCGCGCCCTGGGCGCCAACTACGCGGGGTCCCGACACGGCGTCTTAACCGACCGCCCGGGCGAGCTCACCAACGACTTCTTCGTGAACCTTTTGGACATGGGCACGGTATGGCGGCCGACCGCGGAGGACGAGGATGTCTTCGAGGGGCGCGACCGCTCCACGGGCGAGCTGCGCTGGACCGCCACCCGCGTGGACCTCATCTTCGGCCACAATTCCCAGCTGCGGGCCATCGCGGAGGTATATGCCTGCGACGACGCACAGGAGAAGTTCGTGCGCGACTTCATCTCGGCCTGGAACAAGGTGATGAACGCGGACCGCTTCGACCTTGCACGTGCCTGATGGCTTGGCGTCAAAGAACGGGCGAGGTACCCGCTTAAACTCGGCTTCCGCTTCGACCTGGCACGTGTCTGATGGCTTGCCGTCATAGAACGGGTGGAGCACCTGCGCAATCTCGGCTTCCAGCTAGACCTTGCGCCTGTTCCAGGAATGCACGAATTATCATGGATTATTATTCGATTATTATTCGGAAAATCTCTGGGTTTCGAGCAGCCATGAACTTGCGAGGAGGATTTGCACGTTCTTGGGAACCTCCATCCTTGGCGGCTTCTCCAAGACAATAAGCAACGCAGCTGCCCTGGGGTATTCTTTCTTCGCCTCAAGAAGCGCCCTCACCTCGCGTTCATAAACAGTGCCATCGGAAATATCCGTGCATACCTGTATTAGGGCGGTTGACCCCCCGGGGAACCTCGCATGGAAGTCCACCTCGTATCCGCTTGCCGTCCGCACGTATCCAACCTCAGCTCCACGGCGCTCCAATTCCAGCAGCACGCAGGTTTCAAGCGCATGCCCCAATTTGGGTTCCCCCGAACGGTCATATATGGGGATGAGACCAGGGTCCATTGGGTAAGCCTTTCGTGGATTGACCATGCGCCGCTGCTCCGACCTGGTATCGAGGGAGGCCGTTCTCAACAGGAACGCATCCTCGAGATAGCTTAGGTATTCGTGCAGGGTATTTTTGGCAACCGGGATTCCCTGCGCTTTCAGGTCATTATAGAACTTGTTTATGCTGAACGTGCCGGCTGGATTGCCCAGCAATTGCCTCACGAGATAGCGTAGCGCAACCGGGTTTGATACCGCGTGCCGCTCGATCACATCCCGGAGCACGGCCACATCAACGTAGGATCTCAGCAGTTCCTGCCTTGAGCGCACATCGGTACCAACGGCTTCCGGAAACCCTCCGCACGCCAGGAAATCACGAAGATCCCTCTCAATCCGCGAGCGCCGCGAAGTGGGAAGACGACCGACATCTCCCTCTGGCTCCCGTCCCAAGTGGCGCAAGTATTCCCTGAAGCAGAACGGATAGATGCGCACTTCGAGTGCTCGTCCCCTCATGCCGCTCGCGAGCTCCCGCGAGAGCAGACGCGATGACGATCCAGAGATAAACAACCCTACCTTATGGGTATCCAGCAGCCTGCGCGTAAAAGTCTCCCATCCCTCTATATTCTGGATCTCGTCCAGAAAGAACACCACCCGCCTCCCGTGTGATTCAGGGTATAGGTTGTAATATTCTTCCTCCACTAGCCATAGCTCGTTTTGCGTCATGCCGGATAGCCTCTCGTCCTCGAAATTGAAATAAATTAACGCCTCGCGGGGTGTCCCAAGCCTTAGCTCTCCTTCGAGTACCTGCCACAGGAAAGTGGTCTTTCCCGAACGGCGCATCCCTATAACCGCATACGCCTTCCTCCCGCTCACCCGGGGAAGATACACATCCCGCCTGGTGAAGTCGGGAATCTGCGCCGAGAGGCCATCTATTATTTTCTGTCTTATAAGATCTCTCACCTGTCCTCCCACGATGACCCAATTTATCAGTTATGTCCTTTTCATAATATCATATTGGCTTATATTTGTCTCTATTAAAAGGATAATATAAGGTGTCCTCAAAGTTCGCCTCCTTTCTCTAGAACATGGAGAGACCTCATGGCCGAACCCAGATATTGGGCTTGATCGCGGAGGTATATGCCTGCGACGACGCGCAGGAGAAGTTCGTGCGCGACTTCATCGCGGCCTGGAACAAGGTGATGAACGCGGACCGCTTCGACCTGGCCTGAAATCGCGCTCAGCAACCCAGCCACCGCCACGGGAAGGCGATCACCTTACCGTGGAGGAAGCGAGGGGCGCTGCTCGCATGCACCTGCAGGCCCTGTATCGCCCTGGGATGTTCCTCGAGGGGATTCTTATATCTCCGCCACGGCCACTTCCCTGCTACCCGAGCCCATGGCGGGTCCTTAAGGGGAGCGAGTGGAAGAGGAAAGGCCCGCGTTCACGCCCCTTCCGCGCCGGGGGCCTCCTCTCCGAAGGCGAGCTCCACGGCCTGCGGGGAGGGCCTGCGGGTGAAGAGGGAAACCAGGGGCATTACCGCCAGCGGCAGAAGCATGGATACGGCCCCGGCGAAGGGCACCCAGGGCGTGCTCAGGGAGAAGGACTGGCCCACACTTCCCGACCACCAGGCCGAAAGCCCCATGGAAAGGCCCAGCGAGCATGCTATCCCAGATAGCATGGCGGCCCAGGCGCCGGCGCGGGTGGCCTTCTTCCAGAACAGGCCGTAGATGTAGGGCGCGATAAAGGCCCCGGTGACGGTCCCCCAGGATAGGGCCATCATGTTGACGATGAAGGTCCACGGCTTGAGGGCGATGAGCAGGGAGACCCCGACGAACACGGCGCAGAGAAGGCGCAGCAGAAAGGTGCTCTTCCGCTCGCCCAGCCTCGCCTCTCCCCCCACGAGGTCGATGGCCACGGCGGAGCTGGAAACCAGCACCAGCGAGGAGAGGGTGGACATGGAGGCCGACAGGATAAGGAGCAGGATGATTATGGTAAGCGCGGCGGGCAGGAAGTCGTTGATGAGCGCGGGCATGAGGTTGTCCGCCCCGATCTCCTTCGCCTGCGCGGCGGAATAGAAAGCGCGCGTGAAGGCCCCCGAGAAGTAGGCCCCGAAAGTGCAGACCAGGGCGAATCCCGTGGAGACCACGGCCGCCTTCCTGATCACCGGCTCTCCCTTGATGGAGTAGAATTTCTGCACCATCTGGGGAAGGCCGAGCGGCCCCACGGAGGTGAGCACCACCAGGCTGAGCAACCCCAGCCAGGCGGGGGGCCCGTTGGGGGGTTGGGCCACCTGTGCGTTGCGCACCGCATCTATGGCTCCGGTGATCCCGGACCCGACTGCCTCACCGGATCTGAGCACCACGAAGATCACCAGCAGGAAGGAACCCGCGAGCATGATGGTCCCCTGCACGAAATCGGTAAGGGTCACCGCGAAGTATCCCCCGGTCACCAGGTAGATACCGGTGAGCGCGGCCATGGCGACAAGCGCCTGGTTGTAGTCGATACGGAGAACGTTTTCGAAAAGGTAGGAAAGCCCCATGTACACGGAGGCCGAGTAGGGCAAAAGGAAGAGGAAGATCACCGCGGCCGAGAACCTCTTGAGCGCCGTGCTCTCGTAGCGCGCCCCCAGGAATTCCGGCATGGTGAGGGCGTTCATGCGCACCGTCATGCGCCGGGTGCGGCGCGCCAGAAGAGCCCAGGCGAGGAGGGTGCCCACGAGCACGTTGCCCGCCACGATCCAGAGCGTCCCGAAACCGTAGGACCACCCCAGCTTTCCCGCGTAGCCCACGAAGAGCACGGCCGAGAAGTAGGTGGTGCCGTAGGCGAAGGCGGAGATCCAAGGCCCGATGGAACGGCCGCCGAGGAAAAAGTCGGAGGTGGACCGGGTGCGGCGCGCGCTATGTACGGCGATATAGAGGAGGGCCGCCACGTAGGCGATGACGATGGTTATCTTCAGCGCGTTCATGTCCGTTGCTGCGTTTTCTGCCTCGTTCGATACCGCGATGGTTAGATTATAACAGATTCAAGGATGCGTGCCGTCTAGCGCACGCACTTGCTCCCGAACCTCCTCGCCTCCTATGCTTTCTTGTTATTTTATGCCACCGATAAGAGGCGTTATCCCTGTCAAATGATGGCGCTATGCCTGCCATTTAACGAAGATCCTGAATTTACCATAGCGGTTTACTGAAGACGCGGTCTCCCAAGGAAGAAATCCTGCCGCTTATGGCTTCCACCTGACGTAAACAAAGCAAGGCGAGCATTCTTGAAAGCGTGACCCGACCATCCATTCAAAGGTGCTGCCAAACCTCGCAGACAGACACCAAGGGTGGTCAGATGTTCCCCAGGGGATCGGTCTTCACGAGGTAGGCGTCATAACCGGCCGCTCCGGAGGAAGTCGTGTAACCTGCCAGGATGTATCCCCCGTCTGTGGTCTGCTGGACGGAATAGGCCGCTTCTTCACCCGCCCCGCCGAAGGTCTTATGCCACTGAGAATTCAAGTAGGAATCGGTCTTCACGAGGTAGGCGTCATAACCTCCCGCTCCGAAGGAATTCGTGTAACCGGCCATGATGTAGCCCCCGTCCACGGTCTGCTGTACGGTGGCAGCAACATCATCTGCAGAAAAGTTGAATATCCCTTGCCCCTGAGGGTTCCCGGAGGAATCGGTCTTCACGAGGTAGGCGTCATTTAATCCCATATCGGTGATATCCATGATTCCTGCCACGATGTAGCCTCCGTCCATTGTTTGCCGGACGAAGTGGTTGATTTCAACATAATAGTCCAAACCAAAGACTTTATCCCACTGGAAGTTCCCGGAGGAATCGGTCTTCAAAAGATAGGCGTCATAACTTCCCGCTCCGAAGGAAGTCGTGTATCCGGCCAGGATGTAGCCCTCGTCCGAAGTCTGCTGGACTGAGTAGGCCGCTTCTTCACCCGTCCCGCCGAAGGTCTTTTCCCAATCTAATTTCCCGGAGTCATCGGTCTTTACAAGGTAGACGTTATTATCTCCCGACCCGAAGGAATTCGTGTAACCGGCCAGGATGTAGCCCTTGTCCGCGGTCTGCCGCACGGAGTAGGCATAATCGTTTTTCTTCTCCCCGAAGGTCTTTTCCCAATCTAATTTCCCGGAGTCATCGGTCTTTACAAGGTAAGCGTCATAACCTCCCGCTCCGAAGGAATTCGTGTAACCGGCCAGGATGTAGCCCCCGTCCAAGGTCTGCTGTACGGAGTGGGCACGATCATCACCCTCCATACCGAAGGTCCTTTCCCATATGATGTTCCCGGAGGGATCGGCCTTCGCCAGGTAAGCGTCATATCCTCCCTTCGTAGAGGAATTCGTGTATCCGGCCATGATGTAATCCCCGTCAGAGGTCTGCTGGACGGAGTAGAGGCGCTCTTCTCCCGTCCCTCCAAAGGCCTTTTGCCAAGCATGGACAAAGCAGGCCACCAGCTCCCGGTCAGACGTGGCGGTGAAGATGCAGGGGTTTTCCGTGGATACCTCCTGCCCGCCTTCCTCCCAGCGCAGGAAGCGGAACCCTGGAGAGGGGGTGGCGGTGAGGGTTACCTGTGAGCCCTCTTCATATGAACCTGCCCCTTCCACGGTTCCAGACTCCACCGGACTTACCGAACAGGAAATGGTGTAGGTAGGCATGGATTCGAACACGGCGGTAAGGCTCCTGTTCCTTTCTGCGGTGAAGGTCATGGGGTTGTCCTTGGATACCTCCTGCCCGACTTCCTCCCAGCGCAGGAAGCGGAAGCCCGGAGAGGGGGTGGCGGTGAGGGTCACCTGTGAGCCCTCTTCATAGGTACCTGCCCCCT
>JABLXL010000012.1 GCA_013178005.1 Actinomycetota bacterium
GTCTCGGTATCGAGCTGGTTGAGGGAATGGATGCTGTGATGCGGGATACCCCCGACCAGTCGATTAAACTCTTCCTCGACCACACGAGTCCTGGTGCTGCGCATGAGTACTCCGTTCCGTCTCGCAGGTCAATAGCTTATCCGTAATGAATATTATAGTAAATGCGGCGAAGATTGACACTGTTCGCCGTCCATGCGGCGCGGCGGCTGCCTGAGGCGCACGTAAGGGGCTGCAGGGCTGGAGCCGCGTTTCCCTTGCCCCATGGTGAAGCATGTTGGAAAATCGACTAGTAACGTGCGGAGGGCATGAAAGGCGGGGTTGCTTGAACGAGAAAGCCGTGCGGGAAAAGGCATATGACACGCCGCTGGGAAGGGTCTGGATAACCGCCAAGGCCAGCCCGGAACTGATAGCATCGCTCAAGCTCGACGAGGGTATGGGCATTTTCGCCGCCCCCAATTACCCCGCGTCGCGAGAGAAGAAAGCCCTGGAAAGGATCGCTTCCAACCCGGAAAGCAACGTCATCCTCGCCTATACGGACGACGGCAGGATCGTCGGCTTCGTCGCCGTCGCACCTCCCAGCCAGGCCGAGCGGTGGGGGAAATTGGCTGGACGGGGGCTGGTCGAGGCCATGGCCATAGAGGTCAGCAGGGGATGGAGGGGCCTCGGCATCGCCGAAAAGATGATGGAGGCGGGAATGGACGACCCCTACTTCGAGGACAAGATAGTCATCTGCACCGGATACTCATGGCACTGGGACCTGGAGGAAAGCGGGCTGAGCAAGCATGAGTACCGGCGCATGCTGCTCAAGTACCTGGAGAAGGCTGGCTTTCTCTATTATGAGACCGACGAGCCCAACGTTAACCTCGATTCCGCCAACTTCCTCACCGCGAAGGTCGGCCCCAGGGTGGGAACGGAGCTCTACGAGGAGTTCGAACAGTTGCTCTTCCAGGAGCAAGCCTGGGCGGACTTTCGAGGACGACCGCGCACCATAGCCGAGGTGCTCGGGAACAGGGAGAAAAGAGTAGGAAGCGGGGAGCCAACGGGTTGAAACGAGCAGGCCTGGGCGGACTTTCGAGGACGACCGCGCACCATAGCCGAGGTGCTCGGGAACAGGGAGAAAAGAGTAGGGCAGGGGGAATCACGAGCTGAAGGGAAAGCGGGTTGTTCCAGGTCGCACGGTGTGCCTTAAGGAGACGCCGGCATAAAGGCGGCGCGGGGCGAAGGAGGTGACGTCTTCCGCTACGCGAGGGCGACGGAAATGGCGGAAGGACGGCGCAACATAAGCATGCTGGGCCCGCGGGAGACCGGCCAGACCTCGCCGCATGGTTTCGGGCGCTTTCCGGGCTGGAGAGGTCATGAACCCGACCCGAAGTCCTCGAAAAAGCCTGAACGGGATGGAGAAAGGCACGATCCCCACCGATGCAATACCTTGGTGATATGGGGTCGCTTCTTTTATCCGAAGAGGGCGGGATGGACGGGATGCAAGAAAAAGCGGCCGAGCAAGTGCGGCCATGAGCCCCGTCGGCATATGTCGTGCTATACTTTTTACGCCTACCCATGCAGGGCTAATGGTTGAAGGAGAGAGATGCGATACCGCGGTGTGGTGATCAGGCCGCCCAGCGAGGCCGGGAGCTATATCCTGCAGGTCACCTACGGGTGTTCCCATAACGCGTGCACGTTTTGCCCCACCTACAAGGGCACGAAGTTCTCCGTTCGCGATATGGAGGAGGTACGCGAGGATATCGCGGAGGCCTCAAGGATGATCCCCCATGCGCGCAGGGTATTCCTGGGAGACGGAAACGCCCTCTGCCTCCCCGCCCCTCGGCTCGAGGAGATACTGGGCTTGCTCCGCTCCTCTTTTCCCCGCCTGGAAAGAGTGGGCATCTACGCCAACGGAGCGGACATCAATGCCAAGAGCGAGGAGGAGCTGCGGGATCTCAGGCGCCTGGGGTTGGGAATCATCTACCTCGGCCTGGAGAGCGGGGACGACGAGGTGCTGCGCAGGGTGCGCAAGAAGGACGACAGCGAGCGGATGGTGGAAGCGGTGCTCAAGGCCAAGAGGTGCGGGATGGCGGTGTCGGTCATCGTGCTCCTTGGCTTGGGAGGCCGGGAGGGCTCGCGCCGGCATGCCCTGGAAACCGCGCACGCGGTGTCGCGCATGAACCCGGATTACCTCAGCGCGCTGACCCTGATGGTGGTGCCGGGAACTCCCCTTCACGACGAGATGATGAAGGGGGAGTTCGAGCTCCCCGGGCAGGAAGAGCTACTGGAGGAGATGGCCACCCTGGTCTCCGCGTGCGAACTTGACGGCTGCGTATTCCGGAGCAACCACGCTTCCAACTACCTGGCGCTGGGGGGAGTGTTGAGCCGGGACAGGGAAGGCATTCTTGCGGCCATAGAGGAGGCCGGGCGCAGGCCGAACCTGCTGCGTCCGGAATTCATGAGGGGCCTGTGAGGATGAGGGAAATCAAAAGGCTTGCGGAAATGAAGAAATTTCTGGAAGACTCGCTCAAGTGCGCGCCTTGCGGGAACGATATCAATATTGAGGTCATCGTACAAAAGCGGAGCTGACGAGGATGAGGACCATAGCCTACATAGAGGATGACCCGGACATGATCGACCTCGTGTCCATCATCCTCCAGAAGCATGGCTACAGGGTGACCGGCTTCACGGAGAGCCGGGATATCATACCGCGCCTGGAAACGGAAAAACCCGAGCTCATCCTCCTCGACCTCATGATGCCCCACGTCGACGGACTGGAGGTCTACCGCGAGCTGAAGGACAACCCCGACATGGGAGACGTGCCGGTGATCATCATCTCGGCCATGAAGCGGGCGGTGGAGGAAATCGAGAGGGAGGGCAAGATAAAGGTGGCCGCCTGCCTGGTTAAACCCTTCACCATAGGAGAGCTCCTGGACGCCGTAAACCGCGCCATGGGCGACGTTTAGTCCCGACTCCAACTTCGCTCGGGGTTGACTATTGGCCACACAGATAACAAAATGAAGACTGGTTTGAGCCCGGAAAGTACGCAATGCGACTTCCGTCGATTCGAAACCCGGAGGTGAAGCAGATGACGGACGAGGTATTGAGCACCGGAGATAAGGCGCCGGCGGGCAAGTATTACTGCGACAAGTGCGGATTCGAGTACGAGCACAAGGACGAGAACGAGCCCCTGCCGAACTGCCCCGATGAGGGCATTTACACCGTTTGGAACCCCACCCGCCTCAAGCCGCGCTTCGTGGAGAGCATCTAGGGGCGACGTCTCCGGCTTGGCAAGACCCGGAGGAAGAGGCGGACGACAGGGCAACGCGGAGAGTTCCTCGATCATAGGTGACCGCTGAAGACGACGGGCCCGCGCCAGAAGGCGCGGCCCGTTTTTTGTACGCTTTTTAGTGTGCACATATGCCACGCGGGCGGCGGTCGGGATGCCATGACGAAATCAAGGTTGTCGCCGGCCTCCTTACATCGATATATCCCGCGCGGGCGGGAGCAGGGGGGATCAGGCCGGACTGCGAGATGACCGAGCACACATATCCCGCCCGGGCGGGAGCAGGTAATGTTGCCTTTACTTGGCGAAGGGTTCACGTAACCGGGAATCGAGCTCACGGCTGGCCAAGGCGAACGCTTCCGCCGCTGCGGTTCTCGCTTAACTCTTGTCGAGGGTGCGGTATGTCGGCTTCAGCTGGTGGAGCTGTTCTTCTGCGCCGCGGTTCTTACTGCCTTGTCGAGCAGGTCACGGCGCCCTTGCTCTCGAGCCAGCGCCGGTAACGCAGCATCCTCGAAATTATCCAGGCAGCCTTCTCCGGGGCGGTGAAGATGACCGTCTCGCCTCCCTCGAGGTCGCGCAGGTTCTCGTCCCCTATGAACTGCATCTCCACGAACACGATGGGCTTCCCGTGCTCGCGCATCAGCTCCTTTGCCCTGGCCAGGAGGCGAAGGTTGCGCCCCTTGAGTTCGGTGAAGAAACCCTTGAGGGACTCCTCGCTCATCTCCATGATCAGGCTCTGGGAGACGAGGACGTTGAGCCCGATCATGGTGCCCGTACCCAGCGAGCCAAGCATCACCACGCAGTCCACTTCCGGCGATTTCACCAGGGCTTCCATGATGGCCAGGTGGGTGTCCATGTAGATGTTGCCGACCAGGTCGACGGGGTTGCCGTGGCTCCAGAAGGGCGGAAGCAGCTCGTCGCAGACCCTGGCCACTTCCTCATCCAGCTTGGCGAGCTTCAGGCCCGCCATGGCGGTGGCGTCGGTCGCCAGCACTCCCCACCCACCCCCCAGGGTGACGATGCCAAGGCGATCTCCCGGGGGGAGGGGCAGCCTCTCGAGGGACTTGGCCAGGTCCAGCATGTCCTGGGAGGTCTCCGACCTGATGGCCCCGCTCTGGCGGAAGGCGGCGTCGTAGATGTGGTCGGATCCCGCAAGGGAGCCGGTGTGGGACATGGCCGCCTTGCCGCCCTCCTCCGTGCGCCCAGACTTGAGCACGATCACCGGCTTCTTGAGGCAGGTGCGCGAAACCGTCTGCATGAATGAGCGTCCGTCGTCCACCCCCTCGAGGTAGGCGAGGATGAGCTCCGTTTCGTCGTCCTCCCCGAAATAATCGATGTAATCGGCCGCTCCAAGCAGGGCTTCGTTGCCGCTGCCCACGAACTTGCTGAAGCCGATGCCCTGGTTCATGGTCCAACCCAGCATGTTGGCGCCGACGTTGCCGCTCTGGGAGACGAAGGAAATATGCCCGGGGCGGAGTTGCACGGGAGCCCCCACCGCGTACAGGGAATGCCTGGCGTTTACGATCCCCATGGTATTCGGCCCCACCACGGTGAGATCCAGGCGCCTCGCCGTTTCCACCAGCACTTTTTCGAGGCGGGCCCCCTCTTCCCCCACCTCGGAGAAATTCGATGATATCACCACCACGTTGGTGACGCCTTTGGCGGCGCACTCCTCCAATATTCCGGGAACGGTGACGGCGGGCGTGGTAACTATAGCGAGATCCGGCGCTTCCGGAAGGGAGGCGATATCCGGGTAGGCGGGAAGCCCGTGGATGGCGCTCTCCCTGGGGTTGACCGGATATACCTTCTCGCGGGGGTAGCCTCCCGCCAGCAGGTTTACGAGCAGGAAAGAGCCCCATTTCGCGGGGACGTTGGAAGCTCCGACCATGGCGATGGAGCGGGGTTTGAATATCTTGTCGAGGTCCCTGGCCATGCTGCCTCCTTGTCTCGATGTGGCCGAGGAAGATTATATTGCAAGCCCGATTCGCCGACAAGAAAGGGCTCCTTGCCTCAAGTGGAAAATATTGATTTTGCCAGGGAGCGAACGAAACTCAATGACGGCCGGTATGCCCCTTGCCTCAAGTGGAAAATATTGATTTTGCCAGGATGGCAGGGCGGCATTCCAAATCTGTTTCAATCCGGAACGCGCCCTTCGAAACAATAACGCGTCTCATGGTGCCCGGCCTCCAAACCCCAGCTGATCCAGAAGGCGCTTGAGAAGGCGTCCGGCACTCCTGGCATGTGGCGTCGCGTATGCAGATTCCGGTTTGCGAACCCCTCTCCATTGCCACGATTCCAGTCATTAGAAAAAAGGGGTTGACAAAATTTGTTTTTCATTTATATTAATGTTGATATTGTGAAAATATAATATTATTGTTTAACATGATTAACGAGGTGAGGGGAATGAGGGAAACTGGCATCAGGCTGGACGATTTCTTCTGGTGCGATGAGCTCCACGTGTTGCGCGAGATCAGGGACGGTGAGTCGTTGGAGCTGAAGGGGTTCAAGGCATACTGCGGCAAGATGCGCAAGGATATAGACGATTCTTTCTGCCACCGGTGCTTTTTGCACTGAAGGCCTCATCGCATCTCGTCCTTCAACCGGGTCGGGGCGGCGCCCAAGCCGCCCCGACGCCTATTGGTCGGGCGATGGGTCAGGTTAGGCGGGCACCTGGAGGCCGTTGCATTCAAGATCGTCGCCCCGGGTTGCGGAAAAGGCAGGTCGCGCCAGGTCATGGAGACGACAAGGTTGCGGATCAAGGGACATGAGAAGAGGGCTGGGATCGTTTAAGCGCGAAATATCCGTGCCGAGAAAGGTAGTGGGCTGGAACGATGACGGGGGACGCGAGGAAATAAGGGCTACGATGGTGTAAAATATTGATGAAATGCGCGGCATCGGGAAGGAGGCTGGTTCGAGTTGGGCGCGCCCGGAAAGGGTGGAATGGATAACCAGAGGGTTCCGACGGGCATAACCGGGTTGGACGAGATGCTCGGAGGAGGGCTGCTGTTCAACTCCGTGGCGGTAGTTAAGGGCGCACCGGGGACGGGAAAAAGCTGCGTGGGCATGGAATTCATTTCGCGCGGCGCGTCCGAGTATGGCGAAAACGGCCTCATTATCACCTTCGAGGAATTCCCGCGCCAGCTCTACCGGGACGCCGTTTCCATAGGATTCGATTTACGCGCCCTGGAGCAGGAGGGTAAACTGCGCACTATATTCACCACTCCCGCGGTTTTCTTGCGCGAAATCCAGCAGCCGGGAGGCATCTTCGACCGCACCATAGAGGAGGTCTCGGCGCGCAGGGTTTTCGTGGACTCCATGACCCAGCTGGAGCGCATAACCCAGGACCCGGTGCAGCTACGCGAGATAATGTACACCTTCCTGAACGGTTTGCTGCGGTACGAGATAACCGCGGTGGTGACGCAGGAGGACGCCTTCATAACCGGGAACATGTCCGTGGCGGAGGCGGGGCTCTCCTACATCGTCGACACCATAATCCAACTGCGCTATGTGGAGATCAGCTCCAGCATCGACCGCGCGCTCTTCGTGCTGAAACACCGCGCCTCCGATCACGACAAGCGCATCCGCCGCATGACCATAACCTCCCAGGGGGTCAAAGTGGAGGCCGCATTCGAGGGGAGGGAGGGCATACTGAGCGGTAACCCATATATTACCAGGCGGCTGAAAAAGGCCGAGGAGTTTTTTAAATGATGGGCTGGCTAAGCGGGGTAGAAGAAGAGCATGCTTGATTTCGAGAACCTCGACCACCAGGTGGGCCTTTTCGTGGAGGAGTACGTGGATTCCTTCATCACCTGGGACCTCATACTCTTCTTCCACGAGAATCCCTATACCGTGGGTTCGCCTTCGAGTATAGCCATGAGCATAGGGAGATTGGGATCGGACATAGAGCCTTACCTGGAGAGGCTTACGGAGAAAGGGGTGTTGACCCACGAATTCAGGGCCGGCAACGGCGCGGAGACCATCTATGCCTACAAGCCGGAACCGGAATTCGAGAAGATGGTGATAGATTTTAAGCGGGCTTTAAAGGATAGGGCGAGCAGGCTGATCATCGTGAGCAAGGTCCTGCAGAAGGAGGCCAGGAAATAGCGGGGGCGACGAAACCGCGCTTTGGCCGCCGTGTTGAGGACCGTCGCTTTTAATGGTAAAATCCTTACTCGTAAGGCGTGCGGAAGTGGCTCAGTTGGTAGAGCATCACCTTGCCAAGGTGAGGGTCGCGGGTTCGAATCCCGTCTTCCGCTCCAGTCATACGGGTAGGCGTGAGATCGCCTACCTTTTTAGCGATGGAGGGCGACGCGCCCTCTTCAGGGGCGGCGTGGCCAAGTGGTAAGGCAAAGGTCTGCAAAACCTTGATCACCGGTTCAAATCCGGTCGCCGCCTCCATCCGATAGAAGGCCCCCGAGCGGGGGCCTTTCCTCACGAAAGGTGCGTGAAATCGCAGGTGGGGAAGGAATCAGCTAGACTGCTCATGCGTTCCCCCATGGTGGGTTGGGTTGCGAAGGGGTTATAAGAGGTATAGTCCACCACGGGGTGAAAGAGCAGGGCGTCGAAGCAGGCAGGGAGGATCATCACGTCGCGCACGTCCTCGGAGGCGTGCCTGACGGCGAGGTAGACCGCCTCCGGATCGCGGGTGAGGTAGGAGGCCTGGAGGTCGGCGGCGAACTCGCGGCGACGGTCGAGCAGGAGCTGCAGGAGCTTGTGCATCAATGGGGGAAGGGAAACCGCGAAAAGCGCCAGCAAAAGGACGAGGACAGCCGCGAAATTCGCCCCGCTCACCGAGTAGAAGCCCCTCAGCTCCTCGCCGAGATCGCTTCCGGTCCTGAAGATGCCCAGGAGCAGGAACGCCGTCATGGCAAGAGCGACCAGGAATGTGGAGATGCCCGACGCTCGCAGTGGGTCATGGTCACCCACGCCCGCGCCCCTTACCATCTTGCGCATCGCCCTGCGCCCCGTGAGGCGGAGCATCACGGTATAGAGGGCGGCGTCCCCCGCCATCATGTGCGCTATCTCGTGTGCCATCAAGGCCACCCGCTCCCTCGCCGGGAGCTTCTCCGCGATGCCCGAGGTGGCGAAGAGGGCGAAGGTCCCATCCGGCAGGGAAAGCGAGAATGCGTTGATGTCGGGGTTTGGGATACAGAAAAGCCTCACCCGTGACCGCATCCCCGAGGCCAGCGCGGCGGCATCCAGGGCGTCTGAGAGGCGAATATCCGTCTCGCCGGGGGGAAGGACCACTAAGCTACGGAATATCCAGTATCCTCCAAGTGCGTAGCGCAGCAGAGCATAGAGCAGGAATACCAGCCAGAGCAGGGAGAGCCAGAACCAGAACCCGGGGCCTATATCTTCGTTCCCCATGGCGACGCGCAGCAGGACGGCGGATAACCCCAGTACGATCAAGGTATAGAGGGATACCGCCTCCGCGAGGCGCAAGCGGTTGCGCTTGAGCTGCGCGTAGATGTCTCCCTTCTCCTTCACAGCCATGCTTTTATTTCGGCAGCGCATATAAAGGAGTGTAGGCCCGGGAGACTCTCCGGACGCGGCCACGTACCGTCTTCCGCTGTGTTAAGATCGGGACCATGCAGCCGTTTTCGGTTGCCAAACCCCGCAAAATCCACCACAATATTAGCGACGCGGGCGCGTAGCTCAGTGGGAGAGCGCTTCCTTGACGCGGAAGAGGTCGTGGGTTCAATCCCCTCCGCGCCCACCATGGTAAAACGACCAGGGTAGATATATGCGGGACATGAAGCAGTCCCGGTGTTGTGGGCAAAGCGTATGCGCCGGGGTCCTTATGCCCCGGCGCGGCTTCATACGGGCACAAAACGCTCCGGCATGCGTATCGCATACATGTATAGGATAGGATGCGGTGACGACGATGGTGGAGGTGGCGGCGATGAGGTGTCCGGAATGCCAGGCTGAAAACGCAGATGACGCCGAGTTCTGTTCCCTTTGCTACGCGAGGTTTAAGACCGGGCTCCGCTCGCGGGAGACGGAGGAGAGGGCTCGCCGGCTCCTGGAAGAGAACGAGGGCTCCAGGCTGCGCTGCCCCAGCTGTGGGGACCTGAGCCCCCTGGACGCCCAGTTCTGCCTGAGGTGCGGCTTCGTCTTCGAGGATCCCGCATCCATAATGGTGAGCGGAGATGAGGCGCGTGAGCTGGAGCGCCGACGCGAGGATTCGAAGCGTGAGGAGATCGCGGAAAGGCCGTTGCCCCCCTTGGTGATGGCGCCGGGCGTTGACGGCGGCATGCTCATGCGCGATATCGAGGCCGCCCTTGAGAGAGGCCAGAGACCGCGACTGCAGGCGAGAGGGAGGGAAGGCATAACGCACGCCATGAAGCTGCTGGCCCTCCTCGCGGGAGAGCTACGCATAAGAGGAAAGGAGATGCTCGTTTCTCCAGCGCTGCTGGGAGAGAAGGCTACGGTGGACCTGGATGAAGTGGAGCTGGAGATGACGCTGGAGATAAAGGAGGGAGCGGTTGAGGGTTAAGCTGGTGGGAGACGGGGACGTGGACGTCCCCCAGGGCGCCAGCGCGATGTCGGCTTTGCTCGCCGCGATGCCGGACAGGGCGCCCGAGGCCCTGGCTGTGCGCGTGAATGGGGAGATGGCCGACCTCTCCAGGTCCCTGGAGGACGGGGACGAGGTGGAGCCGGTCTTCTGGGGCGAGGAAGGTTCACAGGACATCTACCGCCATACCGCCTCCCACATCATGGCCCAGGCGGTGCTGGAGCTGTTCCCCGGCGCCAAGCTGGCCATCGGGCCGGCGGTAGAGGACGGCTTTTACTATGATTTCGAGCTCCCACGCGCCGTTTCGCCGGAGGACCTGCCGAGCATCGAGGAGCGCATGGTCGGGATAGTCGAGGCCGACATGCCCCTCCAGAGGGAGGTCTTATCGAGAGAGGCTGCGGTAGAGCTTTTCCGGGAACTCGGACAGCAGTACAAGGTAGAACTCCTGGAGGAGATGGAAGAGGAGGAGGTGACCCTGTACCGGCAGGGAGACTTCGTGGATCTGTGCCGAGGACCGCACCTTCCCTCCACGGGCAGGCTGCGCCACTTCAAACTCCTGAGCCTGGCGGGAGCGTACTGGAGGGGCGACGAAAAGCGCCCCATGCTGCAGAGGATTTACGGGACCGCCTTCGACGACGAGGAGGAACTAGAGAGGTACCTGCGCTTCAGGGAGGAGGCGGAGAGGAGAGACCACCGCAGGCTGGGCAAGGAGCTCGACCTTTTCAGCTTCCACGAGGAGGCGGGGCCGGGGGTGGTCTTCTACCATCCCAAAGGGGCGGTTCTGCGGGAGGTGATAGAGGGATATCTGAAGGAGGAGCACCGCAAGCGCGGTTACCTCATGGTCTATACCCCCCACCTTTTCCGGGGACAGCTCTGGCATACTTCCGGGCATATGGATTACTACCGCGAGAACATGTACTTCTTCGAAAAGGAGGGCATGGAGTACGTGGTGAAGCCCATGAACTGCCCCGGACACCTGCTTATCTACAAGACCCGGCCGCGCAGCTACCGAGACCTGCCCCTGAAGTATTTCGAACTCGGCACCGTCTACCGTTACGAAAGGTCGGGGGTGCTGCACGGCCTGATGCGGGTGCGGGGCTTCACCCAGGACGATGCGCACATCATCTGTACCGAGGAACAGCTAGAGGAGCAGGTCAGGGACTGCCTGGAATTCGCCTTCCACTCTCTCCGCACCTTCGGGTTCGAGGAATTCGACGTTTACCTGAGCACGCGGCCGGAAAAATCGGTGGGTGGAGACGAGCTGTGGGAGAAGGCCACGCGAGCCCTGAAGGACGCCCTTGAGGACATGGGGATCCCCTATGAGATCGATCCCGGAGAAGGAGTCTTTTACGGGCCCAAGATCGACGTAAAGCTCAAGGACGCCATTGGCAGATCCTGGCAGGGACCCACGGTGCAGGCCGACTTCAACCTGCCCGAGCGTTTCGACCTCGCCTACACGGGGCCCGACAACCGACCCCACCGCCCGGTGATGATCCACCGCGTTGTCCTGGCGGGGATAGAACGCTTCTACGGCGTGCTACTGGAGCACTACGCGGGGGAATTCCCCCTCTGGCTCTCACCGGTGCAGGCGGTGATCGTGCCGGTGGCGGACCGCCACCTCGATTACGCGCGCGGTGTCATGGAGCGCATGTCCGTGGAGGGACTGCGCGTGGAGGTGGATGACGATCGCCAGACCGTGAACATGAAGATAAGGCGCGCCCAGGTGCAGAAGGTGCCCTTCACCCTGGTGGTGGGGGACAGGGAGGTGGAAGAGGAAACGGTGTCGGTGCGGGACCGGACGGGGAGGGACGTGCGCGGCGTTCCCGTCGCCGAGGTTGTTTCCAGGCTTGCGGCAATCGCAAGGGAGAGGAGGGCGGACGCGGCGTGGGAGTGACGCGCGGCGGGAGTCCCCTCCGGCGTGGGGGATGAGCATGGAGAGATTATGGTCTCCCTGGAGGATGGCTTACTTGAGCGATATCGAGAACCGCAGGGATGAGGGGTGCATCTTCTGCTCCAAGCCCCGGGATGGAGACGATGCGGCTTCCCTGGTGCTGTACCGCGGAGAGGCCGCCTTCATAATCATGAACCTTTACCCGTACAACACCGGGCACATAATGGTCGCTCCCTACCGCCACGTGGGCAAGCTCGAGGACCTGGATGAGCGGGAGGCGGGAGAGATCATGCGCCTTGCCGCTCTGGCCATACGCGCCATCCGCAGGGAGATGCAACCCCAGGGCTTCAACCTGGGCATGAACCTGGGCAAGGTCGCGGGGGCGGGCTTCGACGAGCACCTGCACCTCCACGTCGTCCCCCGCTGGGAAGGGGACACCAATTTCATGCCCGTGGTGGGGGAATGCAAGGTGATGCCGGAAAGCATCGAGGACAACTACCAGAGGCTCAGCCGCGGCCTGCATGCGGTTCTGGCCGAGGAAGGGGAACGAGGGAGAAACAACGATCACTAGCTTGCCGCCATTGCCCCCACGGGGTGAGCGTGTGGTTTCATTCTGGCTCTGCTTGTTGTAAGACGGTTCCTGGCTCGCCGTCTTGCCTGCACCAGCGAGGGGGCAACCGACGACAAAGCGGATCAAGCGGGCAGGGCATTCTTTGGACCAGCTCCGCCCCTCCCTTGGACCTAATCCTTTTCCTTAATCCTTTTCCTTCTTCTCTTCCTTGGCCACCTCGATGACCTTGGCGGCGATGTGAGAGGGGACCTCCTCGTAATGGGAAAGGGACATGCGGAAGGTGCCGCGTCCCCCGGTTATGGAGCGAAGGTCGATGGAGTACCTGAGCATCTCCGCCATGGGAACCTGCGCTCGCACCAGCTGCAGCCCTCCCTCCGCCTCCATGCCCAGGATGCGGCCCCGCTTGGCGTTCAGGTCTCCCATCACGTCTCCCATGTAGGCCTCGGGAACCATTATCTCGACGTTCATGATGGGCTCCAGCAGGTAGGGGTCGGCTTCGGCCGCGGCGTTGCGCAGGGCCAGGGACCCCGCGATCTGGAAGGAGATGTCCGAAGAATCCACGGGGTGGTACTTTCCGTCGTACACCGTGGCCCTCAGGTCCACCATGGGATATCCCGCCAGCAGACCCTCCTCCATGGCCTTGCGGACGCCCTTTTCCACCGAAGGAATGAACTGCTTGGGGATCACGCCGCCCACGATCTTGTCCACGAACTCGAATCCGCCGCCGCGCTCCAACGGTTCCACTTCTATCCACGCGATGCCGAATTGCCCGTGCCCCCCCGTCTGCTTCTTATGCTTGCCCTCCGCCCTGGCGGTCTTGCGGATGGTCTCCTTATAGGGGACCTTGGGGAGAGCGGTGTTCACGTTTACTCCGAACTTGCGGGACATGCGCTCCATCATGATGTCGAGATGGGTCTCCCCCATGCCGGAGATAATGGTCTGCTTCACCTCGGTGTCGCGGCGGACGCTGAAGGTGGGATCCTCGTCCCCCAGGCGGGCCAGCGCCACTGAAAGCTTGTCCTCGTCTCCCTTGGTCTTGGGCTCCACCGCCAGAGACATGATGGGATCGGGGAACTCGATGGGGGGCAGGACGATGGGGGCGTCCTTCTGGCAGAGGGTATCCCCGGTGGAGGTCTCGGTAAGCTTGGCCACCCCGCCGATGTCGCCGGCGGTGATCTCGCGGGCGGGGATCTGGTTCTTGCCGCAGATGTAGAAAACCTGCCCCACGCGCTCCTCCTTGTCACGCGAGGAATTATAGAAGGAGGAATCCGAGGCGAGGGTGCCCGAGAAGACCCTGAAATAGGTGAGCTTGCCGACGTAGGGGTCGGAGATGGTGCTGAAAACCAGGGCCGCGAGCGGGGAATCGGGGTTGGCTTTCAGGGTTATCTCCTCCCCCGAGCCCCTCTTAGCGCCGGTTATCTCTCCCAGCCTCTCCGGCGAGGGCAGGGAGTTCAAAATGGCATCCGCAAGCAGGTTCACGCCTATGTTGTGGGTGGCGCTGCCGCAGAGTACAGGGACGATGGCGCCCTCCGAAACCCCTCTGAGCAGGGCCGAGAGGACCTCGGATTCCTCGAGCTCCTCCCCCTCCAGGTAGCGCTCCATGAGCTCGTCGCTGGCCTCAGCCGCCCCCTCGATGATCCGATCACGTGCCTCCGCGACCCTGTCCTGCATATCTGCGGGGATCTCCTTCTCCGTCGCCTTGCCGTCCTCTCCGTAAAGGTAGGCCTTGGAGGAGATGAGGTCCACGACGCCGCGGAAATCATGCTCCTCTCCGATGGGGAGCTGGAAGGGCACGATGCGCGAGCCATAGATCTGCGTGAGTTGGTCCAGGCAGCGTTGGAAACTCGCGTTTTCACGGTCCATCTTGTTGACGAATACGATGCGGGGATAGCCGTAATCGTCGGCCATCTTCCAGATCAGCTCGGTCTGCACTTCCACGCCCGCCACCGCGGAGATGACGAACACGGCCCCGTCGATCACGCGCAATACGGAGATGACCTCCCCGATGAAATCCGCGAAACCAGGGGTGTCGATGAGGTTCACCTTGTGACCCTTCCATTCGAAGGCAAGGGGCGTCGCCTTGACCGATATCCCCCGCTTTTGTTCGTCGGGATCGAAATCGCTGGCGGTGTTCTTGTCGTCCACGCGTCCCATACGCTTGATGGTGCCCGCGTTAAATAGCATCGCTTCGGCCACGGAGGTCTTCCCCGCGTCTCCATGGCCGAAGAGGGCCACGTTCCGTATCTTCCCCATCTCGAACTTTTCCATGCAGATCCCCGTTCCTTTCGTCGTTCTGGCGATAACGTTTATATATTATATGCGCGCATGGTCGAGTGTGGTAGTTGTGGAAAAGGCGGTCGCGGCCCATGTCGGGGGACGCACGATAGCTGTGGAACGGAGTCGGCGGGACTGGCGGGACACGGCGCCGCCGGGGGGAACTTGAGCCCGGACGAAAGAGGGGATTCTGAGCGAAATTACCAGGTAAAGGGCGATGTGGCGGGTCGGCCTCGATTTGCCTGCGACGAAGGGCCTATGCTATAATTCACACATAAGTACGTAATCCGGGAGCCGAGTGGGCGAGCGCCCACTTTTTATTTGAATGCGAGGTGGTCGGATGCACGGCGACGCGCTCAAGGACATGGAGCGCAGGCTGGAGGAGATGATAGAGCCCATAACCGATGAAGCCGGCCTCTCCCTGGTGTCCGTGGACGTGGAGCGGAGGGGCAGGAGGTTGGTGGTGACCGTGTGTCTCGACCGGGAGGGCGGCATCGATGTTGACACCTGCGCGGAGATAAGCGAGGAAATAGGCCGGCACCTGGACGTGGAGGGCATGATCAGCGAGAGCTACCACCTTGAGGTGGAATCGCCGGGTTTGCAGCGCGTATTGCGAAAGCCGCGGGAGTACCGCTGTTTCACCGGGCGCGAGGTGGAGATAGTGCTGCGCCAGGCCTTCGAGGGAAGACAGAAGATCAGGGGCCTGCTCAAACACGCGGACGAAGAAGGTATAGCGGTGCTGGTGGACGACGAGGAGATATCCTTCCCCTACCAGGCGCTGAAGAAGACCAGCCTTTACTTCGAGCCGCCGTGGTGAGGTGGAGTCCGAGGAGGAGGGGTTTTTGAACCTGGAATGGCTTGAGGCATTACGCCAGATAGAACGCGAGAAGGGCATCGATGCCGAGACCATCATCCAAGCCCTTGAGGCAGCCTTGCTCTCCGCGTACAAGAAGAACTATACCACCGAGGAGGAGGCGAGGGTTGAGGTCAACCGGGAGACCGGCTCCATCCACGTCTATGCCGAGATAACCGATGGAGAAACGGGCGAGGTGAAGGAAGAGGAGGTCACGCCTCGCAATTTCGGCCGCATAGCCGCCCAGACCGCCAAGCAGGTGATCCTGCAGCGCATCAGGGAGGCGGAGCGGGATATCATGTTCGACGAGTATCACGAGAAAGCCGGCGATATCGTCACCGGCATCGTGCAACAGTCGGATTCGCGCTATGCCCTTGTGGACCTGGGAAAGGTGGAGGCAATACTGCCGGTGTCCGAACAGATGCCCGGCGAACGCTACCGGCACGGCACGCGCCTCAAGGTCTATATCGTCGAGGTACGCAAGTCAAGCAAGGGGCCGCAAATCGTGGTCTCCCGCACCCACCCCGGACTTCTGAAAAGGCTCTTCGAACTGGAGGTGCCGGAGATAGCGGATGGATACGTGGAGATAAAGGCCGTGGCCAGGGAGCCTGGCCACCGCTCGAAGATAGCGGTGCACTCCCATGATCGCAACGTCGACCCCGTGGGGGCCTGCGTGGGGGCGAGGGGCTCCAGGGTGCGCATGGTGGTGAACGAGCTCAGGGGAGAGAAGGTGGACATCGTACCCTGGAAGGAGGACCCGGCTGATTTCGTCTCCAACGCCCTGAGCCCCGCTAAGGTCAAGGAGGTGAGGGTCTACCCCGAGGAGGAGCTAGCCGAGGTGGTGGTTCCGGACAGCCAACTCTCCCTGGCTATAGGCAAGGAGGGGCAGAACGCGAGGTTGGCCGCCAAGCTGACGGGTTTGAGGATCGATATACGCAGCGAATCGCAATTGCGCGACGAGCGAGGGGGTTACACGGCGGAGGCGGGCGAGGAGAGCGAAGCCGCACCGGAGGAGGGATACGAGGAAGAGGTCGAGGAGGAAGTCGCCGGAATAGCGGAGACGCTCGAAGGCGACGAGGAACTCGGGGAGGACGGCGGGACGCCGATATCGGAGCAAGCCGCCGAGCCGTCGCCGGAAGGAGGCGACGAGGGGGCGGACGAAGGGTAAATCGCCGCCCATCGGTGATACCATGGTCTCATTGATGGCAGGAGCGGCGAGTAGATACGAGCGCGGGGAGAAGTAATGGCGGGAAAGAGGGTACATCAACTGGCCAAGGAACTGGGCATGAGCAGCAAGGATTTGCTGGATGCCCTGAACGCCATGGGTGCGGATATCCATAACGCTCTCGCCGCCGTCGACGAGGCGACCGAAAAAGAGCTCAAGAAAAAACTGAGCAAACGGACGGCCGCGAAACACGTCGCGATGCAAGGCAAAACCAAGGCCGAGCGACCCGCGAGAGCAAGCGAGACGAAGGAGGCTGTCGAGAAGCCGCAGGAGGCGCGGAAATCCGGCAAAGCGCAGGGAAGCGCGGCGACGGTGGAAGAGCGCACAAAACCGCCCCGGGGAGCGGAGGAAAAAAGGAGGCCGGAGGCCGGCACGGTTGTTGCCACCGGGAAAGGCGCTCCCGGCGGAAAGGCGGAGCCGGCTCAACCGAGACAGCGGTCGGCCAAGGGCAAGATGCCTCTAAGTGAGAAGGAAACCCGCTCACATCCCGAGGCAAGGCCCAGGCCGTACCCCAAGCCCGCGCCCAGGCCGCCCGAGAGGCGTCCGTCGGAGAGAAGGGAACATCCCGCCAAAGTCGCGGAGAGGCCGGTTCCTGCGAGGGAGCCCGGCACCAAGCCCATGAAGAAAAAGCTTCGCGTGCCGTCGGGCATAACGGTGCGAGAGTTCGCCCAGAGAGTTGGCAGGAAGCCCTCGCAGGTGATATCCATGCTCCTGGGGCTGGGGGAATCCGCGGTCATCGACCAGCCTATATCAGATGACGCGCTGGCGCTCATCGCCGAGGAATTGGGGATAGATTTGGACATCAAGACAAGAGCCCCGGAGAAACCGCCGGAGATCGAGGACGCGCCGGAGAGCCTGCGACCCCGCCCGCCCGTGGTCACGGTCATGGGACACGTGGACCACGGCAAGACCTCCCTGCTCGACGCCATCAGGAACACTTCGGTTACCGAGCAGGAGATGGGGGGGATCACCCAGCACATCGGCGCATCGGTGGTGGAACATGCCGGAGGAACCATCACCTTCATAGATACCCCGGGCCACGAGTCCTTCACCGCCATGCGCGCCAGGGGAGCCCAGGTCACCGACCTTGCGGTGCTGGTGGTGGCGGCGGACGACGGGGTGATGCCCCAGACCATCGAGGCCATCGACCACGCCAGGGCGGCGGGGGTTCCGATACTGGTGGCGGTGAACAAGATAGATAAACCGGACGCCAATCCCACGCGGGTCAGGCAGCAGCTGACGGAGTTCAACCTCCTTCCGGAGGAATGGGGTGGAGACACGGTCTTCGTGGACGTGTCCGCCAAGGAGGGCACCAACCTGGATCACCTGTTGGAGATGATCCTCCTCATCGCGGAGATAAACGACCTGCGGGCTAATCCGGAAGCGCCGGCAAGCGGGGTGGTTATCGAGGCGAGGCTCGATAAGGGCAGGGGCCCGGTGGCGACCGTGCTGGTGAAGAGGGGAACTCTCAGGCGCGGGGACGTGCTGGTGGCGGGAAAGGCTTACGGCAAGGCCAGGGCCCTAATGGATGACAAGGGCAGGATCATCGAGTCCGCAGGCCCTTCATACCCCGCCGAGGTGATGGGGCTCAACGCCGTGCCCGAAGCGGGCGAGGAATTCTCCGTGGTCGAGGACGAGAAAAAGGCTCGCTTCATGGTGGAGGCGAGAACGGCCAGGGAAAGGGCGGTTGAGGACCGCAAGATCACGCGGAGCTTTTCCCTGGAGGAGCTTTTCCAGCGCATACAGGAGGGAGATGTCCAGGAGTTCAATCTCATCATCCGCGGCGACACCCAGGGATCCGTGGAGGCGGTTCGTGATTCCATCGCCAAGATAAAAGTGGGGGATATCGCGGTGAACGTGATCCATACCGGGGTGGGGGCCATCACGGAGAACGACGTCATGCTCGCCAAGGCCTCAGGGGCGGTTGTGATCGGTTTCAACGTCCGGCCCGACTCCAAGACGCAGGATCTGGCGTCGCGGGAAAAGGTGGAGATAAGAACCTACAGAGTGATTTACCAGCTCCTGGAAGACCTTGAGGCGGCCCTGGTGGGGATGCTGAAGCCGGTGTATGAGGAAGAAAAGGTAGGCGAGCTCGAGGTCAGGGCGATATTCCGCGTCCCCCGCCAGGGGGTGATCGCCGGCGCTTACGTAAAGCAAGGGGAGATAACCAGGAATTCCCGCGTGAGATTGCTCAGGGACGGATCCATCATCTACGAAGGGGGGATCTCCTCCCTGCGCCGCTTCAAGGACGACGTGCGCTCCGTATCGGCGGGTTACGAGTGCGGGGTGGCGCTGGAGAACTTCCAGGACGTCAAGGAAGGAGACGTCATAGAGGTGGTGGAGATGCGGGAGGTTCCCAGGGGCGAGGCGGGGACGGACTCCTGAGGAGGTCCCCATGTTCGTCGGCGCGCTCAGGCTGGAGCTGTACATGCCCCAATGCAGGTCGTTGAAGGAGAAACGACAGGTAATCAGGTCCATCATCGACCGCACCCGCCATCGTTTCAACGTCTGCGTGGCCGAGGTCGACAAACAGGACCTCTGGCAGGTCTGCACCATAGGCATTTCCTGCGTGAGCAACAGCGAGAGCGCGGTGCGCGAGACGCTAAACCAGGTGGAGCGCAGCGTCAGGGCTATGGACAAGGCCGAGGTACTTGAATCCCCTGTTTTCATCCTCAAGCCTTGATCTTCGGTGACTGCGGCAGGCGTTAGCGAGGTACGGAAAATGATTCCCGACCGCATGAAGAGGGTCAACGAGGCATGCAAGGAAGCCCTCGGCGAGATCGTGCAGGAAAAGATAAAGGACCCGCGCGTGGGATTCGTCACCGTGACCAGGGTGGAGGTGAGCCCGGACCTTAAGCAGGCCAAGGTATGGTTGAGCGTCTTGGGGACGGATGAAGAGGTGGACGATTGCATGCGGGCCATGGAGAGGGCGAAGGGTTTCATGCGTCGTGAGCTGGGTCGAAGGGTGCGCATGAGGTACACTCCAGAGTTGAGGCTGAGGCTGGATCGGGGAGCGGAGGTAAGCGAACGGGTGCAGGGAATACTGAACCGGCTGGAGGAGAAATGAAGGGGGCGGAGAGCGTCGCGGCGGCGGTGCAGAGGGCGAAAACGGTGGTTGCCACCTCGCACGTAAACCCCGATGGCGACGGGGTGGGTTCGCTGCTGGCCGTGACCATTCTGCTCTCCGGGCTGGGAAAGAAGGTCTATCCCTCCCTGCCTGAGCCCTGGAAATATCCGCCGCAATACGAGTTCCTGCCGGGAAGGGAGTCGTTGCTCGCCCCCGAGTCATTGCCCGGGAATTGCGACGTGTTCATCGCCCTCGATTGCAGCAACCTCTCGCGAATGGAGCCCCTGGAGCAGGTGTTCGAGCGAGCCGGCCTCACCGTGAACATCGACCACCACGAGGATAACACCCGTTTCGCGGACGTAAATTACGTGGACCCCGCGGCTTCCTCCACCGCTGAACTGGTGTACCGGGTATGCGAGGCGGCATCGTGGGCGCTGGACGGGCGAGCGGCGACCTGCCTGTACGCGGGCCTGGTGACGGACACCGGGAGGTTCCAGCATCGCAACACCACACCGTCCGCTTTCGTCCTGGCCGCGAAACTCGCTGAGGCGGGCGCGGACGTGCACGGCGTGGCCAGGGAGATCTACGAATCCCAGTCACTGCAGTACGTGCGCTTGCTGGGTACGGCGCTGAAAAGGGCGCAACGGCTGGAAAACCTGCGCCTGGTCTACAGCTACATAACCCAGTCCGACCTGGAGGAAACCGGCGCCACGCTGGCGGAGGCCGAGGACCTCATCGATTACCTGCGCCGCGTGAAGGGTGCGGAGGTGGTGGCCCTGTTCAAGGAGCTTCCCGACGGCACCGTGAGGGTAAGCCTACGCTCCGGCGACGAGGTCGAGGTGGCATCCATAGCCAGGGTCCTTGGGGGCGGGGGCCATGCCATGGCGGCGGGATACACGTCGGAGAAGGACCTGGAAGGCAGCATCGGCGAGTTGTTGGAGAGGTTGCGAGATCGCCATGCGTGACCTCGGGTGTCACGGGGTGCTCCTGATAGACAAGGAAGAGGGCCCCACCTCCCATGACATAGTCAGGGAGGTTCGCGGGCTCCTGGGCGGTGCCAGGGTTGGCCATACCGGGACCCTGGACCCCATGGCCACGGGGCTGCTGGTCCTGCTGGTGGGGAGGGCGACCAGGCTCGCCCCCTATGTGCCGGGAGAACCCAAGGTATATTCGGCGCGTGTTCTTCTGGGCAGGGAGACCGAGACCATGGATATGCAGGGAAGCGTGCTGAGAGAAAAGGGGTTTGCTGGCGATGTCGAAGAAGTGAAGAAGGTGATAGAGGGCTTGGTGGGGGAATGGGAACAGACCCCGCCCGCTTTTTCGGCGGTGAAACACCGGGGCCGGCCTGCCTATAGTTATGCGCGCAGGGGAGAACAGGTGGAGTTGGCGGCGCGCAGGGTGAGGATATACCGTATGGAGATGACCGCTTTTCGCCGCATCGGGGACATGGCGGAGGCTGACTTCGTGGTGGAGTGTTCCCCGGGCACCTATGTGAGGGAGCTGGCGTCGAGGATCGGGACGGCGTTGTCGTGCGGAGGCACCTTATCACGGTTGCGCAGGGAGGCGTCCGGCCCTTTCAAGGTCGTTGACGCCATGACCTTAGAGGGGGTGAGGAGGCATCTCGTGCTGGGGGAGGCTTGCATACGGCCAATGCACGAGGCACTGGGCGGCATGAGGATGGTGGAGGTGAAGGAATCATGCGCGGGGGCGGTGGTCAACGGCGCCCCCATCGAGGAGGGGATGCTGCTGGGCGCGCACGAGGGCGTAAGGCAAGGTGAGGCGGTGGCGGTGATGGGTGGCGGAACGCTCCTGGCGGTGCACCGGGTCGCGCGGACCAGCCCATTCCTTTCCCGGCCCCTACGCGTGGTGGGCGCGATCGGTGAAGATGATGTTACAGGTTGAAAAGCTCTGCGGTGACCTGTACTAATTAGAAAGATTCGGAAAATTAGAAAGAATCGGAAAGGCGGATGCGCGCCAGCGGGGGCACAAACCCACCGGACGCCATATGCGAGGCGCGAGTCGAAAGTCGATGAGATTAGGCTAAGGGCGCGCGCAGTCGGACCGCTCCTTTTCCGCCGGAGGCGGGAAGGGGTATTGATGCATAAGAATATGGAGGGCGCGTGGAGGTAATACCCGGGATAGATGCCCTGCCCGAAGATATCGGGAGGACAGTGGTGACGGTGGGGATGTTCGACGGCGTGCACCTCGGGCACCGGCGCATCATCTCCATCGCCCACGAAAGGGCGCGCGAGCTCGGCTTGCGGTGTGTGGTCTTCACCTTCGACCGTCATCCCCTGGAAGTGCTCAAGCCGGGGGAGCATCCTCGACTGCTTTCCTCCAGCGCGCAGAAGCTGCGGCTGCTCGAGGAGCTTGACGTGGACATGGTGCTGATGGTCCATTTCGACGAGTCGTTCTCGCGCGTCGGCGCGACGGAATTCGTCGAAGGATACCTGGTAAGCCGCTTGAAAGCGGTGGAGGTGGTGCTGGGAGAGAACTTTCGTTTCGGCAGGGGAGGGGAGGGCGACCCCGGTTTCATGGCGGAGATAGGGTCCCGCCACGGGTTGACGGTGGACGCGGTGCCCCTGCTCAGGGAGAACGGCGAGGTCGTCTCGAGCACCATCATCAGGGGCCTGGTGGAAAAGGGGGACATCGAGGGAGCGAACCGCCGCCTGGGCTGGGAATATATGATCGAAGGAGTGGTGGTCAGGGGGGATTCCAGGGGACGCGAACTCGGTTTTCCCACCGCGAACCTGGAGGTCCACGACAACCGGTGTCTTCCCGCGAACGGCGTCTATTCCGGGGAGGCCTTCCTGGAGCATCACGGCCACCCCGCGGTCACCTACATCGGCGAAGCCAGGACCTTCGCGCACGGGGCTTCGGTCAAGCGGCGCATAGAGGTCCATATACCGGGATGGGAGGAGGACCTGTACGATCGCTACCTGGGGGTGTCCTTCCGGCGGCGGCTACGGGGGGACATGGTCTTCCCCGATCCCCGCGCCCTTACGGAGCAGATCGCCCGTGACGTGGAGGCCGCCCTGGAACAATAAAGGGATTGGCGATGTGTCGTCACGGGTTTTCCCGGTCAAGAAGTCGCTGGGCCCTCCGTCGGATAAGCGCAACGTCCAAGACAGCCTCGGAGCATGGGTACGACACATGGAAAGGTGCGGCGGTTTTCCGCGACGCCCGCCGTGTGATAACATAATTTGATAGGCCTGACCGCAGTGCGCAGGCGGAAGCGGCGGCCACGGCCGCCTTAACCTAAGCCTAGGATGGGAGGGTGCCGTCTCCCTTCTTGGGTTTAAGGGGATGAAGGAGGTGATAAGGCATGCCCCTTAGTAGTGAGCGCAAGCTCGAGATCATCGAGGAATACCGGGCGCACGACAAGGACACCGGCTCCGCGGAAGTGCAGATCGCCATCCTTACCAAGCGCATCGAGGACCTCACTGAGCACCTCAAGGTGCACAAGAAAGACCACCATTCGCGGCGCGGACTCCTCAAGATGGTGGGGAAGAGGAGAAGGCTCCTCAACTACCTGAAGGAAAAGGACGTGGAGCGCTACCGCGAGCTGATCGAAAGACTGGGACTGCGGCGTTAGGCAGCCCCCAAGCCGGGGACACCGGCTGCAAAGAGCGAGAATGGAGATGAGATTGGAGATGACCGAAGAAACGAGAAGATACTCGGTCGATGTATTCGGGAAAACCATAGAGTTCGAGATAGGCAAGCTTGCCTTGCTGGCGGACGGCGCGGTGATGATATCCTGCGGGGGAACGGACATCCTGGTGACAGCCATGGGCTCGAAGCACGAGGTGGACCGGGATTTCTTCCCCCTGGTGGTGGACGTGGAGGAGCGCATGTACGCGGCGGGGAAGATTCCCGGGGGTTTCTTCCGCCGCGAGGGAAGGCCTTCGGAGAAGTCCATACTCACCGCAAGGCTGATAGACCGACCCCTGCGACCCAGCTTCCCCGAGGGCATGCGCATCGAGGTGCAGGTAATAGCAACCATATTATCGGTGGACCAGACGAACCCCCCGGACGTGCTGGCCATAAACGGGGCATCCGCCGCGTTGTGCATATCCGATATACCGTTCAACGGTCCCATAGGCGCGGTCAGGGTGGGGCTGTTGCCCAGCGGACTGGCCATGAACCCGACCCTGCAGGAGCTGGAGGACAGTAAGCTCGACCTGGTGGTCGCGGGAGTGTTGAATCCCGAGAGCAACGAGGTAGACGTGATCATGGTGGAGGCGGGCGCCTCGCAGGTGACTGAGGAGGAGATCGTCGACGCGCTTGAGTTCTCCAAGCAGGGAATCAGGGAGATGATCCGCATCCAGCAGCACATGGCGGAGGAGATCGGCAAGCCCAAGCGCAGCGTGAGCTTGAAGACCCACGACTACGAGGCCGTGGCGGCGCGCTTCCCCGAGATGCAGAGACGGGTGGAACAGGCGGTAAGGGAGATCGCAGGCAACCAGCTCGAGAAGACGGAAAGGGACCACGCCCTGGAGAACCTGCTCAACGAGATCCTGCTCCCCGCCGAGATGGAGGGAGCGCCGGAGGACCTGCTGGAAGCGGCGAAGGCGTACTTCGACGAGCTGGTGGGAAGGTCCATGCGGCGCATGGTGGTTGAGGAGGAGACGCGCATAGACGGCAGGAGGCCCGAGGACATCCGCCCCATCACCTGCGAGGTGGGGCTGGTATCGCGCACCCACGGCTCCGGCCTTTTCAAGCGCGGCCTCACCCAGGTGCTGACCCTCCTGACCCTCGGCCCCATCAGCGACATGCAGAGGATCGACGACCTCTCCCCGGAGGAGAGCAAGAGGTTCCTGCACCACTACAACTTCCCTCCCTTTTCGGTTGGGGAGACGGGCATCCTGCGCGGACCACGGCGCCGTGAGATAGGGCATGGAGCACTGGCGGAAAGGGCCCTGGTCAACCTCATCCCCGACGAGGAGCGCTTTCCCTACACCATCCGCCTGGTGTCAGAGGTTCTCTCCTCCAACGGATCGACTTCCATGGCCTCGGTATGCGCCTCCAGCCTGGCCCTGATGGACGCGGGCGTGCCGCTGAAGGAGAACAAGGCGGTGGCGGGAATAGCCATGGGGCTCATCAAGGAGGAGGATCGCGTGGCGGTCCTTACCGACATCCAGGGCTTCGAAGACAAGTACGGCGATATGGATTTCAAGGTCGCGGGAACCGACGAGGGCGTCACCGCGCTGCAGATGGACATGAAAATCCGAGGCATAACCGTCGAGACCATGCAGCGCGCGTTAGCCCAGGCTCGCGAGGCGCGCCTGTACGTGCTGCGCAAGATACGCGAGGCGATACCAGAGCCCCGCAAGGAGCTGTCTCCCTACGCGCCTCGCGTGGTCACCTTCGAGGTGCCAGTGGACAAGATACGGGAGGTCATCGGCCCGGGCGGCAAGGTGATCCACCGCATAGTGGCCGAGCACGACGTGGAGCTGGACATCGAGGACGATGGCAGGGTGTTCATCACCGCCAAGGATCTGGCCAGCGCACAGGGGGCGCGCCTGATGGTGGAGCAGATAATCAGGGAAGCGCGTCCGGGAGAGCAGTTCGAGGGCACGGTGACCCGCACCACCAGCTTCGGGGCCTTCGTGGAATACCTGCCCGGCAAGGAGGGCCTGGTGCACATATCCAGGCTCTCGGACCGCCATATCCCCAAGGTCGAAGACGTTATAAACGTGGGCGACCGCGTCAAGGTGGAGGTCACGGAGATAGACAACCTGGGGAGGGTCAACCTGAAAGCCGTGGACCTGGAGATACCAAGCCACATCGCCGAGGCATCCCCGTTGCGGGAAGAGCGAAGGGGCGACGGCCGTTACGATCAGCGAAAGAACCCAAGGTCCCAGCAACGGAACTCCTCCGGACAGTCGGGAAGACATAACGACAGGAACCGGGGCAGGGGTGACCAGGGGCATCCGCGGCGCGACTGAGGCGCGGGGAGCGAGCCCACGGCCCATGTACGGTAACGATTTCCAGCGCACGGACCTGGAATGCGGCATCCGCGTCCTCACCGAGCGGATGCCCAGCCTGCGCAGCGTGACCACGGGGTTCTGGGTGGGAGTCGGATCCCGCGACGAGCCGCTCGAGCTCTCGGGCATAAGCCACTTTATAGAGCACCTCCTCTTCAAGGGGACCTCGCGCCGCACCGCCCGGCGCATCGCCGAAGAGTTCGACGCCATGGGCGGGGAGCTGAACGCCTTCTCGGCCAAGGAGTATACGTGCTTTTATTCCAAGGTGCTGGACGAGAGACTCGACGACGCCATCGAGGTCATGACGGACATGCTCTTCCACTCCCTGCTGCGCCAACAGGACGTGGACGCGGAAAGGAGGGTCATCCTGGAGGAGATCGCCATGCACGAGGACTCCCCGGACGACATCATCCATGACCTCTTCGTTTCCGCGTTGTGGGAAACCCACCCCCTGGGACAGAGCGTGCTGGGCAGCCAGAACGTTATCCGCACCCTGGGAAGCGAGGAGATCGCGGAATACTACCGCAGCCACTATATCCCGCGCAACATCGTGGTCGCGGCGGCCGGAAGCGTCGACCACGCACGGATGGTGGAGTTGGTGAGCCGCCTGGTGGACTGCGATGCAGGTGAGGGGAACGCGGCTCGCCATTCCTTTGTGCCCGAGATCCGGCCGCACACCGTGGTTTACGACCGCCAGACCGAGCAGGCGCACGTGGTGCTGGGCACGCAGGGCCTCCCAAGGCAGCACCCTTCACGCTTCGCGCTCGCCGTTCTCGACAATATCCTGGGCGGGGGAATGAGCTCACGGCTTTTCCAGAAGATAAGGGAGGAAAGGGCCCTCGCCTACTCTGTGTTCTCCTACCATTCCATGTACGTGGAGACCGGGCTGGTGGCGGTGTACGCGGGCACCAGCCCCGAGAACGTATCCGCGGTGCTGGAGTTGATAAAGGAGGAGATAGCACGGATCACCGAGAAGGGCGTGAGCGAGGAGGAGCTGTCGCGATCCAAGGACCACATCAAGGGCAGCTTGGTGCTCAGCCTAGAGGACAGCGGAAGCCGCATGACCAGGCTGGGCAAGGCGGAGATCTGCGGGGGAGATATATTCGGCCTGGACGAGCTGCTGAACCGGATAGACGCGGTTACTGCCGAAGACGTCTGGAAGCTAGCGAAGGATCTCTTCGGAGAGCGAAAACTGGTGGCGACGGTCATCGGGCCTTTCGGCGACCGGGAGCTTCAGGGCCACCTGTTCTGAGGAGACGGTAGCCGCTTCAAAAGCTGTGGAAACGCTCCTCGTTGGGAGACGCACCGTGGCGGCGTAGGCGTACCCGCGAGTACGCGCACCGCAGCGCGTCGGGGCCACGGTTCGTCTTGGGATATAATGGCAACGCGGGGTCGATCTCGACGCAGGGGCTTATTCCTTGATGGAAAGGCAAGCGCTCCATCGATCAGGAAATGGAACCCACGAGAACCACGTTCGGAGGAAGCGAGGCCATCCGTGACGGGCGACGGAAAGGAAAGGGGGGACCATGAGGATAGGCGTTTGTGGGGCCGGCGGGCGCATGGGCAGGGAGGTCTGCAGGGCGGTGGTCGCCGAAACGGACATGGAGCTGGTTTGCGCCGTGGACCCGGCCTGGGAGGGAAAACGAGTTGAGGAGCTGGCGCCGGGAACGGGAGTCGGCCTGAAGGTGTCGGCGGATATCGGGGAGCTGGAGAGGGCCGGGGCCGAGGCGATGGTGGACTTCTCCGTGGCCGAGGCCGCGAGGAATAACGTCGTCTTCGCCCTTTCGAGGGGAATTCATTGCGTGGTGGGGACGACGGGCTTCGAGGCGGAGGACCTGGACAGATTCTCGTCGGAAGCTGACCGTGCCGGGGTGGGCTGCCTGGTGGCCCCGAACTTCGCCGTGGGCGCGGTGCTGATGATGGACTTCGCGCGCAGGGCCGCCAGGCACATGGAGGCATGCGAGATCGTGGAGCTTCACCACCCGGCGAAACTGGACGCGCCCTCGGGTACGGCGCGCATGACCGCGCGCCTGGTGGGCGGAGAGGAGATCTCTTCGCATAAGGAGCCGGAGGGCGGCGGCCCGCGGGGAATCGAGCTGCACGGTGTGCGCGTGCACTCCGTGCGCCTGCCCGGCCTTGTGGCCCACCAGGAGGTCATCTTCGGAGGCCGGGGACAGACCCTCACCATACGCCACGATTCCTATGACCGGACCTCTTTCATGCCCGGGGTAATACTGGCCCTACGCAGGATAAGGGATTTCAAAGGACTGGTGTTGGGCCTGGACAAGGTCATGGACCTGTGAACCCGGCCGCGGCGGACCCGCGAGTCCGATCAGTGGGAGGGGCAAGCATAGATAAACAAGGTCATGGACCCGTGAACCCCCAACCCGACCCTCACAATTCGCCCTTTTTTCCATGGTCGTTCACTGGACAAGGTGGTGGGCCTGGAACAACGGCCATGACCCTTCGAAGGTATGCCTCGAGCCGCGGGCACGCGGATGGAGGCCGGGAAAAGCAGGGAGCATGGGCCCGGCCATGGCGCCTGAGGGAAGCCGCGGTTCCGTACTGAGAGAAGCTTTGCGGTCAGAGTAGAACGCGGAGCGGTTAGAAGCGCGCGGGACTCCATATGTCTATCGACCTCGCCTCGAGGGGCGAAGGTGAAGGGCTTGGAAGCGTGGAAGTATTATCTTTGAAAGAAGAAAGAGGTGTCGCTTGCAGGCTAATGGTAAAGCACACGACATACAGGCGGGAAACGACCAGCGTCGATGGCGAGTGCAGGTCGGCGGCAAGGCGACATAGAAGAAAAGGAGACATACGAGGCGGGAAACAAGCCCCGATGCGTTTGACGAGGATTGAGGGATACGACATGTCCAGGCAGGGCGGCGGAAGGAAAAAGCAAGCGGGTAAAGCGGGGAGCGGAAACGGACGGGCTTCCTCGAAGGCCGCGAAGAAGGGCGGCGCGAAGCGGCCTGGACAGGACGGCAAGGGTCTGCCGCGAAATCTGCGGGAGATCTACGGCGTCGCCACCGTCACCGCGGGAGCGCTTTTCCTCCTCGCCTTTTACCTCCACGCTCTGGGCCCCGTGGGGCGCGGGCTTGACCTCTTCGGCTCTTACCTCCTGGGAGGCGTGCGGTTCTCCCTACCCTTCTTGGCGTTTTTCCTGGGCCTGGCGCTCCTTTTCGGCAGGCTGGGAGACATGGGGGAGGGGGAACGTTGGCGCATCACCTGGGTGGAGCTCTCGGGGATCGCCATCATGGGACTGGCGGCATGCGCCCTGCTGCATCTCCGCGTCGGTTCCCCGGAGGAGATGTTCACCCGCGCGGGACTCGAGGAAGGCGGAGGACTGGTTGGCGCCGTTCTGTCCTGGCCCCTGGTAAAGCTCTTCAGCAGGGCGGGCGCGTACGTGCTTCTCATCGCCATGGCGCTGGTGGGATTTCTCTTGCTGACCGGTTTAACATTTTCCAAGTATTTCCAGGATAGGGTGGAGAGGAGACGCAGGGAGAGGGCGAGGATCAAAGCGGAGAGGGCCAGGGAGGCATCGCAGGTCGGGAAACGCTCCAGCGTGGAGAGGGAGGGGAAGAAAAAGGCCGCCCCCAAGCCCGGGATGTCTGCCGCGCCGATAACCGGCATTGAGGAGGCGCCTCCGGTGGCTCCTCTCCCCCCCCGTCCTCCCGAAAGCTCCGCGGAACTCTCCCCAACCGATATCATGGTAGGCGATGACGGTCAACTGGCCATCGATGTGCCATCGGAACCCTCGAAATCGTACCGCCTTCCGCCCCTGGAGCTGCTGGCGAGATCGGGAGAGAGGAGCTCCATCTCGCATCGCAGCGTGAACGAGAGCATCGCGGTGCTGGAGAAGACGCTGAGGGATTTCGGGGTGGACGCGGCTGTGACCACGGTAACGCGGGGGCCCACCGTATCCAGGTTCGAGGTCGAATTGGGGTCGGGCGTTAAGGTGAACCGCGTGCTGGGCTTGAGCGATGACATCGCCTATGCCCTCGCATCTCCGGATATCAGGATAATCACCCCCATACCTGGAAAATCCGCCATCGGCATCGAGATCCCCAACCGCGAGAGGGACCTGGTGACGCTGGGCGACATCCTTGCCTCTCCCCAGGCAAGGAAGTCGAAGTCCCCCTTGAAGGTGGGGTTGGGGATGGACGTGTCGGGTCACCCCATCATAGTCGACCTGCGGGAGATGCCGCACCTGCTTCTCGCTGGAGCGACGGGAACGGGAAAGAGTTGCTGCATCAATGCCATGATCGCTTCCGTGCTCATGTCCTCCCCCCCCAGCGAGGTGCGCATGATGATGATAGACCCCAAGTACGTGGAGTTGTCCCATTTTAATGGCATCCCTCACCTGCTGGCCCCGGTTATCACAGACCCAAAAAAGGCGTCGGCCGCGCTGGCCTGGGTGGTGCGCGAGATGGAGATGCGCTACCAGGTGCTTTCGCGGGCAGGGGTGAAGAACATACTCGCCTACCGTTCAGCTCTCAAGGAAGGGCTGGAGAAAGAGAAGGACGAACACGGCGAGAGGGCGTTCCCGGAGATGCACTACATCCTCGTGGTCATAGACGAGCTGGCCGACCTGATGATGGTGGCTCCATCGGAGGTGGAGGACTCCATCGCCAGGATCGCCCAGATGGCCAGGGCGGTGGGCATACACCTGGTGGTGGCCACGCAGAGGCCATCCGTGGACGTGGTGACCGGCCTCATCAAGGCGAACATGCCCTCCCGCATCGCCTTCACCGTCGCCAGCCAGGCGGACTCGCGCGTCATCCTGGACGTGGGAGGAGCGGAGAAGCTGGTGGGCCACGGTGACATGCTTTTCCTTCCCGCGGGCAGCTCCAAGCCGGTAAGGGTGCAGGGTTCCTACGTTTCGGAAAGGGAGATCACCGCCGTCATAGCCTTCATCAAGCGGCAGAAAAAGGCCGAATACAGAGAGGAGATCATGCAGGATGCCGCCAGGGAGGGGAAGGATCAGTCCAGGGACGATGAACTTCTGGAAGAGGCCATAGAGATCGTAGTGAGATCGGGAGTGGCCTCTGCGTCGCTTTTGCAGAGGAAGCTGCGCGTGGGATATGCGCGCGCGGCGAGACTGGTGGACCTCATGGAGGAGATCGGGGTGGTGGGCGGATACGAGGGGAGCAAGCCCAGGGCGGTGTTGATGAGCGTTGAGGAGCTGGAGGAGAAGAGGCGGCGGGAGGCGGCCAAGTAAGGAACCGACGCATGATTCCGGGCCGGGATGGGGAAGCATACGGGTGACGTGCCCGAGCAGCGAAAAGTATCGTGCCTCCGCTTTTACCAACATAGCCTGGGGTTGTTTGTTGACATTTTTCTTCCTTAATACGGCAACTTGTTTGCGCATGGTATCGACGCAGCGGAAAGTCATGGCACGACCCGGATCCCATGCACGAGCACAGGGTCACGTCTTCGCTTTTTTCGTTTCGCAGCAAAGCCGTCCATTTCCGCATCGCATCCCCGGGGCAAAAGCCATGATAAGAACCAGTACCAGGCCGACCCCGGTGCCGGATGCTGAGTAATAGGCCATTGGAGAAAATAAAAACATGGTTAACCTGTATAAGCGGTGTTTGGTATAATCTACCCCAAAGGGTATTAGGGCAGGAGGTCATGGTGGCGAACAGGCTGGCACAAGAGGTTGAAAAGATCCTCTCAGCGGCGGTAGGTGACTTTATCGCCAAGGCCACGGTGAAGAAGAACTGCGAGCTTATCGGGACCACCCCCGACGACCTGACCGCGGATCAGCTGCCTGCCCTGGCGGAGAAAATCGAGAAGTCCGTGTCCTTCTTCTCGGGCAAAGACGTCGGGAGCGGGGTGGCCGAGAAGATAAAAACCATAAAGATCTGACCGTCGAGGGCGAGCCCGAACCCCTGAGCCCACGATTCCGTTGCCGGAGAGCGTTGATGTCTCCCCAATATCCATGGATCCATGAAAACGAGAGGCGAGGCTATTTCCTCCTGACCCTTGGGTGTCCCAAGAACGAGGTCGACTCAGACCTCATCGCGACGCGACTTGCGGAAGCGGGGTGGAAAAGGGAAGTGGACCCCCGCGCCGCGACGGTCATCGTCGTCAATACCTGCGCCTTTATCGCCCCCGCGCTCGAGGAGAGCATCGAGGAGGTACTGGAACTCTCGGACCTGAAGGAGGAGACCGGCGCCGTGCTGGTGATGACGGGCTGCATGGTGGCGAGGTACGGGGCGAAAAAGCTCGCGGAACTCCTCCCTGAGGTTGATGCCTTCCTTCCTTGCGAAGCCCACGAGGACCTGGTGGCGGCGCTGGAAGGGTTTTCCCAGGGTGACGCTGCGGGGAGAAGGGGGATCCGTGGTTCCCGTCACGGTGGAGCGGGTCGGGCAAGGGACGCTGCCCCCAGGAGAAAATTATCGCGCCGTGGCGTGGGCAGGACCGTCTCCGGCACCCTGGGCAGGGGTTTCGTGTACGTGAAGATCGCGGAGGGATGCTCGAGGCGCTGCGCCTTCTGCGCCATACCTTCCATAAGGGGCTCCCTGAGGTCGAGGGGTATGGATGACATCGAGGAGGAAGTGCGGCATTTCGTCGGCGAAGGAGCCCGCGAGGTGGTATTGATTGCCCAAGATACCACCCAGTATGGCCTGGATATTTATGGCAGGCCACGGCTGCGTGAACTGATAGAGAGGCTTTCGGATCTGGAGGGCGAGTTCCGCCTGCGCGTCATGTACATGCACCCCGAGGGGCTGAGCGACAGCGTCCTGGAGGCCATGCGATCGCCTCGTGTCTGCAATTACCTTGACCTGCCCTTCCAGCACGTGGACGCGAGGGTGCTCGGGTCAATGGGCAGGCACGGAGACGAGAAGTCGCATTTACGCCTTCTGGAGAGGGCGCGGGAGCGCCTGGGGGAGGTGGCGGTGCGGGCGACTTTCATGGTGGGATTTCCCGGCGAGGACCGCGAGGCATACGCTAAGCTGCGGCGGTTCATCGAGGTGGCTCGTTTTGACTGGCTTGCCCTTTTTGGTTATTCTCATGAGGAAGGCACGCCGGCGTTTCTCCTGCAACCCACGGTAGGAAAGGGAGTCATCCGGTCCAGGATAAAGGAGCTTTCCGAGGTCCAGGAGGAGATCATGCGGGAGATCGCGTCGGAGCAGGTGGGAAGGGACTTCGATGTCCTCGTCGAGGGGCGGAGCACGGAGGCCCCCGGCTTCTGGGAGGCGAGGTCCTGGAGGGAGGCCCCGGAGATCGACGGGGTCGTATTCATCCGCGACGCGCCGGTTCTGAAACCCGGAGCCTGCCTGAGGGTGAACATCGTCTCCACGGAAGGGATAGACCTGCATGGCGAGGTCAGAGAGTAAGCGAGAGAAGGGCGTCCCGCGGGGCGCAAGCAACTGGAACCTTCCCAACGCGCTTAGCGTATCCCGCATACTTCTTGCCCCTGCGATAGCGTTCTTCCTGCGGGACGACGACCGGAGGAGAAACGGCATGGCGGCCGCGGCGGTGCTGGCGGCGGCGGCCACGGATTTCCTCGACGGACACCTGGCGAGAAAGCAGGGCAAGGAAACGCGGCTGGGGCAGTTTCTGGATCCCCTCGCGGACAAGGTATGCCTTTCCACCGCTTTCGCGATGCTGTCGGTGCGCAAGAGGCTGCCGGCATGGATGCCCTGCCTGATCATAGGAAGAGAGGCCTTCATAACCCTGTTCCGGGTTTACGCCGGCGCCAGGGGTTCCTCTGTGCCGGCCAGCATCTGGGGAAAGCTCAAGACCAATTCGCAACTCCTGGCCCTGTTGCTGGTGATCATGGAAAGAGACGAAGAGCCCTACGCGTCGCTGGAGAGGGCGGCGGTGGCGGTGACCGTGGCGTTGACCCTGTATTCTGGAATAGATTACATGCTCAAGGCGAACAAGTACCTGGTGAAATCCGAGAATGGCCGAGATTAGGACGTGCGCGCTCCTCGCCGTGGGAGACGAGCTCCTGGATGGCAGGGTCGAGGAAAGCAACTCCTCTTTCATCTCCGAAAAGATGCGCTCCCTCGGCGTCGAGGTGGTGCTGCGCGAGGTGGTGGGGGATGACGCAGAGCTCATCAAGGCCGCCGTTGTCCAGGCGATGGAGGCGGCAGATCTCCTGGTGATCACCGGAGGCCTCGGCCCCACCGACGATGACCTGACCAGGGAGGCGGTCTCGGAAGCCCTAGACCTCCCCCTGGTCAGGGACCCACGCATCGAGCGTAAGCTCGATCAATTCTTCGCGTCCATGGGGAGGGAGGCGTCTCCGAGCAATTTCAAGCAGGCCGATCTGCTCAAAGGCGCTGAGCCCCTGGAGAGCGGGTTGGGAACGGCGCCGGGCCAGTGGCTGCTGCAAGGGGGCAAGGCCATCGTCCTCCTGCCCGGCGTCCCCCACGAGATGCGCGCCATAATGGAGAACGAGCTTTGGCGGCGCCTTTCCGCCCTTGCGCCGGGTCAGGAGGGAGAGAGCTTCTCCCTTTTGGTGGCGGCGAGGCCGGAATCGGAGGTCGGGGAGGAGGTCCTGGAGGCCATCGCGGGGCTCGAGGGCGTAAGCGCTTCCTTCCGCGTGGCGGAGGGGCGGATCGAGATCAAGCTTTCCTCGCGAGCGGATCCAGGGAACCTCACGGAGGCGGAGCGAAGGGTCAAGGAAAAGCTGGGACGCTGGGTGGTGGCCGAGGGCGGCGAGACCCTGGAGGGCAACCTGGGGAAGGAGTTGCGCGCGCGGAAACTCACCCTGGCGGTGGCGGAATCCCTCACCGGGGGGATGCTGGGAGAGGCCATAACCTCCGTGCCCGGAAGCTCGGATTATTTCAAGGGGGGCATCATCGCCTACGATTACGGCGCCAAGGAAAGGCTCCTGGGGGTGGACCGTGCGCTGCTTGAGGCAGTAGGGGCAGTGAGCGAGGAAGTGGCGGCGGCCATGGCGCGCGGCGCCAGGGAAGCCCTCGACGCGAGCATAGGCGTCGCCTTGACGGGGGTGGCGGGACCGGGTTCTGGAGGGGAGCGCGAGCCCCCGGGGACGGTGGCGTTCGGGCTGAGCGACAACACGGGAGACTGGGCCTGGAAATACCGGCTCCCCGGGGACCGCGAGCGGGTGAGGCGTTTCGCGGTCACCGTGGCCCTGACCATCGTCCTGCTCTATGTGAGAGACGGCGATATCGGGAATGTGCGCTGAGAAAAGACTGAGGCTGTTCGTGGCGGCGGATATCCCGCCCCTGGTCAGGGAGGCCGTCTCCAGCGCCCTGGAGCCGCTCAAGGAAAAGGTCCCGGGCGGGAGGTGGGTAAGGCCTGAAAACCTGCACATAACGCTGAAATTCATCGGGGAGTACGGGGAGGAGAGGCTCGAACGCCTGTCGAACGAGATAACGGCCGCGGCGGCCAGGTGCGCCCCCTTCACGGTGAGGCTGGGAAAGTGCGGGGCCTTCCCCTCGCGTACCAGGGCGAGGGTGCTGTGGGTGGGGATGACGGAAGGCGAGGAGGAGGCGGCCGCGGTGGCCGGCAAGCTCGACGTCAGGCTGGAGAAGGCCGGCGTAAAGCGCGAGGGGAGGGACTACCGTGGGCACCTTACGGTGGCCAGGCTGAGGGAGCCCTTCGACTGCTCCGCGTTCCTGGTGGAGTTGGCGGCGAACATGGAAAGGGTGGACAGTATGGCCTTCGAGGTGGGGGAGCTAACGCTCTACCGCAGCATACTCTCCCCCTCCGGACCCACCTACGTGGCTTTACGCGTTTTCTCCCTGGGGGGTGACGGGGGTGGCTAGGGTCAAGCTCGCGCCCTCCATACTTAACGCAGATTTCCGTGACCTCGCTCGAGCCATCGCCCAGGTGGAAGGCCTGGCGGACGTTATCCACCTCGACGTCATGGACGGCAACTTTGTACCCAACATCACCTTCGGTCCATTGGTAGTTAAAGCGGTGAGGGAACTCACGGAGACCCCCCTGGACGTGCACCTCATGATCGCCCACCCGGCGGAGTTCGTGGAGGACTTCGCCCGCGCGGGAGCGGACTGGATCTCCTTTCACGCCGAGGTCACCAGGCATCCGGGCGAGATACTAGGGCTCGTGCGCAACCTGGGAAAGCGCGCGGGAATAGTGCTGAACCCGCAGACGCCGGCGGAACGCGTCTTCGATCACCTCGAGATCACGGATTACGTCCTGGTGATGACGGTGATGCCGGGATTCGGGGGGCAGGAGATCATCCCCGAGGCGTTGGGGAAGGTGGGAGAGATCAAGGGGGAGGCGCGCCGCCAGGGCTTGAGCCTGGAGGTGGAGGTGGACGGGGGCGTCAAGGCGCACAACCTGGACGCCGTCCTCGACGCGGGGGCGGACATCGTGGTGGTCGGCTCATCCATTTACTCTGCTCCCGATCCCCGCGCCGCGGCGGAGGAGATCCGCCGCGTGCTCGACATGCACCCCGGCATTACCTGACAACAGGAATATCACAAGGTGCCGCCGTCAGGCCTTCACCTCATGGATGCCGTATCGTTTCGACGGGCGCTTTGCGGCTTTTGGGAGGCTGCGAGACAACCCTTATCCTCCTGACTGGACAAGGTAATTAGACAAGGGGAAAAACCGAGTCCGCTCCATGGGTAACATAGACAAAAAGGGCGCAATTCCCATATAATCCATATATCGACGACGTGGTCTTCGGGGCAGGGTGAAAACCCCGACCGGCGGTGAAAGTCCGCGAGCCAAAGGCAGAGCCGGTGGAATTCCGGCACCGACGGTGAAAGTCCGGATGGGAGAAGACCTCAAGGCGGCCGAGTACGGGCGCCGGGTTTTCTCCCGGCGCCCTTTTTCGTCGCGGGAAAGGTCGATGCGCGTGAAAGCGGAAGACAGGAAATTCATGAGGATGGCGCTCTCCCTGGCGGCCAGGGGCAGGGGGATGACCCACCCCAACCCTATGGTGGGTGCAGTGCTGGTAAAGGACGGACGGTTGCTCGCCAAAGCGTACCACAAGGGACCATACACTCCCCACGCGGAGGCGGAGGCCATAGAGAAGGCGGGGGAGTCGGCCAGGGGGGCGGACCTTTACGTTACCCTCGAGCCGTGCAACCACCACGGAAGGACGCCTCCCTGCACGGAGGCGATCATCAACGCCGGCATCAGGCGGGTGGTGATGGCCTGCAGGGACCCGAACCCGCACGTGAAGGGGGGAGGCGCGGAAAGGCTCAGGGAAGCGGGCATCATGGTGGAGGAGGGGCTCCTGGAGGCGGAATCCCGCATGTTGAACGAAGCATACGAAAAGCTGGTGACCAGCGGGAAACCCCTGGTGCTGGTGAAGGTGGCAGCCACCGCGGACGGCAGGGTGGCCACCAGGACCGGGGCGTCGCGCTGGATCACCGGCGATGAGGCGAGGAAAGAGGCTCACCGCATGAGGAGGGACAGCGACGCGGTGATGGTGGGCCGGGGGACGGTGGAGGAGGACGATCCGGAGCTGACCGTGCGCCTGGTCCCCCTCGGACGCGCACGGCCCCCGCTGAGGGTGGTGGTGGACTCGCGCCTTTCCATACCCGAGCAAAGAAGGTTGGCGAAGGGCGGTGAGCCGAGGGTGCTGGTGGCGGCCACACCTGGGCATGACGCGGGAAAACGCGAACGCCTGCGCACCAGGGGAGTAGAGGTCCTGGAGGTGCCGGAGAAAGGGGGCCGCGTGGACCTGGAAGAGCTGCTGCGGATCCTGGGGGGCATGGGCGTCGCCCGCCTGATGGTCGAGGGCGGTCCCACCCTGGTGGGGTCTTTTCTGGAGGAGGGGCTTGCCGACAGGCTGGCCCTGTTCGTCGCTCCCAAGGTCTTCGGGGACGCGGAGGCCAGGACCTGGGCGGAGGGACGATCGGTGTTCGACCCGGGGGAGGCCCTGAACCTGCGCTGGAGGAGAGCGCGCAGGGTGGGGCGGGACCTGCTCCTGGAGGCAGAGATCGGGAGGCGTTGAGGGGCATGTTCACGGGAATTATCGAGGAGGTGGGCAGGATAAGGGAGATCAGGAAACGGGAGAAGGACGCGCTGATCTCCGTTTCCTGCCGCAGGATACTGGACGGCCTGGCTATCGGGGACTCGGTGGCCGTCAACGGGGTGTGCCTGACCGTGACCGCCTTGGGGGAGGGGCATTTCACCGCCGACGTATCCGGGGAGAGCCTGGCGCGCACCACTCTGGGGACGGCGGGCCGCGGACGCGAGGTGAACCTCGAGAGAGCACTCACGCCAAGCTCCCGCCTGGGGGGCCACATCGTGCAGGGGCACGTGGACGGCGTGGGAGAGCTGGAGGAGATAAAGCAGGTCGGCGCGGGCAGGGATTACTCGTTTTCCTGCCCGGCGGAGATCAGGGCATACCTGGTCCTGAAGGGCTCCATAGCCGTGGACGGCATAAGCCTCACCATAAGCGCGCTCACGGAGGACGGGTTCAGCGTGGCGGCCATCCCGCACACCGTGGAGGAGACCAACCTCAGGGTTCTGAAGCCCGGAGACAAGGTAAATTTGGAGGTGGATATCATAGCCAAGTACGTGAGGAGCTATCTCGAGCGCGGCCTTCCTGGAAAGATCCGGGAGGAGCGCGAGCATTCGCTGATGGAAAAACTCGCTGAGGGAGGGTTCATGTGATGGAAGAGAAAGAGAAAAGGGAAGCGGTCGAGGCCCGCGACGAGGAGAGCCCCTTCGACAGTATAGAGGAGGCCATCGAGGAGATCCGCGCGGGCAGGATCATCATCGTGGTGGACGACGAGGACCGCGAGAACGAGGGGGATTTCCTGATGGCGGCGGAGAAGGTAACGCCCGAGGCCATCAACTTCATGGCCAAGCATGGCCGGGGACTTATCTGTATGCCCTGCATAGCGGAGCGCCTGGACGAGCTGGAAATCCACCCCATGGTAACCAATAATACCTCCACCCACGAGACCGCCTTCGCGGTCTCCATAGGGGCCAAGGGGAAGATCACCACCGGTATCTCCGCCTACGATCGCGCGGTGACCATCCAGACGGTGATAGATCCCGCGACCCGCCCCGAGGACATCTCCAAGCCGGGGCACGTGTTCCCCCTGCGCGCGCGCGAGGGCGGGGTGCTAAGGCGGGCGGGGCATACCGAGGCCGCAGTGGACCTGGCGCGCCTGGCGGGACTTTACCCCGCCGGGGTGATCTGCGAGATCATGAACGAGGACGGGACCATGGCCAGGGTCCCGCAGCTCGCGGAGATCAAGAAGCGGTTCGGCCTGAAGATGGTGACCATAGAGGACCTCATCCGCTACCGCAACCGTACCGAGACCCTGGTCAAGCGCGTGGCGGAGGTGCGCATGCCCACCGCCTACGGAGAGTTTCGCGCCATCGGCTATGAATCCCTGGTGGATGGACGCTGCCACCTGGCGCTGGTCAAGGGAGACGTGCAGGGGAAGGAAAACGTCCTGGTAAGGGTGCATTCCGAATGTCTCACCGGGGACGTGTTCTCCTCCCTGCGGTGCGACTGCGGGGTGCAGTTGCGGGTGGCGCTGCAGATGATAGAGGAGGAGGGAGAGGGGGTTTTCCTCTACATCCTCGGACACGAGGGGCGCGGCATCGGCCTTCCCCACAAGCTGCGGGCGTACATGCTCCAGGAGGAAGGTATGGACACCGTGGAGGCCAATCTCGAGCTGGGCTTCCCGCCCGACGCAAGGGATTACGGCATCGGCGCGCAGATACTTTCGGACCTGGGCCTCACCACCATGCGCCTCCTCACCAACAACCCCGCGAAAAGGGTCGGTCTGGAGGGTTACGGCCTGAAGGTGGTGGAGCGCGTGCCGCTCGCCATAGAGCCCTGCGAGGAGAACTACGCCTACCTCAAGGCCAAGAGGGAAAAGCTAGACCACCTGCTGGAGCTATAGGAGGAAAGGAGAGGTCCATGGCGGTTTACGAGGGGCACCTTGTCGCGACCGGCCTCAGGTTCGCGCTGGTGGTGAGCAGGTTCAACGAGTTCATAAGCACGAGGTTGCTGGACGGGGCCCTCGATGCCCTGAAAAGGCACGATGCGGACATGGACAGCATCGACGTGGCGTGGGTGCCGGGCTCCTTCGAGATCCCTCTGGTGGCGTCTATGCTGGCGCGGAGCGGCAAGTACGACGCGGTTATCTGCCTGGGCGCGGTGATCAGGGGGTCCACCCCCCATTTCGAGTACGTGGCATCCGAGGTATCCAAGGGAATTGCCCGCGTCAACCTTGACCACGGGGTACCCACGGTGTTCGGGATCATCACCGCGGATACCATAGAGCAGGCGGTGGAGCGCGCCGGCGCCAAGCAGGGCAACAAGGGCTGGCAGGCGGCGCTGACGGCGGTGGAAATGGGCAACCTGCTCAAGGCGATGAAATAATCCACATCTACAAATCCGGCTTCAATCAGCCGACCGCTCTTATTAAAGCGAACATCCCGGGCGGGGATGGGTAACCTGCTGAAGGCGATGAGCTAATAACCTCGATTTCACTTGGTTGCCCGCTCTCGTTAAGACGGCCATCCCGTAATGCCGATAAATAAGGCTGAGAGCACGAAGTGCCTGGAAAGGGATGCGAGTGGAAGCGATGAAGAGCGAGGCGGCCCTGGGAAGTGGAAACAAGGTTGGGGAACGTTTGCGTTTCTCCCTGGAAAAAAGACTGGCGGGGAAAGGCCACCTCTCCCTCGCCGACGTGGCCTCCTTCTGCGAGGCGCTCTCCCTCTTCGTGTATGCCGGGCAGGAAGGTAGCGGGGAAGCGGGGCTGGAAGCCCTCGAGGAAAGCGCGTGCGCCCTCTTCGAGTCGGGCGTGACCGGGCATGAACTGGCGGATGCGCTCCTGGACGCGGCCGAAAACGCGTCTGCCGCACGCGAAGGAGAAGTTACTTTTAACCGTGACTTCCTGCGCGCCCAGGCCGCGATCATGCGTGCCATGGAGCGCGCGGAGCGCGGGAAGCGGGAGGAGATGGAACGGCGCTTAGCCGAGATAGACGGCTTTCCCGAAACCATTGCCGCGACCCTCGACCCGCCAACCCTGAAGAGGATGGGCCTGGAGAGGCTCAAGGAAATCACGGGAGCCAGGGAGGCTTGCCTGTTCCGCTACGAGGAGAGGGGCATCTACGCCCGCGACATCGAAATCTCCGGCGTATGCCCCGGTGAAAGGATGGTGCTCGAGGGCAGGGCCGAGATCGTGCTCACGCGGGAGAAAGGCGCGTATCTGGGCGCAGATGGGGAACCTCCCGGCGTCCTCATCGACGGCAAGCGGGCGGATCTGCCCGGCAGGTTGTTCCTCCCCCTCGTGGTCAGGGGCAGGACCACGGGCCTGGTGATGCTGGAGAGGGGCCCCGGCGAGGCGGTGCTGGGCGCGGACGCCTTGAGAATCGCGCGGCGCTTCGCTGACCGTATGGCGGTGGCCCTCGAGAACGCCGGCCTGCACTCCCGGGAGCAGAGGAAGATACGAGAGATGCTCGCCCTGCTGGAGCTGACGCGGGCCATCAATTCCACCCTGGACCTTGAGGAGATACTGGAGAGGGTGGCGCGCATGAGCGTGGACCTGTGCGGGGTGAGGGAATGCGTCGTTTACCTCAAGGATGCCGGCGGAGGCTATTACCAGCCCGCGGCCCGCCACGGGTTTTTAAGCGGAGACGGGGAGGAGGGCCCGCGCTTCCTGCGACCCGGGGACCTGGGAGGGGAGTGCCTCCGCTGCCTGGAAGACGGTAAGCATGAGCTGGTGGGGGTGGTCGAGGCGGAGGCCATGTTCCCACGCCACGCCCTGCTCGAGCATGGGGTGGGGAAGGTGCTCCTGCATCCCCTGAGTTCAAGGGAACGGCTCAACGGCATCCTCGTACTCTGTTATCCTTCCTCCAGGGATAAGGGACCCGATAGGGATGAGCTGGAGCTGATAGCCGCCATTGCCGCTCAGGCATCGATGGCCATAGAGAACGCCTCCCTCTACGAGGACATCGAGAGGAGCTACTACTCCACCATAAGGGCGCTGGCGAGGGCCATCGAGGTAAAGGACCCCTATACCCACGGACATTCGGAGAGGGTCACGGAATACGCTCTGATCATCGCGGAAGCCATGCACCTGGACGAGAGGGAGAAGCAGAAGCTCAAGTACGCCGCTACACTGCACGATATCGGGAAGATCGGCATCGCCGGAAGGGTCCTCAACAAGCCGGGCGCACTCACCGAGGAAGAGTATTCCCACGTGAAGACCCATCCCCTGCTGGGCGACAGCATCATCGAGCCGGTGGAGTTCCTGCAGGAACCACGCCCCATAATCCTCCACCACCACGAGCGATATGATGGCAAAGGCTATCCGGACGGCTTGAAGGGAGAGGACATACCCTTGAGCGCGCGCATCCTTTCGGTGGCGGACGCCTTCGAGGCCATGCGTTCCGACCGGCCCTACCGGCGCGCCCTTCCCCTGGCCGAGGCGGTGGAGGAATTGAAGCGCAACGCCGGCACGCAGTTCGATCCGCGAGTGGTGAGGGTCTTTTTGTCCGTGCTGGAGGCATACGGAGGCGATCCCGTGAACAGGTGATGGAGGCGCCGCCCTGAGGCGGAACCCAGGGCGGCAGGCGGTGGGAGGGGGTTTTCCCCGCGCCGCAAAAGCTGATCCGACACGCGAGGGAGGAAGGAATTGTTCGACGAGATCCTCAGGGGTGAGTCGAGGGGAGACGATGCCAGGGGGAAGTTCAAGATCCTGGTGGTCGACGATGACCCCAATATCAGGGAGCTCATCGTGGATACCCTGAGCGAGGACAGGTTCATGCCCATCGAGGCCAGGGACGGCAAGGAGGCGCTGCGCATCTGCGAGACGGAACGCCCCGATATCATCGTGCTGGACGTGATGATGCCCGATCTCGACGGCCTGGAGGTGTGCCTGCGGCTGCGCGGCGAGGCGCTCACCAGCCATATTCCCATCATCCTGTTGACCGCGAAGGGAATGCTTGAGGATAAGATCAAGGGGATGGAGACGGGGGCTGACGATTACCTGACCAAGCCCTTCGATCCCCTGGAGCTGGAGGCAAGGATCAACATGCACCTGCGCCGATCCATCCGCGACGGCGAGGCAAGCCCCCTCACTGGGCTCCCGGGGAATCGCGCCATAGAGGAAACCATAGAAGCCCGTATTCGCGCCGGCGCCAGGTTCGCGGTATGCTACGTGGATCTCGACGACTTCAAGGCCTACAACGACCGTTACGGCTTCCACGCGGGAAGCGAGGTGATAAGGCTCACCTCCCGCGTGATCCTTGAGGCGCTGGCGAAGTACGGCGGCGAGGGCGACTTCGTCGGGCACATAGGCGGCGACGATTTTATAATCGTCACCGTGATGGAGCGGGCGCCCCTGCTGGCGGAGGAGATCATCCGGCTCTTCGACGCGGGCATCACCGAGCATTACGACCCCGAGGACGTTGCCAGGGGTTACATAGTGAGCACGGACAGGCAGGGCAGGGTGAACAGGTTCCCCATCATGAGTATAAGCGTCGCCATAGTCCACAACACTTATCGGGAGCTGGACCATCCCGGAAAAGTTGCCCAGATCGCGGCGGAGCTGAAGAAATACGCCAAGACCATGCCGGGCAGCAATTACGTCTTTGACCGCAGGCGAAGGGATTGATGGAAAACACGGGATCGAGAGGTTTGCAGGCGAGAGGGAAAAAGGCGGCGGAATCCGAGGGGATGTCCGAGGGCCAGCGGGCCGGCGTAAGGCTGCTCCTTAGCTCAACCCGTTTCATCGCCTCCCTGTTCTGGCTCACCATAGCCGTCGCCACCTTATTGTTCGTATTGCCTTATTCACAGCGGACGCAGTCGCCGGTGTTCTACGCCTTCGTCGTCCTCTCCATCCTCGTCTACCTGGCCCATCGCTTCTTCCCCTTCGAGGGATATCACCCCGTGGCCTTCTTCCTCCTCCAGACAGCCACGGATGCCCTCATCGCGGTCATGGTCTACCTGAGCGGGGGCAAGGCGAGCGGCCTCTCTTTGCTGTTCCTGGTGGTGATCATATTCTCCTCGGCATATTTCGAGCTTCTGGAGACCATGCTCATCACCGCCGTGACCTGTGCCTTCTTCTTCGCCCCCCTTTCATACGAGGCCTTCGACGTAGAGACCCTGAAGGGCATGGCCATGGCTGTTCCCGTATATTTCCTTATTGCGCTGTGTGGCTCTTTCGTCATCAACAAATCGCGGGAGCAGGAAAGGGAGAAGCAGGCCCTGTCCAGCCTCTACGATCAGGCGGACACGAAGCGAAGGGAACTATCGTCCTTGTACGCGGCATCCTTGAAGTTCGCGTCCACCCTGGACACGGAGCAGCTACTCGAGGTGCTCCTGGATAACGCCGGTAAGCTGGTGGAAAGCGACGCCATGGCGGTATCCCTCTACCGCGAGGGAAAGCTCCGGATCATGGAATGCAGGGGAATGAGCCGCGAGACGGCCGGTATCCTGGAGGAGGAGGGAGGGGGAAACCCCCTCGCCCTCTCCGCTTCCGCGGTGTTGCCGGTCAGCTTGGCCGAAAAGGAGGATGACCCCGCCTTTACCGAATTTCTCGAGCGCATAGGATTCGACTCCATGATCGCCGTTCCCCTGTTTGCCAGCTCCAGCGTCATCGGGGTGCTCTGCTGCTTTTCGACCCGCAGAGACGCCTTCGACGACGACGCGGCGCGCATTCTCCTAACCCTTTCCAGCGAGGCGGCGCTGGCCCTGGAGAAAGCGAGCCTCTACCTTACCACCCTGGAGGACAAGAAGAAGATCGAGGCGATCATCAACAGTCTCACAGACGGCATCATGGTATTGGACCGTGAAGGGAGGCTGGTGCTCGCCAACCCCTTCGCGTCCCGGCTGCTGGGGATCGGGGAGGAGGACACCGGCAGGGAGCTGGTGGAGATATTGCAGAGACAGGGGGGGAAGGTTGATTTCGAGGGCGTCACTTTGCGCGCTGCCATGGAGGAGGTGTTCGAGCATGCCCAATCGGTGAAGGGCGAGATGTCCCTGATGACAGAGCCGCCCATCATCTTCCAGGTCCTCTGGGTGCCGCTGCTTGATGCCGCAAGGAAGGCAACCGGGGCCATCGTGCTCCTCCACGACGTGACCGATTTCATTGAACTGGACCGCATGAAATCGGACTTCATCTCCATAGTTTCGCACGAGCTCAAGACGCCCCTGACCTCCATCAAGGGTTTCGTGCGCCTTCTGTCTGCCGGGAGGGTGGGTCCGGTGAACGAGAAGCAGCTTCACTACCTGGAGATCGTCACCCAGCAGACGGAATCCCTCACCGAGCTGATCAACGACCTTCTCGATCTCTCGAGGATAGAATCGGGCGTCATGGAGGTGAGAAGGGAGCCGGTGCGGTTGCGGGAGGTGATACGCGAGGTCCTGCAGGGGCTGGAGAACATGGCGCGGGAAAAAGGGGTTGTCCTGGGGGAGAGCGTGCCCGACGGCATGCCGGCGGTGAGCGGCGACGCCTACCGCATCGCGCAGATCTTCACCAACCTGATCCATAACGCCGTCAAGTTCACCCCGCCGGGGGGGGAAGTGCGCGTGGAGGGAGAATGGGACGCGGAAAGGTGTCGGATAAGGGTGAGGGACACCGGCATGGGGATCCCGGCCCAGGACCTGGAGAGGATTTTCGACAAGTTCTACCAGGTCGACTCGTCTTCCACCCGCCAGCAGAGCGGGACCGGCCTCGGGCTGTGCATCACCCGCCAGCTGGTGGCTGCTCACGGGGGAGAGATCGGGGTGGAGAGCGAACTCGGGAAGGGGTCGATCTTCACCGTCACCCTGCCCGTACACACCCCGGTGGAGGGGGGAGCGGAAGGGGAGAGCGGCGGGGAGGCGCGGCTGGCTGCGGGTTGATGTGACGCGGGGGCGGAGGATTGCCTGCGCGCCCCCCATACACTATACTTCAACGCGTAAAAGATAATACGGGAAAGAAGAGGCGGGTTCGCTTCTCACCCAGCGGCGTGGAGTCGGCTGGGTTACGGGGCCGAAGGCCTATGGATAGCGAGAAGGACCGCTATCCTTTTAATTTTCTAAGGAGGGATGCCAGATAGAAAAGAACGTGCGCGTCAACGAGGGGATCAGGGCCAGGGAGGTGCGGCTGGTGGGCCCCGACGGAAACCAGATCGGGATCAAGCCCATAGAGGAGGCCCTGAGGATGGCGGAGGATATGGACCTCGACCTGGTCGAGGTCGCGCCCCAGGCCCAGCCCCCGGTCTGCAAGATCATGGATTACGGGAAGTACCGTTACGAGCAGACGGTCAAGATGAAGGAGGCGCGCAAGAAGCAGAGCGTGGTGGTCTACAAGGAGATGAAGATGCGCCCCAAGATCGACCGCCACGACTACGAGATCAAGCGCAGGCATATCGAGAGATTTCTGAAGGCCGGCAACAAGGTCAAGGTAACGATTATGTTCAGGGGCAGGGAGATGAGCCACGTCGACCTGGGAAGGAGCCTCCTTGAACAGCTTGCCGAGGAGGTCGCGGAACTGGGAACCGTGGAGTCGCAGCCCAAGCTGGAGGGACGAAACATGCAGATGATACTGGCGCCCCTGAACGTGGCAAGGAAGGACGGAGGAAGGAATGCCAAAGCAGAAAACGCATCGAGGGGCGGCGAAGCGCTTCGAGGTGACGGGAAAGGGAAGGATCAGGAGGAGGAAGGGTTACGGTAGCCACCTCCTCACCAAGAAGAGCGCAAAGCGCAAGCGCGGCTACCGTTTGAAGAACGAGGTCTCATCCCACGACCTGGCGGGCGTGAAAAAGATGCTGGGGAGGGGATGATCCGGAACGCGCACGTCGGCGCGAAGAAGATTATCGATCGTGAAAGGACTGATTCAGAGTGTCCAGGACAAGACATGCAGTGGCGAGAAAGAAGAGGAAAAAGAAAGTGCTGCGCATGGCCAAGGGCTACCGGGGGGCCCGGAGCAGGACGTACCGCAGCGCCAACGAGCAGGTCATGCACTCCCTCCAGTATGCGTACCGGGACCGGCGCGCGAGGAAGAGGGATTTCAGGAAGCTATGGATCGCGCGCATCAACGCGGCGGCAAGGCAACACGGGCTTTCCTACAGCAGGTTCATCAGGGGACTGAAGCTGGCCGGGATAGAGGTGAACAGGAAGATCCTCTCGGACATGGCGGTGAACGACCCAGCTTCCTTCACCGAGCTGGTGGAAAGGGCGAAAGGGCAACTTGAGCGGGACTCCGAGGTGGGGGAGGCGAGCGCCTGATGGGGTTCGGTTTAGCGGAGTGATAGAAAGCCCGCGGAACGAGCGCATACGGCGCTACCGCAGGTTGCTCAAGAGGAACTTCCGCCACCGCGAGAGGAAATTCCTCGCCGAGGGCATACAGTGCGTCTCCGAGGCCATAAAGCACCCCTCCAAGCCGCCGGAATGCATTATCTGCGACGAGAGGGGGATGGCGTCCCTGGAGGCCTACGCGGACATCATCGCGCGCCGCAGAATCCCCTGCTTCCTGGCCCGACATCAGGTCCTGGCCGCCCTGAGCACGGCGGTGACTCCCCAGGGGCTGCTGGCGGTGGCGCACATGCTCGACGTGGACATCGAATCCATGCTGGAGCCGGCCCCTTCCACCCTGCTGGTCGCCGACCGCGTAAGGGATCCAGGGAATCTCGGGGCCATGGTGCGCGTGGCGGACGCGGCGGGAGCGGGGGGGATGATAGTTTGCTCGGAGAGCGCCGACCTCTATAACCCCAAGACGGTGCGCGGAACGGCGGGCTCCATCTTTCACCTCCCCCATTGCGTTGGCCTCGACATGCGCGAGGTGGCGGAAGCATTGAAAAAAAGGGATTACGCCATGGTGGCTGCGCATCCGCGCGCGGGGACGGAACACTGGGACTTCGCGTGGCCGCAAAAGACGGCGCTGGTTCTGGGCAACGAGGCGTGGGGGATACCCGAGGAAGACGAGGTGCTGTTGGACGACATGGTGAGGGTGCCCATCCTGGGCGAAGCGGAATCGCTTAACGTGGCGGCGGCGGCAGCGGTGCTCCTCTACGAGGTGGAGCGCGCGCGCCGCAGGGCCTGACAGGACGGGACGGAAACGTCGCGGGAGGTCGCGGATGACATCTGATGAGACGCGGGGTGACGATCCCGGTATGCGGGAGATCGAATTATTGCGCGAAGAGGCGGAAGCCGCGCTGGCCGGAGCCGGATCGTCGGCGGATCTAGAGGAGGCCAGGGTGAACCTGCTGGGGCGCAAAGGCAGGCTCACGGCGCTGCTGCAGGGGATAAAAGACCTGCCCCCGGACAAGAAGCGCATGGTGGGCATGCAGGCAAACCTCCTCAAGGACTGGCTGGAGAAGGCCCTGGAGGAGCGCGGAGAGGAGCTACGCCGTCGCGAGCTCGACGCCGAGCTGCGCGCGGAAAAGGTGGACGTCACCCTTCCCGGGCGCCACCTGCCTTTCGGCACGCGGCACCTGGTGTCCGCGATCATAGAGGAGATCGAGGACATATTCATCGGCATGGGCTACCGGGTGGCGGAGGGGCCCGAGGTGGAGCTCGACTATTACAACTTCGAGGCCCTCAACACGCCGCATTGGCACCCGTCGAAGTCCCTGCAGGACACCTTCTATGTTGACGCCTCCGCCTCGGGACGCGAGGACGTCCTCCTCCGCACCCATACCTCGCCGGTGCAGATAAGGGTCATGGAGGCGACGACTCCTCCCCTGTACGTGATCGCGCCCGGCAAGGCCTACCGGCATGACGTGCCCGACGCCACCCACTCTCCCATGTTTCATCAGGTGGAGGGGCTGGCGGTGGACGAGGGAATCACCCTGGGGGACCTCAAGGGGACCCTGGAACACTTCGCCAGGCGCATGTTCGGCGAGGACCGCGCGGTGCGCTTCCGACCGCATTTCTTCCCCTTCACCGAGCCAAGCGCCGAGGTGGACGTCTCCTGCGTCATATGCGGCGGTGAGGGGTGCAGGGTGTGCAAGGGCACGGGGTGGCTGGAGATCCTCGGGGCCGGCATGGTCGACCCCAACGTGTTCGGCTACGTGGGATACGATACCGAGAAGTTCAGCGGTTTCGCCTTCGGCATGGGGGTGGAGCGCATCGCCATGCTGAAATACGGCATCCCCGATATAAGGTACCTGTTCGACAACGACCTGCGTTTTCTGGCGCAGTTCTAGGGGGAGATTGAATTGCGGGTTTCGCTTGAATGGCTCAAGGATTACGTGGATATAGACCTTGACCCTCAAGAGCTGGCCGAGCGGCTGACCATGGCGGGCACCGCGGTGGAGGGAGTGGAGAGGCTGGGCGGCGGTCTCGAGGGCCTGCTGGTGGGGCGCGTGCTCGAGGTGAGGCCGCATCCCGACGCGGATCGCCTTTCGGTTTGCAAAGTGGACTTTGGCGGTCAAGGCGTGGAGATCGTGTGCGGGGCGCCGAACGTGAGGCCCGGCATGCTCGCCCCGGTGGCCCCTCCGGGCGTCAGGCTCCCCGATGGAAGCGCCATCGGGGAGGTGACCATCCGCGGCGTGTCCTCGCACGGCATGCTCCTGTCCGAGCGCGAGCTGGGCATCTCGGATGAGGCCGCGGGGATCATGGAGCTCGAGGGCGACCTGGAGCCCGGGGCCTCACTGGCGCGAGCGCTGGAAATAGAGGACACGGTGCTCGTGCTGGAAATAACTCCCAACCGTCCGGACTGCCTGTGCATGCTGGGGATCGCGCGCGAGGTCTCGGCCCTCACCGGGGCGCCCCTGCGCAAACCCTCCTTTGTCCTCCGGGAGATCGACCCCCCCGCGGCGGAGGACGTCCTGGTGGAGATCTTGGACCCGGACCTGTGTTCGCGCTACTGCGCCAGGCTCATAGAGGGACTTACCATCGGAGCTTCTCCGTGGTGGATGAGGCGGCGATTGCGCGCCGCCGGGGTGCGGCCCATCAACAACGTGGTGGACATCACCAACTACGTCATGCTGGAACTGGGCCAGCCTCTGCACGCCTTCGACTACGAGCTGGTCACGGATGGGCACATCATAGTGCGCAGAGCATCGGCGGGAGAGCGTATGGTCACCCTGGACGGGGTGGAGCGCGCGCTGTCCACAGACGAGCTGCTCATCTGCGATCCGAAAGGTCCGGTGGCGCTGGCGGGGGTCATGGGTGGAGAGCATACCGAGATAAACGCGGGCACCACCAGGGTGCTCCTGGAATCCGCCCATTTCGACCCCGCCAACATCATGCGCACTTCGCGCACCCTGGGCCTCTCTTCGGAGGCCTCGTACCGTTTCGAGCGCGGCGTGGATCCCTCGGGATGCGCACGCGCCGCCGACCGCGCGGCCTTCCTCATGGACGAGCTGGCGGGAGGAAAGGTGAGGAGGGGAGTGGTGGACGCGCGGGCGAGGGAGATATCGTCCTCGAGGCTGACCCTGCGCGTGGAGCGCGCGGCCAGGTTCATAGGGATACCGTTGCGTGAGCAGGACGCGAGAGCCATCCTTGAGTCACTGGAGCTGAAGGTCAAGGAGAGCCGGTGCGGAGAACAGGGCACGGTGCTCGAGGTGGAGGTGCCAACCTTCAGGCCGGACCTGGAGCGGGAGATCGACCTCGTGGAGGAGATCGCCAGGATCTACGGTTACGACCGTGTCCCCTCTACCCTTCCGTCGTCCGCTCACAAGGTGGGGATGCTCACCCCGGGGCAGAAATGCAGGCGGGAAGCAGCGCGCGTCCTGGCCGGCCTGGGACTGAGCGAGGCGGTGACGGTATCCTTCATCTCGGAACGCTGGCTGGACAGGCTGGACCCCTCGCGCGCCGTGTTCCCCGAGGATCCCGTGCGCCTGAGGAACCCGCTGAGCGAGGACGGCGCGGTGTTGAGGCCCAGCCTGCTTCCCGGGCTGCTGGAGGCCTTACGCTTCAACGTCAACCGGCGATTGAGCGACGTCAGCCTTTTCGAGATGGGAAGGGCCTTCCTGCCCCTCGCCGGCGAGGCCCAACCGCGGGAGCCTCTGCTGGTGGCGTGCGCGATGACGGGAAACTGGGTGCCCAAGCAATGGGACGGCGCGGCGCAGCCGGTGGACTTCTTCACCGTCAAGGGCGTCCTGGAGCGTCTCGCCGCCGCTCTGCACGTTCCCGGATTGACCCTGGTAAGGGAAGAGCTGCCGTTTCTGCATCCCTCGCAGTCGTGCCGCGTGCGTGTGGGGGAGGCAAGCGCGGGATACCTGGGCCTGTTGCACCCACGCGTATGCGACGAAGTCGATCTCCCGCGCAACACGGCGGTCATGGAGATCGAGTTCGCCCCCCTCGAGGAGGCGCGCGAGGAGCCTTATTACCGCGAGGTGCCTCGCCATCCCGCCTTGCACATGGACCTGGCGGTGGTGGTGGGCGAGGAAGTCGATGCCGAGGAGCTGGAGGAGGCCATACGGGAAGCGGGAGGAGAGCTGCTCTACGAGGTGAGGCTTTTCGATCTCTACCGCGGGGAACAGCTTGGCGAGGGGAAGAAAAGCCTGGCCTTCAACCTGGTTTTCTGCGCCATGGACCGAACGTTGACCGACGAGGAGGCGCGCAAATATTTCGACCGCATAGTGAAGGCGCTGGGTGCCGGGTTCGGGGCGCGCCTGCGCGCCTAGGCGCGTCCCCCGGGATCAGGAAAGGGCGTTGAACTTGCGCGTGAGGCGGGACTTGCGGTTGGCGGCGTTGTTCTTGTGCAGAATGCCGTCGCTCGCCGCCTTGTCCAGAGCCTTGATCGCCTTGGCGAGGTAGAGCTCGCTCTCCTCGCGATCGCCCCTCTGCAGGGCGGCCTCGAAACGACGGATGTAGGTCTTGATCTCCGACTTGCGGGATTTGTTGCGCATACGCCGCTTCTCCGCCTGCCGCATGCGCTTTTCCTGCTGTTTTATGTTGGGCAAGGTCTCACTCCTTTCATCAAACAGGGGAGATTGTAGCACAAGGACGTAAGAGGGTAAATCCCCTCTCCTGGTCCACTGCATGGCGGACGCGAGCCCCGTGAGATTACTCTCCTCCATGCACTGGCTCAAGATCTCCACAGGAATGGGATATATCCCGGTTCAGCGCGAGCGGTAACGCGCCCGGTTCGCAGCGGCTATAATTACCTAGGTGTTAAAGCATGGACAAGAGCAGGATAAGAAATTTCTGTATAATCGCCCATATCGATCACGGGAAATCGACCCTGGCGGACCGCTTCCTGGAGATCACCGACACCGTGCCGCGCCAGAAGATGGCGGAACAATACCTGGACCGCATGGAACTGGAACGGGAGCGGGGGATCACCATCAAGGCGCAGGCGGTCCGCATGCAGTACATGGCGACGGACGGCGAGGAATACCGCCTCAACCTCATCGACACCCCTGGCCACGTTGATTTCTCGTACGAGGTGTCCCGCAGCCTGGCGGCATGCGAGGGCGCCATCCTCCTGGTGGACGCCTCGCAGGGAGTGGAGGCCCAGACGGTGGGGAATGCCTACCTGGCGGTGGAGTCCGGCCTGGAGATAGTGCCGGTGGTCAACAAGATCGACCTCCCTGCCTCCGATTTCGAAGGCACCGCCATGGAGATATCCGACCTCCTGGGGATCGATCCCGGGGAGGTCCTGGCGGTGTCCGCGAAGACCGGCGAGGGGGCAAGGGAGCTGCTGGACGCGGTGGTGAGGCGCGTACCGCCCCCCTCGGGAGAAGCGGACATGCCGCTACGGGCGCTGGTCTTCGACTCCTCCTACGATTCCTACCGCGGCGTGGTGGCCTTCGTGCGCGTGGTGGAGGGCGAGGTCAAAAGGGGGATGAAGGTCAGGTTCATGGCCACGGGGGTCACCGCCTCCGTGGACGAGGTGGGGTATTTTTCCCCGGACATGATCTCCTGTCCGGGGCTGGAGGCCGGCGAGGTAGGCTACATCATCACCGGCGTCAAGGACGTGACCCGCATCAAGGTGGGGGACACGGTGACGGGGAGGGAGGCACCGGCTGCGGAACCGCTTCCCGGCTACCGGGAGCCGAAGCCCATGGTGTTCGCGGGGGTGTACCCGGTCGATTCGGACGACTTCACCGACCTCAACGACGCCCTGGAGAAACTGAAGCTCAACGACGCCGCGCTGAGCTTCACGCGGGAGAACTCGAAGGCATTGGGGTTCGGGTTTCGCTGCGGTTTTTTAGGCCTGCTCCACCTGGAGATAGTGCAGGAGCGCCTGGAGAGGGAGTACGGGCTGGACCTGGTGGTCACCTCGCCCAACGTGGTCTACGAGGTGGTGGACAGGGGGGGCGGCGTCACCTATATCCGCAACCCCTCGGATATGCCGGACATGGGAGTGGTGAAGGAGATAAGGGAGCCCTACGTGCAAGCCACCATCCTGGTGCCGCCCGATTACATGGGGGGCATACTGGAGCTGGTGAAGGAGCGCAGGGGCATCTACCAGGACATGACCTACCTCTCCGGACGCCGGGTGGAGATCCGCTGCCGGCTCCCGCTGGCGGAGATCGTGGTGGATTTTTACGACCAGCTCAAATCACGCAGCCGCGGCTACGCTTCCCTCGACTACGAACACGTGGGGTTTCTCGCCGGGAACCTGGTCAGGCTGGACATCCTCATCAACGGCGAGCCGGTGGACGCTTTCTCCATCATCGTGGAGCGAAGCAGGGCGCACGAATACGGGAGCCGTATCACCAAGAAGCTGCGAGAGCTGATACCGAGGCAGCTCTTCGACGTCCCGGTGCAAGCTGCGGTGGGGGGAAAGGTGGTGGCCAGGGAGACCATAAAGGCCCGCCGAAAAGACGTGCTCGCCAAGTGCTACGGGGGCGACGTCACCAGGAAGAAGAAACTGCTCCAGAAGCAAAAGGAAGGCAAAAAACGCATGAAGATGGTGGGCAGGGTGGAGATACCCCAAGAGGCATTCATATCCGCCTTGAGGGCGGGTGGGGAGGAAAAGCCAAGGTGAGATATTGTCTGCACTGGCGTACGATATCAAGTCCTCTACCGCCGTCGTGAGGGCCTGGGGAGGAAATGTCAAGGTGAGGCTTTACCTGCACTGGCCTTTCTGCCGCTCCCGCTGCGCTTATTGCGATTTCAACACGCGCGTGGCCTCCGTTGGATACCAGGAGGCGTACCGGACGGCGCTGTTGGCGGAGATGGGCATGTGGGCGTCCATGCTGGGAAGGGCTGGGAAGACGATACGCTCGCTGTACCTGGGAGGCGGCACTCCCTCGTGCATGTCCGGGGATGAGACGGCGGCGCTGCTCTCCACGGCGGCCGAGCGCTTCGGCCTGGAGGACGGCGCCGAGGTAACGGTGGAGGTAAACCCCGCCACGTGGGCCGAGGACGACTACGCCCGCGCCGTGTTCGGGGGGGCGAACCGTTTCAGCGTGGGTGTGCAGTCGCTGCACGATGGGACGCTGCGGGTCCTCTCGCGTCCCCACGGGGCGGAAGAGGCCATGGAGGCGCTGCGCGCCGCCCTGGATTCCGGGGCGCGCTCCGTCGGAGCGGATCTCCTCTACGGCCTGCCGGCAGGCTGCGAAGGGACCTTTCTCGATAGCCTGGAAAAGCTAATGGGGCTGGGAATCCACCACCTCAGCGTTTACGCCCTCTCGCCGGGCGCGAAAACCCCCCTGGCGCGCATGGCGGCGCGAGGAGAGGTCGCGCTCCCGGAAGACGAAGCGGTGGCGGAAGAATACCTGGCCGCGGTGGAGATACTGGTCCGACGCGGTTACGAGCACTACGAGATATCCAACTTCTGCAGGCCCGGGCACCGCTGCCGCCACAACCTGGCCTACTGGCGCAGGGAGGACTACCTGGGCCTGGGAGCCGGGGCCCATTCCAAGCTCGGAGGCCTGCGATTCTGGAACGAGCGCTCGTTGCTGCGTTACCTGCGAACGATCGGGGAGGGGAGGCTTCCGGTATCGGGTTGGGAGGTGGTCACGGGGGAGGAGGCGCGCGAGGAGATGGTCATGCTGGGCATGCGCACTTCGCGCGGCGTGTCCGAGAGGACAGTCAGCCACTCGAGCGGAAGACTGCGCGAGCTGGCGCGCGGAGGCTTGCTCGATATCTCAGGCGGGAGGGTCAAGCTGACCCCGCGCGGCATGCTGGTCTCGAACCTGTTAATCGCAGACTTGCTCTGGAGTTGACGTTGTCCTAAGGGAGACACGGCTACGCGGTGCTCGGATGCGCTCACTTGACGTCCGGATGCGCATAAAGATAATTTGTTTATGTGGGTAGCACTCAAAGGAGGAGAGTGCTAAATGCTTGATAAGCGGCAACAGAAGATACTTAAAGCGGTGGTGCACCGCTACATAATGACCGGTAATCCCATCGGCTCGAAGGCCTTGGCGGAGACCCTGAATCTTGGGGTAAGCCCGGCCACCATTCGCAATGAGCTGAGCAAGCTCGAGGGAATGGGTTACCTCTACCAGCCCCATACCTCCGCCGGCCGGGTTCCCACCGACCTCGGTTACCGGTTCTACGTGGACAGCCTGAGCGGCAGGACGCGCCTGCGCGAAGAGGAGAAGAAAGCCATCCTCACCCTTTTCTCCTACAAGACGCGCGAGCTCGAGAACCTGCTCCAGGAGACCAGCACGCTGCTCTCGCGCCTCACCAGCAGCGCGGCCCTGATCATCGCGCCGCGCCTGAGGCGGAACCTCATTCGGCACATCGACGTGGTGAGGCTGGCTGGTGACGTGGTGCTGCTGGTGATCATCACCGACACCGGCCGGGTGGAGAAGAAGGTCATCGAGATGGGCAGGGAGGAGATGGAGGAGGACCTGGAGGCGGTGCAGGAGCGCTTGAACCGTGACCTCCAGGGCAAGGGGCTGAGGGAGATAAGCCAGAGCGAGCGCGGAAAAGGCGCCGGATTCGCATTCTCAGGGCTCGCGAGAAAAGCCCTGGAGGAGATAAAGGACATGCTGTCCCGCGATGACTACGAGAAGGTCTACGTGGGCGGCACCGTAAACCTGCTTCGCTACCTGGACGAGGAAGGCGTCAAGCGCATCGAGGCACTGCTCAAACATTTCGAGGAGCAATACTTCCTCTATAACCTCCTGAGCGAGGCCCTGCGCACGCGGGAGCTCATGGTGCGCATAGGGGACGAGAACGCCTTCGAGGAGCTCCAGTGTTTCAGCCTCGTGGCAACTCCCTACGCCATCGGGGACGAGATGATGGGGACGGTCAGCGTTCTCGGGCCCACGCGCATGGATTACGCGCGCATTATCCCCACGGTGGAGTTCATGGCCAAGTCCCTGAGCCGCACCCTGGAAATGCTCAGGGGCTAGGAGTAAACGGAAACCGAGATGAAGGACTACTACGCGATACTGGGCGTTTCCAGGGATGCCGACCAGGAACAGATCAAAAAAGCTTACCGGCGTCTGGCGAGGCGCTATCACCCCGACGTGACGGGAGGAGACCGTGAGAGCGAGGCGCGATTCAAGGAGATAAACGAGGCCTACGAGATCCTGGGCGACCCCGAAAAAAGGCACCGCTACGACCTCTTCGGCGAGGAGGGGCTCGCCGCCTCGCCCTTCGATCGCGGGTTCGACGGCTTCACAAGCCCCTTCGGTGACATCTTCAACCTTTTCTTCGGAGGCGGACAGGGACGGGCGCGGACTTCGGCGCCTCGCCGGGGGAGCGATCTCCTGGCGGTGGTGGAGCTTGAGCTGGAGGAGGCCTACAGCGGGAAGATACACGTGGTCGAGGTGCCCAGGCATGAGAGCTGCCCGCAGTGCGGGGGCTCGGGCCTCGAAAAGGGTTACGGGCACGACCTCTGCCCGGATTGCGGCGGAGAGGGAAGGTTCACGCGCACCAGGAGGAGCGCCTTCGGCACCTTTACCTCCACCACCACCTGCCGGCGTTGCGGAGGGTCTGGAGAGATCAACACCCATCCATGTGGATTCTGCGAAGGCAGGGGGGTACGGGAAATCGTGGATCGTGTGGAGGTGGACATACCGGCGGGGGTCGACGACGGGGACCGCATCCGTATCTCCGGAAGAGGCGAGGCGGGACAGCTGGGAGGGCCTCCAGGCGACCTCTTCGTGGAGGTGAGGATCAAGGAGCACGGCGCCTTCGCCCGACACGGCAGGGACCTGCACGCCATGGTGAGCGTGGACATGGTGGAGGCTGCCCTGGGAACAGAGATCGCCATCCCCACCCTGGACGGAGAGGAGAGGCTGCGCGTACCGCCCGGCAGCCAACCGGGCGACGTGTTCAGGTTGCGGGGCAAGGGCATGCCCGAGGTGCGTTCACGCGCGAGGGGAGACCTGTACCTCACCCTGGAGGTGAGGATACCCGAGAGGCTCACGGCCGAGCAGAAGCGGCTCCTGCGCGAGTTCCAGCAACTGCAGGACCGTGGAGGCGAGGCGCCGGGCATCGTGGAACGCTTGCGCAAGGCGGTGAAACAGAAAGCTTGACCACCCCCAGGTTTTACGTTTCCGCGGCCGATCTCGAAGATGATCGCGTCACCTTGTCCGGGGGCGACCACCATCACCTGTGCCGCGTCCTCAGGGCCCGCGTCGGGGACGAGGTCTGGCTTCTGGACGGGCGGGGATTGAAGGCGACGGCCAGGATCGAGCGCTTGGGGCGCGAATCGTCCACCCTGAAAGTCACGGACAGGAAATGGGAGGAGGAGGAGCGGCCACGCCTTCACCTCTTCCAGTCCCTGCTCAAGGGCAGCAAGATGGACCTGGTGGTGGAGGTAGCGGCCGAACTCGGGGCGGCATCCATAACCCCTTTCACCTGCCGGTATTCCCAGGCCACGACTCCCGCCCTGGAGCGCAGAGTGGAGCGGTGGCGCGCCGTGGCCGCCCAGTCCTCACGCGTGGCGGGAAGGCGATATCTCCCGGAGGTGGGCGATCCCGTCGATTGGAAAGAGTTGTTAAGATCGCTTTCGCGTTTCGGCGTCACCCTATTTGCGGACGAGCGAGGAGGGGAGAGGGTGGCTCATGTGCTGCGGGAATGCGAGGCGGAAGAGTTGGCCCTGATCGTGGGCCCCGAAGGGGGGTTCGAGGACGCGGAAAGGGAGGAGCTGTGCTCGCTCGGCGCCCGCTCCGTGAGCTTAGGGCCCCACGTGTTGCGCGCGGAGTTCGCGGGGATGGCCCTCATCGCTGCGGCCAGGTGCGCGTGCGGCCTTATGTGAGGTGGGAGTTGGCGAAGGTCGCGGTCTTCACCCTGGGGTGCAAGGTCAACCAGGCGGAAAGCGAGGAGCTGAAACTGCTTCTGAGCGAGGCTGGCCATGAGATAGTTGGGGACCCCGGGCGAGCCGACCTCTGCGTGGTTAACACCTGCGCGGTGACGGCGGAGAGCGAACGCAAGAGCAGAAAACTGCTGCGGCGGCTGTGGAGGGACGGCGCTCGGGCCATCGCGGCGGCGGGATGCTACGCGGAGGTGGATCCCGATGCGGTGGGCGAACTGCCCGGGGTGGTGGCCGTGCTGCCCAACGCGCGTAAGGGAGCCTGGGCGGAGGAGGTCATATCGCTTCTGCCTGCGGGGAGCGTGGCATGTGCCCTTGCATACGAGGGGAGGACACGAGGTTTCGTGAAGGTGCAGGACGGCTGCGAGCGCTCGTGTTCCTACTGCATAGTGCCCCGCGCCAGGGGAGCGGAGGTCTCGGAGCCGCCGCGGACGGTGATGGAAAAGATCGGCCGTTGGCGCGAGTTGGGCAGCGAGGAGATAGTGCTCTGCGGCGTGAACCTTGGGCGCTACAGCCAGGGGGACGGTTACGACCTCGCTTCCCTGGTGAGGGAGATACTGGAAACCGAAGGCGGGTTCCGGTTGAGGTTGAGCTCCATCGAGCTCGAGGACCTTCGCCCGCAGTGGCTGAGCGCGTGGTCGGAGTCCCCGCGGGTCTGTCCCCACCTGCACCTGCCGCTGCAGAGCGGTGACGCCGTCCTGCTGAGGGACATGGGAAGGGGCTATACGCCCGACGATTACCTTCAGGCGGCCGGAGAGCTGCGCCGCGTCTGGCCGCAGGCGGCCATAACCACCGAGGTTATGGTGGGTTACCCTGGGGAAGGTGAGGTGGCGTTCGAGAACACGGTGAGAGCGCTGCGAAGCCTGCGCCCCGCCCGCGTGCACGTCTTCCGCTTCTCGCCCCGCCCCGGCACCAGGGCATGGGGGAGAGAGGATGCGGTTCCCGCGGAAAGCGTGGAAAGGCGCTCAGCTATGCTGCGCGCCCTCTCCGAGAAGTGGCGAGGCGAATACATAGAGGGAAGGGCGGGAGAGAGGCGCGGACTGTTGGTGGAAAGGATCTCCGGCGCCGGCGAGGAGAGGATCGCCTGGGGCACGACCGAGGACTACATGAAGGGGGCCTTGCCGGTGCCGCCTGCATCGGCGGAGGTTGGTAAAATAATAGCGGTCGAGGTCGTCAAGTGGTGGAGGGGCGTAGCCTTGATGAGGCCGCTGTCGCGCTGAAACGGGCTCATTATGCGGAGGAGACGACGGGGAGGTTTCGGAAAGGGGGAAAGGTGGAGAATTGCATTTTCTGCAGGATCGTGGCGGGCGAGGTGCCTTCCGAGATCCTCTACCAGGACGACGAGGTGATAGCCTTCCGCGACATCAATCCCCAGGCACCCGTGCACCTGCTGGTGGTGTCGCGTAAGCATATCACATCCGCGCTGCAAGCCGAGGCGCGCGATGGCAAGCTGCTGGCAAGCGTCTTCGAGGCGGTGGCAAGCCTGGCGGAGCGGGAGGACATCGCCAGCAGCGGGGTGCGCGTGGTCACCAACGCGGGAAGGGCGGCGGGGCAGGAGGTTCCCCACCTCCATTTCCACGTGCTGGGGGGAAGGATGATGTCCTGGCCGCCGGGGTAAAGGAGACGGGGATAAAAAGGAGGTAAGGAGACGGAGGAAAGCAGGCGAGGGGAGCTGAAGATCCTGGTTCCGGGCAACCGGCCCATGGTCAGCCTCCTCGGAGAGAGGGACGAGCTTCTGAAGGTGGTGGAGAAGGCTTTTCGCAGCGCCATCCTGGTAAGGGGTAACGAGATCACCATCACCGGCGAGGAAAGCGAGCTGGAGACCATATCCAGGCTGTTCGAGGAGCTTCTGGAGCTCTTGGATTCGGGAATGGCCCTCACCGTGGAGAGCGTGGAAAAGGCCATCGAGATGATCCTGGAGGAGGGCGAGCTCAACCCGACGGAGGTCTTCACCGACATCATAATATCGCGTCGCGGAAAGGTCATCCGCCCCAAGACGCCCAACCAGAAAAGATACATAGAGGCCATACGCTCCAACACCATTGTCTTCTCCATTGGACCGGCGGGCACCGGCAAGACCTACCTGGCCATGGCCATGGCGGTCAAGGCCCTTCTCTCCAAGCAGGTGGGGAGGATAATCCTCACCCGCCCCGCGGTGGAGGCAGGGGAAAAGCTGGGTTTCCTGCCCGGCGACATGTACCAGAAGGTGGACCCCTACCTTCGGCCCCTTTATGACTGCCTCTACGAGATGATCGAGGTGGAAAAGTTCTCCAGGTACATGGAGCAGGGGGTGATCGAGGTCGCTCCCCTGGCCTTCATGCGCGGCCGCACCCTGAACGACTCCTTCATCGTCCTCGACGAGGCGCAGAACACCTCCCCGGAGCAGATGAAAATGTTCCTCACCCGCCTCGGTTTCGGATCCAAGGCGGTGGTCACCGGGGATATCACCCAGATAGACCTGCCGGGAGGTCAGCCATCGGGCATGAACGTGGTGCGGGAGATACTCAAGGGAATAGAGGGCATAGAGTTCGTTTACCTGGACGAAAAAGACGTGGTGCGCCACAAGATCGTGCAGGAGATAGTGCGCGCCTACCGCCGCTACGACGACGCGCGGGGAGGAGGGCCGGCGACGGCGAAGGGGGAGTGAGGGCAAGACGCGTTCTCTGCCATATACCTCGTATTATCGTAAATGCGGATAAATCGAGGCGTCCAGTTCCTCACTCAAACGGCGGGCGATCAACCATGGATGTCCAAGGAGTGTCATGCGCCCCCGTGCGAACGCGGGATGGGCGGAGCGGAACACGAGCCTGATCGAACACGGAAGGAGATGGAAGAGAAAGATCGAAGAGCGCAAGCCCTCGCGTCTCGGCGCAGGGTCGGCCTCCAGCCTGTTAACGCGACGATGCCCAAAACCTGTATAATTATGGTCGAAGAAAATGGACGATAAGGAAGAACCAGATAGTAAACGGATCCGCTCGAGAGTCCCGTGGCCGCCTGGCGACAGGAGTCGCGCCCTATTGGTTTCCCTCGCCCTGCTCCTGGTGGTCATCGCCATGCTGGTCATGGAATACGTGCCGCGATCTTTGCGGTTCGAGGTCGGGAAGCCCAGCACGGAGACGGTGATCGCCACCAGGGCTTTCGAAGTGGAAGACACCGTGGAGACGGAGAGGGCGCGCCAGGAGGAGAGGGAAAGGATCGCCGGGCTCTTCGTCAATCCCCAAGCCGAGACCCAGGCCCTCGAGGAGCTGGACAAATTCCTTATCCTCTCTCGAAACATAGCCGGCGGCGAGGGCGACATGTCCTCGAAAGTGGAATCGTTGCGGCAACAAGGGGGGATCAGCCTCGACGACGATACCCTGAGGACCATCGTGTCCATACCGGAGGAGGAGGCGGCCTCTTTCCATACCACGGTTGCGAACCTGGTAACATCGGCCATGGAGGATCCCGTCACCCCGGATGGGCTCAAGGAGGTCCGCGATAGAATTCTCACCGGAAACGGGCAGTCCCAGCTCGCAGGAAAAGCCCGAAAGGCCGCTGAGACGCTGGCAGCGTCGCTGGTGAGGACGAATACCCCCTATTCGAGTGAAACCATAGAGCGCGACATGCAGGCTGCGGCCGAGGCGGTGCGGCCGGTGATGGTGCGTTACGAATCCGGCCAGCGCATCGTGGGGAAGGGTGAGATAATCACCCCCCTGATCCTGGACGCCCTGGAGGAGGCGGGGGCGCTTTCGCCCGTGAGCACTTACCAGCAGGTGATGGGCATCGCCTTGATGGTCCTGCTCCTCTACGTTATGTCGGTGTATTTCTTCGCCGTTTTTCGTCCCGACGTCACGGCAAACTGGAGGTACACCGCGACCGTATGCCTTATCTTCCTGGTCTTCTTCGCCCTGGCGCGAACTTTCGCGGTTTTCGCGGACGAGAACGTACTGTGGGGATACCTGGTTCCCCTGGCCATGGTGGGCATGCTGCCGGCCATCCTCTTCGACCGTTTCACCGCCCTTTTCATGGTGGTGATCGGGGGGGCGGTCACCGCGCTGGTTCTCAAGGGAAACGTCTACCTTAGCGTGGCGGCCCTGCTGGGAGGCATGGCGGGGGTGATGCTGGTAAGGAAGGTCCATACTCGCGAGGATCTCATGCGGGCCGCGGCCTGGGTGTCGCTGGTGGTGGCTGCGGTGGCCGCGGTCACCGTGACCATGATGAAGGAACTGCGTTTCCTGCCCCTGGCGGGACTCGCGGGCCTCGGCGGCGGGGTCCTGTCGGGCCTCCTCGCCCTGGGAGCGATACCGGTGCTGGAGAGGCTTTCGGGGATCTTGACCCCCATGCATCTCCTGGAGCTCGCCTCGCCCGACCATCCCCTGCTCAGGGAGCTCATCTCAAAGGCACCGGGCACCTACAGCCACAGCGTCATCGTGGGAAACCTGGCGGCGTCGGCGGCGCAGGAGATCGGCGCGGACGCGCTGCTCGCAAGGGTCGGCTCCTATTACCATGACATCGGAAAGGTCAAACGATCCTCGTTCTTCGTAGAGAACCAACCCCATGGACGCAACAGTCACGAGCATATTAAGCCGAATCTGAGCGCCCTGGTCATATCCTCTCATGTCAAGGAGGGGGTGGAGCTGGCCAAAAAGCATCGGCTTCCCAGGGAGATTGTCGACATCATCAGGCAGCACCACGGCACCACCCTGATACGCTATTTCTATGCCCGGGCGCTGGAGGAGGGGACGGAGGGCGTTAACGAAAGCAGGTTCCGTTACCCGGGCGAGCGGCCGCGGAGCAAGGAAGCCGCACTGGTGATGCTGGCGGACGCGGTGGAGGCGACCGCCAAGTCCCTGGATAAGCCAAGCGCCGTCAAGCTGGAACAGGTTACCAGGTCCATCATCGAGGAAAGGCTGGAAGACGGGCAGTTGGCGGACAGCAGTCTCACCCTGGGAGATCTCGAGAAGACCACCCTGGCGTTCACGCGCATACTTTCGGGCATGTACCACGAGCGCGTGGAGTACCCGGTCCTCCTCAAGAAGGAGGGCGCCTCTTGAGGATAGAGGTCCAAAACGATGTCGGACTGGGGAAAAGAGCGGTGCGCGAGTTGAAAAAGGCCTGCCGGAGGGCGCTGCGCGAGGAGGGCGCCAGGCGGGACTCGATCCTCTCCATGGCCCTCCTGGGCGAGGAGGGCATGGCGGAGCTCAACCGGCGCTCCACGGGCAGGGAGGGAGCGACCGACGTCCTCGCCTTTCCCATGGAAGAGGAATGTGCAGAGGGCTACATCCTGGGCGACCTAGCCATATGCCCCGCGGTGGTCTTCGCGTCGCGCCGCGATTACGGCGTGGAGGAGGGCGGGGAGCTGGCGTATGTCGCCGTGCACGGGGTGCTTCACCTGCTGGGATATGACGACGAGGATGATAAGGGGGCCGTGCTCATGGAGAGGAGGCAGCGGGAGATATTGCGCTTATCCGGGGAGGAACGATGCACCAGGGGGTGATGATGGGAGAGATTCCCATTTTGGTACCTGCTGCGGTGAGCGGGGGAGAGATAGCCTGGAGGCTGGCGGTGCTTTTCGGCTTACTCTCGGCCTCGGCCTTCCTCGCGGCCTCGGAGATCTCCCTGGTAAGCGTGAACCGTTTCCGTATCCGTTCCCTGAGCGAGGAAGGAAACCGGAGGGCGCGGGTCCTGGATGCCCTGCTCGAGCAGCCCAACCGCTTCCTATCCACCATCCTCATGCTCACCCTGCTGGTGCAGGTGGGGGCGTCGGCCATAGCCACCGGACTGGCGCTGGCCTTCAAGCTGCCCCTGGCAGCGGCCATCGCCACGGGCGTGATGACCTTTATTATCTTCATCTTCTCCGAGATGGCCCCAAAGACCTACGCGACCAACCATCCCGAGAGGGTTGCGCTGGCGGTGGCCCCGGTGGTCAAGGCCCTATCGGGAGTCTTTTTCCCCGTGGTGAGGTTTCTCATCCTCATATCCAACGGGGTTATCCGCATGTTCGGTGGCAAGACCATCAAGGAAGGCCCCTTCGTCACCGAGGGCGACATAAAGGCCCTGGTATCCGCGGCGGAGGAGCAGGACGTAATCGAGGAGGAGGAGAAGAAGCTAATCCACTCCATTTTCGATTTCGGGGACACCCTGGTGCGGGAGGTGATGATCCCGCGCACCGATATGGTGATGCTGGAGGAGGATGCGGGGCTGGAGGAGGCCCTGGAGGTGATCATGCGCACGGGTTACTCGCGCATCCCCATGTACCATCGCGATTTCGACCACATCACCGGGGTGCTGTACGCCAAGGACCTGCTTCCCTACCTGAAGCGCGGAGAGAGCGACGTAAAGCCCAGGGACCTGCTGCGGGAGGCGTATTTCGTTCCCGAGACCAAACGCGTGAGCGAGCTGTTGACAGAGCTGCGCACCCTTACCATCCACATGGCCATCGTGCTGGACGAGTACGGCGGGACCTCGGGGCTGGTGACCATCGAGGACCTCCTGGAGGAGATCGTGGGGGAGATATTCGACGAGTACGACAGCGCCATGGAGCTTTACGAGAACCTGGGAGACGGCAGGTACACCTTTGACGCGCGCATCTCCATCGACGACATCAACGAGCTGCTCGGAACCCGCTTGCCGGCGCACGAGTGGGACACCCTGGGAGGGTTGATGTACAACCTTATGGGAAAGATCCCCAAACAGGGCGAATCGGTGACCTTCGAGGGCATGCGCCTGACCGCGCAGAAAGTGGTGGGGAGGCGTATTCACAAGGTTCTTCTGGAGGTCCTGGATGGCGAGGAATTCGGCGGGGGATGAGGGGTTCGGGACGGGGCGCGGCGATCGGGGGTGGCTGGAACTTGGGGATTTCCTGGGCCCGGGATTTCACCTCGTGTTCACCGACCGCTGGGGCGGGGTGAGCGACCCTCCTTACCACGAGCTGAACCTCGCTTTTCATACCGGCGACGATCCCCTCAAGGTGGAAAGGAACCGCGAGATACTCGCCCGAGCCCTCGGCCTTGACGAAAGCCGCATCGCCTACCCGGAGCAGGTTCACGGTCTTCGCGTGGCCTGGGTAACACGGCGCGATACTGGTGACGGCGCGCCGGGGATCGTGGTCCCGAGGGAGACGGACGGGCTTCTCTGCGGGGAGGGAGGCTTGGCGCTCTCGGTGCTCACCGCGGACTGCGCGCCGGTTGCCATGGGTTACCCGGGTCACGGCGTCGTCGCCATGCTGCACGCGGGATGGCGCGGGACGGTGGGGGATATCGTGGAAACGGCCTGCGCCCTGGTCGAGAGGAAGACGGGGGCGAGGCCTTCCGAGGCCAGGGCGGTGATCGGGCCTTGCATAGGCCCCTGTTGCTACGAAGTCGATGAAGGCAGGGCCATGCTCTTCGTCGAAAAATATCCCGGAGAGGAGGTTGCGGTGCGCTGCGGCGGTGGATGGCGGCTGGATCTGAGGCGAGCCAATATCTTGAACATGAAAAGGTGCGGGGTCGCCGAGGAGAGGATCCACGTGATCGACGGTTGCACTTGTTGTGAAGAGCGCTACTACTCCTTTCGCAGGGAGGGGACGACGGGAAGGCAAGGGGCTTTCGTTTGGATGGACGAGAGGGCGTGTTGAGGCGGATATGAAGGTAAGGGCGCATATACTGGTCTCGGGCAGGGTGCAGGGCGCAACCATGCTCTTTTCGCCTGGAAGGGATGACGGAAAAGCAAAAAGGGATTCT
>JABLXL010000013.1 GCA_013178005.1 Actinomycetota bacterium
GCGCATATACTGGTCTCGGGCAGGGTGCAGGGCGCAACCATGCTCTTTTCGCCTGGAAGGGATGACGGAAAAGCAAAAAGGGATTCTGACAAGCATGGACGAGAGGGCGTGTTGAGGCGGATATGAGGGTAAGGGCGCATATACTGGTCTCGGGCAGGGTGCAGGGCGTATATTACCGCTCCTACGCCGTGGACATGGCGAGGGAGTTGGGCTTGACGGGTTGGGTGCGCAACCGCTTCGACGGGCGCGTGGAGGCGCTGGTCGAGGGAGAGGAGGAAGCGGTCAGGAAGATGGTGGAGTGGTGCCATAAGGGCTCCCCTTCCGCGCGCGTGGAGAGGGTCGAGGTATCGTGGGGAGAGGCGACGGGAGAGTTCGCCGATTTCGGGATCAGGCGGGGGGAATAGGTCGGGTTGAGCGAGGGACAGATAATCCTCAGGTTGCTCATGGCCGTGGCCTGCGGCGGCCTCATCGGCATCGAGCGGGAAAGGGGGGACCGCCCCGCCGGTTTCCGCACTTATATCATGGTCTCCCTAGGGGCCTGTCTGTTCACCATCATGTCCATAATCGCCTTTCCTGGCTCGGAGACGGCCCGCATCGCGGCCCAGGTGGTCATCGGGATAGGCTTCCTGGGCGCCGGAGTCATCGTGTTCTACGGGGGGACGCACGTGGTGGGCATCACCACCGCCGCCACTATGTGGGCGACGGCGGCGGTGGGCCTTGCGGCGGGGGCCGGCTACTTCAGGACCTGCCTCTACGCCACCGGTATCATCCTGGTAGTGCTCATAGCCCTGCCCTGGGTGGAGGAGCGGGTGATCTCGCGCTTCCTGCGGCGCAGAGTCTACTTCACGGTAAAGAGCATCACCAGGCCCGGCCTGGTGGAGGAAGTGACCGCCACCCTGGCCCAGTTCCAGGTGAAAGCGACCTTGCTGCGTTACGAGCAGTGCCTGGCCCCCAGCGCTGAATGCAGCCTCCTCCTGCGCGCCAACGTGAACGCGAAGGTGGACCTGTTCGCACTCATCGAGGCGCTGCGGCAGTTGCACGGCGTGACCTTCGTGGGCTTCGAGGAATGAGCGAGGTTGAGATATTGTTGCTGGTCATCAGCGGAAATCCAAAAGCTGCCTTCGTGGGCTTAAAGGAATGAGAGGGGTTGAAAGATTAATGCTAGCCTTAGTGGAAAATTTTAAACAAGCATTCTTCATGGGCTTCGAGGGACGAGCGGGGTGAAGTGCCGGTGGCCACGGTGGCGGAGAACCTGGCGACGGTGAGGGAACGCATCGCGGCGGCGGCGCGGCGTGCGGGCAGGGACCCGGGCGAGATAAGCCTGGTGGCGGTGAGCAAGAACGTTCCCGATGAGCTGTTGCTGGAGGCCGCGAAAGCCGGACAGAGGGCCTTCGGCGAGAACCGAGCCCAGGAGCTCGTGGGCAGAATGAGGCGCATCGGCGAAGGGTATGAATGGCATTTCATTGGCCATCTCCAGAGGAATAAGGTTAATATGGTGGTAGGCAAGGCCGCCCTCATCCACAGCGTGGACAGCGAGAGGCTGCTGGAGGCGATCGCGGAAAGGGCGCGCTCGCTGGGCATCGTGCAGGATATCCTCCTGCAGGTGAACGTGACCGGCGAGGAGAGCAAGCACGGAATGGAGCCGGGAGAGGCGGCGGGCATGGCGGAGAAAGCCCTCGCCCTTCCCTCCGTGAGGTTGAGGGGGCTGATGACCATGGCGGCTTTGTCCGAGGAGGCGGAGGAAGCCCGCGATTGCTTCCGGAGGTTGCGGGAGCTCCGAGACCGCATCCAGGGGGAGGCGGCGGACGCGAGGCTGGAGATACTCAGCATGGGAATGACGCAGGATTTCGAGGTGGCCGTGGAGGAAGGAGCCAACATGTTGAGGGTGGGCACGGCCATATTCGCGACCTGAATGCATCGGGAGGTAACGGCATGGCTGGATTCTTTCGCAGGGCGCTCATCTACCTAGGGCTGGTGGAGGACGACGAGTTCGAGGACATGCTCGAATACGACGAGGTTCCCGCGGCACCCGCCGAGCCCGTGGTTTCACGTCGCGCGCATAGGGAGGAGGCGCGCCTCGCCACGGTGCAGCCGGTTCCCAACAAGCAGGTGCGGGTACACATGGTGGAGCCCAAATCCTTCAACGACGCCGAGCAGATAGGCCAGAAGTTCAAGTCCGACATACCGGTGATAATTAACCTCCAGCAGGCCGACGCGGAGCTGTCTAAGCGCCTCATCGATTTCGCCAGCGGCCTTACCTACGGGCTGGACGGGGGAATCCAGCGGGTGGCCGAGAGGGTGTTTCTTCTCACGCCGCACAACGTGGAGGTTTCCGCGGAGGATAAACGCTGGTTGCGCGAAAAGGGCTTTTTCAACCAGTTCTGATCTTGAGGCGCTCTACGATACGTCCCGGGAGAGAAGATGAGAAAGATCGCTTTTATCGGCGCGGGGAAGATGGCGGAAGCCATACTTAGGGAGCTACTGCGTTCCGGATGGGTCGATGCGGGCGGCGTGGTGATGTCCGACGTATCGGAGGAAAGGCTGCGCAAAATGGAGGGCGAATACGGCGTCGGGGTCACGGGCTCGAACACCGAGGCAGCTTCGGGCTCGGAAGTGGTGCTGCTGGCGGTCAAGCCGCAGAACATGGAGGATGTGCTGAAGGAGATAGCGGGCTCCCTGCGCCAGGGGCAGGCGGTGATCTCCATAGCCATGGGCAGGAAGACCGAGTTCATCGAGGGGCTACTGCCCGCGGGGACGGAGGTGGTGCGGGCCATGCCCAACAACCCCGCCATGGTGGGGGAGGCGGTTACCGTGCTAAGCTTCGGCGCGTACGCAGGGGAGAGGACGAAGGAGCTCGCGCGGGAGATATTCTCTTCCCTGGGAGAGGTGCACGAGGTGGAAGAGAGGCTCCAGGACGCCGCCATGGCTCTTTCCGGGTGCGGCCCCGCGTATTTCTACGTCATCGCGGAGGCCTTGAGCGACGCGGGGGTCAAGCTGGGGCTGGGGCGGGACCTTAGCTTGATGCTCGCCGCGGGAACCATGATCGGGGCGGGCAGGATGCTGAGGGAGACGGGAATGCATCCGGGCCCGCTCAAGGACATGGTGACCTCTCCCGGGGGCTCGACCATCGTGGCGCTGGAGGCCCTTGAGGAGGCAGGCCTGCGCAACGCGTTCTACAAGGCGCTCACGGCGGCGTGGAGGAGGGCCCAGGAGGTCTGAATTGGAAACCATTGGCGATATCCTGTGGTGGATATTGCTTGCGTACCTCCTGGCGGTTTTCGCGAGGGTCATCATAGGCTGGTTGCCGGTGAAGTGGCCGCGCGGGATCAGGTCGGTGGTGGTCTTCATCTACGATATCACGGAGCCGGCGCTTTCTCCGTTGCGGAGATTCATCCCCACCATCCCGGTAGGGGAGGGGGTGGCCCTGGACCTCTCGCCTACCGTGCTCATGGTGCTGATTTTCTTTCTGCAGTGGCTGGTGCGGAGGATCTTCGGATAGAAGGAAAGATGGGGAGGGAGTTTAACTTGCGGGAGGAAAACCCCGATAGAATACTTGTGCGGGACCGTTGCGTAGCGGTCGCGCGGTCATGCGTCGGTAGGCGGGGAAAGGGTGTGGCGTATTCCGAAGGAGGCGGTTGAGTTGGCTATTGGCCCCATGGATATCCATCACAAGGAATTCAGCACCGTGCGCGTAGGCGGCTACAACAAGGAAGAAGTAGACGCATTCCTGGACATGGTGGCGGACGAGCTGGAGCGGCTTCTGCACCGCAATCAGGAACAGGCCGAGCTGGTCGAGTCCATGCGACAGAAGGCGAGCCAGTTCGACTCCATGCAGCAGACCCTTCAGAACGCCATCATCAACGCCCAGAAAAGCGCCGACAACATCGTGCAGGAAGCCCGGGAGCAGGCCGAAGCCATGCTCAAGGAGGCCCAGGAAAAAAGCCTGCACATGCTCGAGGAAGCAAGGGCGGAACGCTCTCGCATCTCCCAGACCTTCGCGGGCATAAGGGAGCAGGTGATGAGCTATATAGCCACCATTAACGAGCTCATGGATAGGAACCGGGCGATGATCAGGGATTACGAGGCCAGGTTGGCGGCCGCAGAACCGGCGGAAGAGCCGCGTCAGGCCGCTGCCGCGCCCGTTCAGCCCCCATCAGTTCCCCCTGAGGCGCCCGCTTTCGCCGGGCCGCAGCCGGTGGGCGTGGAACAGGCGGTGGAGGTTCCTCCTCCGCCAGAGGAGGCGTACTCACCACGGCCTCAGGCGTTGGAGTTCGAAGCTCCATCCGTGCCCGAACCCGACTTCGCGAAATACCGCCCTGCCGCGTCCGAGTACGCGCCCGCTCCCTTCCAGGAACCGGCTCCTTCACCGGTGGAACCGGCGGTAGCGCCGGCAGAGAGCGGGCTCTCGATGCCCGTGAGCGAACCCACGATATCGGCGCCCCCCGAGGTCGAGGTCCCGCCGTCCTTCGCCGAGCCTGCGCCCGCGCCGCCGGAAGCGGAATTCGCGCCGCCGCCCCCGCGCGCGCCGGAGGGACCGGCTCCGGGTCCCGAGCCCGCGGTCCGGCCGGAGAGGCCTATGGTCACGCCGGAACAGGAAATGGAGATCATGCGCCGCAGCATGGAACAGGAACCGGCCCCCTCGGAACCGGCACCACCGCCGGAAGAGCCTGGCGGCGAAAAGCATTTCTTCTGGGAATAAGCGGCGGGGCTCCAGGGGCGCGAGGGAAAGAACTCGCCTCAGCTTCCATTTGGCGCCTGGCGCCAAGGACAAGATAGAGCTGAGTCGAGGTCCGTGTTGATCGTATGTTTATTACCGCATCCCCAGGAGGCCGAGGGCTTCCCTTTTCGATAGCCCTCTCACCAGTATGGACTTCTCTCTCGAGGCCTCGCCCCTGACCACCACCAGGCGCGAGGGAGGGACGCCCAGGAAAGCGGAAAGAACCTTCACGGCCTCGCGGTTGGCCCTGCCCTCACGGGGCGGAGAGTGCACGGAAACGACTATTCTTCCGGAGGCCGTCCCCTCCACGAGGCTGCGCGACGAGCCCGGCTTGACCCGCACCTCGCATACGCAACCCTCGGGGTGTTCCCTCACCGGGGATTCGACCTCACCACCCAACACCGCATCGCCTCCGCGCGCATCGCAGGACCTGAGCTACAGGTGAATGATAAACCAACGAAGTAGACGTCGCACTATCGGCGAAAATATCGCCATGAATCCTCGACTTAGGTTCGGCGCAAGAAGAGGTGGCCGCATCGCGGATTCCAGGGTTAAACCCATATCCTACCAGCTAGAGCGCTTCGCCGTGCCGTCTCCCGTTGTCGCGCCCGTGGACGTAAGGGAAAGAGGAGAAGGCGCAAGGCTTTAAGGGGTGGGCCCACGCGGTTGTCTCCGAAAAGCCTCGCAGCCAAAGCTGCGACAGCCTGGTTGCGGGTTGCCGATGTTATTGCCTCCTCCTGGCAAACGATATGATGCGATCCCTATGGCGGGAACAATGACGCGGCCGTGCCGCCGGCGCGATAATGGGCGATGGAGAGCGCGGCAAGGCCCCCGGGAGGCGCCGCGCCCTCGGTTGCGCTATGATGGTGCGCGTGCTAATAATGGAGCAAAATCCCAAGTTAAGACGGAGATGATAGAGGATGGATTACCGCAAGACCCTTAACCTCCCGCGTACCGACTTTCCCATGAAGGCAGACCTTCCGCGACGCGAACCGGAGATACAGAGGTCGTGGAAGGAAAAAGACATCTACCGCAGGGTCCTTGAGAAGAACGGCGGCAAGACGCCCTTCATCCTGCACGACGGGCCACCCTACGCCAACGGAGACCTGCACCTTGGAACCGCGCTCAACAAGGTGCTAAAGGACATCATCATCCGCCACAAGACCATGACCGGTCGCTTCTGCCCCTATGTGCCGGGCTGGGACTGTCACGGGCAACCCATCGAGTACAACGTGGAGCGGCAGCTCGGGGAGGAAAAGGGCAAACTGGACGTAATGGAGATAAGGAGGCGTTGCCGCGATTACGCCATGCACTACGTGGGGCGCCAGTCCGAGCAGTTCCAGCGCCTGGGGGTGCGCGGGGATTTCGACAACCCCTACCTGACCCTGAAGCCGTCATACGAGGCGGTGAACATCGGCGTGCTCGCGGACCTGCTGGAAAAGGGGTTGGTCTACCGCAGCCGAAAGCCCATACATTGGTGCCCGCGCTGCGTCACCGCCCTGGCCGAGGCGGAGCTTGAATACGCGGACAAGACGTCCCCTTCCATCTACGTAAAGTTCCCCCTCACAGGCGGGCTACCCGGTGACGGCGGTGATGCATCGGTGGTGATATGGACCACGACCCCGTGGACCCTGCCCGCGAACGTCGCCATCGCGCTGCACCCGGAGATGGAATACGTCGTGGCGGAGGCGGACGGAGAACGATTGTTAGTGGGCGCTCCTCTTCTGGAGCGCGCCATGGAGGAGATGGGATACGACGGCTTCGTGGAGAGGGCGCGCTACACGGGGGCCCAACTCGCCGGGCTCAAGGCGCGCCATCCCTGGAGGGACAGGGAATCCGTCCTGGTGAACTCGGGATATGTAACCACCGAGCAGGGAACGGGGGCGGTGCACATAGCGCCCGGCCACGGGGAGGAGGACTACCACGTGGGGCTGGAATTCGACCTCCCCATGGTTATGCCCGTCGACGACCTTGGAAGGTTCACCTCCGAGGCGCCAGAGTTCGAGGGCCTGTTCATAGAAGAAGCCAACCCGCGCATCATCGAGGACCTCTCGGCACGCGGCCTGTTGTTGGGTCGCGGGGAGCTCGTCCATTCCTACCCCCACTGCTGGCGCTGCAAGGGTCCGGTGATCTTCCGCGCCACACCGCAGTGGTTCGTGGGTGTCGACCGGGCATACGGCGGCTCCACCCTGCGCGAGCGTTGCCTCGCGGCCATGGAGGAGGTGGAGTGGATCCCCTCCTGGAACAGCCGCCGCATGAGGGGGATGCTGGAGTCCCGTCCCGACTGGTGCATATCGCGCCAGAGGGCATGGGGGGTGCCTATCCCGGCGTTCTATTGCCTTGACTGCGGTGGAGAGCTGTTTACGCCTGCTTCGCTGCGCAAGGTGGAGGCGTTGATCGCCAGGGAAGGAGCGGACGCCTGGTTCACGCGCGAGCCGGCGGAGATATTGGGAGATGATTTCTCCTGCCCGGAATGCGGCTCGACCAGTTTTCGCAAGGAGATGGACATCCTGGACGTGTGGTTCGAGTCGGGAGTGAGCCATGAGGCGGTGCTCAACCAGTGGGGGGGCCTTGCCTGGCCGAGCGACATGTACCTCGAGGGGAGCGACCAGCACCGCGGTTGGTTTCAAACCTCCATGCTCACCGCCGTGGGAAAGCGCGGCGCTCCTCCCTACCGTTCCGTGCTCACCCACGGTTTCGTGGTTGACGGCGAGGGGAGGAAGATGTCCAAGCTCTTGGGGAACGTCATCAACCCCATGGAAATCTGCGACTCCCTCGGCGCGGATATCCTGCGCCTGTGGGTGGCAGCGGCGGACTACACCGTGGATATCCCCGCCTCGCGGGAGATCTTCGACCGCCTGGTGGAAGCCTATCGCAGGATACGCAACACCCTGAGATTCCTGCTGGGCAACCTCTACGATTTCGAGCCTTCGGAGCACGCACTGGAACTGGAGGACATGCAGGAACTGGACAGGTGGATACTCTCGCGGCTGCACGACCTCGTCCTGCGCTGCGCGCGGGCATACGACGAGTACCAGCTACACGTGGTTTACCATTCCCTGCATAACTTCTGCGCCGTGGACCTGAGCGCCCTCTACCTCGATATGCGCAAGGATTGCCTCTATACCTTCGCGCCTGATTCCCCGCAGAGGAGGTCGGCGCAGACCGCCATATATCACCTCGCGGACAGCCTCATCCGCGTCATGGCCCCCGTGCTCTGCCACACCGCCGAGGATGCGTGGTCGAACCTGCGCGGCCGGGAAGAGGAGAGCGTGCACCTGGCGGATTGGCCCAGCCCCGATACGCGATGGAAGGATGCCGGCCTCGAGGAGGCGTTCGGGCGCCTCCTCGAGGTGAGGGATATGGTGACCAAGGCGCTGGAGGAAAAGCGCGCCGCAAGGGAGATCGGAACGTCCCTGGAGGCGGCGGTGCGTATCGCCGCGCCCGCCTCCCTGGCGGCCGAGTTGCGTGAGAGAATTGACCTGCTCCCCACCCTTTTTATCGTCTCCCAGGTGGAGCTTGAGGAAGGGGCGGAAGCGGACGGATTACGGGTCGAGGTGAGCGGGGCCAAGGGCACCAAGTGTGCCCGCTGCTGGAATTTCCGCACAACGGTGGGGGAGGATCCCGCCCACCCCGAGATCTGCGACCGTTGCCTGGCGGCGATCTCCCGCTGAGACGCTCGCGTCTCCGCTCATCAATCGCTGCGCCTGGATCGCGGAAGGCGTTCAATCCGCAATCCCCGGCCCGCGTTAGCTTCGTCGGCCGAGATTGAATCGTATCTTGTTCTCCCAAGCTGGCACTTGTGCGACGAAAAGAATCGTGCATAATAGGGATAATGCCGGGAGCGAAGCTGAAGTGAGCGAGGATGGTGATGAACAAGAAACAACTTGCTTCCTTCAAGAAGATACTCCTTGAGGAAAAAGAATCCCTTGAGAAGGAATACCGCGAGCTTGAGGAGGGGAACCTCCATTCCTCGCAGTCGGAGTTCTCGGGAGAGATGCCCTTCGAGGAGGACTACGCCGCGAGCGGCACCGCCACTTTCGAGAGGGAGCGCGACCTCTCGCTGTCGGAAAACGTCAAGGACATACTGCAGAAAGTGAACGAAGCCCTCGAGCGCATCGAGGCGGGGACCTACGGTAAATGCATTTCCTGCGGGGCCGACATCCCCATCGAGCGTCTCCAGGCCCTTCCCTACGCGAGCCTCTGTATCCCGTGCAAGCAGAAGGAAGAAAAGGAACTCCGCTGACCCTTGCTGTCGCCTCCCTGGCGACCCTGGCACTCGACCAGTTGAGCAAAGCGCTGGTAAGAATCTATATGCCCCCGGAGAAGGAGGGCGTTTCCATCTCCTTCCTCACCTTGCGCCAGGTGCGCAATCCCGGTACCGCCTTCGGCATCATCCAGGGCAGGTCATGGCCGATTTTCCTGGCCAGCATGGCCGTCTTCGCAGCGTTGCTCCTGGTGCTATGGAGATGGGGAGGGCCGGGAGGGCGTTTTTTCCAGACCGGGCTGGGCTTGATAATAGGTGGGGCCATAGGTAACATCATCGACAGGATAGCCCTCGGCGCGGTGGTGGATTTTATCGACGTGGGCTTCTGGCCGGTTTTCAACCTTGCCGACACGGCCATCGTCATCGGTGTGGGCATGACCATGGCGGTGGTGATAAAGGAAGGCCTGCTGAAAAAGCCGGGCGGTGAGAGCCGGAACCAGGAAGGATGACCCGCGGTTGTACCATCGTTTAATGCCGGCCAATAGACCAGGGAGGATTGCCGCTTGAAACCGGAGCTTTTCCGCGTCGGCCCCCTTACCGTGCATTCATATGGCTTCTTCCTGGCCCTGGCCTTCATCGTGGGGATGCTGGTCAGCTTCTGGTATCTACGGCGCCGTTTCGTGGACGCCTACGTGGTCTTCGAGTTGGTGTTGGCGGCCGCGGTGGGGGGGATAGTGGGCGCGCGTGCGTTCTATGTCATAGGGCACTGGAGCGAGTTCTCCTCCAGTTGGTGGGAGGCGTTCAAGTTCTGGAACGTGCAGGGCTTGGTGTTCTACGGAGGTTTCATACTCGGCGTTGCGGCCGCGGCGGCGGTGGTAAAGATGCGCGGCCTCTCCATCGGTGAGGTGCTCGATTCGGGGGGGCTCGCCGTTCCGCTGTCCCTCGCGGTAGCGAGAGTGGGGTGCTACCTGAACGGCTGCTGTTTCGGGAAATCGAGCGGGCTGCCATGGGCGGTGACCTTTCCCGCCGGCACCCAGGCAACTATGGGTATGCCACCCAACCCCGTCCATCCCACCCAGATATACGAACTGATCATGGACCTGGCTATTTTCGTCGTGCTGCTCGCCGTCCATAAACGCTTCCGTTACCGGGGCGAGATCATGCTCGCATTCGTTATGCTCTACGCAGTGGCGCGTTTCGCCAACGAGTTCTTCCGCTACCATACAAAACCCTCCGGAAGCCTGTTCTTCCAGGTCCTGAGCGCGGCGGCGTTCGCGGTGGCCGGCCTGGTGCTGCTGTTCAGGCGGCGCCTGCTTCCGGAGGCGAGGTGACTTGGGGGCTATCCGCTTCAAGGTAGGCGACGACGGAGAAGGCGTGAGGCTTGATGTCTACGTGTCCCTTCACGCCGAGATGACCCGTGCCGCTGCGCAGCGCCTGATCGCAGAGGGCAGGGTGACGGTCGACGGCATAACCGCGCGCAAGCGCCACCTCCTGCGAGCGGGGGAGCTGGTGGAGTTCACCGTTCCGGACCCCTCGCCTCCCGGTCCGAGGGCGCAGGAAATACCCATCCGCGTGCTGTACCAGGATGCCGACCTGGCGGTGGTATGCAAGCCGGCGGGAATGGTGGTGCACCCCGCCGCCGGACACCATGAGGGCACGCTGGTGAACGCGCTGCTGTTCGCCCTGGACGGGTTGTCAGGGGTGGGCGGAGTGAGCAGGCCAGGAATCGTCCACCGCCTGGATAAGGACACCTCGGGACTGATGGTGGTGGCCAAGAACGACCGCTCTCACCATCTCCTCCAGGGCATGATAAAGGATCGTTCCTTGCGTCGCTTCTACCTCGTCCTGGTGCACGGGGTTCCTGCCACGGATATGGGGACGGTAGCGGCGCCGGTGGGGAGGGACGCGAGGAACCGCAAGCGCATGGCGGTCACTTCCGCTTCCGGCAGGGAGGCCGTGACCCATTTCAAGGTCTTGCGCGATTTCGGGCGCGCGTCCCTGCTCGAGGCCGAACTACAGACGGGGAGGACACACCAGATCAGGGTGCACATGGCCTATATCGGGCATCCGGTAGCTGGGGACAGGGAATACGGGCGGCCCGGATCCCTGGAAGCAGAGCTGGGTTTGAAGCGCCAGTTCCTCCACGCCTGGAAACTGTCCTTCGAGCATCCCCTCACCGGGGAAGTCCTGGTCTTCGAGGAGCCCCTTCCCGAGGACCTGAAGCTTGCCATTGACCGCCTGGCTTCAATATCCGAGACCACAAGACACTCCCGCTGACGCCCCGGTTCCGACCATTCATGCCCCGAAAACATGCGTTTTCGGGAATCTTCTCATCGTCTGCGCGCCATGGGCGGATAATAGTAGTGAAAGGAGGTCTTCATGAGTATGCTGTATGGCGATAGGACGTTCCTCGACGGGAATGGGGCCTGCGACAGCATCATACGCATCGAGCTCATCACCCACTTTCACCGCAATCCGGGCATGGAGGGGACGCCGGAGCGCATGGCGGATGCCATAGGCCGGGAGAGGAAACGGGTGGAGGCTCAGCTTAAAAAGCTTGTGCAGTTGCGTATCCTGGAGGAAAGGGTTAAGGAAGGCGTGAAAACCTACCGCTACCTCCCGCCCGTTTCCATATCCTCAAGGCGGTGCGTGGAGGGTAAGGCTCCGGACACGGAGAACGCGGTGGTCGGAGCCACCTGAGATGCGCGGGCACGGGATGGGGCGCCCGCTCGCCCCCCAACGATTACCTTTAGGTAGCAAAATCACTCCGCTGGCGGAGAAAAAGTTTTTCAGCATGGAATGAAAAGGGATAATTCGTTCAGGGCGCATGTTCGGAGGCGAAGCACGGAGGCGCGGGGAGGAGAGATGTCGGGCAAGATCATACGCGTGGAAGTGATATCCTTTTTCAATCGAAATCCCGGGCGACGGTGCACATGCGAGGAGATCTCCGGCATGCTGGCCAGAACGAAGGATGAAGTGGAACCGGAACTCAACAACCTGGTGCGCCTGGGCATACTGGACTGTATTGAGGACGGCAAAAAGATGTTATATGCCGCAAGGGAGGCCTATACAGGCGGCGCCAGACACCGCTCGCGCGAGGACGCCGATGACGGTTTCATGGGCGAGGGCAAGCGCCGGAGTGAGGCCGTGGACGCAGGCAAATTCCCTGTCGAGCGCCGTTACAACGATACGTCCGAGAAGACGGAGGTAGAATGGCGTTGCGATGCGGGGTGAACCCCCACGCCCAGGTCGATGCAGGCCGGGCTCACACGGTACGGATTCTGAAACCCGCTCTAGCTCCCGATCTCTGCAGGTTGATCGCAAGCGTTCGCGCAACGCGTTTCTAATCCTCCAGGGAAAAGCCCAGGGAGGACATCTCCGCCTCCAGCTCTTAGATGAGCGGTCTCGATATCCTTATCTTTACGTAAGGCATGAGGGCGACACCAGCGTATCATGGCATCCTGGGTCGCCTCAGTCGCATTCCGTGGCGTCATCCTCAAGGGAAAAGCCCAGGGAGGACATCTCCGCCTCCAGCTCGGAGATGAGCTCATCTAACCTCTCGCGGCGCTTGAGCAACGCCCTGTGGCGGGAGCGGAAGCTCCTCTCGGCGTCTTCCGCGCGGTCGAACGCGGGACAGATATCCCGGTACGAGCACCAGTCGCAAAGGCGGTTGGGCGTGGGTTCGAATTCGCCGTGGGAGATGAGCTCCGCGACTCCATCTATGCGCTCTCTGACCCGCGCGAGCCCCTCTTCGTCCAAAGGCCGGGTTGAGAAGCGCTGGTTGGGGACCAGGTAGTAGAAAGTGAGCTTCGAAGGGGTGATCCCCCAGACCTCTCCGCAAGCGAGCTGGTATATGGGCAACTGGAGGTCCTCGCGTAGCCTGGAGAGCTCGGGGAGGCGCCGGTTGGTCTTGTAGTCGATGATCTCGTACTTTCCATCGGGGTGGCGGTCCACGCGGTCGATTACCCCGCTCAGGATATAGCCTCCCATGTTCAGCTCGAAACGCTCCTCCAACGCCACCGGGAGGCGGAAATCGGCCACGTTCGCGTGGTAATAGCAGGTCAACACCTCGCGGGCGTGCTCCAGGAACGACTCCTCCTGTTCCTCGTCCTCGAAACCCTCCCTGCTCCAGCAGGACAGCAGGTGTTCCTGGAGCTCTTCCAGGCTGGGGGGGACGGGAACGTCGCGCCGGTAAAGCCATTCCAGCGCGGCGTGCAGGCTTCTCCCGAAGGAGAGGTGAGGACTCGGCTCCTCCTCGATGCCGTCCACGTAACGGTAGCGGTAGGCCAGTGGGCAACGCTCGTAGGAGCTGATGGCGGTATAGCTGAGTCGCATGTCATTCCTCCCATACGCTGGACTCTACGCTAATGAAACGCCCGGATCGCGCTCTCACGCCCGGGGACTGGCACGGAAGCCGAGGCAACCGCATATTCCTCGCCGCGTTGTCGTAACGGAAAGTTATAATATCACCGACCGGTGACGAAAGGACCCGGCCGCGAGAATGGCGAAAACCCGATCGAGGCGGAACCACCTCGTGCCCGAGGCAAGGACGGCGCGCGAGGCCCGTGCCCGGCAAACGGAGGTAATGAATTGGGAGTCCCCTTCGTGCACCTGCACAACCACACCGAGTACTCCATGCTGGACGGAGCGGCGCGCATCCCCGAGCTGCTCTCTGCGGCCAGGGAGATGGGCTTCGACGCCATGGCCATCACCGACCATGGCGGCATGTACGGAGTGATTCCCTTCTACCGCGAGGCCGAGAGGCAGGGGATCAAGCCCATCCTGGGCGTCGAGGTCTACCTCACGCTGGGATCGCGCTTCGATCGCAAGCCCGCAAAGGAGGATCCTAACTACCACCTCCTGCTTCTGGCCGAGAACCTGGAGGGGTACCGCAACCTCATGAAGCTGGTCACCCTCTCTTTCATGGACGGCTTCTATTACAAGCCGCGGGTGGACAAAGAGGCTTTGAGGGCGCACGGGAGGGGGATCATCGCGCTGTCCGCCTGCCTCAAGGGGGAGATCGCCTCCAGGTTGCTCGCCGACGATTACGAGGGCGCGGCCGCGGCGGCGCGGGAATACCGGGATATCTTCGGGGAAGGCAATTTTTACCTGGAACTCATGGACCACGGCCTGCCGGAGGAGAAAAAGATCAACCCTGGGTTGATACGGCTCGCCAGGGAGCTGGGAATCGGGCTGGCGGCGAGCAACGACCTGCATTACGTGCGCAAGGAGGACAGCGTCCACCACGACGTCCTGCTCTGCATACAGACCAACTCCACCCTCGACCAGGAGGACCGGCTCAGGTTTTCCAGCGACCAGTTCTACCTGAAGACGTTCGAGGAGATGAGCGAGTTATTCCGGGATGCGCCGGAAGCCCTCTCCAACACGCTGGAGATAGCCGAGCGCTGCAACGTGGAGCTGGAGTTCGGAAGGTACCTGCTCCCCAGGTACCAGGTGCCCGAGGGATACGACCTCGACGGCTACCTGGAGAAGCTGGCCTGGGACGGGCTGCGGCGGAGATACGACGAGATAACCCCCGAGCTAGAGGAGAGGCTCCGCTACGAGCTCTCGGTGATAAGGGAGATGGGTTTTTCCGGCTACTTCCTCGTGGTGTGGGATTTTATCCGTCACGCCAAGGAGAAGGGGATTGTGGTGGGCCCGGGAAGAGGGTCGGCCGCAGGCTCCCTGACCGCCTACTGCCTGGGGATCACCACCGTGGACCCCATACGCTACGGCTTGCTCTTCGAGCGCTTCCTCAATCCCTCGCGCCGCACCATGCCCGACATCGACATCGACTTCTGCTACAAGCGAAGGCCGGAGGTCATAGAGTACGTGAGCCGCAAGTACGGGGAGGACCGCGTGGCCCAGATCGTCACCTTTTCCACCATGGCGGCGCGGGCGGCGATAAGGGACGCGGGCAGGGTGTTCAACCTGGAATACGGAAAGGTGGACCGCCTGGCGAAGATGGTGCCCGAAGGCGTGCTGAACATCACCATCGACCAGGCGCTGGATCTCTCGCCGGAGCTCAGGGAGACCTACGAATCAGACGAGCTCGCGCGCAAGATCATCGACACCGCCCGGAAGCTCGAGGGCATAACCCGGCAGGACTCCATACACGCCGCGGGGGTGGTGATAGCCGACGACGAGCTCTGCAATTACACCCCCCTGCAGCGCAGGGGCTCGGAAGAGGAAGTGGTAACGCAGTTCGACATGGCGGCGATACAGGAAATCGGCTTGCTGAAAATGGATTTCCTGGGTTTGCGCACCCTGACCGTGATCAGCGATACCCTGGACAACATCCAGCGCATGCACGGCGTGCGCATAGACATCGACGACATCCCCCTGGACGACCCCATGACCTATGAGCTGCTGCAGCGCGGAGATACCGTGGGGGTGTTCCAGCTGGAAAGCGCGGGCATGCGCTCTCTGTTGCAGGAGCTGCGTCCGGACTGCTTCGACGACATCATAGCCTGCCTGGCCCTGTACCGGCCGGGGCCTCTGCGCGGGGGGTGGGTGAAGACCTTCGTGAACCGCAAGCACAAGCGCGCCCCGGTGGAGTATCCCCATCCTGACCTGGAGCCGGTTCTGGAGGAGACCATGGGCATCATCCTCTACCAGGAGCAGGTCATGCGCCTGGCGGTGGAGATGGCCGGCTACAGCATGGCGGAAGCGGACGTGCTGCGCGGGGTGGTGGCCAAGAGCAAGGCCAAGGAGATGGAGGTCCACCACGCCAAGTTCGTGGAGGGGGCGGTGGCCAGGGGATACGACCGCCGCCTGGCTGAGACGATCTTCAACCTGGTGAAGGAATTCGGGTTCTACGGCTTCAACAAGAGCCATTCCACGGCCTACGCCTTCGTTTCCTACCAGACCGCCTACCTCAAGGCCCACTACCCGAGGGAATTCATGGCTGCCAACCTGACCAGTGTCACGGGCAACAAGGATAAGGTGCCGGTGTTCGTGAACGAGTGCCGCAAGCTCGGCATCCCCGTCCTCCCCCCGGACATCAACGAGAGCCTCAAGGAGTTCACCCCGGTGGAGGAGGGGATTCGTTTCGGATTGTCGGCGGTGCGCAACCTGGGGGATAACGCGGCGGAGCGCATAATCGCCCTGCGCCGGGAACACGGGCCCTACCAGTCGCTCCTCGATTTCTGCGCGAGGGTGGGTCCGGGAGCGGTTAATAAGCGCGCCCTGGAGAGCCTCATCAAGAGCGGCGCCTTCGACTATCTCGGGTACACCCGCAACCATCTCTTAAAGGTTTACGAACGCGTCGCCGACATGGCCGCGGAACGCCAGCGCTTGATGGAGGAGGGACAGTTCTCCCTTTTCGGGGACGACGATGTGGGCGACCCCTTGTCCGACGAGCCGTTGGAAGAAGAGCTCCCCAAGGAAGTGCTCCTTGCGTACGAGAAGGAGATGCTCGGCATTTACGTCACCGACCATCCCCTCATGCAGGTGAAGGACGAGCTGCGACGCTACGTGGAATGCGAGATAGCTGACCTCCCCGAACTCGGTGACGGATCCGTGAAGTGGATCGGAGGCATAATTGGCAAAATAAACCAACGCGTGACCAAGAAGGGCGACCTCATGGCCAGCTTCACCCTCGAAGACCTCACGGGAAGGGTGGACGTGACGGTCTTTCCCGCCCTTTACTCCCAGCACCGTGATATATTGCGCGAGGATGCCGTGGTATGCGTGAAGGCGAAGGTGGAGACGGGCGAGCGGGACGAGGAAGGCGGGGGCACGGTGCGGGTGGTTGCGCTGGAGCTGAACGAACCCCGCCTTCGCAAGGCAGAGGACTGCGAGCTCTCCATACATGTGCGTTCTTTCCAGGCGGAGAAGGAAGTCCTGGAGGAACTCAAGTTGGCCCTGAGGAGACATCCCGGAAGGACTCCTGTTAAACTCAAACTGGAGGAGGGGGGCACCATGAAGGTGTTCCGCCTTCCGGGCGAGTTCAACGTGGAGGCGGACGGCTCCCTGTACGGCGAGGTGTTGGCCCTCCTGGGCGAGGGATGCCTGGCCCTGGAGTAGCCCTTAAAACTGCAAGCCGGACGATCAGGCGGTGGGTCACGTTCAAGGGGAGTCCTGGATGGAAGGCAAGTGCGTGCGAGCCCTTCCACAAAGCCGCTGGAAGGCCGCAGGATTGGTTGTAGGGGCTGGAGAATAGTAGGCGGAGAAAGGATCGTCGGGCAAGAGATGAAGATATTCAAACGGGACGATTTCACTGACCTGGACGAACTCAGACGTTCCCTGGGATGGGATTTCTGGATGGAGGAAAGCCCCGGCGCGGAGGTGAGGGAGATCGTGGCGCGCGTGCGGCGCGACGGGGACGCGGCCCTGGTGGAGCTGACGAGGGAATTCGATGGAGTGGATATATCTTCCAAGGGGCTGCGCGTGACCAAGGCGGAGCTGGACGCCTCCTCGTCCGCCGTGGGCAGGGAATTCAGCGAGGCGGCCCGCGCGGCGGTCAAATCCATCACCGCCTTTCACCGACACCAGACCTGGGAATCGGATTTCTGGGATTCAGAGGAAGGGGCCCGCCTGGGACAGATGCTGAAGCCGATCCACCGCGTGGGGGCTTACGTCCCGGGAGGGATGGCCGCTTATCCCTCAACGGCCATGATGACGGTCATCCCCGCCAAGGTGGCCGGGGTGCAGGAGATCGCGGTATGCGTACCGCCCGCCCGCGACGGGAACGTGGATCCCCACACCCTCTTCGCCCTCAAACTTTTAGGGGTGGGGGAGGTCTACCGCGTGGGCGGGGCGCAGGCCGTGGCCGCCATGGCCTTCGGCACGGAGACCATCGGGGCGGTGGAGAAGATCGTTGGCCCGGGCAACATGTACGTTACGCTGGCGAAAAAAGAGGTGTTCGGGCTGGTGGGCATAGACATGCTGGCGGGACCCAGCGAGCTGGTGGTGATAGCCGACGAGGAGGCCGACGAGGAGTTCGTGGCCCTGGAGATGCTCGCTCAGATGGAGCACGGCGGCGGCGCGCGCGCGTGCCTCATCACCACCCGCGAGGAGCTGGCTCTCAAGGTGGGGAAAAGGCTGGAGGGATCCGGCTCCGCCTCCCGGGACACGGCCACGTTCGTGCTGGTGGATGGCCTCGAGGAAGGGGTGAGGATCGCCAACCATCTCGCTCCCGAGCACCTGCTCCTGGCCGTCGCCGACTTCCCGTCCTTGCTGCCCAAGGTGCACAACGCCGGTTCCGTTTTCCTGGGCACGGAGTCCCCGGTGGCCCTGGGGGACTACGCCATCGGCGTGAACCACGTCCTTCCCACCCGGGGGGCGGCGCGCTACGCCTCTCCCCTCGGGGTATACGACTTCGTCAAACGCTCAAACATCGTCTTCTCCAACCCCAAGGCGAACCGGGCTCTGGGGCGGGTGGTGCAGGCGCTCGCCGAGATGGAGGGGCTCCTGGGGCATGCCGAGGCCATGCGCAGGCACCTGCGCTGACGCGGGACGCCTGCGCGGGGCCATTTGTGCTAATCTAGTGGTCATGAGAAAGTCAAGCCTGGAGAGGAATACCTCCGAGACGAGGGTGAAGCTGGAGCTCGACCTGGACGGTGAGGGCCGCTGCGAGGTTTCCACCGGCATAGGTTTTTTCGACCATATGCTGGAGCTCCTCTCCTACCACGCCGGCATGGATCTCAGCCTCGAGGCCAGTGGCGACCTGGAGGTGGACCAGCACCACACCGTGGAGGACGTGGGCCTGTGCCTGGGAAAGTGCCTCAAGGAGGCGTTGGGAGACAAGGCGGGCATCGAGCGTTACGGATGGGCGTTGCTGCCCATGGACGAAGCCCTGTGCATGGTCTCGCTGGACCTGAGCGGCAGGCCACACCTTTCCTACCGCTTGGAGCTCCCGGCGCGCCTGGTGTCGGACTTCGACCCCACCTGCCTGCGGGAGTTCCTGCAGGCGCTGGTCAACGAGGGAGGCATCACCCTGCACCTCGAGGGCTTGGCGGGGGAGAACCCCCATCACGTTATGGAAGCGGCCTTCAAGGGCATCGGAAGGGCGCTTGGGGCGGCGATGCGGCCCGCGGCGGGAAGGCGAGGGATCCCCTCCAGCAAGGGGACCCTTTAGGACGGGCGGGGCGCGCGTGATGATCTGCATCGTGGATTACGGCATGGGGAACCTCCGCAGCGTCGAAAAGGCGTTCGCCTTCCTGGGGCGTGAGGTCATGGTCAGCTCCGACCCGGAAGTCCTGAAGGCAGCCGACGGGGTGGTGCTTCCCGGGGTGGGCGCCTTCGGAGACGCCATGCGCGAGCTTGACGAGAGAGGGCTTGCCGATCCGCTTCGGGAATCCATCTCCTCCGGAGTCCCTTTCCTGGGCATCTGCCTGGGGCTGCAGCTGCTCTTCGAGGAGAGCGAGGAGAGTCCCGGGGTAAGGGGGCTGGGGGTGCTTCCGGGCAGGGTGGTGAGGTTCCCTTCCCTGGTGAAGGTGCCCCACATGGGGTGGAACGACATACGCCTGGCGGGGATGCATCCGGCGATGGCGGGGATCGAGGAGGGTTCCTACTTTTACTTCGTGCACTCCTATTACGTGGTCCCGGAAAGGGATGAGCATCGCCTGACCCTCACCGGGTACGGCGATGACTTCGTCTCCGGGGTGGCGGCGAAAAACCTGGTGGCATTCCAGTTCCACCCGGAAAAGAGCTCCAGCGCCGGCCTCAGGATCCTGGATAACTTCGCCTCCTTGTGCGGGTGAGGAATGAGATGTTCCGCATCTATCCCGCAGTCGATATCAAGGGCGGCCGCTGCGTGCGCCTGTACCAGGGCGACATGAGCAAGGAGACGGTTTACGGCGGGAGGCCGTGGGAGGTCGCGCGTGACTGGGAGAGGATGGGCGCTTCCTTTCTGCACGTGGTGGACCTCGACGGCGCGCGGGAGGGGAAGCCGGTCAATCTGGAATCGGTCGAGGCTATAATCCAAGCCGTGAAGGTTCCCGTGCAGGTGGGCGGAGGGGCGCGTAAGGGCGAGGACGTGGAGCTCCTGCTCTCACTCGGAGTCGCCAGGGTAATCCTGGGGACGCGGGCCCTCGAAGACCCCGGTTTCACAGCGGAGATGATGCGGGAATTCGGGGAACGCGTCATCGTGAGCGTGGACGCGCGGGGAGGCCGGGTTGCCCTCAAGGGATGGGAAGAGGAAACGGACATGGACGCCGTGGAGGCCGTGGAGCTTCTGGCGTCGCTGGGCGCAAGGCGCGCGATATACACGGACATAGCTCGCGACGGGACCCTGGGCGGATATGATACCTCGGGGCTTGATCTCCTGTTGGGGCGGGGCGTGGGCATCATCGCCGCGGGGGGAATTAGCGGCCTCGGAGACCTGGTCTCCTTGAAGGAGCGGGTGCCGAGGGGCGTGGAAGGCGCGGTGGTGGGGAAAGCCATCTACACCGGAGACCTGGACCTCGCCCAGGCCTTGGAGTTGGAGGAGGTTTGAGGTATGAGCGTGCTGACGGCGCCACGCGGGGCCGGTGGGGTAGTGGGCACGAGAGTTTCCTCTCGGCCTGGATATGCGAAGTCGGGAGGATGACCTTGCATACCAAGCGTATCATCCCCTGCCTGGACGTTGACCGCGGGCGCGTGGTCAAGGGCATCAACTTCGTGTCCCTGCGTGACGCCGGGGATCCGGTGGAGATGGCGGCGGTCTATGACCGCGAAGGCGCAGACGAGCTGGTGTTCCTGGACATCACCGCGTCCCACGAACAGCGCGACCTGGTTTTCGATATGGCGGCCCAGGTGGCGGAAAAGGTGTTCATCCCCTTCACCGTGGGCGGAGGACTGCGCGGGGAGGCGGACATACGCCGCATGCTGGCCACAGGCGCGGACAAGGTATCGTTGAACACCGCGGCGGTGAAGGACCCGGAGCTCATCTCCATCTCGTCGCGCAGGTTCGGTGCGCAGTGCGTGGTGGTCGCCATCGACGCCAAGAGGCGACCCGAAGGCGGATGGGAGGTTTACGTAAACGGCGGCAGGACTCCCACCGGCCTCGATGCAGTGGAGTGGGCGCGCAAGGCCGAGGCGTTGGGGGCGGGCGAGATACTGCTCACCAGCATGGACCGCGACGGCACCAGGGACGGGTACGACCTCGAGCTCACCTACGCGGTGGCGGAGGCAGTGAACCTGCCGGTGATCGCCTCGGGGGGCGCGGGACGCCTCGAGCACCTTGCGGAGGTAATCCTGCAGAGCGGGGCGGACGCAGTGCTAGCCGCCTCCATATTCCATTACGGCGAGTACAGCATCAGGGAGGCCAAGGAGTACCTGCATTCCCGCGGCATACCGGTGAGGATGACCTGAGAGGCGCGGTCCCAAGCGGTGCAGGATAGGCGGCGCTCCGGATACGCGATCGGGACGGGGCCGCAACATGCGCTCATATACGGGGTTGTGGACGCATAGAGGCGCTTGGGAGGACCTTCCTCTCATGCCGATACTGCAGGTACCGCAACGGTGGACATCAGAGCAGGCCGTGTGATAGAAATAACATCTATGACGGGAGCGCGACGGAAAATCCTTTCCGCGTGCGGGTCGGGAACTCGTGAGGATAAGGGGGTCGAGAGAGGTTGAGCGGAAAAAAGATCGTGACGGTTGCGCTGTTGACGGCGGTGCTGCTCGCTTCCATGCTCGCGCATCTGGGATGCGGGGAGGAGGAGAGCGGGAGCAAGGAGCCCATCAAGATCGGGGTGGTGCTCTCGGAGAGCGGGGCCAACGAGCCCTTGGGAAAGCCCGAGCGTAACGCCATAAAGCTCTTCGTGAAGCGCCTCAACGAGGCCGGCGGCATCGACGGCCACCAGGTCGAGGTGATCATCAAGGACGATCAGAGCGACGCCAACAAGGCGAAGCAGGCCATGGTGGAGCTGCTGGAGCAGGACAACCCCGTGGCGGTGATCGGTTCCAGCGGCACCGGGCCCACCATAGCCATGAAGCAGGAGGCCGAAAAAGCCGGGATTCCCCAGGTGTGCATGGCGGCAGGCGCCAACATCATGGACGGCGATATCACCTGGATATTCCGCACCCCACCCACCGCCACCGAGGCGGGGAAGAAGGCCCTGGCCTACATAGCAGACGTGCTCAAGGTAAAGCGCGTGGCGCTGCTCTACGACACCAACCCCTTCGGCACCGACGGCAAGGCGGTGGTCGAGAAGGAGGCGTCCGGATACGGGCTCGAGGTGGTCGTTTCCGAGGGATACCAGACGGACGAATCCGAGGAGGGCATGGATACCCACCTCACCAACGTCATGACCGCCAACCCTGAGGTGGTGTTGGTCTGGGGTACCAACCCCGGTCCGGCGAAGATCGCCAAGCGCATGCGTGACAAGGGCATAACCATCCCCTACGTGGGAAGCCACGGCATCGCCAACCAGGCCTTCATAGAGCTGGCAGGTGAGGCGGCTAACGGGGTGGTCTTCCCGGCTGGAAAGATGCTCATCTACGAAAAGGTCCTCGAGCCGGGCAGCGAGGAATACGAGTTCATCAAGGATTTCGACGAAGCCTATTTCGAGGAGTACGGCGAGGAGATAAACACCTTCGCGGGTCATGGCTGGGACGCCATCCTCATCATCACCGAGGCCCTCAAGCGGGCGGGCGCTGACGCCACCCCGGAGGAGCTTAGGGATGAGATCGAGGCCACGAAGGGACTGGTGGGGACGGCGGGCATCTTCAACTACAGCCCCACTGACCACAACGGCCTCACTCCCGACGACCTGACCATGGTGGAGATCGTCGACGGGAAATGGGAGCCGGCCAAGGAATAGACGCAAGCATAACGGCACGGAAGGAGGAGGCGGAGACTCCCTCCGGCCTCCTCCTTGATTTTTTAGCGAAGGGGAGAGGTTAACTGGGATCGCTTTCGGATTTCCTGGGCAACTGCCCGCAGTACATCGCTAACGGGCTCGCCAACGGGTGCATATACATCCTGGTGGCCATGGGGTTCAACATCATCTTCAACTCCACCGGCATCATCAACTTCGCCCAGGGCGAGTTCAGCATGTTCGGGGGGTTGTTCGCTTATACCCTGGCGGTCTCCCTCAGTTTGCCGCTCTACCTTGCCGTACTGCTGGCCCTGGTCATCACCGCCCTCATTGGCGCCTTCATGGAGCGCCTCTTGATCTTTCCCCTGCGCAGGGCAAGCGTGCTGGTGGCCATCATCGCCACCATCGGGGCTTCCATATTCTACAAGTCCCTTGGGCGCATCCTCTGGCCGAAGGAGGCCTACAAGGTTCCCGAGTTCACGCCTGGGAACATTTCCCTCCCCGGTGCCACCATATCCCGACAGTCCCTGTGGGTGTTCGGGCTGACCGTGGTAAGCGTGACCGCGGTCTACCTTTTCCTCAACCACACCAGGGCCGGCAAGGCACTGCGGGCTTGCTCCGTCAACCGCCTGGCCGCCAGCCTGGTAGGGATAAACGTCGCGCGCATGTCCCTGTACTCCTTTATACTGGCAGCCACGCTGGGGGGGGTGGCGGGGCTTGCCAACGCGCCCTACGCCAGCTATTCCATCGGGCTGTTCCTGGGGGTGAAAGGCTTCACGGCGGCGGTGGTCGGCGGTCTGGGCAACACCTTCGGGGCGGTGACGGGCGGGATCTTTCTGGGCCTGTTGGAGGAGCTCATCCCCGGTTTCCTCACCGTGGTCCTGGGCGTTTCCACGGGATACAAGGACGCGGTGGCGGCCGTATTGCTCATCGCGGTGTTGCTGTCGAGGCCGCAGGGGATACTGGGCCGCGGAGTGGTGGAGAAGGTCTGATATGCGGCACGGGAGACGGGAGATGGGGGAGGATGCGGCGGCGAAAGGACCGCGTGCGAGGGCAATCGAGGCTTTTAACCTGCCCTTATTCCTGAAAAGGAACGCTTTGCTCATCGCGTTTTCGGCTTTCATCATGGTCATGCCCGCCTGGGCGTCGCCCCTGTCGAAGCCGCTCGGCATCCCCATCATACTGACCATGCGCCTGGTGGGAGTCTATGCCATCGTGGCGGTAGGCCTGAACCTTCTCATGGGCTACGCGGGCCAGGTGTCCCTCGGCCACGGAGCCTTCTTCGGCATAGGGGCTTACACCTCGGCGCTGCTCACCGCCAGGGCGGGACTGCCGGTCTGGGTGGGGATACCCTGCGCGGTGCTCGTGGCCTTGATCTTCGGCGTGTTGCTGGCGCCGGTGCTGCGCCTCAAGGGACATTACCTGGCCATGGCCACCCTGGCCATGGGCATCGTGATATTCGTGTTCATGCGCGAGATGACCTGGCTCACGGGCGGAAACGACGGCGTGCGCAACATACCCGACCTCGCGCTGCCCTTCCTGAAGGTCACCACCACCCAGGGGGAGTTCTACTACGTGTGGGTGATCGCCATTGTCGCTCTCGCGCTTTGCTCCAACCTGGTCAATTCGCGCGTGGGCAGAGCCATGCGCGCCCTGCACCAGTCCGAGGTGGCGGCGGAGGCCATGGGCGTCCCGGTTTCCTCCATGAAAAAAAGGACTTTCGTGCTTTCCGCGGCCCTGGGCGGGCTGGCCGGAGCCCTCTTCGCCCACCTGCAGGGCTTCATAGACCCGAACCAGTTCTCCATCCTGCTCTCCATATCGCTGGTCACCATGGTGGTCATCGGCGGGATGGAGAGCGTGTGGGGTTCCGTATTCGGAGCCGGCCTCATCACCTTCCTCCCCAAGTTGGTGGAGGCGCTGCCGCGCTGGCTCGGCGACGTGCCTGATTGGCTGGAGAAATACAGCAATTACGAGGGCATGGTCCTCGGCGTCATCATCATGTTGACCATGGTGTTCATGCCCTCGGGGATCACCAAGGGGCTGGTGGACTTGGTGCGTAATCGCAGAAGCCCCTTCGTCAACCCGTTCCGCAGAAAGGCGGTGGACTGATTGGCCGCAGGGGCGACCGCGACGTCGTTTTCGGAAGGAACGCTGCTTTGCGCGCGTGAAATCACCAAATCCTTCGGGGGGTTGACCGCCGTAAAGGCTGTGTCCTTCGAGGTGCACGAGGGCGACATCAAGGCCATCATCGGACCCAACGGGGCGGGAAAGACCACCCTCTACGACCTCCTCACCGGGATCTACCGCCCCGATTCCGGCGCCATCTACTTCGGCGGGAAAGATATCGTCGGACTCCCCCCACACCGCATCACCGCCATGGGGATCGCGCGCACCTTCCAGACCGTGCGCCTTTTCCCGGAGATGACGGTCGCGGAAAACGTCATGGTGGGGATGCACCACCGAACCCGCGCCGGGTTCACGACATGCGCCCTCAAGCTGCCCTTGTCCAGGCGCGAGGAAGCATGGATGAAGGAGGAGGCCTTGGCCACACTCGATATCGTGGGACTGGAGATGCAGGGTGACAGCCTCGCGGGCTCTTTGCCCTTCGGCCAGCAGCGCCTGCTCGAGCTGGCTCGCGCCCTCGCCACCAAACCACGCTTGCTGCTCCTCGACGAACCGGCCTCGGGGCTCAACGCTTACGAGACCCGGGAACTGGGAGACATCATCTACCGCGTGAGGGATATGGGCATAACGGTGGTGCTGGTGGAGCACGACATGGGCCTGGTGATGAGGGTCTCCGAGAAGGTCCTGGTGCTGGACTACGGGGAAACAATCGCCGAGGGGACGCCGGAGGAGATAAGGTCCGATCCGCGGGTTATCGAAGCCTACCTGGGATCGGAGGTGGACTGATGGGGGACGCGGTTTTGAATGAGCGCATCGCGGAGAAGACCGGGGGAGGAGACGGACGGCTGGACGCCCTCGCTTACGGTGACACGTCCGCGAGCCCAGGTTCAGGAGGGACGATTTGCTGGAGATAAAGGGCCTTTCGGCCTTCTACGGGAACATCGAGGCCCTTAGGGCGGTGGACCTCTGGGCGAGGGCCGGGCGCATCACCACCATCATCGGAGCCAACGGAGCCGGGAAGACGACCCTGCTGCGTGCGATATCCGGCCTTGTGCCGGTGCGTTACGGCGAGATCCGCTACGTGGGGCAGGATATAACCAACTTAGAGCCACACCGCATCGTGAAGATGGGGATATCGCATGTTCCGGAGGGACGCCAGGTCTTTTCCGACATGAGCGTGGAAGAGAACCTCATGCTCGGGGCCTACCTGCGCTCACGTCGCAGGGATGGAGCGGGCATAAAAAGGGACCTTGAGATGGTCTATGGGGTTTTCCCCGTGCTCGAGGAAAGGAAAGGGCAGGCGGCGGGAACGCTCTCGGGAGGGGAGCAGCAGATGCTCGCCATAGGCAGGGCGCTCCTGTCCAGGCCGCGCCTGCTGCTCCTGGACGAGCCTTCCATGGGGCTGGCCCCCCTGGTGATAAAGGACATCTTCTCGTGCCTGAAACGGCTGCACGAGGAAGGTCTTACCCTGCTTCTGGTGGAGCAGGACGCACAGATAGCCCTGAGCGTTTCCGATTACGGCTACGTGATGCGCGCGGGAAAGATCCGCATGGAGGGGGAAGCCCGCGAATTGCTGGGGAGGGAGGAGATCAGGAGCCTCTACCTGGGCGAGGAGGCGGCGACGGAAGGAGTCGGGGATGGAGATCAAGTTTGACGATCAGGGCCTGGTGCCCGCCATCATACAGGACGCGGAAAACGGCGAGGTGCTAATGCTGGCATACATGAACCGGGAGTCCCTGCGGCGCACCCTGGAGAGCGGCCGCACCTGGTTCTGGAGCCGCAGCCGCCAGGAGTACTGGTGTAAAGGGGAGACCTCCGGCCACCGCCAGTACGTGAGGGAGATCCGCTACGACTGCGACGGCGACGCCCTGCTGGTGAAGGTCCTCCAGGTAGGCCCCGCCTGCCATACCGGCGAGAGGTCGTGTTTCTATCGCGAGCTGGAAGGCGCGAAGGTGGACCTCGGCCCCGGGGAGCGGGAAGGAGAAGGAAGCTTTCCCAGGGAATAATCCAGATGAGCGTGTAGCGTGAGGCCGGAGCATCCATCGAGACCTGGGCCTGAGGGCGCACAGTCGCGGTAGTAGCGGATGACTGACATTTCGAGTAGCTACGGCGGAGCCCGCAAGCCCGACGTAAGGTAGAGGGGTGTTTAAGCCGGGAGGAATCGCTGCCGAAAAAACCTTGCAGGCCGCGGCGTGACGAAAGGAAGATAAATGAAGGCGTGCCCGAGTTGCGGCGCCGAGAACCCCGACGAGTCCACTTTCTGTTCGCTTTGCCTCGCGAGATTCCAGGTAGCAACACCCAGCGCACCCGTGCAGGGATCTCCCTCCCCCGGGGTACCGGAACCCCCGGCGCAGCCCGTGCGGGAGGAATACGTCTCTCCGGGAGACTACCATTCCCTGGCGCGGGAGGAGTACGCGCAACCCGGGCCTTCCGGGAGCGCGTTCCGTTCGGCGGCCGTGAGCCACCCGGGGGCAATCGCGGGAGCGCCCCTGCCCTCCTGGGCGCGACAGCGAAGCAAGACGGATATCGCCCTGCTGGTGCTCAAGTACTCGTTCATCGCCTATCTGCTCCTGTTCGGGGTGAATTTCCTGATCGGCCTCTTCATTTTCGGGGCCGCTTTCGGGGGAAGCGAATCTGGCTTCACCTTTGGCGTGGGAATGCTGTACCTTGCTGACGCCGTGGTATTGATCCTTTCGGGTTTCTGGGCTTCCAGGCAGGCCATGCATGCCGGACGCGGATGGGCCTACGGCCTCTCCACGGTCGCGGCGGTGGTTTTCTTCTGGGAGCCCTTGATATCGATCATCATCGTGCTGCTCATATCCGGCGAGTTCTTCGTGCCCATCTTCAACCTGGCCGGCATCCTGGTGGCCATCTTTCTCTACCTGCCCCTGGGCGCCCTGGGTGGATGGGCGGCGGAAAAGAGGTACATGGGTTGAGAGGGCGATACGTTGCGGCAGGAGATGGGGTCCCTGATGCGATGGGCGTGAGTCCCCTGAAGGTATATTGATGGTTTATCCTCATTAATGTGGAAATCTGGTTATGGGCGGGGAGGCTGAAGGGCGATGAGATGTCCAAAATGTGGTGCCGAGAACCCGGAAGGCGCCGAGTTCTGTTCCCTGTGCATGGAGCGGCTGAGCGAGGGTGTCGCCGCGGCGGATCGGGGAATGGACCGTACGGCCCAGGGCCATTACGTGGCGCCGAGCGAATGGAGGGGGGACGCGGAGGTGCTGCGTCCCAAGCTCAGCCCGGCGGTGGAGAAGAAGGTGAGCAGGTTCCGCTTGAAATTGCTCATCTACGGCATCGCGGTCACCGCAGTGGTGGTGTGGCTGGCGCTGAGCCTCACGGTCTGGTCCAATCCCTCCCCGGGCGCTGTTTGCGAACGCCTACTGGACGCCGCCAACCGGAAGGACGCGGCGGCCTTCGTGGAACTCTTCGTCCCTCGGGACAGGGCGTCAGCGGAGGACATGTACCAGAGCGTGTCCATGTACCTGGGCGGGACCGGAAGGTACTCCGGCGTATCCGTGAGCGCCGACGTGCTCAGCCCCTACAACGCGCGTTGCTACTTGGAGGGGGGGCGGATCGAAACCTCGTCCGGTTCGGCTTTCGAGATCACGCCCGAAAGCAACCTCATCATCTCCCTGGAAAACCGCGACGGCCGCTGGTACGTAACCGCGTTGGGCACCGACATACTGCCCTGAAAAGACGGCTTATTCCCCGCGTGATGCGCCCTTGACGCATTCGCGGAGGCGCCTGTCTGGTTCGCTCGGATGGACTTAGGTTCGATTCATGGGGAGGCTCCCGCGGAATGGGTTGGAGCGAGAGTTATTACAGGGACATGGCCACGGAGGCGGCTCTGGAGCTGGAAGAGCGCTTGAGGGAACTGGAGGAGGCCTTCGGAAGGCTGCGCGGCTCCGCCTCAACCTACAGGCATTTCCATCCCCTCTACGAGGAGCTCGTCCGGCGGGTGGAGGTATGGGAAACGGAGCTTGAGGCTTTGCGGCGGAAAGATGGAAGTTGATTATAATGGCCAGCGTCGACATGCCGATATCAATTGGAATTTTCATGGCCTACGTTTCCCTCCCGCCGTTATCCCGATATACAGAAAGGCCTAGCGCAAAGCGAAAAGCGCGGCTCGGTCCGTTCAACCTTTCGGCCCGGGGTGCTACAATAGCGGTCGGAGACGCCGGAGTGGCGGAACAGGTAGACGCGCTGGTCTCAAAAACCAGTGGGGGCAACCCCGTGCCGGTTCGAGTCCGGCCTTCGGCACCACAAGGAATGCCCCGCTCGCCGGGGCATTTTACACGTGAAGACGAGGTGGGCATGGCGGCTCGATCTCGAGCGCGTTTCTGTCACTGGGGGATACTATCATAAGGCTACGTTCTCCTTGGGTGAGGGGACGGGACGCAATGTATCCCGTCCCCGAACCTCTCCCCCACGTTAAGGGACGTATTGGAATGGCAGGAGGCGACTTTGCGAGAACATAGACGGTGGGTGCTTATAGACGGGCACAGCCTGGCATACCGAGCCTATTATGCCCTCCCCCCCGAGATGGCGACCTCATCCGGCCAACCGACGAACGCGGTTTTCGGGTTTCTTTCCATGCTCATCAAGGTCCTCGAAGAGCTCAAGCCGGCCGCCCTCGTGGTGGCCTTCGACAAGGGCAGGCCGGAGTTCCGCACCGAGCGTTACGCAGAGTACAAGGCGCACCGCAAGCCCATGCCCGAGGATCTGAGGGAACAGATGGGGGTGATCCACGCCGTGCTGGATGCGCTGGGGATCCCCGCCCTGGAGGTGGAGGGTTACGAGGCGGACGACCTTCTGGCGACCCTGACCGACATCCTGCCGCAGGGGGATGAGGTATACGTGGTCACCGGCGACCGCGACGCCCTGCAGCTGGTGGACGATAGGGTTCACATCATGGCCAACCGCAAGGGCATCACCGATATCGTGATTTACGATCCCTCGGGCGTGAAGGAAAAATACGGAGTCGAGCCAGGACAGATACCCGACTATCTCGCCCTGAAAGGGGACACCTCGGACAATATCCCGGGCGTTCCGGGGATCGGGGAGAAGACCGCCGCCGCCCTTATATCCCGCTACGGAAGCCTGGAGAGCATATACGAGCACCTTGAAGAAATCACCCCCCCAAAGGCCAGGCGTGCCCTCGAGGAGCACCGCGAGGGCGCGTTCATGAGCCGCGAGCTCGCGACCGCGCGCAGGGATGTGCCCATTGACCTCGAGGACCCGCGGAGTTGGGAGCTTAAGCCCTGGGACGAAGGCGAGCTATACCGCGTCCTGGATTCCCTGGAGTTCAGGAAGCACTACGAGCGCCTGTTCCAACTGCGCCGCACCCTCTTCCCGTCGCAAGAGACGCCGGGCGAGAAGGGGGAGGAAAGTCGAGAAGCGGGTCCCCAGGTGGTCGAGATCGAGGACGAAGACGCGCTGAGGGAGATGATACGCCTCTTATCGGGGGAGGGAAGCGCCTCGATCTACCCGTCGCTCGAGGGCGAGGGTTTCACCCGCGGCGAGATGCATGCGCTTACCGTGGCGGTGGGGGAGCGGGCCTTCAGGCTCGATCTCCGGCGGGAAAAGGGGGCCTCCCTCTTGAGATCCTTCCTGGAGTGGGCCGCCGGTAACCGGGGCTTGAGGGTGGACATATACCGGGGCAAGGATTTCATGGTGCAGTGCCAGCGCCTGTGTGGCCTGCGCGGCGAGGTGGATTTCGACGTGGAGCTCGCATCCTACCTGGTAAATCCATCCGGGGCTCGGCACGACCTCGACAGCATCGCCGGCAGGCACCTGGGAAGGGCTGCGGCACCGGCGCAGATGGAGCTGGCATCGGATGGAGAAGCGGAGTTGGAGGACGCGCGCAGGGCCTTCACGGTGAGGGACCTGGTGCCGGTGCTGGAGTCCGAGATGTCCCTTCGCGAACTGGGCGACCTCTATCGAGAGATTGAGATGCCATTGGAGGCGGTGCTGGCGGAGATGGAGATAAGCGGCATCCGCCTCGACGCCTCGGTGCTCGAGGAGATGGAATCCGAGTTGAACGCCGAGCTCTCGAGCCTCGAGGAACAAGCCTACCGACTGGCGGGCGAGGAGTTCAACCTCAATTCGCCCCAGCAACTCGCCCACGTGCTCTTCGAAAGGCTGGGGCTTCCCCCCGGCCGTCGCACCAAAACCGGTTTCGCCACGGACGTGTCGGTGCTGCAGTCCCTGGAGCGCGAGCACCCCATAGCCGGGGTTATCCTCCGCCACCGCGAGCTCTCCAAGCTCCTCAATACCTATATCGTCGCCCTGCCTCGCCTTGTGGATCCGCGCACCGGGCGACTGCACGCCTGTTTCAACCAGACGGTGACCGCCACGGGCCGCCTTTCCTCCAGCAACCCGAATCTGCAGAACATCCCCGTGCGCACCGCGCTGGGCAAATCCATACGCAAGGCCTTTCTGCCCAGCGATCCCGGGGGACGCATAATCTCCGCCGATTACTCCCAGATAGAGCTGCGCGTGATGGCCCACCTGTCGGGGGATCCGGGCTTAAAACGGGCATTCGAGGAGGACCGCGACATCCATGCCTCCACCGCCTCCGAGGTCTTCGGGATACCCTTCGACGAGGTGACGCCGGAGCATCGGCGCAGGGCAAAGGCCATTAACTTCGGCATAATCTACGGCATAAGCTCCTTCGGGCTTTCCGAGCAACTGGGGATAGAGCAGGGGGAGGCCGAGGAGTACATAAGGCGATATTTCAGAGAATTCCCCGGGGTGCGTGCCTTCCTGGACCGCCAGGTGGAGCAGGCGGCCTCGCGAGGCTACGTAACCACCATCCTGGGGAGGAGGCGGGAGATACCGGAGCTGGCGCAGGGAAACGTGCGGCTTCGCAAGCTCGGTGAGCGCCTGGCCTTCAACACCCCCATACAGGGAAGCGCCGCGGATATCATCAAAATTGCCATGCTGCGCGTGCACCGGCGCATGCGCGAGGAGGCCTGCCGCTCGCGCATGGTTCTTCAGGTGCACGACGAACTGGTCTTTGATGCGGTTGAGGATGAGTGCTCGCTGGTGGAGGAGCTGGCGCGGCAGGAGATGGAGAGCGCCTTTGAGCTGGACGTCCCCCTCAAGGTGGACGTGAGCTCGGGCGCATCTTGGTATGACGCAAAATAGACTCCGCCGAAGACGACATGATGTTGCGATGGCGAAGGCACGACCCAGAACCCTGGTATGAACATCTTAACGACCGTGGCTTTACAGGAAGGATAATCGCGTTGTCGATATAGGCGAAAACATGTTCCCCCGGTCTCCGAAGCGAAGAGGATAGGCGAAAAAGAGGGGTGGATCCGGGTTCGTCCTTGAGCGCTGCGGACAATGCCTGTGCAAAGGGGCGATAAGATGTTAGAATAAGATGTCCGTGTGCCTTGACCGACGAGAGGAGGGGCCGTGGATAAAAAAATCTTTTGGAGGAAGAGAAAGTATGCTGGATCAATCGGAAAGAGAGCGCGAGTTTGCTAACCCCCCTGAGACCCCCGAACTATCCACCCCGCTGACCAACTTCGACTACACCGATAGCGAAGCCCCCAACTACGACAAGACCATCAAGATCTTCTCGGAAGGCGACATCATCGCCGGCACGGTGGTCAAGGTGGACAAGGATGAGGTCCTCCTGGACATCGGCTACAAGAGCGAGGGGGTGATCCCCGCCCGCGAGCTTTCCATCCGCTACGGGGTGAAGGCGGAGGAAGTGGTGAAGGTGGGCGACGAGATCGACGCCCTGGTGCTGCAGAAGGAGGACAAGGAGGGGCGCCTCATCCTCTCCAAGAAAAGAGCCCAGTACGAACGCTCCTGGGACCTCCTGGAAAAGAAGATGATGGAGAACGAGCCCGTGGAAGGCGAGGTCATCGAGGTGGTGAAGGGAGGCTTGATCCTGGACATAGGGCTGCGCGGCTTCCTTCCCGCCTCGCTCATCGATGTGCACCGCGTCAAGGACCTCCATTCCTTCCTGGGCACGCAGCTCACCTGCAAGATCATCGAGATGGACCGCAACCGCAACAACGTAGTGCTCTCCCGCCGCGCGCACATCGAGGAGACGGCGAGCGAACGGAGGAAGATACTCCTGGACAACCTGGACAAGGGCATGAGGGTGAGCGGGAAGGTGTCGAGCCTGGTATCCTTCGGGGCCTTCGTGAACCTCGGGGGCATCGACGGCCTGGTGCATATCTCCGAGCTCTCATGGTGCCACGTGGAAAAGCCCAGCGAGGTGTTGTCGGTGGGCGACGAGGTCGAGGTGGAGATCCTCGACGTGGACCGCGATCGCGAACGCATATCGTTGAGCCTAAAGGCCTGCCAGGCCGATCCCTGGGAGCAGCTCTCCCAGGACGTGAGGATAGGCGAGATCATCCAGGGCACAGTGACCAAGCTGGTTCCCTTCGGAGCTTTCGTGCAGGTTCGGCCCGGCATCGAGGGCTTGATCCACATCTCGGAATTGTCCCGCCGGCACGTGGAGCAGCCCGACGAGGTGCTCTCGGTGAATCAGGTGATAGACGTCAAGGTCATCGATATAGACATCGACCGCAGGCGCATCAGCCTCAGCCTCAAGCAGGTTCCCGGGGCCGTGGATTTCGCTTACGAAGAGGAGGAGGAGGCGGAAGAGGCTGCCGAGCCCGAGTTCCTCGGTACGGAGGCCCCCGAGGAGGAACCCGTGGCGGAATCCGAGGCAGAGGAAGCGCAAGCGGAGAGCGTTCAGGAGCAGGCAGAGCCGGAAGTCGGGATCTCTGAAGAGGCTGCCGTTAGCGTGGAAGTCGCAGCGGAGCCTGCCCTGGAGGCGGAAGAGGCTATAGAGGAGGAGCAGCCTGCCGAGGCAGCCGCACTGAGTGAACCCCAGGTCGCGGAAGCAGCCGAGGAAAGCGAAACGGAGGCCGCCGCTGAGATCGAGCAACCGACGCCCGCCGCCGAACCCGAGGAAGCGGAGTCGGTGGAGCCCGAAACGGTGGAGGCGGAGCCCGAGCCCGAGTTCCTCGGTACGGAGGCCCCCGAGGAGGAACCCGTGGCGGAGGCCGAGGACGAGGAAGAGCTCCCGGAGGGAAGCCTCGAGTCCATCATCAGGGACATGAAGAGAAACCGCGGCTGATTCCGGCAAGGGGATTTCCGCGACTCCATCCAGGGTTAAGGCATGGGAAGGCCCGATTCGGTATCCTTTGCGTAAAAACCGGTTAAGGGCATCCTTAACGACAGTTACGCAAGAGCAGCGAAGGACCATTTTGCCCTTGCGTAAAACCGGTTCGAGGACATCCTTACACATGACCGTTCGCGGTATGCTGGAGAAAAAATGGGCCTTCTTGGTCGAAGTATTTACACCAGCGTGGGAAGGGTTGCGTCCCGGGCGCTTTGTAGCAGGATAGGGAGCGGAGAGGGAGGTGTCGAATTGTTCCTGGTGGCGCTGACGGGAGGGATCGCCAGCGGAAAAAGCACCGTTTGCAGGATGCTGGAGGAAAAGGGGGCCTTCGTGGTCGAGACCGACCTCCTGGCGCGGGAAGTGGTGCGGAAGGGAGAGCCCGCGTGGAAGGAAATCGTGGAGCACTTCGGCTCCAACGTGCTTGACGGGGAAGGCGAGATAGACCGCGCGAGGTTGGCGCAGATCGTGTTTACGGACGAAGAGGAAAGGGCCTTCCTCAACCGTGTCACCCACCCGCGCATCTTCCAACTCATGTTCGACCGCCTGCGCGCCTGGGAGGAGGCGAACGGGTCGGAAGGCGTGGCCATCCTGGACATACCCCTGCTCGTGGACGTGAAGGCGGGAGACATGTTCGATTTTACCCTGGTGGTTGACGCACCGCCCGAGCTTCAGGCGGAGAGGTTGGTCAACGACCGCGACAGCTCTTCGGAGGAGGCCTGGGCGCGCATCCGCTCCCAGGTGCCGAGGGAGGAGAGGCTCAAGCACGCGGATTTCGTGATCCGAAACGAGGGAAGCATCGAAGACCTCCGGCGCGAGGTGGATCGCGCATGGGAGGCCATCAGATCAAGGGCGGAAGCTTCACGGCAAGGCGGAAGTTGAGCGCCCAGAGCACCGGGACCGCCGCTCCTCCCCGCGGCCAGCGAGGTCAGCGGCGCTCCATGGCCCTTTCCCTTAAGGCCTCCTCGATCTCCTCCTTGTAGCGCTGATAGACGGGGCACCCGTACTGCATGCAGAAGCGCAGCTCGAGAGAGCAGCGCGGCTCCTCCACCTGCCAGCATTCAAGGCCTTTCCGGAAGGCCTCGCAGCTCAGGTACTGGCTTGCCGGGCATCCCCGCAGGGAACGGCACGTGTTGCGTGCGATCTCCATCAACCTCCGCGCATAACGGCGTGCTATCATGGACATAGGGCTCGCGCGAGCCCTTATTGGATTAATGATAGAGGACGGTAGGCGGGTATGACAATCACGCCAGAACGGCGCGAGACGGAAATAGTTTTCTTCGACGCCGGAGAGACACTCGTGCACCCCGAACCCTCCTTCCCCCAGCTGTTCGCGCGCGTTTGCGCTTCCCGCGGGCTGGAGGTGGACCTCTCGCATTTGCCGAAGGCCACGCGCCGCCTTATGGCGGGGGTGGAGGAACGCCAGAAAAAGGGCTACACCTTCACCAACGACGAGCATGAATCGCGGCGCTTCTGGTTGGACTTCTATTCGCGCTTGGTGCGGGAGCTGGGCTGCGGCGAGGTCGACGGGTCACTTCCCCAAGAGCTCTACCATACCTTCTCCGACCCCGCCAACTACGCCCTGTACCACGACGTCCCCGAGACCCTTTCCAGCCTGAGGGAGCAAGGTTACCGGCTCGGGATCATCTCCAATTTCGAGGCCTGGCTCCAGGACCTCCTCGACCTGCTCAACGTGAGCCGCCATTTCGAGGTGGTGGTGATATCGGGAAGGGAAAAGTACGAGAAGCCGCACCCGGAGATCTACTCCACGGCGCTGCGCAGGGCCGGCGTCCCGCCGCGACATGCGCTGCACGTGGGGGATTCTCCCCTCTCCGATTACCAGGGGCCGAGCGAGACGGGAATGCGCGCGGTGCTCATAGACCGCTGGAACAGGTTCCCCGATTTCGACGGCAGCCGCGTTCGCGACCTCAGGGAACTGCCGGGCTTGCTGGCGCGAGGTGATATTTGAAATGAGGGAGTTCCGCATCGCCGCCGAACTGACCCCGCGCGGCGACCAGCCCAAGGCCATCGCCTCCCTGGTTGAGGGTTTGTCTGAGGGGGAGAGGGTCCAGACCCTCCTGGGGGTCACGGGATCCGGGAAGACCTTCACCATGGCGCACGTGATCAACGCCGTGAACCGACCCGCCCTGGTGATCGCGCCCAACAAGACCCTGGCGGCGCAACTCTGCAACGAGTTCCGCGAGCTCTTCCCCGAGAACGCCGTGGAGTATTTCGTCAGCTACTACGACTATTACCAGCCCGAGGCTTACGTCCCGCGCTCCGATACCTACATCGAGAAGGACACCTCCATAAACGAGGATATCGACCGCCTCCGCCATCGCGCCACCTCGGCTCTGCTCTCACGCCGTGACGTCATCATCGTCGCCTCGGTCTCGTGCATATACGGTCTTGGCAGCCCCCAAGAATACCTCAAGCGCGTGCTCCCTCTCGAGCGCGGCGAGGAATACGACGTGGCGGCGCTGTTGCGCCGGTTGGTGGATATGCAGTACGTGCGCAACAACTACGAGCTCGCGCGGGGGAGCTTCCGCCTCAAAGGGGATACTTTGGAAATATATCCCAGCTACGAGGAGAGGGTGGTGAGGGCGGAGTTCTTCGGCGACGAGCTGGAGCGCATCACCGTCATCGACCCCCTTACCGGGGAGGTGTTGAGCAGGGAGGATGCCCTGTCCATCTTCCCCGCCACCCACTACCTCACCGGCGAAGAAAACCTTCGCCGCGCGATCCAGTCCATCAAGGAGGAGCTGGAGGAGAGGGTGGCGGAGCTGGAGGGGGCGGGAAAGCTCCTGGAGGCGCAGAGGCTCCTTCAACGCACCTCCTACGACCTGGAGATGCTGCGGGAGATGGGGTACTGCTCGGGAATCGAGAACTATTCACGCCACCTCGACGGCAGGAAGCCTGGGGAACCCCCCTACACCTTGCTGGACTTCTTCCCCGAGGACTACCTGGTGTTCATAGACGAATCCCACATCACGGTTCCGCAGTTGCGCGGCATGTACGAGGGCGACATGTCCCGCAAGCGAACCCTGGTGGAATACGGGTTCCGCCTTCCCTCCGCCCTGGACAACCGGCCCCTGAGGTTCGAGGAGTTCCTCGCCCGGGTGGGGCAGGTGATATGCGTGAGCGCGACCCCGGGGGACTGGGAGCTGGGGATGTCCAGGCGGGTGGTGGAGCAGATCATCCGCCCCACCGGATTGGTGGACCCGGAGCTTTCGGTGCGTCCAGCCCAGGGACAGATCGACGACCTCATGGCGGAGATACGCCGGCGCGTGGAGCGCAACGAGCGCACCCTGGTCACCACCCTCACCAAGCGCATGGCCGAGAACCTCACCGACTACCTGTTGGAGATGGGGCTCAGGGTGCGTTACCTGCATTCCGAGATAGACACCCTGGACCGTGTGGAGATCATCCGCGACCTGCGCACAGGGGAGTTCGACGTCCTGGTGGGCATCAACCTGCTGCGCGAGGGGCTCGACCTCCCCGAGGTTTCACTGGTGGCCATCCTCGACGCCGACAAGGAGGGCTTTTTACGCAACGAGAGGTCTCTTATCCAGACCATCGGGAGGGCATCCCGCAACGTGAACGGGCAGGTGATCATGTACGCCTCGGAGGTGACCGAATCCATGCGCCGCGCCCTGGAGGAGACGGAGCGCAGGCGCGCGCTGCAGATCGCCCACAACCGCGAGCACGGCATCGATCCCCAGACGGTGCGCAAGCGCGTGAGCGATATAATGGACATGGTCCTCCTGCCCGACGACAAGGCGCCCTACCGCGTCAGGAAAAGGGAACACGAGGAGATGCCAGGGCCCGAGCTGGAGCGGCTCATCGCCGGGCTCGAAGAGGAGATGCGCCTCGCCGCGGACGACTTGCGCTTCGAGTACGCCGCGCGGCTGCGCGACGAGATCGCCGATCTCAAGAAAAGATTGCGCCGGCGCTAGGGAGGCGCGAGGATGGATGGGGGAGGGAGGCCGCTGGCCGAGGACCTGCCCTGACCCCGACACGCTATCCTATCTGGATCATGCCCCGGGTGTGGAACCGAGCACTTGCCGGGGAGGTGAGATCGCAAAGCGCGAGCCCAGCGCCCGGGCCCCGTGACGCCTTTCTCGCTTGCCTGGAAGGGCGGACGCGCAGGCTGGGAACGTCATATCGTCATGGAAATGCGCGAAGGTATCGACGAGAGACCGTGCTGGAAAGACGGTGGAACATGGAATGGATTGTCATAAACGGGGCGAGGGAGCACAACCTCAAGAACGTGAGCCTCAAGCTGCCCCGCGATAAGCTAATCGTCATGACCGGGCTCTCGGGCAGCGGCAAGTCCTCCCTGGCCTTCGACACCATCTACGCCGAGGGGCAGCGCAGGTACGTGGAATCGCTGTCCGCCTACGCCAGGCAGTTCCTGGGCCAGATGGAGAAGCCCGACGTGGACCACATCGACGGCCTCTCGCCGGCGATCTCCATCGACCAGAAGAGCACCACCAGGAACCCCCGTTCCACGGTGGGGACCATTACCGAGATACACGACTACTTGAGGCTACTCTACGCGCGCATAGGAAAGGCGCACTGCCCTTCCTGCGGACGGCCCATCGAGCGGCAGACCGCGCAGCAGATCATCGAGAAGGTGCTCGCTTACGAGCCCGGCACGCGCCTGCATATCCTCGCCCCCCTGGTGCGCGGGCGGAAGGGGGAATACGCGCGCCTCCTCTCCGAGGTGAGGGGGAAGGGCTTCGCCAGGGCGCGCGTCGACGGCGAGATCGTGGACCTGGACGAGGAAATACGGCTGGAGAGGTACGTGCGCCACGATATCGAGGTGGTGGTGGACCGCCTGGTGCTCAAGGAGGGGCTGCGCCGGCGGCTGGCGGATTCCCTGGAGACGGCCCTGGAGCTGGGAGAGGGGATGGTGGTGGTGTCCGTGGAAGGGGAGGGGGATCGCTGGTACAGCGAGCATTTCTCCTGCCCGCAGTGCGACGTCAACCTGCCCGAGCTTGAACCTCGCATGTTCTCCTTCAACAGCCCCTACGGGGCCTGCCCGGAATGCAGCGGTCTTGGATACCTCCAGGTCATAGACCCAGACCTGGTGGTTCCCGACCCTACCCTGAGCATAGAGGAGGGGGCCATAGCGGCATGGCCCAGCGCCGGGACCTCGACCTACGCTTACCGCCTCCTCGAGGCGCTGGCCGAGAAGTACGAGTTCAGCACGCGCACCCCTTTCGGCGAGCTCCCGGAGGAGGTGCGCGAAAAGATACTCTACGGCTCAGGGGACGAGAAGGTCTACGTGCGATACCGCAACCGCCGCGGGTACGCGCGCGCCTATTTCACCCACTACGAAGGCGTGATCAGGTGGCTGGAACGTCGTTACGCGGAGACGGACTCCGAGTACGCCCGTGCCAGGATATCCCAGTACATGAACCTGCGTCCGTGCCCGTCCTGCGGAGGCGCGCGGCTGAAACCCGCCAGCCTCGCGGTGACCGTGGGCGGCGTGAACATCCACCAGCTCTCGCGACTCTCCATCCGCGAATGCGCTCGTTTCCTCTCCGAGCTCGAGCTGGACGCCACCGAGGAGGCTATAGCGAGCCGCGTCCTCAAGGAGATCATGTCCCGCCTGGGATTCCTCATCGACGTCGGCCTGGATTACCTCTCCCTGGACCGCGCGGCGTCCACCCTGGCGGGAGGGGAGGCGCAGCGCATCAGGCTGGCGACCCAGATAGGCAGCGGGCTGGTGGGGGTACTGTACATCCTGGACGAGCCCAGCATCGGCCTGCACCAGCGCGACAACCGCCGCCTCATCGCCACCCTGGAGGGGCTGCGCGACCTAGGCAACACCCTCATAGTGGTGGAGCACGACGAGGCCACCATCCGCACCGCCGACTGGGTGGTGGACATCGGGCCGGGAGCGGGAGAGCACGGCGGCAAGATAGTGTACAGCGGACCGTTCAAAGGACTCCTGGAGCATGGTGAATCCATAACCGCCGCATACCTGCGCGGCGACAGGTCGATAACCCCGCCCACCACACGTCGCGCCGGAAACGGCCGCAGCCTGGTGGTGCTCAAGGCGGAAGAGCACAACCTCAAGGCCATAGACGTAAAGATACCGCTCGGCAAGCTGGTCTGCGTTACCGGCGTCTCGGGATCCGGAAAGAGCACCCTGGTGCACGAAGTGCTCTACCGCGGGCTGGCGAGGAGGCTCTACCGTTCCAGGATACCGCCCGGAAAGCACGCCGGCATCCAGGGCCTGGAGCATATCGACAAGGTGATCAACATCGACCAGAGCCCTATCGGGCGAACGCCACGCTCCAATCCCGCCACCTACACCGGGGTTTTCGACCGCATACGCTCCGTGTTCGCGCAGACTGCGGAAGCCAGGGCAAGGGGGTACAAGCCGGGGAGATTCAGCTTCAACGTGCGCGGAGGGAGGTGCGAGGCGTGTCGCGGAGACGGCACCATCAAGATAGAGATGCACTTCCTCCCCGACGTCTTCATCCCCTGCGAGGTTTGCAAGGGGAAGAGGTATAACGAGGAGACCCTGGAGGTGACCTTCAAGGGGAGGAACATCAGCGAGGTGCTGGACATGTCCGTGGAGGAGGCATTGCGCTTCTTCGAGGCCATTCCGCCCATACGCAGGCACCTGCAGACCCTTTTCGACGTGGGGCTGGGCTACATAAAGCTCGGCCAGCCCGCGCCCACCCTGTCCGGAGGGGAGGCGCAGCGTGTAAAGCTCTCCTCGGAGCTGAACAAGCGGGCTACGGGGCGGACCCTGTACCTCCTGGACGAGCCCACCACCGGACTGCACTTCGACGACATCGCCAAGCTGCTGGACATGCTCCAGGGTCTGGTGGATGCCGGGAACACCGTGCTCATCATCGAGCATAACCTGGATGTGATAAAATGCGCGGACTGGATTATCGACCTGGGCCCGGAGGGCGGGGAGGAGGGAGGCCGCGTGGTAGCCGAGGGCACTCCCGAGGAGGTCGCAGAGACCCCGGGCTCCTATACCGGGGAGTTCCTGAAGCCACTGCTGGAACGGAAACGCCGGGAGGAGGCGGTATGAAGCGGGTTGCGGGAGGGCTCAGGGAGGCGGCCGCCTCGCTCCCGGACGCGCCGGGTGTCTACCTCTTCAAGGACGGGAGCGGGAAGGTGATCTATGTCGGGAAGGCGGCTTCCCTGCGCAAGCGCGTTTCCTCCTATTTCCAGGGAGGGGAACGCGACAACCCCCGTCTGGAGATGCTGCGCTCAAGGGCGGAGGGATTGGATTTCATCGTCACCGCCAACGAGGTCGAGGCCCTCATCCTGGAGGCCAACCTCATCAAGCGCCATCACCCCGACTACAACATCGAGTTCAGGGACGACAAGTCATACCCCTATATGGCGATATGCGCCGGGGACGACTTCCCCCGCGTCATCTTCGTGCGGGGCAAGCGCAGGCCGGAGAATATCTATTTCGGACCCTTCGCCCACGCCGGGGCGGTGCGGGAGACCATAGACACCCTGCGCAAGGTCTTCCCCTTCCGCGCCTGCCGGGGAAGGGAACCCGGGAAGAGCACGGGGAGCCCGTGCCTGGACTACCACATAGGGCTCTGCTGCGGACCCTGCACCGGGGGAGTTTCCAGGGAGGAGTACGGGCGGGTCATCGCCGGGGTGCGCGATTTCATGGAGGGCGGGCACGAGGAAATCCTGCGCGGTCTAGAGGAGCGTATGCGCGGAGAGGCGTCCCGCCTGGAATACGAGAACGCCGCGCGCACGCGCGACCGCATAGCCGCGCTGCGACGCATCCTTGAGAGGCAACAGGCCCACAGCCTGCGCGGCGAGGACCTGGACGTCTTCGGGATATACGCGGACGAACTGGACGCCTGCATCACCGTATTCACCGTGCGCTCCGGCAAGATACTGGGAAAACAAGATTATTATTCCATTCTGCCCGCCATGCAGACCGAGGGAGAGGCGCTCGCCGCCTTCCTGCCCGGCTACTACGAGGGCGCGACCTCCATCCCGTCGAGGGTGCTGCTCTCGCATTGCCCTCCCGACGAGGACCTGCAGCCGCTCCAGGCATGGATCAGGGAGAGGGCGGGAAGGGCGGTGCGTCTGAGCATACCCCAGCGCGGGGAAAAGAGGAGGCTGGTGGAGAAAGTAGTGGAGAACGCCCGCCTGGCCCACGGTCTCCAACGCGCCAGGCAGGCGAGCGACCTGGGCTGGATATCACGGGCGGTGGAGGGGATATACGAGGGGCTTTCCCTGCGACGGATCCCGTATCGCATAGAATGCTACGACATATCCAACCTGGGCGCCGACGACGCCGTGGGTTCCATGGTGGTTTACGAGGCCGGGGTCCCCGTGCGCGGCGATTTCCGCCGTTTCCGCATCCGCGGCGTGGGCGGTCAGAACGACGTGGCTATGATTGAAGAGGTGCTCGATCGCCGCCTCTCCAGGCTGGCCGGCGCGATGGAAAGAACCGCTCGAGCCGTGGAGGAGGGGAAGAGACCGCGCCTTGATTCCTTCCACAAGAAACCCGACCTCATCATCGTGGATGGCGGGGAAGGGCAGCTGGCGGCGGCCTTGAAGGCGCTCGAGCGCTATGATTGCGATGATATCGAGGTGGCCTCCCTGGCCAAGCGGCTGGAAGAGGTGCACCTGCCCGGGAGCCCCTCCAGGGTAATGCTCCCGCGCGACAGCGAGGCCCTGCGCCTCCTGCAGCTCATCCGCGACGAAGCGCACCGTTACGCCATCGAGTACCACAGGCGCGAGCGCAGCCGCAGGACCAGGGCGTCGATGCTCGACGAGGTGCCGGGAATCGGCGTAAAGAGGAAGAAGGCCCTGCTCCGGCACTATGGTAGCGTCGCGGCCATAGCCGCCGCCCCCCTCCAGGAGCTCGCTTCCCTCTCCTTCATGGACCGGCGCAGCGCTGAGAACCTCTACCGCGCCTTTCACCCCTACGGCGCGTCGGAGGAGGAACATGGCGTCCGGGCGTCCGTCAGCGACCAACCCGGCATGGGCGGCAAGGGAGGGTCGTGATGTACAAGTTGGCCGTGCGCGAGGTGAGGACGCCGGTCGGCCCGGTGCGCATCTACATCATGGGGATCTTCCCGGTGCGGGTGACCCTGGGAGAAGAAGGGCCGGCGATCGCCCCTTATGCCCTGAGGCCACCCTCCCTGGTTTCGGAGATGGAGGGCGCCATCGCGGATTACTTCTCGGGCGGGGACATAAGCCGCGAACTCGCGCTGCGGCTCCTGGAGATAGACCCCCACACTCCCTTCGAGTACGCGGTGTACCGGCGCGTGATCGACATACCGCGCGGCGAGACCCTCTCCTACGGCGAAGTCGCCGAGGCGGTTGGGCGTCCACGGGCGGCCCGCGCGGTGGGAAACGCTATGCGCTCCAACCTTTACCCCCTCTTCATACCCTGCCATCGCGTGATAAGGTCGGGCGGCGGCCTGGGGGGTTTCGGAGGCAGGGAGGAAATAAAGGCCGCCCTCCTCCGGACGGAGGGCATCGTGGTGGAACCTTGACGCGCGGGGTTTAGCGCCGGCGTTCCCGCCTGGCTGGCGAACGTATGCCCGAAAATTCGGCAAGGGGTTATAATCATGGCAGGACGTCCACGGGCGGGTGAGGTGCAGGTTGGAGATAACCATCGTTACCGGCCTCTCGGGTGCGGGTAAATCCATCGCCATAAAAAGCATGGAGGACCTGGGGTTTTTCTGCGTGGACAACCTGCCCCCCTCCCTTCTCCTCAAGATGGTGGAGCTCTGCTCGGGGGAGAGCACAAACATCGATCACCTGGCGGCGGTGATCGACGTGCGGGGGGGAGAGTTCTTCGACGACCTCAACGATTCCCTGGATGAGCTCGACCGCGGGGGGATTCCCTACCGGATAATCTTCCTGGAGGCCGACGACGAGGCGCTGCTGAAACGCTTCAAGGAGACCAGGCGTTCCCACCCCCTGCATGCCCAAGGGGGCATACTGGAAAGCATATCCAGGGAGCGCGAGCTCCTGCAGGGTTTGCGCGGCCGCGCGGATATCGTCATAGACACCTCGGCGATAAACGTCCACCAGCTGCGCGAGCAGCTGGTGGAGCTGTACCGAGGCGAGGAGGGCCTGGCCCTTCCCGAGATCGCCCTCGTTTCCTTCGGTTACAAGTACGGCCTCCCCCTAGACGCCGACATGGTGTTTGATCTACGCTTCCTCCCCAATCCCTTCTGGGTAGACGAACTGCGCGACCTGGACGGGAACGATGAGAGGGTGCGGGAATACGTCCTCGGAAGGGAGGAGAGCGCCGAGTTCCTGGAGCGCGTGTCTTCCCTGATCCTCTACCTCAAGGACAAGTTCCTGCGCGAGGGGAGGAGGTACGTCACGGTGGCCCTGGGATGCACGGGCGGCAAGCACCGCTCCGTGGTCCTGGTGAACGAGCTCGCGGGGCGGCTGGACGGAAGCGGTTGGCGCGTGAACGCCCGCCACCGCGACCTGCAGCGGGGATGAGGGATGCCCTTCACATCAGAGGTTAAGGACGAACTAGCCCGCCTAAAGGCGCCGAGACGGTGCTGTCGCATGGCCGAGCTCAGCGCCCTCCTGCGACTGGAAGGCTCGCTGCATATACTGGGCCCGCACCGCGTATCCCTGCACACCGAGAGCGAGAACGCCGCGGTGGCCAGGAAGATGTTCGCCCTCCTCAAGGAGCTCTTCTCCCTAACCCCGGAGTTGAGGGTGGAGAGGGCGCCGCGACTCAAAGGGCACAACTGCTACTGCCTTTTCCTGGGAGAAAGTCCACAGGTGGTACAGGTCCTCAACGAGCTCTCCCTCCTCGATGATGCCATGCGACCCGTGATGGAGGTGCCCACCAGGCTGACCCGGAGGCAGTGTTGCTCCGCGTCCTACCTGCGCGGGGCCTTCCTGGGTGGAGGCTACGTGAGCAGGCCGGAGAGCCCCGCCCACCTGGAGATAAACGTCCGCCACCCCGAGATGGCCGAGGGCCTGGCGCGCCTCGCGGAACGCCACGGGCTGGATATGCACGTGGCCCGGAGGAAGGACCTCTACTCCGTTTACGTGAAAAGCCGCGGCGAGCAGGCGGATCTGCTGGCGCTCATGGGCGCTCACCGGGCCGTGCTGCGCATGCAGAGCGACGCGGTGCTCAGGGAGATGAGGGCGGGTGTCAACCGCCGCGTGAACAGCGAGACCGCCAACCTGGAGCGCGCGGTGGACGCGGCTCAGCGGCAGCTTCGTGATATAAGGAGGATCGAGGAGACCATAGGCCTGGAAGGGCTGACCCCCGCCCTGCGGGAGGTGGCGGTTATACGCCTGGAGCACCCCGAGGCGAGCATGCAGGAGCTTGGCGCGTTTATGCAGCCTCCCTTGAGCAAGTCCGCCGTGCACCACCGACTCCTGCGCATACGGCGCATAGCCGCGTCCTTGTGATACCCCGGCGCTTTTTCGCACACCGGATAAATGTAAGTATCGTCGACAACACCGTGATGCCGGACGCCGGCGGCATTCGGCGCTTTGCCGCACTTCGAACGAATAGTAGAAACGGGCACATGGGGAGCGTTGTCCCCGCATCGAGCGAGCAGCGCGAGAGGCTGCGGACCGCCGGTTTGAGCGTGATCTTCGCGTATGGCGGCGATGGGCAGCCGCCTTCGAGGCCCCGAGCGCTTGCCCTCAGGGGCGCGAGGCAAATCGACGCTGCGAACGAGCGCCGCTTTTCCCCATCGTCTGTGCCTGTCGCTGCAGCTCCGATGTTTACCGCGAAGGCCAAATGCTTATAATGTCATGTGGAATGGCTCGGACGGAATGTCCTGGATACACGGGACCGAGGCGAAGGAGGTATGCGACATGGCCGCCAGAGTGGGCATCAACGGTTTCGGGAGGATTGGACGTCTTTTCCTGCGCGCAGCCGCCGGTAAAGACGTTGACGTGGTGGCGATCAACGACCTCACGGACACCAAAACCCTGGCGCACCTCTTCAAGTACGACACCACTTTCGGCAAATACCCCGGCAACGTGGAGGCCGGAGATAGCGAACTCAGCGTTGACGGCAAGGGCATAAAGGTGCTCTCGGAGAGGGACCCGGCGATGCTTCCATGGAGGGATATGCAAGTCGACGTGGTGATCGAGGCCACCGGGGTCTTCACCGCACGCGAGGGAGCGGCCAAACACCTGGAGGCGGGAGCCCGCAAGGTGATCATCACCGCCCCTGCCACCGATCCGGACATCACCGTAGTCATGGGGGTCAACGACGACCAGTACGACGCGGAGAAGCACCATATCGTGAGCAACGCCTCCTGCACCACCAACTGCCTCGCGCCCGTGGTGAAGGCGCTCATGGATTCCATAGGGGTGGAAAGCGGGTTCATGACCACCGTGCACGCGTACACCAACGACCAGCGTATTCTGGACTTTCCCCACAAGGACCTGAGGCGCGCAAGGGCAGCGGCGGGAAACATCATCCCCACCTCCACCGGCGCCGCCAAGGCCATCGGGCTGGTCATCCCCGCCCTCAAGGGGAAGATGGACGGCATCGCCATGCGCGTGCCGGTGATGGACGGCAGCGTGGTGGACCTGGTGGCGGTGCTCTCCCGCGAGGCGGACAGGGAGGAGATCAACGCCGCGGTGAAGTCGGCGGCGGAAGGATCCCTGAAGGGCATCCTGGAATACACCGAGGACCCCATCGTGTCCTCCGACGTGATAGGAAACCCCGCTTCCTCGGTTTTCGACGCCGCCTCCACCATGACCATGGGGAAGATGTGCAAGTTGGTCTCCTGGTATGACAACGAGTGGGGCTTCTCGAACCGCCTGGTGGACCTGCTGGGCATCCTGTTGCCTTAGGGGAAACCAGCCATGCCGGTACGCAGCGTCGGCGACATGGAGGTCGCCGGCAAGAGGGTTCTATTAAGGGTGGATTTCAACGTCCCCCTCGACGATGAGGGCAAGGTAAAGGACGACACGCGCATCCGGGCCGCCCTGCCCACCATCCGACTGCTGTTGGAGCGCGGAGCCTCCCTGGTGGTGATGTCGCACCTGGGGCGCCCCAAGGGAAAGGTTGTGGAATCCCTGCGCATGGACGGGGTGGCTGAGAGGCTGGGCGAGCTCCTGGGAGTCCCGGTGCGCAAGATCGACCAGGTGGTGGGCGAGGAGGCGGAAAACGCCGCCGCGTCCCTGCATCCCGGCGAGGTCCTGATGCTGGAGAACCTCCGCTTCGAGCCCGGGGAGGAGGAAAATGACCCAGAGCTGGCGACCGCCCTGGCGAGGTTGGGCGATATCTACGTGGACGACGCTTTCGGCGCGGCTCACCGCGCCCACGCGTCGGTGGTAGGAGTAGCCAGGCTGCTTCCCTCCGCGGCGGGCTTGCTGATGGAGAAGGAGGTGACCGTTCTCCAGGGGCTGCTGAGCGATCCCGCACGGCCCTTCGTGGCGGTGCTGGGGGGAAGCAAGGTATCGGACAAGCTGAAGCTGCTGGGTAATTTCCAGGAACTGGTCGATAATATGCTGATCGGGGGCGGGATGTGCTTCACCCTTCTCAAGGCCCAGGGAAAAGAGGTCGGGGCTTCGCTGTGCGAGGACGATCTGCTCGACGAGGTGAAAGGGTTGCTGGATAGGGAAGGAGCGGGGCGCGCTTCCGTTGCGCTCCCCAGCGACCTGGTGGTCGCGGAGCGCTTCTCCGCGGATGCCCCGAGCAAGATGGTAGGCGCGGACGCCATACCTGCCGGCTGGATGGGCCTGGACATCGGCCCGGAGACGGTGCGGGAGTTCGAGCGGCACATCGCCGGCGCCGCGACCATATTCTGGAATGGTCCCATGGGGGTATTCGAGTGGGACCGCTTCCAGGACGGGACGCGAGCGGTGGCCGAGGCCATCGCCTCCTCATCGGCGGTGAAGGTCGCGGGGGGAGGGGACACCATAGCGGCCATCGAGAAATACGGCCTGCGCGAGCGTTTCACCCACATCTCCACCGGCGGGGGAGCCTCCATGGAGATGCTGGAGGGAAAGACCCTTCCCGGAGTCGCGGTGCTGGAATCCGAACAAGGTCAGGGGTGATGAACGATGAGAACGCCGCTTGTGGCCGGCAACTGGAAGATGTACAAGACCAACCAGGAGGCGGTTGAGCTGGTGAGCGGACTGGCGAGTCTGTTAAAAGGGCTGGGCGGGGTGGAGGTGGCCGTATGCCCGCCCTTCACCTCATTGGCTGACGTGTCGCGCTTGCTCGAGGAGTTGGGGTCAAGCGTGGCCCTGGGGGCCCAGAACGTGTACCCGCGCAGCGAGGGCGCCTTCACGGGGGAGATATCCCCGCCCATGCTCAAGGCCCTGGGCGTGAAATACGTCATAGTCGGTCACTCCGAGCGCCGCGAGATCCTCGGGGAGAAGGACGATTTCGTGGCGGCCAAGGTGCGCGCGGTGCTCGACGAGGGCATGACCCCCATCCTCTGTGTGGGCGAGACGCTGGAGGAAAGGGAGGCGGGCGGCGCCCTCGGAAAGGTGGAGGGCCAGTTGGACGCCGACCTCGCGAACGTGAAGCTGGAGGAGGCTTCCGCGCTGGTGGTCGCATACGAGCCCATCTGGGCCATAGGCACGGGAAAAACGGCCACGCCCGCTGACGCGCAGGAGATGAACTCTTTCATAAGGCGTCGACTTGCCGCCATGTTCGGGGAGTCGACGGTGGAGTCTGTCCGCGTCCTTTACGGGGGCAGCGTGAAGCCCGATAACGCCGCCGAGCTCATGGCCATGCCCGATATCGACGGGGCACTGGTGGGAGGCGCGAGCCTGAAAGCGGAAGACTTCGCGGCCATCGTGCGTGCCGCTTCCTGAGCGAGCCCGGCCACTGTGGTATAATAACACCTCGAATCGAGGAGGTTTTGCCGAGTGGATGTTCTGAAGTACATAATGCTCGTCCTGTTCTTCGCCTCCAGCCTGTCGATGACCGTTTTCGTCCTCCTGCACTCCGGCCGCGGAGGGGGGATGTCAAGCCTCTTCGGCGGCGCATCGGTGGGGGGAGCAGCCGGCACCCAGATCGTGCAGAAGAACCTGGACCGCGTTACCATAGCCAGCGCCGTGATCTTCGTGATCTCGACCCTGGTGCTCATCTTCATATACAAGTAACCGGGTATTACCTGCACGACACGGTTTTCCTGGACGTCATCCACCCCCCTTTGGCGGGGAAGAAACCGTGTATAATAATGCGGTTGAGGAGTTCGTCAACGCGCCGCGGCCGCGGCGTCGCCGGAGGAAAGGAGGGGAAGTGCCCCAACGCCACCTTTTCACATCGGAATCGGTCACCGAAGGGCACCCGGACAAGATAGCCGACCAAATCTCGGACGCCATTCTCGACGAGGTCTACAAGGACGATCCCTTCGGAAGGGTGGCGGTGGAAACCCTGGTCACCACGGGGCTGGTGGTGGTGGCGGGGGAGATGACCACCTCGACCTACGTGGATATCCCGGGAACGGTGCGGCGGACCGTAGAGGAGATCGGTTACACGCGCGCCAAGTACGGTTTCGACCACGAGACCTGCGGGGTGGTGGTCTCCATTGACCCGCAATCCTCAGATATCGCGCAGGGAGTGGACCACGCCCTGGAGGAGAGGACCGGCGAAGCCGAGGACGAGATGCTGGATTCCCTGGGCGCGGGAGACCAGGGCATGATGTTCGGTTATGCCTGCAACGAGACCCCCGAGCTGATGCCCATGCCCATCCTCCTCGCGCACAAGCTGTGCCACCGCCTCTCGGAGGTCCGTAAGGCGGGCATACTTCCCTACCTCAGGCCCGACGGCAAGAGCCAGGTCACGGTGGAATACGAAGGGGGCCGGCCGGTGCGCGTGGATACGGTGCTTATCTCCGCCCAGCACCGCCCTAACGTGGACATCGAGGAGCTGATGAAGCCCGACCTCATAGAGCACGTCATCCACCCCGTGCTTCCCCCGGAGATGTATGACCGGAGCCTGAGGGTGCTGGTGAACCCCACCGGGAAGTTCGTTACCGGCGGGCCCATGGGGGATACAGGCCTCACGGGGCGCAAGATAATCGTGGACACCTACGGCGGCATGGCGCGCCACGGGGGCGGTTGCTTCTCGGGCAAGGACCCGACCAAGGTGGACCGTTCCGCGGCCTACGCGGCGCGCTACGTGGCCAAGAACGTGGTGGCCGCGGGGCTGGCCGACCGCTTCGAGGTGCAGCTCGCCTACGCCATAGGGGTCGCGCACCCGGTATCGGTGATGGTGGAGGCCTTCGGGACCGAGAAGGTCCCCATGGAGACCATCCAGGCGCTGATACGGGAGTACTTCGACCTGCGCCCGGCGGCAATCATCAGGGACCTGAAGCTGCGCCGTCCCATATACAGGAAGACGGCAGCCTACGGTCACTTCGGACGCCAGGACAGGGACTTCACCTGGGAGCACACTGACAAGGCGGAGCTCCTGCGCTCGGAGGCGGGCCTGTAGCGGCAGGCCCGAGGCCATTCGGGAGAGCGGTCGATATCCATGGCGGCATCGAGTTCACAAGGCGCGTAGGAGGATACGAGATGGCGGTCCTTCCCATCAGGACCTTCGGAGACCCGGTGCTCAAGGAAAGGTGCGTGGAGGTCGAGCGCATAGATTCCGACGTGGAGAAGCTGGTGAGGGACCTCAAGGACTCCCTCCCCAGGCCGGGAGGCGCGGGCCTTTCCGCCAACCAGATAGGGGTTATCAAGCGGGTCTTCGTCTTCGACAACGAGGGCGAGATCGAGGCCTGCATAAATCCCCGCATCATCTCCATGTCCGAAGAGAAGGAGGAGGATAACGAGGGTTGCCTCAGCCTTCCGGGACCCATTCTCTCGGTTCCCAGGCACATCTCCCTGGAACTGGAATACCTTGACCTGGACGGGAACCTGCGCCGCGTGCGCGCCGAGGGATGGCTCGCGCGGGTCTTCCAGCACGAGATGGACCACCTGGACGGAAAGCTCATCCTGGACCGCACGGACCGGGAAAGCCGGGTGGAGGCCCTGCGCATGCTGGAGGAAGGATGGCCGCCGGGCGGGAACCCCTCAGGAGGCGGCGAGCTCTGATGCCCCAAGGGGAGCCAAATACCGGCAACGACCGCCCCGCGGTCGTTTTCGCCGGGAGCGGGGAGTTCTCCGCCGACCTGCTGCGTGAGCTGGCGAGGATAGGGTTCCTCCCGGCGATGGCGTTGACCCGTCGCGATAGACCCGCCGGCAGGGGGCGCAGGTTGCGTCCCACCCCCCTCAAGGCGGCCGCGGCGGAGCTCGGCGTGGAAGTCGTGGAGGCGGACGGCCCCTCGGACCCCGCTTTCATGGAGACCCTGGAGGCATTGCGGCCCGAGGTGCTGCTGGTGGCGGACTACGGCTTCATCCTCCCCAAGGCGGTCCTGTCATATCCCTCCAGGGGATGCGTCAACGTTCACCCTTCCTTGCTGCCGCGGCACCGTGGCGCCGCCCCCATCCGGAGGGCCCTGATGGAAGGGGATTCCGAGAGCGGCGTATCCCTCATGCTCATGGACGAAGGCCTGGACACCGGCCCCATCATCGCCGCGAGCGCCGTTGCCATTGAAGATCGTGATAACGAGCTTTCCTTGCGCATGCGGCTGGCGGCGACCGGCGCGGACCTGGTGGCGCGGTTCATCCCGCTCTGGGTGGCCGGAGACGTTGAGCCGTGCCCCCAGGGAGAGGAGGGAGCCAGCTACGCTCCCCCCATAAGTCCGGAGGAGCTGCTCATAGACTGGGCGCTTCCGTCGCGCGAGATCCACAACCGCGTAAGGGCGTTGGCGCCGAGGCCCGGGGCCCATACCTTCATGCGCGGAAAGAGGCTGAAAGTCCTGCGCTCAGAACCTTGCCGTGTGGAATGGAGGCTGGCGCCGGGAGAGGTCTCCCTGGCGGAAAGCGGGGCGCTGGTCGTGGGCACCGGCGAGGGAGCGCTTCGCCTGCTGGAGCTCAAGCCGGAGGGAAAGCGCTCCATGCTCGCGGAGGAATTCCTGCGCGGCTACCGCCCGTCAGAGGGGGAGATCCTGGGCCCGAAAGCACCTTGATCATTTCCCTCCATCTTTTTCCTTTATAAATAACCGAGCTGTATCTTGCTTTCCTTCTTGTTATACACGGTTTGAAATTGTAATATATGGATATGCTGATGCCATCGTTGGAATGTGGTTGAGTTGTAAGAAGCCTGAGCGGAATCTAAAGGTGAGCAGGGTTTTTGGTATCTCCGTATCTTGCCACACATGACGCCCGGTTGAGGGAAAGGGGGCCAGGGCTGGCTTTGCGCTCCGCCCTCTCCATGATCCTCAACCCGGCCCAGGCGGTGAAAGGCGCCCTGGAACGCATCCCCTGGGTCTTTTCCCTTTCCGTATCCGGCTTGGCCTTCACCCTCTTCTTCCTCCAGACCGGCCTGGACATGAAGGACGTGGGAACCGCCTCGGCGGGAAAGGTGGCGGGCTTCACCTTCCTGGGGCTGGCCCTGGGAACGGCCGGGGTGGCCCTGGTTGCCGCGCTTGCCTGGGCGGCCTCCTACCCCTTCGGGCAAGGGCGCTCCCTGGAGTGGACGGTCAGGGGCTTCTGCCTCGCCTACACCCCCACACTCATCTTCTGCGCGGTGGGGCTCGTCTTCAACCTGGCCACGGGCTGGTACACCGCCGTGGCCTTCGGGGTCACCGGGGCGCTGTGGGCGCTTTACCCCATGCTCTCCATCGTCAAGGAGATGACC
>JABLXL010000014.1 GCA_013178005.1 Actinomycetota bacterium
AAGGAGGCATTCAGCTCTGGACTACAAGAGCCCGGCGGAGTATGAAAGAATGCTTACGGAAACTGAAGAGGCAGCGGAGATGGCCGCTGCCACAATTTGAGGTGTCAACAGAAACGGGGCAAGTCCAATCTTCTTCGTCTTCTTTAATGCCATCCTCCAATGAAGTCTTCTCTCTTTCCATCTCTTCCTGTTCATGCTGGAGGTCAAATATTAAGTCCATTAGCTCCATTCTCTTTTGCTCGAGTTCTTCCAGTTGCTGTTGAATTGCATCAAGTTCATTCTCCGCGCTCTTCTTTTCACCCTTGATAGTGCGGGCCTGTTCCTTCTTTCTGGCAATCTCTGTATATATTTGTTTGCGCTCTTGGTCTTTTCCTTTTCTCTCCTGTTTTTTCCTTTTGATTGCCTCTTCAGTGGACTTCTTGGAACTATATATTTCCTGTGTTCTTTCTCTCAGAATATCACTCAATTTTGCCATTCTACTCTGATTCCTCCCTCAAATCCGGCCACGTTTTAAATACAGCATCGTCCAAAGTTGAACATTCTATCACCGTAGCCTCTACCCCAAGCTCTCTAAGCGCCTGTGCCGCCCTAGACGGGCAGAATACTGCAACCGGTTTCTGTATGTTCCCCGCGTCTATATCTGCCGCCAAATCCATTATCAACTGCTCGGGCAGCTCTCTTACCTGGCGCAGTAAATCAATCTCGCCTAAATAGATATGATATTGAGGGATGGTTCTCTGAATGTATGACGCGATCAGGGACATAGCAAGTGGAAGCCCTAGTATGCTCCTATATATTCTCTCTTCCGGTATCCTGCAATGGATGGAGTAGTCCAAATCATCAATATCCAACTCTGGAAGTTGGCTAATGCAGTTTATAAGCTGCTCGATTTCTTTCCTTGGTAGGTTGGGGGCCGTGATTTTTCCTTTCCCCCCATAGGCAGGGAGGCTGACGATTGCCTGTGCTTCAGCGATGCCACCCGTTCTGCCAATGTAGGTTCTGGCAACTGCAGCAGTTGACTCCGTGTGCGGTGATTCTCGCAATTCCGTTGTATCCTTATCCATTAAGAGAGGAATTGGTTTGAAAACGGATGGCCCAAATCTGTTCTTTGGTATGAACATAGGCCTGTAAACCATCGCTTTGCGCATCAGCATAACCGTATCCACATTATGTTCCATGCCTTTGGGACCAGCAATTTCACCAGCCTTGGTAACATGGCTTATCAACAAGACGGTAATATTAGCGCTCTTACAGGCACGGCAAAAAGCGTAAAGCTCTTTGTATTTTGTCGTTGCAGAGCTCGACAAACCCTGCCCTTGGACAGAATCGAGAACAATGAGCCCTGCTCCATGGTATTTTCCATTCGGACTAAGTACTTTATGGGATAAGAATTCCGGAAGATTCGAAATGTCATAGACAGCGTCTTCCGGCATGATCATTTTCCGCGCCGTATTTGCTATTTCTTTGGGCGATTTAGCCGAAAGCATTCTTGCCCTCTTAGATAGGTCTTCTTTTGATTGTTCATTGAGGATATATAGGGTCTTGATGCCCTGTGCTCCAACATCGAGGGCTATCTGTAATGCTAACGTGCTCTTGCCAATACCCGGGTGACCGGCCAGCAAATATATTCCACCTTGAACAAATTTGTCGATTCTATGAACCAACCAGGTAAGCTTGTCCGTGAGCGGAATCGTCCTATATTCCGGCTCGCCGATCTCATAAAGACTCTCTGCTTGTGCAACATCTGGCCTTGTATCTTCAGCATCTTCTTTTCTGGCCATGTTGACCTCCAATCATACAGCTATGTACAACGAAAATGGTTTCAAACATTGCGGTTCTAACTACTAGCTCAAATACCCTATATACATTCTTAGATTATATTATAGCTTTATTCAGTGACAACGCTGGCCATTCGAGAATTCAAACCACCAAACGCTCATACAACCCAATAGGCCTACGCTGCATTGCCTATGAGAAAACAAGCGTGTTGACTATTTGTTGACCGAGGCCAACTCACGGGACTCATATGGTTCGGGAAAACAACGAGCAGGTCCGAGAACACCACCTCTGACCTGCTTTTTTATCCCTGGTGGGGGAGGGTGGATTCGAACCACCGAAGGCTGCGCCAACGGATTTACAGTCCGTCCCCTTTGGCCACTCGGGTACTCCCCCGCGCTAAAGGGGCCCCGCTCAATCGTCGAGGCACCGTTGCAAATTATCGTAAATGGAGAAGACTTTGTCCAGACCAGTCACCGTGAACACTTTGAGTATGTTGCGCTTGTTGCAGATAAGCCTGATGGTGCCGCCCTCCATCCTGGTCTTCTTGAGCGCTGCCACCACAACCCCGAGTCCGGTGGAATCCATGAACTCCAGGCCGTTGAGGTCTATGATGATGTCTTTCTTGCCGGACTCAATGGTCTCGTACACCGCCTCCTTGAACTCGGCGGACGTGGAGAGGTCTATCTCTCCCTCCAGGGTTATCACGGATACGCCATCCAGATCCTTGACCTCGGTGCGAAGAAATGCTCCCCCTGTCTCGTTCAACTCATCTCCTTCCCTGTGGTATCCCCGGCACACCGCGTACGCATATAAGTTTATCACGCCGGGTAGATCGTTTATCAACTTACCGACGAGTTTCCGCAGTACCCCTAATTAAAACGCAAGACACAGACCTCAAGTTACCACGCAGAACAAGACAAGTTGCTTATTCTCCTCGGACGGTTTTAGATTTTCCCGCAAGGGGAACATAATCTACGTCCGGGTCGGAAACGGAGCCGCCTGATACATCTTGATAGCCTGCGTAAGGCGGGCGGCGAGCGGTACGATCCCGCGAACAAACAAAAGGCCCGTGCATGGGGAGTGAGGTGCTTTGAAGGACAACGGGGAAGTGATCCGGCTCAGGGTGCCTGCGGAGCAGTTCTCACGGCAACTCATCAGGCTGGCGGTTTACCTCGTGGCAAGCCGCATGGACTTCAACCTGGCGCAACTCGAGGACCTGCGTATCGCCATCGACGAGGCCAGCAATTACGCGGTGGTGCATTCCGCCGAGCGCTCCAACCTGGAAGTTGAAATACAACCGGGCAAGGAGTACCTTGAAATCGTGGTGACTTCGCGGTTGGCCGAAAACGGCGAGGCGCGATCGGTGGTGCCGGAGTCCTTCAGCCGCATGATCATGGAGTCCGTGGTGGACGCCGTGGACCTGGAACGGGAGGAATCTACCTGTCGTATTTCCCTGCGTAAGAGACGCGACGAGTGAACGGCCCTACCGTAGCGCGCCACCTCAGGGGGGTTGCTTCCTTGCGGGAAGACGAGGAAAAGCGAAAGGAAAGAAGGCGCCGGGTAAGGGAGCTGTTCAAAGCCCTAAGGGAGACCGGCGATCCGTCCATCCGCGACGAACTCATCGCCCTGAATATCCATCTCGTGGAGTACCTGGCGCGGAAGTTCTCGAACCGCGGTGAGCCCCTCGAGGACCTCTTGCAAGTCGGATATATCGGCCTCATCAAGGCCATAGACCGTTACGACCTCGAGAGGGGCGTGGAATTCAGCACCTACGCGACCCCCACCATCGTGGGCGAGCTAAAGCGATACTTCCGCGACAAGGGCTGGGCCATCCGCATCCCCCGGCGCCTCCAGATGCGCGACCTGGAAGTTAACCAGGCCATAGATATCCTCACGCAGGAACTGCACCGCTCCCCTACCCTGCAGGAGATCGCCGACTACCTGGAATTAAGCCTCGAGGAAGTGGTGGAGATCCTGGAAAGCTCCTATGTGACCAACTACCTCAGCCTGGACAGCATCTACGTCAACGGGTCCGAGGACCGCGGCTTCTGCCTCCTCGATTACCTGGGCGGAGATGACGACGAGTTCTCGCTCGCCGAGGACCGCGACACCCTGGAGAAGCTCATCTCCTGCCTATCGGAGAGGGAACAGAAGGTAATATTCATGCGCTTCTTCCGCGGCATGACCCAGATCGAGATCGCGAGGGAGCTGAACATCTCCCAGATGCACGTCTCTCGCCTTCTGCGCAAGATACTGGAAAAGCTGCGTGGCGAGCTGGAGCTGGAGGCGGAGGAGATGTAGGAGTTTTACACATCCGGCGGAGACGAGCTGGAGAAGTAAGTGGCGGGCAAAGCCCTTTTCACGCCCTTGCACCGAAGGATATCAACGTCAAGTAGAGATTCAGGTTGGTGGAAAGAGCCCTTCTTTCAATACGCTCAATAATGATAGAAGGTGCGTTTTAAAACCCAAAGGAACCGGAGATAACGTAAATTAAGATGGGGGTCGGGCGCCGCGGCTCGCTATGCTCCGGATAGGGCATCCACGGATATCCCTGCCCCATCATTCATCCTCGAACAGCGTCTCCTGCCCGTCCCCCTTCCCCAGGGGGAACACGCGTTCTGCGGGAAGCATGCCGGAAAGCATCACCGCGTTGCGCGGCGCCTTGCCCCGGTAATGGTTGTTGAAGATGGCGTAAGTCTTTTCGGCCTTTTCGTCCAGCTCCAGCAAGCCGGGGACCCACTCGGCCAGCTCCTCCTCGCTGTAGAGATAATCGTACCTCTCCCATGATTCCCTCTTGCGGTCCCACCAGGTCTCGTAGTTGCGCCCGTGAAAGCGAACGTACCCTATGTTTCCGGTGAGAATCACGTGTGGTTTTACCAGACCTTTCAGGCGAGGCTCGTCCACGCAGCAGAACCCCAGGTTGAGTTCCCGCAGCAGGTCCAGGGTCTCGTCGGTTATCCAGCCCTCATTGCGGAACTCCACCACTATGTCCTGTGCGGGAAGGAGCTCGCGAAAGAAACGCAGGTAGTCCCTGTTGGCCTCGTTGTTCTTGAAGCCCCAGGGGAACTGGGCGAGCACGCACGCCAGTTTGCCGTTGTCCTCCATGGGCCTGAGCACTTCCCTGAAGCGCTCGAAGTCGCCGGCGTTGTCGGCGTAGGAATGGGTCAGGCCCTTGTAGGCCTTGACGATGAAGCGGAAATCCGGCGCGGTGCGCCTGGCCATGGAAAGCATGCTGCGAGGCGAGGGAAGGGCGTGCCAGGTGCTGTTGACCTCCACCACCGGAAAGCGGGCGGAATAATATTCGAGCATGTACTTTCTATCCATATCCTCGGGATAGAAAGCACCTTTCCAGTCCTGGTAACTGAACCCCGCCGTCCCGATATAGATCATCTCTCAGCACATCCCGACTTTACCTCCGAGGCGGGAAAGCCTCCCTTCCCCGAAAAGCCAAGTCCCCGCCACCTGCGGGGCGGCGGGGAACGAGTGGTCTTGTCAACGGATCTAGTTTTCCAGGATCTTTACGTCATCTATGGCCACGTCAACATAGCTGTACGCGACCCTTTCGTCCACGTTGCGGCGGTTCTTGAAACGGAAGAGGAAAACGGTAGGGTATACTCCCTCGACGATGCCCTCTTTTTCCTCCCAGTGCGTCTTGGGCTTAGACTCCTTCACGGAGATGCGCACGACCTTCCCCACCAGGCCCCTCATGGTCTCCATGATGTCCGTGATGTTGGTGGTTTCGATTCCCGTCGGCTTCATACTGACTATCACCTCGGCTTTTCCTAGATATACAGAAAAAACATTTTACCACCGTTTTCCCTGTACCGCCAGCATTTCATAGATTTGTGACGGAAAATACGGCGATTTGGTTCCGCCAATTTTCCTCAAACCCGTTCAATATTTCGTCGAGCCGTGCCCCGTTTCCTCCATCTTTCTCGAATCCACGAAAACGGAATCCATATGTGGTGCGGTCACCACGAAGGATCGATTCAAGAACCGTCGCCATGCAAGGCCAGGCGTCATCCGCCCTCATCCGTTCGTTCGAGATTCCCTGGAAAAACGCCTCCGGGCCGGGTTTCAGCGCCGGTCCCGATATACGAGTCTTTCATTAAAATTAAACGCCAGGGGCATGTAAAGGTTACTCATGGGTTAGGTTAATATCGTCTTTCCCCCTGCCCCCAAATCGCCATACCTTTTTCGCGGGCTGGACGTTTATGCAGTTCAGCCTCGGATTCAGGCCTCTGCTGCAGTGTTCCGCAGTGATAACCATCTCTTTTATGCGTGATTTGGGAACGTAAGGAGCGATAACGATGGCCGAGCAATACCGTCTTGCCCTATATAGATTAAATATCTGCTAGAGGGTTACTATTTTAATTTAACGGCGCTTGCCAAGCTGATCTTCCACCGCTGAACACGCGCTCTGATGCTCCATGCGCTTACGCGTGCTCGCCTTGGGCCACTTCCCGCCTTCTTGGCCTGTGGTTCGGCGGACCGGCAACATCGAGCCCTTCTTAGGAATGGCGAGGCATGGCTGACGTCCACCCTTTCATTGCGTGTGTGTGGATTGGTTCGAGGCTAAAGGGGCCCGGGAACGTCATCGCGCGGCCATTGAGCGCAGGTAATCCACCGCCTCCTTGAGGGTGGACACGGCGTGGAGCTCCATGTCGGTGGACACCCCGGCCAGGTCCTCCTGGTTGTCCGCTGGGTAAAGGAAGACCTCCGCCCCCTCCCCCTCAGCGGCGAGTATTTTCATGGGTAGGCCGCCTATGGGTCCCACGTCTCCTTCCAGGGTGATCTCCCCCGTCCCCGCCACCTTCTCACCCGCGGTGAGGTCCTCGGGAGTCAGGGCGTTTACCAGCGAAAGGGTCATCATCAACCCCGCCGAGGGCCCTTTCACCGTCTCCATGTCCCACGACACCTTCGGGGCGGTGGAATAGGTGAAGTAATCCCTTATGGATACGCCGATTACCCTGCGATCCAGGGCCGGCTCGTACACCGGGATCACCTCCACCTCGCGTTCCTCTTCCAGAAGAATCGAGGCGAGGTCCGGCCTGGTCGCGGCGCCATTTGATGACTCGTCCGCCGACTCCCTGAGCTTCTCGGCATCGAGCTTTCTCAAGGTCAGGATGACGCTTTCTCCCTCGGGGGCCGCGTTTATGAGGGCGTTCAGGCCCTCCCCGCCGGTGACCGGCTCGCCGTTGACGGCCACTATAACCTCTCCGGGATTGACCGCGCCCTGCGCGGGATATCCTCCGGCCACCGCCACCACCAACGCCCCCATCCCCTTCACCTCTACCGGGATGCCGGCTTCCCGCAGTCCGGCCACGGTGGCGGTATCCTGGCTGACGTAGGTTATGACGGTGTCCACGATGTCCTGCTCCTCCGAATCGAGCTCTTCTCCCAGGTAATCACGCACCTTGATGAGGTCAAACCCATCGGAGAAAAGGGATAGGGCAGATGTGAGCAGGTTGGACTCCTGTATGGACACCGAGGTGAGCATGAACTCCCCCTGCGAGGAATAGGTCTGAGCGCCCTCCACCTCGAGATCGGCCTGCAAGTCGAACGCCGGGCCGGGGCTTTCCAGCAGAAAGCCGGTGGGGACTATCGTCACCATCAAGACCAGGGGCAGGAGAAGGGGAAGCGCCAGCCTGGCCAAAGCGCTTCCCAGGGTCAGGCGCTGGGCGGGAGGCGGCGTGACGGCGCTCGCTTCCGGGAGGCCTGCGCCTTTGCGAAACCTCCCGGGCCTTTTTTTCGCTGTTTGCCCTTCCGGTGTCAACATGGCATGATCTTTCGCCTTCTACAACCCTTGCGCTCAAGCAAGAAAATCCTTGACGCAGTTCATCACGCTTCTAATCGGCGGCCTTTTACATCCTTTAACCCTTGCCTTCAGGCCCCGAAATCTAAAGGGGTGGAAAGGCGACGTGCTCCCGCGATCGCCCCCGGGTCTTCTCTTGCATTCAAGGAAAGGCTCCTTTTCCCGCCCAGTGCGGTCGATGCTTCCCCTCGCGGTCCCGCTGGCGAATTTGCCCGCTCCACGGTCTCGCGGCCTGCTTGGGACGCCTAGCGTTGAGCGCCCGATCCTGCTTCGCACGGTCGCTTCAGGGCCTCCCATCACAATACCAGGTCCGCTTCCCTGCCGCACCTGCCGCACTTGCCGTCCGCTATGCCCTCGATGGAAGCGCGGTAGCCCCGGCGGCTCACCAGGAGGTTGCCGCAGGAGGGACAATGGGTATCCGATCCGTCCCTTATCACCACGTTGCCCAGGTACACGTAATGGAGCTTTTTTCGGGCGATCTCCCTGGCCCGCAGCAACGCCTCCAGGGGGGTCGGCTCCACGGTCATCTTGTAGGAGGGAAAATAGGCGGAAAAATGCAAGGGTGTTTCGGGTCCCAGGGAAGCCACGAAATCCACCAGCTCGCGGAAAAGCTCGTCGGAGTCGTTCAGGGTGGGGATGACCAGGTTGGTTATCTCCACGTGAATTCCCGCCCTCTTCGCCGCCCTGCAGGTGGCGAGCACCGGCTCCAGCTTGGACTTGCATATCCTGCGGTAGAACTCGGGATCCATGGACTTCACGTCGATGTTCATGGCGTCGACGTAGGGGGCCAGCTCCGCGAAGGGGTCGGGGTTGATGGAGCCGTTGGTAACCAGGACGTTGACCAAGCCCCTTTCCCTGGCCAGGCGCGAGCACTCCAACACGAACTCGTACCAGATGGTGGGCTCGTTGTAGGTGTAGGCGATACCCACCGAGCCGTGGGTCAGGGCTTCCTCGACCGCTTGCTCCGAGGTGATCTCCGCCGTCCCGGCGTCGGGCTGGAGCATGTGCCAGTTCTGGCAGAAATCGCAGTGCTGGTTGCAGCCCCTCGTGCCCAGTGAATAGATGGGCGAGCCCGGGTGGAAATGGTAGAGGGGCTTCTTCTCTATGGGATCCATGCTCCGGGCCATGGCGCGGTTGTAGACCTCCGAGTACAGCGTGCCGTCGATGTTCACCCGCACCTTGCAGAAGCCCTTCCTTCCCTCGGCTATCACGCAATCCTGGGGACAAAGCAGGCAGTGCACCTTGCCCCCTTCCTGCTTCTCGTAATACATCGCCTCTTTCATGCCCCCTCCTTTCACCTTTTATATTCTACCCCGGCGCGATCTCATGCGTTCAGGAATCAAGGAGGGCGGGTTTCGCTTGCTCTTGGAAGATCGCGAGCGCCATGTGTGCAAGAACTCCAAGCAGGAGGGCCAGGATGACCGTGGACCCCGTGATGGCGAGGGTGGCCCTTCCTTGCAGTGGTCTCATCCTAGAAGACAACAAGCGCAAGGTGGACGAGGCCTCCAAGCAGGAGGGCCAGGATGACCGTGGACCCCGTGATGGCGAGGGTGGCCCTCGTTCCCACTTCCTTCCAGAGAACCGCGAAGGTGGCCACGCAGGGTATGTAGACGGCGCAAACCAGGGCGAAGGTGAAGATCTGCCCCCTGGTCATGAACTCCAGCAGGGATGAGCTCTCGGTGATGCCCGGGATGGCTTGGGCGGCCAGCACCACCAGGAGCGCCAGGGCCAGCTCCTTGCGCAGGAAAGCGAAGATCAGCGCCAGGAGGGCCACGGCGGGTATTCCCAGCCACCCTTCCGCCAGCGGCTTCAAAGGGGTGGTCAGTCTTACGATCCACCCGCTCTCGTAGAGGAGGCCTAAAAGGAAGCTTCCCGCCACGATGAGCGGAGCCGCTATGTAAAAGAAATCCTTCAAGCGCATCCAGGTCTTCTTCAGCACGTTGGCAAGCGAGGGACGCCGGAAGGGAAACATCTCCATTACCAGCCCCGTGGACTCCCCCGACATGACCTTGTTGAGAAGGATACCGGCGGCCAGCACCACCGCGAAGAGCAGCGCGAAAAGCCCTAGGGCGGGGAGCACTCCCGCGTAGCGCGACACTCCTCCCATGATCACTGCAACCCGGGCGCTGCAAGGGACGAGCACGATGAGCGTGCAGGCGATGATGCGCTCACGCCTCGTCGAGAGCACCCTGGTCCCCATGACCGCCGGGACGTTGCAGCCCAGGGCGGAGATGAGGGGTATTATCGCCCTCCCGTGCAGGCCCAGGTGGTGCATGACCCTGTCGGTGAGGAAAGCGATGGCGTTGAGGTAGCCGCTGTCCTCCAGCGCTCCCAGGATGAGGTAGAAGACCAACAGGTAGGGCAGGGCTATCTCCAGCACCGCGCCAAGGCCGTCCAGCGCCCATATCAACGACCGCGCCCATACCCCCGTGCCGAGCAACGATTCCAGTCCCCTGCCCGCGGGGCCGCTTACCACGTTCTCCCAGAAACGGGCAAATAGAGAGGCAAGCTCCCCCCCGCCCCAGAACAAGGCCAGGAAGACCAGCCCCATCACCACCAGCGCCATGGGCAACCCGCTTCTGAAGGAGGTAGCGTATCCCCAGAGCCTCTCTCCCGCACTGGGGCGCGCATGCTCCCCGCGTTCCTGCACGTTCGCCGCTATGCTCCCGGCGATACCGTGCCGCTCCCTGGCCAGGATGAGGGCGGCCTTTTCGCCGTGTTCCCTCTCGATTTCGCCCGCTATACTACGGGCATAGGAGACGATCTCAGCGCCCGCCGGGTCCTCATCCAGCGCCCGCAGGAACTCCTCGTCCTCCTCCAGAAGCAGGATGGAAAGCGCGCGTGGCGAGAGCCCGTAGGGCAATTCTTCCATCTTTCTCTCTATCCGCCTTGCGAGCCTGCGAATTCGGGACTCGATGTCGGTGGCGTAAGAGAACGGGATGATGGGGTAGTCCTCGCGGCGCTCGGCCAACGCGAGGGCCTGGTGCATGAGCTCATCCAGGCCGTCCCCTCTTATGCCCACCGTCGGCACCACCGGCACCCCCAGGAACTCCGAGAGGAGCTCCACGTCGGTGTGGGTGCCCGAACGCTCCGCCTGGTCCACGAGGTTGAGGGCGGTTACCACTGGGCAGCCGAGGTCCAGGAACTGCAGGAGCAGGTACAGGTTGCGGGCAAGGTTGTTGGCGTCCAGGATTACGATGACCACATCCGGCTTGCCCTGCAGCACTCCGCGTCTGGCCACCAGCTGGTCCTCGGACACCGCGCCCAGGGCATAGGTTCCGGGCAGGTCCACGATGCCGATGCGGCGCCCGTCCATCTCCGTCACCGCCAGGTTAAGCTCCACCGTCATGCCTGGATAATTGGCGGTCATCACCCCCATGCCGGTTATACGGTTGAAGATGGTGGATTTTCCCACATTGGGGTTACCCGCCAGGGCGAAGACGAACTCCACCCTCTCGCGGATCCTCTCCAGCTGTTCCATGGGCTTTTCTTTCATCACTCCCTCTTGCCGCCCTTCCACGAGCAACGCGCCTCGTGGTTCCATGCGTGCTTATTCAGGCTTTGTGCCTATATAGGCTTTTCTTTCATCACTCCCTCTTGCCGCCCTTCCACCCCTTGCCGCGCCGCCCTCGAGACGGCCCCTTCCTGGTCCATATCTTGGAGGCGACCTCCCTGCCCAGAGCGTACTGGGTGTCGCCCACCTTAACCAGCAGGGGACCCCCGAAGGGGGCGATGTCCTTGACCTCAATGTCCGTCTCGGGCAGCAACCCCAGGGATGCCAGGTACTGCAGTAGCTGGGGTTCCTCCTCCTCCACGCGGTCTATGCACCCCTTCTCGTCCACGCAGAAATCGCAGAGGGGCTTTATCTCCTCTTCCTCGATGTGCCCGTTCTCGTCCGGTATGGGGTAGCCGTGCGGGCAGGTCTCGGGGTTGCCCAGCACCTCCGCCAGCTTCTCCTCCACCTCGGGGGAGAGGACGTGCTCCAGCTTGCAGGCCTCGCGATGGGCCGACTCCCAGTCCAGGCCCAGCACGTCGGTAAGGAAGCGCTCCGAGAGGCGGTGCCTCCTGACCAGGGTGCGCGCCGCCCTTTGCCCCTTAGCGGTAAGGGCTATCTCGCGCCTGGCGCGCCCGCGCCCCTTCTCGGGACCCCTGGAGGCGTCCTTCCCCAGCCCCCTCTCGCCGCCCTTTCCCTTGCCCTTGGCCTGGCCGCCGGCCACATCGGCATAGCGGATATACCCTTCCGCCTCCAGGCGGCGAAGCATGTCCAGCACCGTCGGGGGGGTTACTCCCAGGTGCTCCGCCAAGCGGGTCGGCGTGAGCGGCCCCGCCTCGCAGCTCAGTTTGAAGAGGGCTTCCAGGTACTCCTCCATCTTCTCGGTGATCATCTTCATCACTCCCCTGCTCCCGGCGCATTTCCTATTTATTAGGGTATTCTAATATTTTCACATTAACATATCTATAACATGGTTATTCATGTATTTACAAGGATTTATTTTATAATCACGCCCAGATGGTTTCGAGCAATAAACAGGATATGGTCTCCACAGCAATAGAACCCCCTGAGAAAAAAAGGAGCTCTGGTTGTCACCGAATTTGAAATTCAGTTGACGACAAACAAGGACTCCATTGTAAGCGATCGAGATCAGGGTTTGGCGATGGCGTCAAGGGAGTGTTCTATGGCTTGGGGGGTTTTGGCGCACGTCTAATTATTGGAATAAAATAAGGCGGACCTCGTAATTATTTATCGCTTTTCGAACAAAGGAGCCGAAAGATGGATTGCCCTTTCTCGCTTGACGGCAAGGTGGCGGCGGTGAGCGGCGCGGGACGCGGCATCGGCAAGGCCATCGCGCTGGCCCTGGCCCGGGCGGGGGCCGACGTGGCGGTGTTTTCCCGCACCGAGGCGCAGTTCTCAGCCACCGCGGCGGAGATCGAGGAGCTGGGCTGCGGGGCGCTGGGGATGTGCGTGGACGTGAGCAAGGCGGAGGACGTCGACGCCATGCTCTCCGCGGTCCTGGAAAAGTTCGGCCGCCTGGACATCATGGTCAACAACGCGGGCCTCAATCCCAGCTACGCCCGTGTTGAGAAAATCCGGGAAGAGGACTACGACCTCATCATGGAGGTCAACGTCAAGGGGGTTTTCCTTTGCTCACAGCGGGTGATCCCGGTGATGAAGGAGCAGGGCAAGGGGTGCATCATCAACGTGGCCTCGGTGGCGGGGCTGAAGGCCCTCTACAAGTGCAGCGCCTACACCGCCAGCAAGGGCGCGGTGGTCCAGCTCACCCGGACCATGGCCCTGGAGCTTGCGCCCTTCAACATCCGGGTCAACGCCCTATGCCCGGGTTTCGTGACCACGGAGATGACCGAGGGCCTGCTGGGGCACCCCCGCGAGGGCGAACGGGTCCTCTCCCTCATCCCCATGGGACGGACGGGCGAGCTGGAGGAGATCGCGGCGGCGGCGGTCTTCCTCGCCTCGGACGCCGCCTCCTACGTCACCGGGGCGGTGCTCGCCGTGGACGGCGGCTGGTCCTGCTGGTAGGAACTTGTTTCTCGCTGCTTACTTGGTAGATGCTGGGAATGCAGAGGATGTGGCACCATCCGTCACAGGAGCCACGCCGATGACCGGGGCGGTGCTCGCCGTGGACGGCGGCTGGTCCTATTGGTAAGGGTTGCTTCAGTCTATGGAAAACAGCTCGTAATCCCTGCTGCCCAGGCCCATCTCCTCCGCGTAGGCGAGCTGGTCACGCCACTTTACCTGGGGGAACATCTCCCCGAAGACGTCGCGGCCCGCCCGCTCGTTGACCAGGTCCATGCTCGCCTGGTCAATGGCCACGATGTCCCGGCTCGCCAGGATGCCGATGTCCTCCACCACGGGCGCGTCGCTGAAATCCCAGCAATCGCAGGCGGGAGTGATGCGCAACAAGAAGTTGAAGAAGACGCTCTTCTCCTCCTTGCCCTTGAGCGCGCCCATGGTGTATTCGACTATCTTGCGCTGCGCCACGTCGAGGTCGGTCACCAGGCGGGCCGCGATGGCGCCCTCGAAGCACATGACCGTGCATTCCCCGCAACCGATACACAGCTCGTGGTCGATGGACGCCTTCCTGCCCTCGCCCTCGCCCACCAGGGATATGGCCCCCGCTGGGCACCAGCGCATGCACTGGGCGCAGGCGGTGCACCTTTCGGCGTTCACCTCGGGCTTGATGTCCGAGTGCATCTGCTGTTTTCCGCCCCTGCTTCCCAGCCCCATGCCCACGTTCTTGATGGCGCATCCGAATCCGGTCAGCTCGTGCCCCGTCAGGTGGGAGACCACCACCAGGGCATCCGCGTGCACGGCGGCGGAGGCGATCTTCACGCGCTGCAGGAGCCTGCCTTCCACCTCGATCTCCTCGAAGTCATGTCCCTTGAGGCCATCGGCGATGATCACGGGGGCGCCCGCGGACTCCAGCGTGAAGCCATGGGCCGCGGCGGTGACCAGGTGGTTGACGGCGTTGGACCTGCTGCCCACGTAAAGGGTCCCCGCGTCGGTCACGAACGGCTTGCCGCCCGCTTCCTTCACCGCCTCCACGAGCCGGCGGACGTACATCACGGGCACGAAGGCGGTGCTCCCCGCCTCCCCGAAATGGGTCTTGATGGCGACGAGATCCCTGCGCTTCACCACCTCCCCCAAGCCGGCGCGGGAGGCGAGCTCCGCCAGTTTCGCCACCATGCCGCGATGGGGCCTGCAACGCGTGTTCGCGAAATATACCTCGGACACGACCGTTCCTCCTTTCGCCGCTCATCCGGGAACAGAGGGTTACGAATGTAAATGCCTGTTCGCTAACAATGATGTATTCCCTCGACGAAAATGGCAAATGGAATTGAGGGTTGATCGACAGACGCATCCGGGTATCGTCACGGGGGCTACCGCACAGAAGCCAATTGGCCAGATAGGATAATAGGGGGTCAATCGACGTACCCGCGCCTGCGCATCTCCGCCAGAGCCTTGCGCGCCTCGTTGCGAACGATGGGGTCCGAGTCTTCCAGATGCGTTCGCAGCAGGTCCGCCACCTCGGCTCCCCCGATCTGGCCCAGGGCGTAGCAGGCGGCCGCCTTGACCCGGGGATGGACTGACCTGCGCCGCAGGGCGAAGGTTTTCTTGCGCAACAGGTCGGACAGGGGCGCGACCGCTTTCTCGGGACCCAGGCGGGCCAGGGCCAGGCAGGCGGCCTCCTCGACCCGCGGGTGCTCCTCCGCCCCGCCGGGGGGCTTTCCCTGCACGATGGAAAGCAGGACCTCCACGGAACGTGGATCGTCGACGGTTCCCAGTCCGCGCACTGCCTCCCGCCTCACCTCGGGCTCGGCGTCCTCCAGGCACTGCAGGAAATGGGGGAGCAGGCTGGGATCGCCGGGGGAGATCTTGGCCATGGCGCGCAGCGCATGGGCCTTGACGCTCGGGATAGGATTGCCCAGAACCGACCTCGCCAGGGCGAGGGAGGCGTTCCCTCCCATGAGCTCAAGCAGGCGGAGGATCCTCTGGTAGACCTCTTCCCTCACGTTGCTCTCCAGAAGCTCCGCCAGCTCCCCGTACATTTCCTCTCCCATGGAGCGGCATACCTCGGCAAGCTGGGGGGTGAGGGAGATCTCCTCCTCGCCCTTGATCCTCTCCGTTAACTCCTTGGTGATCAGCGACTTCTCCATGTGGCGCAGCACGCGCGCCGCCAGGACCGCCTGTGCTTCGTCCTGCCCGAACAGCGAATCCACCAGGGGCCTGCCGACGTCCCAGGGGTTCAAGGCCGATAAGGCCCTCCCAGCCGCTGCCCTTGATCGATCGTCAACGCCCTCATCCCCGGCCATCGCATCAATCAGGTCGATCGCACGGGCGAAATCCTCCAGGCGCCCCTCGGTGAAGAGATCGTTGGCGATATATCCCAGGAGCTCGATCAACCTCACCTTCACCTCTGGGTCGCTTTCCCTGACCGCCAGTTCCTGGATCTTCTCCGCCCGCGCCGGGATCTCCGCGCGGTGCCCGCGTTCCCGGAGATGGAGGTGGAGCTGCTGCAGGAAACCGCAAGCCCGGACGCGGAAATCGCTCCTCTCGCTTTCCAGGTTGCGCGAGATCACGTCGATGATCTTGCGGGTAAGGTCCCCTTCGCCAAGGTCCAGCAGCTTCGCCGCCACCCCGATGACCTCTTCGTCCGAGAGCCCTTCGAGGGCGCGCAGTGATCCGGAGTTCCTGATGTCGCTGACCACCGTGTAAACGCGCATCTCCTTGCCCGCCACGGGGTGGCTCCTGGTCAGCTCAGCGATGAGCCCCGATTCCCGCAGCCGCCTGGTTATCTCGGGGTGGTAAGAGGGGTCCGCCTCTGTATAGAGGTCGCTGATGATGGCGTTGAGGACGGAGGATATATCCTCGTAATCGGCTGGCTCCATGCTCTCGCGCTCGGCCAGCAACCTGCGGTATTTCTCCACCACCTGGTCCGTCAGCTTGAGCACGTTATCCCCCTCGATGGAGGAGACTATCTCCTTGCGCAAGTCGGGGTCCTTGACCAGCTGAGGGGTCGATTCCGAGAGCACCTCGACCAGTGTCTCGGCTTCAAGGGCCGCGAGGATGTTGACAATCTCCTCGCTCAGGGTCTGCTTGAGCCCCTCGTCGGAGAGCGTTTCCACCAGCCCGTACATGCGATCGACGGTGTCCCTGATGAGGCGCGCCTTGTCGGGGCCCACATTGCCTCCCGAGCTTTCGAACCCCATCATGACCGATGCGAAGGCAGCGTTGATCCGCTCCGGATCGGACATGAGCCTGGAGACCTCCTCCGGCGGCACCTCCACGTCAGGGGCCTTTCCCACCAGGAAACGGACGAAGACCTCGTCCCTGAGCAGGTCCACGGCATCGCCGCCCCGGCTCCCCGGCGTTGCGGGAGCGAGCTCCTGGTCCTTGCTCAGAGAGACGTAGATCTTCTCGTCCACCTTGATGTGCTCGATGCCCCTCTCGTCGAGCATGGAGGAGAGGCTCCCCTCGAGGGTACGGTCGGCGCGTTTGCTGCTGAAGACCTCGAGGAAACGGCGCAGCTCCTCCTCCTCGAGGCCCTGCTCAAAGGTGATGCTGCGCGCCTCCCAGAGCGCCAGGTCCTTGAGGAAGGCCACGGTGTTGGGACGGGACTGGTCCCTCTCATCAAGGGGGTTCTCGTTGATGAGCAGCTTGCCCTCCAGCTCGCAGAAGGTGATGCCTCCCCAGGCGGACAGCGCGCCCTTGAGGTCATCCAGGGCCCTGGCGACGGACTCCTGCACTATCTCGGAGGTGGGAGGATAGAGATGGAAATTGACCATGGCGGCGTGAAGTGAGCCCAGGATGGACATCGACTGGGCTGCCAGATCCTGGCCTCCCGCCTGGTTATCGTTTCCATTCATGCCGCCTGGCATGGCATCTCTCCCCCATCTCGATGGCTCATCCCAGATTTCTACACTGTCTATCGGTATCCCTTGCCCGCCGATTTAACCCTCCTCCCGGAGTTAATGGCGGCGGAATCACGTCGAGACCGGTTTAAGAGCCGTTGCCATCACCGCCATGGCGGCGACCGCCAGTCCGGCGCCAATGAGAAAGGCGGGACGCGACCCTACCGCGCTCCACAGAAACCCCATGAGCAGGCTCGCCGGCAGCACGGTCACGCTGACGGCGAAATTGTAGATACCGTAGGCACGTCCACGGAGCTCCTCCGGTACCAGGTCGGCCACCAAGGCCTTCTGCACTCCCTCGGTCATATAGAAGAACCCGTAGAACACGAAGAGCGTCCATATCCAGGCCGGGCTGTTCAGGAAAGCGAATCCTATATAGGCAAGAGCATATATGGCCCAGCCGAAGAGGATGACCTTTTTTCTCCCCAGGCGGTCGGAGAGCATTCCTCCCCTAATGGACACCGCCGCCTTGGTCACGTGCAACACCCCCCAGAGAGCCGGGAGCATGGCCAGGTCGAAATTTCCCGCTTGGCGCGCCTTCAAGAGGAGAAACGCATCGCTCGAATTGCCCAGGGTGAAGAGAAAGACCGCCAGGAGAAGCACCTTGAAACGCCTGTCGAATGGTTCAAGGCTAAGCCGGAGGGGCTCGCTTTCCGACTTGCCCGCTTCGCAAGCCCCGGCTTCTCCCTCCCTCACCAGGGCTAGTAGGATGGTTATTCCCACCGCTATGGGGAGAAACGCCAGCGTGAAGATCTGCCTGTAACTAAGACTGAAGGCCGCCATCAGCAGCGATGCCGACGCGGCTCCCAACAGAGCGCCCGTATGGTCCATGGAGCGGTGATATCCGAACGCGCGTCCTCGTTCCCCGGGATGGCAGGAGTCGGCGATGAGGGCATCTCGGGGCGAGGTCCTGATCCCCTTTCCCACGCGATTGATGAACCACCCCGTGAGCGCCTGCCAGGGCGCGTTTACCAGTGCCAGCGAGCCACGCGCGAGCGCGGAGACGGAATATCCTCCCGCCACCAGCGCCTTCCTGCGCTTCAAGCGGTCGGACAACCAGCCGGAAAAGAGGTTGAGAAGGCTGGCAACGGAATCGGCGAGTCCCTCCACCAAGCCCAGGAACCAGGCGCCGGCGCCCAGGAACTCGGTTAGAAAGGTGGGGAACAGCGGGTACACCATCTCGCTGGACAGGTCGTTGAAAAAGCTAACCACGCCGAGGGCGAACACGTTGCGGGAAAGCCCGAAGGGGCTCCCTTGATTCGGCCTCGTCAGGCGCGAGCTTCGTTTGTCCAACTTTCCTCCGCATCCTGGCTCACCGGTTCCCACGACCTTTCGATCGGGTACGGATATCGTATTATGGTGTCTGGGAATCCGCCAGCGAGGATTTTCGGGAAGGAAACATCGTGGAGGAGATAAACGTAGGCGGGACCAGGATAGCGTACGAGGCGCGGGGGAAGGGCGACCCGGTGATTCTCCTGCATGGCTGGAACGCCACCAGCAAGCAGTGGCTGCTCAACCTCAAGGCCCTCGCCCAGGGACGTCGCGTCATCGCCCCGGATCTTCCAGGCCACGGGGACTCCCAGGAAGGCGGTTTCGCCTTCGACCTGGATGGGATGGCGGAGTTCCTGGATTCGTTCAGGAAGGCCTTGAGACTCTCAAACTTCGACCTTGTCGGCCACTCCCTTGGGGGATGCATATCGTTGCGTTACGCCGCCAGGCGCCCCTCCGCGGTCCGGCGGCTGGTGCTCGTGTCCACCCCCACGCACAGCGCGGGAATCGGGATCAGGGCTTACCTACCCGGCCTGCCAAGACTCGTCTCCGCCGGCTACCGTTTTCGCAGCGAGGCCGTCCTGAAATGGATGTTCTACCGCGGGCTATACAGACCCGAGCGCCAGGACCTCGACTTCGTCCGCGCCAACGCGAAAGCCTCCATGAAGACGACCCTCGCCGCCCTCGCCGCCACGGCGGGGATAGTGAGAAAGCTCGACCTTTCGCAAGATCTGCGTGCCGTCGAAGTCCCCACCCTCATCGTCTTCGGTGACAAAGACAGGAGCGTTAACCCCAAGGAGGCCCTGCGGCAGAAGGAGGCGCTTCCCAATCCCTACCTGGCCATGATAACCGGAAGCGGACACTGTCCGCACTGCGAGCGACCCGAGCTCTTCAACGCCATAGTTACGGAGTTCCTGGAGCAAGGGGCGCCGCAGGATGCCGCGACGAGAAGGTGAGGTGGTCAAGTCTTCGATCACCCGAGGCAATCAGATGCGGAGGCAGCATGTGTTATCGTTCGCCCTCCGCCTATCGATCCCCACGCGCTCACGCCAGATGGAGCTCAGCGCATGAGCCAACTGGCAATAAAAGGCAGGGTGCCTTTCAAGATCACTTCTCAGGCTTTGCTTTCCTCCATGGGATGGAAGGGGTTGAGAAAATCGGTGAACACGGACTCGCAGGGGTGGCCGTAGGTCACCAGCATGCGTTTCCTGGCCGGCAGCATGATAATGGAACAGGTGGTGGTGAAATAGGGACCGTGTCGGCAGATGGTGTTGTTGTCTCCCCGACCGCTCTCTCCGTGATCGCAGAACACGTCGAGGAGCTCCCGCATGCTCACCGTCTCCTTGGTCCCGAGCAATTGCTCAGCCCTCTCGTAGCGCAGCTCGCTCGACTCGTGAACGCGTATGCCTCGCATCGCCCGCACGTTCCTGCTGGTGTAATAGGCGTTGCGCGGGATATCGTATGAGGCCATGTCGCGGCACAGGTAGTGGTTGGCGTTGATGAGCAATCCGTTATCCGGCTCTCTCACCCCGCTGAAATTGGAGGAAAGCTCCACGGTAGCCATGTCTCCCGTGGCGTCCGCCACCATGAGGATCGCCCCCCCGGAGCGCTTTCCTTCGCAGAGGAAATCCACCGCCTCCCGGGTAGAGGAGCACCTCTCCAACGCTTCCTGTACCAAAAGGGATACGGGCACGTTGACCTTCGGCAAATCGGTGCCGTGCCCGTAGTTGTAGCTGATGCACAGGCCGTGCTCGTTCATGCCGTCGTGGCAGCCCGCCAAAGGGGCCACGGTCACGCACAGCGTCGAGGCGACCGAGGGTGAAGAGCACAGACGCGTTACATAATAGGGTCGGAAGAACTCCGGGTAATCGAAGTTCTTTATCAGCATCGGCTCGCCCAGGGCACTTCGCTCCGGATCCACCCCCGCCGCGGTACAGGCGCCGAGACGGTAGTTTATCCTCGCCATGGCCAGTTCCGCCGCAAGAGCAAGGAAAAGGTAGGAGATGTCCGCGTCCGCTCCCCTTGCGATGCCCTCCATGCGGTCTTTCTGGTTGGGATAGTTCTCCGAGAGGTCATCGAGCATCTCGTTCATCGCCCGCTTCGCCGCCAGGTTTATGTAAGCTTTCATTGGAACCAGGGGAGGTTTCTCCACCTGCAGCGCCTCGATCCCGGAAAGGCTGGAGATGAGGTGCCTGATCGCCTCGCTCATCTGCAGGCCCTGCTGGTATCCCAGTTCGTAATGATCGCCCTGGAGATCGAAGAGGCGCACCTGCCTTTTTCCGAAGTCGGCGTCATCGCCTATGGTGGTGCCGAATTCCAGCGGTTCAAGCATCACGGACCTCCTCCGCCCGTCTTGCCGTAACCCCCGAATATAATAACCTAATAACCAGGTAACAGCGAGAGGCGGGGAACAGGTGGGGAGTGATGGAGATGCCGGAAAAGAAAGGTCCGGTCCTGGAGAGGTTCCAGGGATGTATGCTCGGCCTTGCGGTGGGCGACGCCCTGGGCATGCCCCTGGAGGGGATGCGCGCCTCGGAGATAAGGAAGCGCTTCGGGCGGGTGAGGGATTTCCTCGATGCCCCCTGGAGGATGCTGGCGGCCGGGCAGTGGACGGACGACACCAAAATGGCTCTCTGCCAGGCACGCAGCATCGCGGCCAGGGGTATATTCGACCCCGAGGACACGGCGCGAGAGTTCCTGGCCTGGTATGAATCACGGGACTGGAGGGGCATCGGCGGAGCCACCTACGAATCCATGCGGCGACTGCAGGAGGGCGCCCTCGCGTCGGAAAGCGGCATGAGGGGAGAGATGGCGGCAGGCAACGGCGCGGCCATGCGCATAGCTCCCCTGGGCCTCCTGGACTGCCTGGACCTGGAGAGGTTGCGCGCCGACGTCGAGGCCTCAGCCCGCATCACCCACGACAACAACGAGGCGGTGGCGGGAAGCCTTGCTGTCGCGTACGCGGTGGCCAGGGCGGCGCGCGGCGACCTCGAACCGTCAACCCTTATCGCCGACGCCATCTCTTTCATCGGGCCATCGAAGGTGGCGGAGCGGCTGGAAATGGGACAGCGGTTCCTCGATCAGGATATGGATGCTGGGGAAGCCCTGGCGCGCCTCGGCACCGGGGGCTACGTGGTGGAGACCGTCGCAAGCGCCCTCTACTCTTTCCTGCGCACGCCCCGGGACTTCGAGGAAACCCTCACCCTGGCGGTAGGGGGAGGCCTGGACGCGGACACCACCGGGGCCATCGCGGGTGCGATCAGCGGCGCTTACAACGGGCTTTACTACATCCCGGAGAGGTGGCGCGAAGGCGTCGAGGCCGCCGGTGAGATCCTGGAACTTGCCGAGCGCGTCTTCGCGCTGGTAAAGGCGAGGTAGGGTTCTCCGCGGGCAAGAACGGGGGCCGATGGGGTCATTACTTTATAACCGATGTTAGGATCTCCACGGGCGAGAAAGGGACGGGACAGCGGGAAAAGGCGGGCGCGCCGGCGAATCCGGAACCTGTTTCGAGGCTTCCTTTCAGGGAAAAAATATATATGAAGGATCAATACGAGGATGAGTGGAAAAGGGGGACATCATGGAGACGCCCGAGATCGAGTTCATGCTCTACTTGCTCACACGCTACATCAAGACCAACGGCATCGACGCCCAGAAGGTGACGGTGGCGGAGTTGATGGAGAACATCAACGTGAACCTCACGCCCATCGGCGGAGGATGATGCCCAGGCCCAATGAAAGACCCCGGCAATGCGGCGTACCCATGCTGAACCTCACGCCCATCGGCGGAGGATGGCACGGAGGCTAACCGGGGCTTTTCTCTTTCGGCTTAAGAAAGCGAGGATTTTTCCCCACCCGACTTAATCGATGATACGGCGAGCGGCCGGCGTTTTCCTCTTTCAGCCCGCCCGTCACCCCTCCTCGAGGAAATACCGGCGGGGGTCGAATATCCTCACGTCGTAGAGTTCGTCCAGGGTGGGTTCATCGACCACGCGCAGCTCGCGCGCCACCTCAAGCTCCCAGCCGCAAGCGGAGCGTATGGCCTCCACCGCCTCGCGACTACTGGGCGCGACTTTGGGGAAATACGCCGTGAGCTGGAAGCGGTCTCCCCCGGCGGGCTTCTCGAAGACCCCCATGGTGGTGACCAGGGTGCGCACCCTTTCTCCCGGGGCGGTCACGTAGGAGACGCGTTCCGGCGTGCGCAGCGTGTCCTGGCTCACCGTCACCAGCACCTCCCTCGCTCCCAGGGCCACGTCGCAGGCTCCGCCGGAACCAACGAGAAAGAGGCCGTACTCCGGCACCTTGGTGGAATTGAGGTTCCCGTAAGGATCGACCTGTCCCGCGCCCAGAGCGCCGATGGCGCAGCTGCTTTTCGCCCCCACCATGGAGCCGAGCACGGTGATGATGTCCGTCAGCATGGTGCAGGTGGGTATGTTGCGGAAGTTGAAGATGAAGGGGTCGCCCGGGCGCGGCGCGTAGCCGAAGAAACCCACCTCCGCCATTAGGTCCACGTCATAGCCCTCGCGGCGAAGGTCGTACCACGCCTTCCAGGCCGCCAGGTTGGAGGCCCCGATGCCCGCCAGGATGGCGCGGTAACCCTCCTTCCTGATCTTGTCTCTCAGCAGGCGCGCCGCCTCCACGACCATGAGCTCGGCCGCGGTGTACGAGGGTGAGGCGTTCATGTGGGGCGTCCGGGAGGCCAGCTCCGACTTCCAGGAATCCGAGGCCGCCCTCCCCTTCAGGTGCCAGATCCTCTCGTATCCGAGTTTTCTCAGGTACTCATCGTGGTCTTCGACGCCCAGGACCCACTCCCTCACCCACTCCTCCAATTTTTCTTCGTCTCCGCATGCCTCCCTGAGCTCGAGCATGAATTCCTCGTCCTCGGCATAGGCCTCGAAATCCTTGATCCCCTGGTTGGAGGCGCCCGAGGGATGCACTCCCATGGGCGCACGGCACACCGCCTTCACCAGGTATCCGGGTATCTTGACGAAATGCGAGTGGCGGCGCAGGAACGAGGTGGGCACGACCTCCTCCACGGTGACCAGAACCCCCTCCCTCGCCGCGAAGGCCGCGTACACGTTCTCGGCGTAGGGGGGCGTGAGGAGGACGTTCCCGGCCGCGTCCGCCGCCCAGGCGTGAAACAGGGTGAGGTCGGGACGCAGCGCCCTCACCATCCCCACCGCTCCCCCGGGCATATCAACCAGCCTGAAGTCCTCGGCGTTCTCCTCCTGCATGGTGCTCCCTTTCAGGGAATGGGTGGGCATCCACTCCACTCCCATGGCCCCCGCCAGGAGGCGCTGGGGCAAGGTGAGCACGGTCCAGTTCTCTATCTCCACCCGTCCCCTCCGGAAGGCCTCCTGGTATACGCGATTAGGGCCCGGAAAGGGGTAGGAATCGCCGCAGAAGGTGGTGATAAGCTTGCGCGCCAGGCCGCCCTGCACGAACAAAACCATGTTGGCAATAAATCCCAGGGAAGACACGGTGAAGCGCGGATCCTTTCCCCAGAACTGGCGGCAGATCTCGTAGACCGCGGCGTTGGGACGCATGTAGGCGTGGCCGATATGCAGGTGCATTCCGGGACGGATCAGGGAGGATACGGCCTCCTTGAGGCCCATGACCTTGTTACCGGAAGGCTCCTTCGCGGCCAGCTCTACCTTGTCCGCCACCCGCTCCTCGAATGAGCTGAACATGGGTAACCACCTCGTGTTTTAGCTGCGCCGGGGACGCCGGAATTTCTGCTATACTATATCACATTGCGCGCCCCGGATATGCCGGAAACAACCGGCGAAAGTAGACGTGGAGGAGATGAGGTCGTTGCTTAAGAAACTGCTCACGCCGCTCAAGGTGCACAACCTGGAACTGAGGAACCGTATCGTGATGACCGCCATGCACCTCAACTTCACCCCCGATGGAAAGGTGAACGACCGTATCGTCGCCTTCTACGAGGAAAGGGCTCGGGGGGGCACTGGTCTCATCATCGTGGGCGGAAGCATCATCGACGATTACGCCGGCGCCTACTGGCTGCTGGACATGCGCGACGACTCGTGCATAGAGGGACACTCCATCCTGGCAGACGCCATCAAGCGGCATGGCGCGGCGGCGGCCTGCCAGCTGTACCATGCTGGTAGATATTCTCATTCTATGACCATGGAAGGAAAACAGGCGGTGGCGCCGTCTCCGGTGCGCTCGCGCTTCACCAACGAGGAGCCGCGCGAGATGACCCTGGAGGACATCAAGCGCACCATCCAGGCCTACGCGGACGCGGCGTTGAGGGTAAAGAAAGCCGGGTACGACATGGTGGAGGTGCTGGCCTGCACGGGCTACCTCATCTGCCAGTTCCTGTCGCCGGTCACCAACCTGCGCACGGACGAGTACGGGGGGTCCTGGGAAAACCGCATGCGCTTCGGCCTTGAGGTGGCGGACGCGGTGCGCGAGGCGGTGGGGCCGGACTTCACCGTGGGATTCCGCATCGCAGGCCACGATTACATCGAGGGGGGCAACACCAACCGGGAATGGGCTCTCTTCGCAGCCGAGCTCGAGAAGCACGGCGTCGACCTCATAAACGTCACCGGCGGATGGCACGAGACCAGGGTGCCGCAGTTGCCGATGTCCGTGCCCCGCGCCGGGCTGGCCTATCTCGCGGCGGGCGTGAAGCAGAGCGTGGGCATTCCTGTCATCGCCTCCAACCGCATCAACGACGTCTTCGTGGCCGACGAGATCCTGCGCATGGGAATGGCGGACCTGGTGGCCATGGCGCGCGGGCTCATCGCCGACCCCGAGATAGCCGTCAAAGCGGCGGAGGGAAGGTACGAGGAGATAACCCATTGCATAGGGTGCAACCAGGGCTGCTTCGACCACGTCTTCTACCTGCAGCCGGTGACCTGCATGCTGAACCCCCGGGCGGGGCGCGAGCTGGAATACAAGGTGGAACGGGCAAAAACCCAAAAACGCGTGGCGGTGGTGGGGGGAGGTCCTGCCGGCATGAAGGCCGCCCTCACGGCGGCACAGCGAGGCCACGACGTCACCCTGTTCGAGAAGAGCGACGTGCTGGGTGGCCAGCTCAACCTCGCGGCCGTGCCGCCGGGACGCGAGGAGTTCTGGACCGCGGTGGAAGACCTGGACGTCCAGCTCGACAACGCGGGGGTCGAGCTCCGGCTGGAGACTGAGGCCACGGCGGAGATGCTCAAGCGGGAGGGTTTCGACGCGGTGGTGGTTGCCACCGGGGCGCGCCAGGCCGTACCCCCCATCCCGGGCATCGACGGTCCCAACGTGGTCATGGCCTGGGACGTGCTGGAGGGCAAGGAGGACCCCGAGGGAAAGAACATCGTAATCATCGGGGGCGGGGCAGTGGGGTCGGAGACCGCCATGTACGTGGCCAGCATCGGCACCATCTCCGGGGACACCCTGTTCTACCTCTTCATGAACAACGGCGAGGATATCGAGACGTTGCGCGAGCTTTGCAGCCGCGGCATCAAGAAGGTCACGGTCATAGAGATGCTGGACAAGGTATGCCGCGACGTGGGGATCTCCACACGCTGGACCATCCTGCAGGACATGCGCAACCTGGGGATCGAGATCCGCAGGAAGGCGGTGGCCAAACGCATAGAGGCAGGAAAGGTCGTCGTGGACGTGGACGGCCGCGAGGAGGAGATCCCGGCGGACACGGTGATCATAGCCGCCGGCTCCTGTCCCGCGGGCGAGCTCTACGAGGAGCTCAAGGACTCCGGCATGGAGGTCTACCTGGTGGGCGACGCCAGGGAGGCGCGCAAGGCCATCGAGGCCATCCAGGACGGCTACGAGATCGCCTTGAAGATCTAGCCCGGGTATTTGCCGAGGGTCTCTCGCGCGCGGCGCATGCAATTGGAAACAATACCGCTTTCCTACGTGGATGGCTTCTGCATAAAAGCCTCGCGGGCGCGGCGCACGAGATCGGAGATGATGGCGTCCGTCCTGCTACGAGTCCGCCTTCGAGGTCTAGCCCGGGTATTTGTCGAGGGTCTCGCGGGCGCGGCGCACGAGATCGGAGATGATGGCGTCCATCTTGAAGCCGTGCTCCACCACCGTTTCGAGCATGGCCTTCTGCTGCTCGTTTAGAGGGCCAGCCTTCTCCTTTGCCACCGTGCCGGCATAGGAGATGATCACCGTGAGCGGCGTGCGCAGGTCGTGGGACATGACGGATCGGATTCCCTCGAGGGTCGTCAGCGCTTCTTCAAGGTCGGCCTTGGTCTCCGGTAGGGAGGGTTTTTCTTCGTCCGTCCTGGAATCCCCGTCCTTCTCCGGCGTCTCCAGCCGCTCCCCGGCACCGCCATAGGCGATGAACTCCCGCACCTGTAAAGGGAACGCATCGGGGTCCACCGGCTTCTTGACAAACCCGTCGAAAAGCGCCAGTACCTCGGACCTTTCCTCCTCCCTGATGGAGGCGCTGAGTGCCACCACGGGCACACCCTGGAGGCCAGACACCTTTCGGAGGTCCTCCACCACCATACTCCCCGCCCTGCCGGGCATGTGCAGGTCGAGGAGGATGAGGTCGGGAAGACGCTTGCGGGCAATCTCCGCCGCGGCGTCCGCGTTTCCCGTGGTTATGACCTCAAACCCCTCGGCTTCCAGCAAGCCGCGCACTATCTCGCGCTCCACGCCGCTGTCGTCGATATAGAGTACGAGTCCGTTCTCCATGCCATCCATGATATCACCGTAAATATCATCGGGCTCGCCGTCTTCAAGCATAAGGGATAAGATCGATAAACGTTTAGTGTTTTGCCCCGCTAAGAGACCCTGGTCGTGTCTTAATTTTTTTGTTCCGTGGAGAAGGTGCGCGTCCGGCTGGCGATGAGGTGAATAAGAATGAAGGCACGAACTTCATCCCGGTTCCGCTGGTATCCAGCTGAGCAAAAGGACTAATCGGTGGGCGATGACCCCCGTTTTCGGAGAGTCGATGTGGGGCAAGGTTGCAGGCGGGGCATCGCGGATGATGACCGGGTTCCTTTCGCGCGCCGGAGCGGTTGCATTATAATTCACCCCGGAAGCGGCTCTGCGGGATAATCCTCGGAAGGAGCCGAGGGGAGCGGAGGAGGCCGATTCTAGAGCGGGCTTCCGCCGGGATGAGGATATGCGGTATCACCCGGATTTCTACCATGAGGCGGAAAGGGCCGATCCGAGAACGGGCCTTCGCCCCCATGGCGTGGACGGAAACCGCGCCGGCGTAACGTGCGGCCTGGAGGAGACCATCGACCCCACGTCGTGACTTAAGCCCAAGCGAGAAACGGCGGGAGATGCGGAAAAGGGATCGGTATTAAAACGGGATGTCGTGACCAGGGAGAGGCCGGACCCTGGCGCCGGCGGTAAACGACCTGGGTGAGGGAGAGGTGTCTGGATTGGATGTAGTTACCTTCAGCGATTACGGGTTCGGCAGCAACACCTACCTGGTGGTCAACGAGGACAGCAAGGAAGCGGTGTTGGTTGACGCCGGCGTCGAGGCATCCCAGGTGCTCGGTTACCTGGATGAGCATGGCCTGGAGCTCAAGGCCATACTGCTCACCCACGGACACCCCGACCACCTGTTGAGCCTTAAGGAGATCGCGGACGCCACCGGCGCTCCCTCCTACATGCACGAAGAAGACGCGAGGCTGCTGGCACATATCCCGCCCATGCTCCTGCGCATGCTGGGCCTGGAGAAGCTCGAGCTCCCTGAGGAGTTCCTTCCCCTGGAAGACGGCCAGGAGCTGGAGCTGGCCGGTATCAGGTTCAAGGTGCTTCTCACCCCCGGCCATTCCGGGGGCAGCGTATGCTTCCTGACCGACGGCGTCCTCTTCGCCGGGGACCTCATCTTCCGCGGCTCCATAGGAAGGACGGACTTCCCGGGCGGCTCCATGCAGACCCTGCTGCGCTCGGTGAAGGAGAAGGTGTTCTCATTGCCCAGCGATACGCGCATACTCCCGGGGCACATGGACGCCACCGTGGTCGGCTGGGAGAAGAGGACCAACCCCTTCCTCATGGGCATCTGAAGCGCCTTCCCTGAAGGGAAACCTGGCCTCGCCGTTTAAGTTATGTAGGTGAGGAAAGCGGCGTTAAGCCGGCCACAGACCTGAAGCGAGGGCGAAAGTTGCTGATCGCGGTAAAAGGCCAGGAGCGACGTATCCTGATCTCGCTCACCCTCATCATCGCCCTGCTCGCCCTCGCCCCCATCGGCTATATGCTCATCGAGGATATGAGCTATACCGAGGCCCTTTACATGACCGTAATCACCGTTTCCACCGTCGGTTTCAAGGAGGTCAAGCCCCTCTCCACGGCGGGGATGTTCTTCACTATCGTGGTCATCCTGGTGGGCGTGATCAACCTCTTTTTCCTCATCTCGAGCCTTATCACCTATACCTTCAAGGAGGCCTTGTGGGAGACCCTGGGGAGGAGAAGAATGGACCTTAGGATAAGGAAGCTGGAGGGGCATTATATCGTTTGCGGATTCGGGCGCGTGGGCGAGGTGGTATGCGATACCCTGGCCGAATACGGAGCCGATTTCGTGGTCATTGAGAGAGATCCCGGCCGTCTCTCCGAGGCCGACGAAAAAGGGTATCTCTTCCTCGAGGGCGACGCCACGGAGACGGAGACCCTTTTGCAGGCAGGGGTATTGAAAGCCAAGGGGCTGGTCTGCGCCCTGGAGGGCGACGCGGACAATCTCTTCACCACCCTCTCGGCGCGCTCCCTGAACAAGGAGATCGTCATCGTGACCCGTTGCATAAGCGCCGACTCCGTGGAAAAACTGCAATACGCGGGCGCGGACCGGGTGATCTCGCCGTACGCCATCAGCGGCAGGCGCATGGCAAGTTACCTGCTGAGGCCGGGCGTCTTCGACTACCTGGACCTGGTCTCGCATGGGGTATCGCTGGACTATCGCCTCGAGGAGCTCCAGGTGCAATCCGGTTCGCGGCTGGACGGAAAGACCATCGGCGAGATGGACGTCAAGGCTCGCACCGGCGCCATGATCATCGCGGTGCGCAAGGAAACCGAAGGCCGCTTCGACACCAACCCCGACAAGGACACCCGCCTCGATTCCGGAGACCTGCTCATAGCCCTGGGAACGGAAAAAGACCTCGCCGGACTGGAGGAACTCGCCATCTCCTAGGGAACACCTGTGCGTACCTGCCGCCGCATACTCAACGCGACCATTGGCATTGGGATATAGCGGTTATATAGGGGCTTGTCACGATGGCGTCGCATCAGCGATAAAGCCACCCTTAAAAGGAAAGGGCGGGGGATCGGCAAAACATGTAACCCTGAAACCCTTGCCATCGGTATCGCGTCGAGGGTACCTTTCAGGTATGCCCTCCATATAACTGGATTCTATAAACGGAGGGGGCGGGATCACCTATTTCAGAGGAGGTAAGCGGTTGAGCGACATTCATTTCCTCTCCGATCTGGCGGGCAAGGCCTCATCCCGGATGGTCCTTTTGGTCATGGACGGCCTGGGCGGGCTGCCCCACCCGGAAACGGGCATGACGGAACTCGAGACGGCGAGGACCCCCAACCTTGACGCGCTGGCGGCCGAGTCAGCCTGCGGCCTGATACACGCCATCGGCCCCGGCATCACCCCGGGAAGCGGGCCCGCGCACATGGCCTTGTTCGGATACCACCCGGTGCGCTTCGAGGTCGGAAGGGGCGTCCTCTCCGCGCTGGGAGTGGGGATGGACCTGGGCCCCGACGACCTGGCGGCTCGAGTCAACTTCTGCACCGTGGAGGACGGGGTGATAACCGACCGCCGCGCGGGCAGGATATCCACGGAGACCAACGCGCGCCTTTGCGACAAGCTGGCGTCCATCGATATCGAGGGAATCAAAGCCGAGATAAGGCCCGAGAAAGAACACCGCGCCGCCCTGGTCTTCAACGCCCCGGGACTCTCGGACCGGGTCACGGACACCGACCCCCAGAAAACCGGGCTCGCGCCCCTGCGCTGCGAGCCGCTGCCCGACGGAGGGGAGGCCGCTGAACGCACCGCTGCCCTGGTAAACGCCTACCTTGACCGGGCCGCCGAGGTCCTGGCGGACGAGCATCCCGCCAACATGATCCTGACGCGAGGTTTCGCGAAGCTCCCCCACATCCCCAAGATGACCGAGCTGTACGGCTTGCGGGCGGGGGCCATCGCCACCTACCCCATGTACCAGGCCGTCGCCAAGCTGGTTGGCATGGAGGTGCTGGAGACCGGGCCCTCTTTTAAGGACCAGGTGGATGCCCTGGAGCGAAACTGGGGGGATTTCGATTATTTCTTCATCCACTACAAGTACACGGACAGCCGCGGTGAGGACGGCGATTTCGCGGCCAAGGTCTCCTGCATCGAGGAAGTGGACGCGGAGCTGCCACGGATACTTGAGCTCGACCCGGACGTGCTGGTCGTAACCGGGGACCATTCCACGCCCGCCATGCTCAAGGGCCACAGCTGGCATCCCTCTCCCCTGCTGCTGCGCTCGCGCCGGGAGAGGCGCGACGGGGTTAGGTCCTTCGGCGAGACCTCCTGCCTCTCGGGGTGCCTGGGCATCTTCTCCGCCGTGGACCTTCTCCCTCTCATGCTCGCCAACGCGGGACGCCTGGAAAAGTTCGGCGCCTGACCCACTATTTTTCTATTCTGGCGGCGCAGACCTTGAGCTCGGGGATCTTGGACACCGGGTCGAAGGCCGAGTTGGTGAGGAGGTTGGCCGCCGCCTCCGCGAAGTGGAAGGGCATGAAGATGACCCCTTTCCCCACTTTGTCCGTTACCTTCGCGTCCACCTCCACGACGCCGCGCCGCGAGGACACCTTAACGCGGTCGCCGTCTCTTATGCCCAGTTCTGCCGCGTCGGCGGGGTTCACCTCCACGAAGGCGCGGTCGATCTCCCGCACCAGCGAGGGGGAACGCCTGGTCATGGTCCCGGTGTGGTAGTGGAAGAGCAGGCGGCCGGTGGTGAGCGTCAGCGGGTACTCCTCGTCCGGCAACTCGGCCGGCTCGCGGAACTCGCAGGGCGTGAACCTCCCCTTCCCGATGGGGAAGCTCTCGGCGTGCAGTATGGGCGTCCCGGGGTGGTCCTCCGCGGGGCACGGCCACTGCAATCCCCGCGTGCCCAGGCGCGCGTAGGTGATGCCCGCATACGACGGGGTGACCTTGCGGATCTCCTCGAAGACCTCCTCGGGGGAGAGGAAATTGAACCCCGAAGCGCCCATCTTCCGGGCGACGGCGCACACGATCTCCCAGTCGGGCTTGGCCTCCCCCACCGGCTCAATGGCCTTGCGGACGCGTTGCACCCGGCGCTCGGTATTGGTTATGGTGCCGTCCTTCTCCGCGAAGGAGGCCGCGGGGAGTGCCACGTGGGCGTAGCGCAGCGTCTCGTTGTCCATGATGTCCGCCACCGCCAGGAAGTCCAGCTTCTCCAGGGCCTGGCGCACGTGGTTGATGTCCGGGTCGGAGACCATGGGGTTCTCCCCCATGATGAAGAGGGCGCGCAGCTCTCCCTCCGCCGCCTTCTCCGTCATCTCGGTTATGGTAAGTCCCACCTTCCTGGAAAGGCCTTCCACACCCCATGCGGCCTCGAACTTGGCCGCCGCCTCCTCCGAGTCCACGCGCTGGTAGCCGGTGAACACGTTGGGCAGGCCGCCCATGTCGCAGGCCCCCTGCACGTTGTTCTGGCCGCGCAAGGGGTTCACGCCGGTGCCGGGCCTGCCGACGTTGCCGGTGAGCATGGCCAGGTTGGCCAGGGCGAGGACGTTGTCGGTGCCGGTGGTATGCTGGGTTATGCCCATGCAGTAGACGATGGAGGCGCGATCGGCCCCGGCGTAGAGGCGGGCCGCCGCCACCAGGTCCTGGGCGGGAATGCCGGAGATCTCCTCGACCTTTGCCGGCGTGTATTCCGCCACCGCCTTCTTGAGCTCTTCGAACCCCTCGGTGCGGGAGGCGATGAAGTCCCTGTCCTCAAGGCCCTCTGAGATGATCACGTTGGCGAGGCCGTTGAGGTAGGCCACCTCGCTCCCCGGGCGCGGGCGCAGGAAGACCTCGGCGAAGCTCGAGAGGTGTATGGTGCGGGGATCGATGACGATGAGCTTCGCCCCCTTGCGCACGGCCGCCAGGATCCTCTCCCCGATGATGGGGTGCTGCTCGGTGGTGTTGGAGCCCACCACCAGGATGACCTCGGCGTCCTCCAGCTCGCCGATGGAGTTGGTCATGGCCCCGCTGCCGAAAGCTGTCGCCAGACCGGCGACGGTGGGGCTGTGTCATAAACGGGCGCAGTGGTCGACGTTGTTGGTGCCGACCACCGCGCGGGCCAGCTTCTGCAGCAGGTAGTTCTCCTCGTTGGTGCATCGGGCGGAGGCGAAAAAGCCCACGGCGTCCGGCCCGTGCTCCTTCGCCACCCTGGAAAGGCCTTCCGCCACCGCCGCCAGGGCGGTGTCCCAGTCCGTCTCCTTGAGCTCGCCGCCGGAGCGCACCAAGGGCGCGGTCAAGCGGCGCTCGCTGTGCACGAACTCGTGCACTGCCCACCCCTTGACGCAAAGCGCGCCCCACGAGACCGGGTGGTCTTTCTGGGGCAGGGTGCCGGTCACGCGTCCGTCCATCACCTCGAGGAGGACGCCGCACCCCGTACCGCAGTACACGCAGGTCGAGGGGACGAGCCGGTAGCTGAGTTCTTTTCCGTTATCGACCATGTCACTGCTCCCGTTCCAGCTTCTCGATATCCTGTTCGCTGCCCAGGAAACTCAGGGGGCTCTTCTCGTCCGGGCTCTCGCCGGCCCGGTACCCCAGTTTCTCCTCCATGATCTCCTGCATCTTGCGGTAGAGGCTGCGCAGGGGGATGTCAGCCGGGCAGGCCTCCTCGCACAGGCCACAGTCGACACACCGCCCGGTCATGTCCAGGGCACGGATGACGTGGAAGGAGGGGAACTCCGGAGGGATGACCCCCGGCTCCACCAGGTGCGGGTTCTCCAGGGCGCAGTCCTTGCAGAAGCACATGGGGCATACGTTGCGGCAGCCATAGCATTTTATGCAGCGCGAGAACTGCTCCTTCCACCACCGCAGACGCTCCGCCTCGGACAAGGCCTCCACTTCTTCAATGGTCTCCCGCCCCGGCGCCGCCTCCGCTTTCTCGCCCAGGGCGATCTCGCTCGGGTAGGGGCGGGTGCAGCCGCACGCCCGGGCTTCCTCGGCGGTGCAGGCCAGGCCCACCATGACCAGGCGGTCGAGGTCCACCTGCTCCAGCTTGGATAGCTCGACCAGCGCCCTCTCGTCGCAGCCGCGAACCAGCACCGCGAACCTCTTGCCGGGATACTCCCGCAGCAGGTCGATGAGGATCTTCCCCATGGGGTATCGAGCGCCGCCCGCCTCCACCAGCTCCAGCTCGGGGGAATCGGCGTCGGTTATGAGCGCCGGTAGCAGCGTCCCCTCCTCGTCCTTGAGGCAGAGGAAGGCGTCCACACCGTCCTTGAGCTTTTCCCTCACCAGGTCCTTGAGGTCGCTCATGCTCCCACCTCCGCCCTCTTGCGGCGCAACGGGGACGGGCCCAGCTTCTCGATCTCCTCGGTGAAGGAGCGGATGACCTCCGCGTACTTCTCGCCCTCCGCCGCCGAGACCCACTCCAGGCGCAGCCTTCCCTCCTCGATGCCCAGGAACTTGAGGGCCTCGCGCAGCACCTGGAAACGCTTCGCGGTCATGTAGTTGCCCTTGAGGTAGTGGCAGTCGCCGATGTGGCAGCCAGCTATGAGCACCCCGTCCATCCCCTCCTGGAAGGCCTTGATCACGAAGTAGGGGGAGATGGTTCCCGTGCACATCACCCTCACGTCCAGCACCTTGGCCGGATACTGCAGGCGCGACACCCCCGCCAGGTCCGCCCCGGCGTAGGAGCACCAGTTGCAAAGGAAGGCCAGTATGCGGATGTCGTCTTCGTTCCTGGTCGCGCTTTCCTCGGCCATTTTTTACGCCTCCCCGCCTCAATCCCACCAGGCGGACGCCGCCGCCTCGATCTGCTCGAATATCTGGTCGGAGCGGAAGCCCTGCAGGCGGCTTGCGCCTGCCGTGCAGGCGGCGGTGCAGGTGCCGCACCCCTTGCACAGGGACGGGTTCACCACCGCCACCCTCCGGTCCGCGTCGTAGGTTATGGCCTCGAAGGGGCAGAGCTCGACGCAGATACGGCACCCGGAGCACCTCTCCGCGTCCACCACCGCCACTACCCCCTCGGTCACGATCCTGTCCTTGCAAAGCACCGACTCCGCCCGCGCAGCCGCGGCCGCCGCCTGGGCTACCGACTCCTCGATTGACTTGGGGGCGTGCGCCAGGCCGCACACGAACACCCCGTCGGTGGCGAAATCCACCGGCCGCAGTTTCATGTGCGCCTCGAGGAAGAAGCCCTCGGCGTTGCGGGGGACCTTGAGCATGGGGGCAAGCTCGGCGTTGTCCGGGTTGGCGGTGACCCCCACGGAGAGCACCACCAGGTCCGCATTTAGCACCACCGTCTCGTTCCCCAGGTTTGCGTCGGGCACCCGCACCTGCAGGGCCCCCGCCACCTCGCGCACCTCGGGCCGCGCGTCGTCATCAAAGCGCACGAAGACCACGCCCGCCTCGCGTGCTTCGCGGTAGAGGTCCTCGCGGAAACCGTAGGTGCGGATGTCGCGGTAGAGGACGAAGACCTCCGTGGAGGGGCTCAGCTCCTTCAACGCCAGGGCGTTCTTCACCGCCTCGGTGCAGCAAACCTTGGAGCAATAGGGCCGCTCCTCCTCCCGGGAGCCCACGCACTGGATCATGACCACCCGTTTCGCCTCTTTGAGCGACCCGTCCTTCTCCGCTATCCTCTCCTCCAGCTCCCACTGGGTGAGGACGTGGCCATCCTCTCCGTAGCGGTATTCCGCCGGTTGGTACTGGCCTCCCCCGGTGGCCACGATCACCGCTCCGTGCTCAAGCAGCGTCTCCCTGCCCTCGCCGTCACGCACCAGGGTTTTGAACTGCCCCACGAAGCCGCTCACGTCGACCACGCGGTGGCCCTTGAACACCGTGATGAGCTCCTCGCGCTCCACCGCCTCCACCAGACCACGCAGGTATTCCTGCACATCCGCGCCGTCGCGGTTGAAGCGGATGTTGCGCGCCAGCCCTCCCAGCTCGCCCTCCTTCTCCACCAGGTAGACCTGGAAGCCGGAGCGGGCCAGGTTGAGGGCGGCGTTCATGCCCGCCACCCCGCCGCCTATGACCAGGCCGCGCGGGATGACTTCGCTCTCGCCCTCGGCCAGGGGCTCCAGGCGGCGCGCCTTCTCCACCGCCATCTTCACCAGGTACTGGGCCTTGCGGGTGGCGTTCTCCGGCTCCTTCATGTGCACCCATGAGCAGTGCTCGCGGATGTTGGCCATCTCGAAGAGGTACTTGTTCACCCCGGCGGACTGCAGCGTCTCGCGGAATAGGGGCTGGTGGGTGCGGGGGGTGCAGGAGGCCACCACCAGGCGGTTGAGCTTGTGTTCGTCCACCACCTGCCTGATCCATTCCTGGGCGTCCTGGGAACAGGCGTATAGGCGCTCCTCCGCGAAAACCACCCCGGGCAGTCCCCTGGCGTATTCCACCACCGCCGGAACGTCCACGAAGCCGCCGATGTTGGAGCCGCAGCGGCAGATGATCGCGCCCACCCGGGGCTCTTCTCCGCTCACGTCCCTCTCCGGCGGGTGCTCGCGGCGCGTGAGCAGGGTGTTCCGGGCGCCGTGCAGAGCCTGGGAGGCCATGCCCGCGGCCGCTGTGGCCTGGGTCACGGTGTCCGGTATGTCCTTGGGCTCCTGGGCCGCCCCGCAGACCAGGACCCCTGGCTTTGAGGAGAGCACGGGGAGGAAGGAATCCGCCTCCGCGAAGCCGTACCCGTTGACCTCGACGCCCAGTCCCTCCTTGAGGCCGCAGGGCGCCTCCAGGCCTATGGAGAGCACCACGAGGTCGAACTCCTCCTCGCGCGTGCAGCCGTCCTCGTCCGCGTAGCGCAACAGGAGGTTCTTGGTGCGCTGCCTCTCGCGTATTCCCGAGACCAGTCCGCGCACGTAGCGCACCCCGAACTTGGCCTCGGCGTTGACGTAATACTTCTCGAAGTCCTTGCCGTAAGCCCGCATGTCGATGAAGAAAATGGTGGGTTCGATGGAGGAGAGGTGCTCCTTGGCGATCAAGGCCTGCTTGGTGGCGTACATACAGCAAACACTTGAGCAGTAGCCGTTGCCCACGGTGACGTCGCGCGATCCCACGCACTGCACGAAGGCGAGCTTTTTAACTTCCCGTCCGTCCGAGGGGCGCACCACGTGTCCCTGGGTAGGGCCGTTGGCCCCCAGGATGCGCTCGAACTCCAGGGAGGTGACCACGTTATCGTAGACGCCGTAGCCGTACTCGGTCTTGCGCGAGGCGTCGAAGGGCTTGTAGCCCGGGCTCGCGATGACCATGCCCACGCTGTAAATTTCTTCCTTTTCCTTCTGCTCGAAGTCGATGGCCCCCGCTTGGCAGACCTTGACGCAGTTGCCGCATTTTCCCTTGTTGATATAGCGGCAGACCTCGCCCTCGATGACCGCCGCCCCCGGCACCGCCTGGGGGAAGGGGACGCGTATGCACCTGGTCATGTCGAGGCCGGCGTTATAGGGGTCGGGTATCTTCACGGGGCACTTGGCGGTGCAGTCGCCGCAGCCGGTGCACTTGTCTATGTCCACGTAACGGGGACGGATGCGCAGCCTCACCCGCATGTCCCCTGGCTCCCCCTCCACCGAGAGCACGTCCGCCAGGGTGATGACCTCGATGTTGATGTTCGAGGCCACCTCCACCATCTTGGGGGAGAGGATGCACATGGAGCACTCGTTGGTGGGGAAGGTCTTGTCCAGCATGCCCATTACCCCGCCGATGGAGGGGGAGGAGTCCACGAGGTAAACCTTGTAACCCAGGTTCGCAAGCTCCAGGGAGGCCTGGATGCCACCCACGCCTCCGCCTACCACCATCACCGCGCCCACCGGGGCGCCGCCCGTGGATTCCGGCTTACCAGCCTTTACCTTATCCTTCTCCTCCACGCGCTTGGCGCGCGCCTTGCCCTTGGCCGTGGTTTTCTTTTCCTCCGCCATCTCCGGCCTCCTATGCCAGACCCTTCGCGTACAACAACGGTCGCGGGTCCACCAGGTGCTTGGCGAACCATTCCTCGGGGCCCTCCATGCCCAGCGCGAGGGCCATCAGCTCGGTGAAGAAGAACACCGGCAGGTCGTGTTCGAGCCGGAAGGCAAGCCTGCCCTCGCTCTGGCGCATCTCCAGGTTGGCCAGGCACATGGGGCAGGCCACCACGATGCAGTTGGCGTCCGCCTCCTCCGCCGCCTCGAAGATACGGTTCACCAGCTTGACCACCACGTCGGTGCGCGTGAGCGAGAGGCTGCCGCCGCAGCAGTCGGTCTTGTAGGACCACTTTTTCACCTCGGCTCCCATGGCCGAAAGCAGGTCGTCCATGAGGCGGGGGTTGTCGGGATCGTCGTTTTCGATCATCCCGCGAGGGCGCACCATGAGGCAGCCGTAATAGGACACGGGCTTGAGCCCCTCCAGGGGGCGTACAACTTTCTCCTTCAGCGCTTCGAGGCCCACTTCCTCGGCGACCACGTCCAGGAGGTGGACGATCCTGCCCTCAAAGCGGGGGTCGGCGCCCACGATGCGCTCGACCCGCGCCGCCACTGACGGGTCCTCCAGTATCTCGGCCTGGGCTTTCTTCAGGTTGTGGTAGCAAGCCGCGCACACCACCACCAGGTCGCCGCCCCTTTCCCTTGCCTTCGCCAAGTCGCGTCCCGGAAGCGAGAGGGCCAGCAGGTGGTTGGTCATATGCGCCGAGGAGGCGCCGCAGCAATTCCAATCGGGAAGGGTTTCGAGCCTGAAGCCCAGCTTCTCGGAGACCCTGAGGGCTGACTCTCCGTACTCCTCCGCAGAGGAGAGCTGGGAACATCCGGGGTAGTAACTATATGTCTTCATGTCTTTCTCCCTCCCGCAAGGAGCTCAAGAAGATCGTCATTCTCGAGGAGGCAATAACCGTGGGCTTTCATTTCTCGCTCCCCCTCGCAAGAAAATTAAAACGTAAATCTCCCTTCTCGAGGAGGCAGTAACTGTGGGTCCTCATGTTATCCTCCCTCTTGCCCTTATCCGGGAGACCAGGCGCCGGGAAATCTCCGGACGACTTTCCTTGAAGGCCTCCCGTTTTCATTCCTTCGCCTCCCTGAAGATGCGCCGGACCTCCCGGCTGCCTCTGACCACGCTGGGGATGAGCTTGATCTTGCCCTTCTTCAACATCCGCACCGCCAAGCCGATATCGCTGAAGAGGTCACCGGAGAGGGTCTTGTAAGCCCCCATGAGGACGGGCTCGCTGATCCGCCCCGTGGCCTGGATGTTTCCCAGGAAGCAGCGGTGAAAGATGGGGATGTTCCTTTCCGCGGGCGCAACACCCCCCTCCAGCGCCATAGCCCTCAGGGTGTCCATCACCCGCGCCACGTCGATGTCGTTGGGGCAACGGGCGGTACAGGTCTCGCAGGAGGCGCAGATCCATATGGTGTGGGAGCCGAGCAGCCTTTCCCTCTGGCCGTACTGGACGAGCTTCATCACCTGGTGAGGCAGAATATCCATGGCGAAGTTGAAGAGGCAACCCGTGCTGCATTTACCGCACTGGTAACACAGGCGCGGTTTCTCCCCGCTGCGCTCCTCCACCTCCTTCTCCAGGGCCGTGCTCAAGGCGTTTATCATGCCGACTCCTCCCTTCGATCCCTTGATCCCATAAAGAAGCTTTCATAAAAAACTTTGCAGCCAAAGTACGCGCCGCATGTTTTGTAGAGCGTTGTGGCGTTGACGTCGCTCATGGGCCCGTCCTCGTAACGCAGCCTTTTTTCGTCTTAATCCATGCCGGTAACGACAGGCTTATCTTAAGGCCGCAGTCATCCAGCATCCATAATCTATATCATCTCGGAGCGTCCATTCTTGCACTTCAAATACCCATATGGGTAAAGATAATCGAGACCTTGACTATTAACTAATATCATCTTTGACTCTTAGGTTCTAGTTAATGCTCGTTAACCACGGACAGACTTATTGTAACCTTTTTTCACCCCGCTATCCAGAGGTCTTCTCCTACTCCACCATCCAGAGGAGATTTCGCGTCTCCTCCTCGGCACCGGCGGCCTTGAAGAGATGGGCGGCCAGCTGGGTGACGAGGATCTTGAGGTCGTCGGTGTTGAGATAATCGGAGCAGCAGCGGTCGAAGAGCACGCGGCTCGAAGGCGGAAACTCCTCGTCTCCCCGGTATAGGACCAGGAGCAGCGGCACGCGCGGAAAGGCGCGGAAGACGAATGATTCATCGCCGTAAGCCGCCCTTTCACCGGCCAGCGCGGCGGCCGCTTCCGTCAACGCTCCCTCGCGGTAGCCGAACACCCTGGCCAGGGGCTGCTCCACCGTGGGTACGAGGGTGGTGGCGTAGAACCTCCCCCCGGGGAGATCGCGGTAAGCGATCCACTCTCCCGTGACCTCCATCCCGCTGGAGAGCTTTATATACCGCAGGGCAAGCACCCTCAACGAAAAGCTGTCAATCTCCTCCGGAACCTCCATGCTCCCATCCGGCATTACGATCTCTATGCGACGCCCGAAGGACGGTATGGTCAATTTGAGGCCTTCATCCTCCAACGTCTCACAATCGAAGAGACCCTTCCGCGCCTGGTCGCGGAGGTCAAGCCCCCTTATCTCCTCGAGCGCTCTCTGCAGGGTCGCCCTGTCGCGTTCGCTTGTATCGGCCACCATGCTGGTCTCGTCCTTCTCCGGTATCCAACCCTCCGGGGGTAGGCCCGCCACGAGTCGGGCAGGCGTCTTCCCTGATCGTAAACCGAGCTTATCCAATTCCGCCATGAAAGGGAATGCGCGAAAGGCGTCGCCCCGAGCCGCCCGCCGCGAAAGCTGAACTTAAATCAGGAATCCGGCAGCTCTGCCCTGAGGATGCGGATGGCCACCTCCGCCATCTTCAACCAAGCGCGAGCAAGCACCTCGACCTGGAGGAATTCAAGCCAGGCCCTGGGGTTTATCGGTCTCCAGCCGATCTGCTCCCGGCGGCCTGTAGGGGAGGTCGTCTTTCGTCTTGCGGCAGATCGCCTGCTTGGAGTACCTGCCCTTGCCCTTCCAGAAATCGGGCACCAGCATACGGGAGTCCTTCATCGATCACCTCGCTCCTCACGCCCATCTTCTTGAACATCTTGCTAATGTAATTTACTCATCTTTACAATACTATATTATTCTTAAACATTTCAACATAAGTTTCACCACCTGCGCGGCGGCGTCTTCCACCGGATCGAACTCGGCGGGTCCCGATCCGGCGCGTTTTCCTCATCGTCCACCTTGTCAGTGGCGAAAATATCGACCTCTCGAGGAAGGCTATCCGCTTAGCAGCCATCGTCTCGCCGCTTTCCGAATACTTCCAGGATCGGCGGGACCGGCGCATTACATTCAAGGAAACCAGCCCTCATGCCGTTCTTATGGGGTAGCCGGGATTCGGAGTGCCGAGGGTGCAAACCGGCGCGAGGCGGGCCCGGGTAAAGGCGTGGGGATTTGTGCCCGACATCTCCCTCGCGCAGTTGATTTGGAATGGGCGGGGAGCCAAGGCTCCAGGATGCAAACCGGCGCGAAGCTGAACTGGAGGTATTGCCGGGGATGTTCGGAAAGATATATTACACCGTCGTTGTCTTCCTCTTCGGCCTGGTGGTGGGAAGCTTCGACAACGTGGCCATCTATCGCATCCCCGAGAAGAAGTCCCTTTGGGCGCCGCGCTCGTTCTGTCCCGCCTGCGGCGTCACCATCGCCTGGTACGACAACATACCCATCTTGAGTTTCTTCATCCTGGGCCGCAGGTGCCGGCATTGCGGCGCTCCCATCTCCTGGCGCTATCCCCTGGTGGAAGCGTTGAGCGGGATCCTTTTCGCCGCCGTTTTCGCCAGGGTGGGGTTCCAGTGGACAGCCATGCTCCTACCCTACCTGTTCATGGTAACCGTCCTCATCATAGTCTCCGCCATCGACCTGAAGCTCCAGATCATCCCCAACAAGGTCATGTACCCCGCGATTCCCGCGGCGCTCGCCGCCATGGGCGCGGTATCGCTGGCGAGGGGAGACCACCGAGTCATCGTCGACAGCCTGGTGGGAGCGGCGGCGGTATCCGTGCCCTGGGGACTCGCGGCCCTCATCTACCCCAGGGGATTCGGGATGGGGGACGCCAAGCTGGCCGCCTTCACGGGCGCCATCCTGGGCTGGCGCGCCGAGGTGGTGGGTTTCTTCATCGGGGTCGCCTTGGGCGCCTTGGTGGGCATAGCGCTGATGCTGGCGGGAAAGAAAGGACGGAAGTCGCGCATCCCCTTCGGCCCCTTCCTCGCCGCCGGGGCGTTGATCGCCCTGTTCTGGGGTCAGGCTATATGGGATTTTTACGTCGGCTTGATGTGAGGGAATAAAGGTGATGCCGGCATGGAAGATTGGCAGTTCGCGAGGGAGATCACGCTGAAGACGAGGCCGGGCGAGGAGGGGTTGATCGCATTCGACTTGCCATAAGGAAGCAGGAGTGTAAACGGCATGGAAGATTGGCAGTTCGCGAGGGAGATCACGCTGAAGACGAGGCCGGGCGAGGAGGGGTTGACCGCATTCGACTTGCCATAAGGAAGCAGGAGTGTAAACGGCATGGAAGATTGGCAGTTCGCGAGGGAGATCACGCTGAAGACGAGGCCGGGCGAGGAGGGGTTGATCCTCATCTCCGCCTCGCTCAGGGACCACAGGCTGGGTGCGCCCATCCACTATATCGACGTGGAGGCCGAGGTGGGAATAGCGGACGGGAAGATCCACGCCATTCGCGGCGAGATGCCCCACATCCCCCACGATGATTGCCGGCTGGCGCTGGCGCGCCTCGACCTCCTGGTGGGAGAGCGCATCGTACCGGGCTTTTCCGACCTGGTGCGCGGCGTGGTGGGCTCGGGTGAGGGATGCACTCACCTCTCGGTGCTGGTCATGAACCTGGGCAACGTGAGCGTGCAGGGCAGGGCCGCCTACGCGCATTGCCTGCTTGGAGAGTCGGAGGCCCGCCGCATGATAGCGAAGCAGGCCGAAGAGCTCGGCCTCCCCGGCAGCTGTATCACCTGGCGCCTGGACGGCCCTATAATGCGGAGGATGCGGCAAGACCGCTAGGCACGTGCAACTTCTTCGTGCAACAGATGACGGGCGGCGCAAGATCAAGGGCTGTGCTTCAGATAAAATACCTTGGTGTCGATATATGATCTTAATTTTATATTCGCGGCAATTATGAGCCTTGGCTTTCACGGATTCGCTTTACAGCCTACCAGGAAGCATATTTGCTGCAAGTGCTTTTCTGAGCAAGTATGGATGAGTATGGAAAAGGCATCATTACGGATCTCGCTTAGCAAAGCCACAGCGGGCATGTCGGCGAGGCTAAGGCGATATTTTAAGGGACTCTACACGTCGGCTCAGCCATATCACCTGGCAAGAGGCGACAAGCTCCTGGCCCTGGCTATATCGCTTTTATTTCTCTTCATTTATGCCCTTACGGTCAGTCACCATGTCAACGTGGCTGGTGATTCGCCGGAGATCCTGGGCACAGGTTACTCACTCGGCATTATGCATCCTCCTGGTTATCCGACCTATACCATGCTCTGCTATATCGTCTCGCATGCTCCAGTAGGAAGCATCGCTTTCCGCCTCAACTTTTTTTCCTCGATTCTGCATGTCCTAACCCTTTATGTGCTGTTCGTCGTGCTCATAAAGATAACCAGACACCGTGCCGCCTCTGCCGTTACCACCGCCGTTATAGGCATCTCGCCCCTTTTCTGGTTCTACTCACTGGTCGCGGAGGTGTTTCCCTTAAATGACCTGTTTGCAGTATTGCTCGTGCTGGTCGCTTTGATGGCGCGCGAGGCATGGCTCGAAAACCGTTCCAAGGCATGCCGGCGCCTGATTTTTCTACTGCTGTTCTTGTGCGGGCTCAGCCTGACACATCACCAGACCATAGTGCTCGTTTTCCCAGCGCTTCTGTTTCTGGCCGCACCCGCTTTTCTGGACTCCCTTGGCAACATAAGAAGGGCCGCCGCCGGAGTGGCGTTATTCATCTCGGGCTTGCTTCCTTACGCCTATATCCCGCTCAGGGCGGCACAGAAACCTTATGCCAATTTCGGCGACCCTTCCAGCCTTTCTTCTTTCCTGGCATTTATATCCAGAAGGTATTACGGGTCATCGCGCCTGTGGATCGGCCCCCAGGCATCCCATCGTGTGGACATGGTCTTCGATTACTTGAAAACCCTTGACAAGCAAATCTACATGCTGGGGATTCTCTTGGTCCTGCTGGGCATGTACGCCATGGCCCGGAAGAGACGTGCCGACTTTCTTGCCTTTTTCACCGTATTCTTGCTTGCGGGTGTGGTCTTTCCCCTCATCGCCAACGTGGCACTCAGCAACCCCTTCTACGTATCCACCATAGAGCGCTTTTATCTCATGCCCACCATCATGCTTTCCCCGTTTGCCGCTTTCGGCCTGGCGGAAACCATTGAATTCTTGAAAGATGCCGCGAAAAGAATGAGAGCGCGAAAAATCATCCAGGGAACTCTTGCTGTCAGCCTGGTCCTTCTCCTGTGCCTTCCCTTCTATCTGCCGATCAAGAGAACATACGAGAAGGTCAACTTAAGAAACGACCTTATCGGCGAAGGCTACCTCGAAGACCTCATACGCCCTATCGCGGATAATTCCGTGCTCTTCCTGAGCGGCGATGTGCCCATACAACTGGTGGACTATTACTATCAATCCTGTGTCAAGGAAAAGAAGGATATAACCACCATCATATGGAGTTTCTGGGGGCAACCTTGGTACATGCAACATTTGAGAAAATGGTACCCGGAGCTCAACCTTCCCAGCGAGGAGACTCCGGTCGACCTGCAGGTGGAGAACGCATCCTACTACAGGATATGGCTGCTTGAGCATGTCATCGAAAACAACCCGCAGATCAGCGCTTATTACTGCATCGACAATAAGATATTGCTATCGGATGATTACCGCTTTGTCCCAGGGGGACTCGTGTATCGCATCCTGCCCTCGAGTGAAAGCGTGGACGACGACACCCTCTTCCAATCCCTGGTTGATTTCTTCGGAGAACTGGACCCGGGCATCTACGATTATTCCGCCTACGGCGAGAATCGGAGAGAGCTCATGCTGGTCCAGTACGTTTCCACGATAATCAATCAATGCGCGTCCTACTTCCGCGATAGGGGACAGTTGGAAAAAGCGATAACCTTCAACGCCATGGCGTACACACTTTACCCTTTCCAAGAATATGAGTTCCAGACCGCGGAGATGTATGCGCAAATCGGTAACTGGGCTGAAGCTTCGGCGCTCTTCGAAGATTACGTCGAAAAGGGATCCTACCTGGATTCAAAGACATGGGAAGCCCTCATAAAGAGGGAGGAGATAAACCTCGAGGAAGGATTGCGACGATGAAGTGGCGGATTCCTGCCTTCGTTTATATACCACTTCTCATGCTCGCGGTGCTCGTCTTGTTCACCTTCCCCTTTCTGAGTTCCCATCACCTGCTTTTTATGGGCGACATCACGACCAGCGATATAACCGAATTGAATTTTCCATCCAGGAACCTTCTCTCCACCAGCCTCAAGGAAGGTGGTTTGCCGCTCTGGGACCCTGACATCGGATGCGGCTTCCCTCTCCATGCCGAAGGGCAATCGGGTATACTCTATCCTCTTAACCTTCTCATGTTCCGGTTCCTTTCCCCCGTGCTGGCCTTCAACCTCTCCGTAGTGGTCAGCCTATTCCTTGCGCTGCTTTTTACGTACATACTCTCTCGCTTCTATGGGCTTACCCGCCCATCCTCGCTCTTCGCAGCCATCGCCTTCACTTTCTCGGGATTTGTGGTCGCCAAGCTCAAGTTTACCTACATGGTCAACTCAATTGCCTGGCTCCCGCTGGCGGTATACGGGTTGGAAAAAGCATTGAGGAGCCGGAAATTGAAGTTCCTTGCCCTTACGACTTCCGCCCTTGCCCTGCAGTTGCTTGCCGGCGGTCCTCAGATATTTTTCATTACCTTGCTCCTGCTGACCTGCATATTCGCATGGAGGTTGGTTTTTCTGCTGAGGGAGGCGGGGTCTGGCACAGCGGGGTCACGCCTGAGATCGGCGATTCGTCTTTCCCTGTGCTTCATCATCGCCGCGCTTCTGGCCATATCCCTAGCGGCGCCTCAATTCCTGCCTCAGGTGGTCGGCTACCCGTATTTCAACAGGTCAAGCGGGATGGACTTCAACGCCGCTCTGTGCATGCCCATGCAACCGAAGAGCCTTTCTTTGTTCTTCTCACCCTATCAGCATGGAAACCCCGCACGCGGCAGCTTCAACCTCCAACGCCATCTATTCTGGGAGGACATCGCGTATCCTGGACTCCTGACGCTTGTTTTATCATTGATCGCGCTTATCTTCCTCTCCAGGAAAGACCGTGACGTCACCCTGTGGTTTCTGCTCGGCCTCATCTCGCTCCTCATCGCCCTGGGAGACAACACTCCACTGGCCGAGTTCTTATGGAAATACATTCCAGGATTCAACATGTTCCGGTTTTACCAGAGATTTATGCTCGTCACCGTGCTGGGCATGTCCCTGCTGGCAGGCAAGGGGCTGGATTACGTTCTCCGCACACACGCCGGTTCCCGCGTTTTCCGAATGGGGATTGCCTTCCTGGCCTTGGCGGTCCTGGTGGCGGACCTGGGGCTCTTCGCACACGCCCAGATATCCAGCATCGACGCCGATAAGATGCTCGCACCGAGTGAGACCACGCAACTGTTGAAGGATAACCTTGGCGATGACGGTGATTACCGCTACGCCAGCCTGGGCGAGGACCTCGCCTGGAAAAAGGCATACGAACAGGCTGAAGGCTGGATGAACGATAAGGAACCCTACTATTCCTATTACACGTTCCTGCCCCCCAACTTCAACGACAATTTCTCGCTTCCCAACACCCAACAGTACGGGGCGTACGGGCTCACGTCCGTCAAAGCGTTATGGGGTTTGACTTATTACGGCAGGTCGACGGAAGAGGGAGGCGCATCCCGATTGCCGCAATGCGTCTCCGCGGCACTGGCCATACAGGGGGCGAAATATGTCGTGAGTCCGCTGAGCCTGACCGGGAATGGCTTGCGGGAGATCGAAACCGACGACACGGGAGTGATCGGTCTGACCAGGCATATCTACGAACTGGAGGATGCCGTGCCCCGCGCCGCTGTCTACACTTCTTATGAAGTTGTGGAAAACGCCGATTTCCTCACCCTCAACCAGCTCGACGATCTTCTGTCACCGGCTGCGCGGGTCAAGGAAAGGGTGATCCTCGAGGATGAGCCTCCCCCGCTTTTCGAGCCCGCGGAGGAGAACACAGGCTCAGCCAGGATCATACACTCGAGCGCGAACAAGGTGGTGGTGGAGGCCGACGTACCTCAGGGTGGCGTTCTCGTGCTCAGCGACGCTTATTTCCCGGAGTGGCATGCCTATGTCGACGGCGAGGAGAGAGAGATCATGAAGGCCAACATCGCATTCCGCGGCGTGGCATTGGAGCCGGGCGTCCATACCGTGGAATTCGTTTTCCGGCCTTCATCGCTCTATTACGGGTTTTTCATCGGGGCTACGAGCCTGGTCCTCCTTTTCCTGGTGCTGCTTTACGGCAATAAGACCCGGTGGCTTGCGTTTCCCTTACCTTGATCCCTGAGAACCCGATAACCTCTCCTGGTTCCTTCCATACTTTATGGTTGATTTAATTGGTTTCCACGCTGGAATGCCAAGGGGACCTCGCGCATGAGACAAGAAGGATGGCTTGATCGGCATGCCATTCACTGACCACGTTGGAATTCTCCATGTGCCGGGTAAAAGAAAACCGCAAAGGTTCCTTGCTGGCGAAAAACGGCAGATAATATAAACCCTCCCGTGTTACCGGCGAAATCAAACGCTTCCTCAACGCCACCACAAGGAAAAGGCGGGAAGCCTAAGCTCCCCGCCATTCCATGAACCGCGATTACATCGTGCCGTGTCCGTTGGGGCAAGACACCGTCGGCGGTGCGATCGTCGTGCCCGTGAAGCCATAAGCGGTACTTCCAGCGGGGCACGTGGGCTCCTTCTCGATGAAGCTCGGGATCAACGCCGCCAAGCTGGTCGGATACAGCTCATGGGTAGAGGCATAAACGTTCGCCGCCGATTTGATGGTCCTCATGTTTGACTCACAGGTCCGTCTCTGTGCGCTGGAACGAGCGCTGAGGAAAACAGGGACCGCGATACCTACGAGGATACCGATGATAAGGATAACGATCATCAACTCGATTAGGGTGAAGCCTTCCTGCCTATGCATACTTTCACCTCCTTTCCTCGGGTATTAATATTCCCCCATTTTCGCCATCTCGCCTCTTCGCTCCCACCTCCCTCCTGTTGCAGCCGAAACTTGAGTTCTTAACATGATATTCGGCATTTTTTTCAGCCGGCTTTACCATCTTCCCCCGTTTTTCCAAGGATAATTTTATCCGAATTTCTTTATAATCTGAATCGATACCCTGATCGGGACGATAAAGCGATTTCCAGCCTACGGTGGTTTTCACCGGCAGAAGGAAAAAAAGGGGGGGTCAACGGTGACCGGCACGGGAAGGATACTGGCCCTGGATATCGGGGCGGGAACTCAGGACATCCTCCTTTACGACACCGGGAAAAAGCTCGAGAACTGCGTCAAGCTGGTGCTTCCCAGTCCCGGCGCGCTCATGGCGGAGACGTTACGGAGCCTGGGCGCCGAGAAAACCGCCCAAGGCCTCTTCGTGGGCGGATACACGGTGGGAGGCGGCGCTTTCTCCCGCGCCATAAAGGAGCATCTTGCCGCCGGAACCAGGGTGTGGATGTCGCGCGAGGCCGCCTTCTCCCTGCGCAACAACCTCGCCGACGTCAAGGCTATGGGGGTAACGATCCTTGAGGACCCTCCTCCGGGATTCGAGGGCGTATTGGTCCTGTGCGACGAGCTGGACCTCGGGCCCCTGCGCGACCTCTTCGCCTCCGTGGGAGAATCCCTGGATGACCTGGATGCCGCCGCCGTGGCGGTGCAGGACCACGGGATTTACGAGACCGGGGAGAGCAACCGCAAGACACGGCTCGCCCACATGAGACGACGCCTGGAAGAAGACCCGGACCCCCTTTCCCTTTCCTACCTCGAAGGGGAGATACCCGCTACCTTTCCACGCATGTTCTCGGCCGCCAGGCGCCTGCGCGATCAGCTCTCATGCGAGAAGATCCTGGTCATGGACACCGCCCCAGCGGCGGTGGCGGGATGCCTCGCGGACCGTCACGTGGCGGAGCGCGCCGGCGGGAACCTGCTCCTGATCAACGCGGGAAACGGGCATACCCTGGCCTGCGTGACCTCAGGCGGCGAAGCGGTGGCGGTGCTTGAACACCACACCAAGAAGCTCGAGCCGCGCTCTTTCGCTGAATACCTCAAGGCCTTCTGCGCCGGCGAGGCCAGGGACGAAGACGATTTCATGGCCTCAGGGCACGGGCTTTTCTACCTCCAGGACCCGCCCGGCATGGGGGGAATCGACTTGGTCGCGGTGACAGGCCCTAATCGCGATTTGCTCGAGGGCACGGACCTCGAGGTGTATTATCCCTCCCCGGGCGGGGACATGATGATGACCGGCCCCCTTGGCCTGGTCAGGGCCGTCCAGCGCCGCTTCGAGGGCCACATGAACGTCTGACAGGTGACGCATTCGTGGCTGGTGCCGGCTTCCGTCGGGATGAAACTGCTCAGTCTTAAGACCGCGGACATGTCAGCGGAGCAAGCGAATGATTCGTGTTCCCAGCCCTTCCCTCGCAGCGTCCAAAAGAAAAGCGCGGCTCGCCATCCATGACGGCCGGAGCGGATAAAGGGACTCCCGGGGAGCGGCCAAGACTGCTCTACTTGAATATATTCCTCGCGCCCAGCGCCGTCTCACGAGGCCGCTCAGCCCCGCCGACATCCAGCCCTGCTTCCCCTCTCCTCCCATCCCACCGCCATAAGGCCCGCCAGGATCATGGCCGTCCCCAGAAGCAGGGCCGCGTTCACCCTTTCGCCCAGGAGCGCCCATCCCCAGAAGAGGGCGATAGGAGCGACGAGGTAGATGTAGAAGGCGGCCTGGGAGGCCCCCAGTCCCTCCAGGCCTTTTGAGTAGAGCAGGTAACCCAGAAGCGTGCATCCCAGGCTAAGGAAGAGCAGCCAGCCCCAGCCCGAGGCGGACAGCGAGGCGATCCCCGACGGAAGGTCACGTGCAAAGGGCCCCAGGGGCAGAAGAGCAAGGGTACCCGCGAAGATGGCATAGGAGGTGACGAAAAAGGCTCCGTGGGCGTCGGTGAGGGGCTTTAACAACACGGTATATAGCGCCCATGCGAAGGCCGAGAGCAGCACGAAGAGGATGCCCTGCACCCTGCCCATCCCCAGCTCCTCTCCCGCCCCGAGCACCGTCACCACCGCGACTCCCCCCAGGGCCATGACCGTGCCCGCGGCCTTCCAGGGACCCAGGCTCTCATGGAGCATGAACCGAGAGAGCAAGGCCGCGAAAACGGGCGTTACGTTCGCGATCAAGCCGGCCGTTCCGGCCGGCACCATGGTCTCCCCGTAGGTCACGGCCAGGTGATAGCCGTAGACCGCCGCTATCCCCGCCGCGATGACCAGGATCCATTCCCCGGGGCTCAACGAAGGCCGCTTTTTCCCTGCTACGAGCACTGCCGGGGCCAGGAAAAGAACGGTGAGGAGGAAACGCGCTATATTCAGGGACAGGAATCCGAGCTCGTCCAGCAGAACCTTCATGGCGATGAACGCCAGACCCCAGATCCAACACACCAAGAAAAGGTAAAGATGGTAGCGCAGCCTGCCGGACACCGGCTTGGCCTCAGGACTCGGATCTATCGCGCTCTCCCGCCTTGCCGCGCTCCGCCAGCTTGTAACCGAGCTTGAGCGCCAGGGGATAGGTGGCGAAAACGGCCGCGCACAGGGCATGCCCCTTGGGGCTCACGTTTTCGTGGTCGAAATGGAACACCCCCGAGTTGATCATCCAGTCGCGGCCCGATTCGGCCTTGCACATCTCCCAGATCCAGCGAGTCCACTCCAGGTTGAAGTAGAGGCTTATGCTGGTGATGTAGAAGACACCGATGGTGGCCGCGTTCAGGAACCTCCTGGCCTTCGCCCTCTTCTCCGCATCCCTCACCAGCTTTTCGGTTGCCCTGGCGTAGAGGTAACCCAGGGAGACCAGCCACGGCGGGTCGATCAGAAAGCTGTCATAGGGCAACATCTCGTCCTCCTTGCGCTTGGCCTGCCTTACTCCACGGGAGCCTTTTCCCCTCGCCCGAACCGCGAAGGAAAGGGCGCTTGAGCTCCGAATCGCCTGAAAACGCTTGCACCGAGCGCGCGACCATACGCAACCATTATCACGCAAGCAAGGCATTTAGTCGACTACGCCGGCGACTATTCGCCATGAAACGCAGTATGAGACTCCCTCATCTGGCAGAGTGCAGGAAACGATCTGCTCCTTGTGTTTGCATCGGCCACTGCCCTTGCCCGCGCGTCAAGGGAGGGATTGATGTAGACTATTACCAGGTGATGATATGGATGCGCATCTTCTGCTATGCGACGCGGCCGAGGTGGTGGGCAACCGGGTTTTCGTCCTGGGAGGAGGATGGACCGGGTGCAGCGCCCGCATACCGGGCATGGCCGTGGTGGTGCTCCTGGACGTGCCCTGGGACCAGGCAAACCGCCGCCATGATATGGACCTGGCCTTGCTGGACGAGGACGGCAACCCCGTGAGCGCCGGAAACCCTCCTCGCGAGGTGCGCGTCCAGGGCAGCTTCGAGGTGGGGAGGCCGGCGGGCCATCCGGCGGGTATGCCTCTCCGCTTCATGCAGGCCGTGAACTTTCACCGCCTCCCCCTGGAGCCCGCCCGGCGCTACGGCTGGGAGCTGCGCTTGAACGGCGAGCCCACGGCCAGGGCGTCGTTCTTCACCCTACGGGACAAATGAGGCCGCGTGATCCGGCTGGGAACGCCCCGAAAATATCACGGACTACCCGGCGTTCCCAGTCGAGGGACAAATAAGGCCGCGTGATCCGGCTGGGAACTTCCGGCCTCATGGTATATACACTCCTCATGGTACATAATGTTCGTTATAGAGTATCCGGGCAATCCTGGAGTCGAGGCCGGGCTCAGCCCTTGTAGAAACAGGCGGTGACGGGATGAAGCTGCTGCGCAAGAAGTTGATCCGCGAGATCATGCAGTCGAAGTTCCGCTTCTTCGCGGTGGCTTCGGTGGTGGCCATAGGCATCATACTCTACACCGCCTCCTACATGTCTTACCTGAACCTATCGAAATCGTACGATTACACCTACGAAAGGCTGAACTTCGAGGACCTCCTGGTGCGCGTGGAGAGGGCGCCCGAACGAGCGGCGGAGCGCCTGCGCGAACTGCCCAACGTGGACCTGGTGACGCCCCGGGTGAGCGACCCTATGGGCATGGAGTTGGCGGATGGGACGAGAATAACAGGGCAGATCATCGGCATCCCCACCCAGGGCGCCTACGTCAACACCCTCCACCTGCGCAGCGGCCACGAGTTGACGGGGCAGGAACAGGAGTTGACCTGCCTGGTAGAGAACCACTTCGCCGACTTCAACGACCTCGGAGAGGGCGACGTGATCTACGCGGTGAAGAACGGTGAGAGGCTGCAGGTGCGCGTGGCAGGGGTGGTCTCCAGCCCCGAGTACATGGTGGTTTTCCGCAACCGACAGTTTCCCATGACCTCCGCCACCGTTTACGGGGTATTTTACTTCGACATGGAGCAAGCACGGCTCCTCACCGGATACTCCTCCAACTCCTACAACGAGTTCGCCATGACCTTGAAGGACTACGCCCTCCTGGAGACCACCGAGAACCAGGCAAAGGAGGTCCTGAAACCCTACGGCATCAAGGAGGTGACCACTCGGGACAACCAGATATCGAAGATGCTCCTGGAGATGGACGTGCGCCAGTTCCATGATTTCGCCATCTTCTTCCCCATCCTTTTCTTCACCATCGCCGCCTTCAGCATCTACATGATCCTCTCGCGCATGGTGCGCACCCAGCGGCCCACTATCGGGTTGATGCGCGCCCTGGGGTATCCAGCCCGCACCGTGCTCCTGCACTACATGTCCTTCGCGGTCATCGTGGGGCTGGTGGGGGTGGCGCTGGGGAGCGTGCTGGGCTGGGCGGCGACGGGCATCGTCTCCAAGGTGTACTCCACCACCATGAAGATACCCTTCGTGAAGTTCGGCACCTATCCGCTGGTCTTCCTGTACGGCTTCATCCTCGCCATGATCTTCTGCGTCCTGGCGGGTCTGGTGCCGGCGAGGCGCTCCGCGGCCGTCCAGCCTACCGAGGCCTTGAGGGGGGCCATCGACGTGGCCAGTTACGGCAAGGTCTCCTGGGTGGAGCGGCTGCTACCCCGCCTCTCTCGCCTGCGCATATTCTGGAGGCTGCCCCTGCGTAACATCTTCCGCAACCGCAGGCGCACCGCCTTCACGGTCATAGGCATCGTGTTCTCCATCGTTCTCATCATGCTCAACCTCGGGCTCAACGACACCGTTAACGCAAATATGGACCGCGCCTTCAACCACCTCTTCACCTTCGACATCGCCGTGCTCTTCCTGGAACCGCAGACGCGCGTGACCCAGAGTAAGATCGAAAACATCAAGGGGGTGACCACGGTGGAGCCAACGGTTGGATACCCCTGCAGCATAAGCTCCGGCAACGGCGACGTGGAGAGCATCCTCATGGGCGCGCTGGCGGACACGGTGATGCGCGGTTTCCTGGACGAGAGAAATCGGAACGTCATTCTCAGCCCCAACCACTGCCTGTTGAGCAGGAACTACCGCGAGGATCTGGGGGTTGCGGTGGGAGACATGGTCGAGGTCACCACGGCCGGGCGCTCGCGCTCCTTCGTCATCTCCGATTTCATCATGGAACCCATGGGCTCCTTCGTCTACGTCCCCCTCGAGGAAGCCCGGGAGTTGCTGGGTTACGGCACCAGGTCGTCCGCCTTCTATATCAAGGTGGACCCGGGGTACTACCAGGAGGTGCGGGACAGCCTCTACGCCATGCCCGAGGTGTTGACCATGGTGGACCTGTCCCAGATAAAGAAGGAGATCGACTCGTATATGGCTTTGCTCTATATCGTCATCGCCGTCATGCTCGTCTTCGGCCTCATCATGGCATCATCGCTGGTGTTCAACACCTCGACCATCAACATCATGGAGAGGGAACAGGAAGTGGCCACCATGCTCACCCTCGGGGTGCCCCAGTGGAAGGCGTCGCTTTCCCTTACCGTGGAGAACGTGATCATGGGCCTGATGGGCCTGGTCCCAGGTTACATCGCCGCCCGTATCGTCATGGCCCAGGCCATGAAGCTCTACGAAAGCGACCTCTTCGCCTTCACCCCCGCTATCTCCGTCTGGACACTGATCATCACCGGGGTGCTGGTTATCGGCCTGATGGTGCTCTCGGAGTTCCCCTCCCTGCGTCACATACGCAACTTGGACCTGGCGCAATCCACCAAGCGACGCTCGATATAAGAAACTACGCCTCTTCCCCGGCTTGCTCCACGCGGTAGCATTCAGCGCAGTAAACGAACCCGCCGTGCAGGCCTTCGACAACGCCCACGAAAAGCCACTCGTCGACCTCGAAATAGTGTCCGCACACGGTGCATAGCGAGCCCGCCTTGACCTCGAACCCCAGGCGACGCTCGTCCAGCCCCGGCTCCTCCACCGCCTGGGCGGGCTCCAGGCTGAGCACACCCTTGGGGAGGTCCTTCTCGTCCGGACGGCAACTCTGGCAGTAGAGGTATTCCCTGATCTCGTCGATCTCCACGGCTAGGGCATACACCCTCTCGCCCCCCTTCAGGCGCTTGCCGCAACCCTCACAGACGCCGCCGCCGCTGACCAGCCTTCCGCTTACGAATTCCCTCAACCCGGCCTCCCGTCACGAGTAGGCATTATCCGTAACATAATTCTACCCCTTGCAGGCAACCGTGATGCCGCTACGCTCCGGAGGGGTCGAAAGCCACAGGGTTACACATCCCTATTGCAAGCCGGAAGGCCTTTTCCCGCATGTCCCTACTCATATCCGTTGCGTCTGGCGATCGCCACCCTTTTAAGGCGTCGCCGGGAATAAAAGGTTGGAGATCCTCGATGCGGAAACCGTTTCCCTCATGGAAGATATGGTTTTAAGGCGTCGCCGGAAACACAAAGGTTGGAGGCGGCAGGGCGGAAAAGCCAGGTGCCGCTTCCCCTTTTCCCCGGCGCATATTGTATAATGGTTGAGAATTGCTCCAGCAAAGCGAGCCAAGAGGTGATGATAGTTGAGTTCGGTGGTCAAGAAGCGCCGCAAGAAGATGCGCAAGAAGAAGCACAAGAAGCTCCTCAAGCGCACCCGTTGGCAGAGAAGGAACAAGTAAGGAAACACCGTTAAAGCGTTGCTCCAAGGAGAGCATTGCAACCCTTCACTGCGTCATTACCCGTCCCTGTGGACAGCAGGAAACAACGAATCCCACGGATAGTGGTAGAGATGCTCGCGCAATGCCGAGCACGAAGCACCTGGCCTTGGGTTCCATCATCACCGCTTACCCTGAGGAGCCGCGTATTGAGCTCTTTTGCCATTCAAGCCTCCAGATACTATGAACCGATTAGATTATTGCGTTCAAAGTTTCAACGTATCCTTTGAAATGACCCGAACCCAGCATGAAAGCCGGGCCAGAAGGAAAGCAAAACCGCATGCCTGTGAGCTAGAGGAGTGCCAGGAATGAAAAAAGAAACCGGAGTAAAAGGATATTCTCTCCTGAACGTGGTCCTGGTGTTCACGATAATCATAGCCATAAGGGGGTTCCTCATCGATTTCAGCAACACATACACATACGGAGGCGTTGATCTCAGGAACAGGGTGGTAGGGGCGCGCTTGATGCTAGAGGGATTAGACCCCTACCGTTTTAAGTGGAGCGAAGGATATCCCGATACATTGCTTGATCCAATCGATAATCCCTTGACGCCGGTGAATCGGGTTTCGGTGCCACCTACAGTCCTCATGCTGCATGTCCCTCTGGCGGGGATAAAGTACTCCATACAACGTTTCTTATGGCTGTTCGCGCAATGGTTACTCCTTCTCACGAGCCTGTTCTTCCTGGCCTCAAGCAGTGGGGACAAGGAGAAAAAGAAAGCTATATGGGCAACAGGGCTTTTCATATCCGCCCTGCCGATATGGCGTTTCCACGTGGAAAGAGGCCAGATATACATCCTGTATGTTTTTCTTGTCTCTTTCTCCTACTGGCTGAGCAAGCGCGATTGGAAGCATGGACTGCTGGCGGGAGGTTTGGTTCTCGGGTTTACCATGGCTCTACGGCCGACGATAGCGGTATTTTCTTTGCCCCTTATTTTCCAGAGAAAATGGAAGTTCCTGGCGGGAGCAGCTACCGGCTTGTTGGTGTGTTTGCTCTTGAGCGTTATGCTCTTCGGGGCGTCGGTCTGGTCGAGCTACCTCGATGCAATGCCTTACCACGCGAAGGCAAACCTGGGCGAGATCAACCTGGACGCTTACAACCCCGGGTACCCGCCGGTAGTGGATGGGATGAACAACCTGACCAGCGCCATGGGCATACCGTACAACAACTCCTCTCTTCAATTCGTCGTTTCCTACTTCATCAAGATCAATCTTTCCTCAAATGCCATGATCTCTCTTGCCCTAATAGTGCTGATGCTTGCCTGCCTATATTTCTATTCCAACCGCCATAGAAGGTTTTCTTTGAGTGCCATTTTCCTGTCGGGATCGGTGTTGTTGCTCCTCGTAGAATATTTCGTTCCGGCCATTAAGAGTTTCTACATGGAAATAGTATGGATACTGCCGGCCTCCATGGCTATTATCCAGAAGGAAAGGCTTGGGGAGGTGGATTCGCGCAGGATCAAACCCGCTTTCCTCCTCCTCTTCTTGGGACTGTTTTACAATACGGTCATCTACAGCAACCTTCACAGCTTGCTTATAAGCGATTATCTCATCTTCCTCTTCTTCGCTATCGTCTCCTATTGCGTGAACACGGCCCAGCCACTCGAGCGCGACAGTTTTTCTCAAGCTCAAGCGGTGTCGCACAGCACGCTCGGAAACATCGTTGATGGATCGGAACAGGGTTAACCGCTTCCCGGCAAGGCCGTCCAGGACAACCAATTAGCATCCCGATTATGGTCAACATGCCAATCCACTGCTCCGAAGCTGGCCTCTTCGGGTTGGAGGCGGATTAAATCCTCTCGGAGGCCTCTAGCTTCATAATAATCAAGCCATCTGCCATAATGATGCCTGGTGTTGAACATGAAAAAACTAATATTATTGACAACCATAACGATTCTCGCGGCTATTTCCTTCAACCTTGGCGTCAAAACGCATTCCGCCGAGAAGCCACGAGAGTTGAGCTACCGCCTGGAAATCTCAGCTCCGGAATCGGAGGAAATCTCTATCGCTTTGAGCCTCGATTCGCCGTCGAGCCCCCTGGAACTCGAACTGCCCGGCGAGCATGGCGGTGAATCCACCGCAGGCCTGACCTCATACATAACGGACGAAAAGGCATACGACGCTTCGGGCAACGAGGTCGCCGTCAGGCGTGAAGGCGACACCTGGTACGTGGACCACGCGGGTCCGCTTACCTTCTCCTATGCCCTTCACCTCGGCGACGATGACGCGGGGGCATCATCCCCGGACAGCCCGAGCGGCGAAAAGAGCGACTGGGCTTATTTACCCCACCTGGACGGGGAAACGGCATACCTTCCCGGCTTCGCCGTGTTCGTAAGGCCCCGCGATGCGAGCGGGCTTCAACCCACGCTGGAGCTGATCCTGCCCGAAGGCTGGCGCGCCGTCACGCCCTGGGAGGATCAACCGGAGAGTATGGAGGACCTGCTGGAAAACCCCGTTTACGCAGGCGACATCACCTTGATCGAGAGGGAATCCCTGCTCGTCGCCTCACCCTCCGGCGCCCCGGCGTCGGGAGTGGAGGGCCTGGAGGAATACGCCGACAGGGCGAGCTCGCTCCTGGGGCGTGCCGAGGCGTCCCTTTGGGGCCTGGGTCTCCCCGCAGGCCGCAGGCTGCTGATCGTCATGGCCTTCGGGGGCGGAACGGGAGGGGAGGAGGAGGACGGCGCCATCCCGGTTTCCGCCCTTTCCGGCGGAGCGCCTTTTTCCGGGGCGATAACGCTCACCCCGTCCCGCGACGCGAACCCCCTTTCCGAGGCTACGCTGGAAGCCACAGCCCATGGCGTGGCTTCGCTCCTCCTGTCACGCGGGCTCCTCGTGGAAGAGGAGGCCGAGTGGTTGCGCGCGGGGGGCGCATCTTACCTGCGCTACCTCTTGCCTTACGATGCGGGCATCTGGGGGGCCGCCCTTTTCTGGGACCGCTTCGACCGGCGATACGAGGCCTACCTCGCGGCCCGGTCGGAGGAAAACGGGAACTTGACCCTGGCTGGGGCGGCGGCTTCCGCGCGGGACTCCGCGTCCGCCGCCGCTCTCCTTGAAAGCGGCGGTGCAGTCGCCTGCGCGGCGCTCGACGCCGGGCTCAGGTCCTTCAGCCAGCCTTACGCCCTGGACTTTGCCGCCCTGCTGCGGAACCTGAGGGAAATGGGGAGCGCTTCCGAGCCGCTTACCAACGACAGGATACGCTCTGCCCTGGAGAGCCTGACCGGGAGGGACTGGTCCTCTTTCTTCCGCGAATACATCGCGGGCTCCGCCCCCATCCCCGCCTCGGCTTTCTCGGCTCTTAACGTCACCAGCCCCTCGAGCCAGCCGAACGACCAGGCCACCCCGGAGGGCAACACCTCGGTCTCGGGCTGGGTGCTGCTGGCGGTGGCCATCTTCCTGGTCTTCCTCATCCCTTTCCTGCTCGAGCCCTATACCATGCGACCTCGCAAACCTGGATTCCTGGAAAGGGAGCTGAGCAAGGAAGAATGAGGAGGGCGCCCCTTCCAGACCGGGGCGCAACGGCCTTCGTCGTATCGTCGTGCAGTGTAGCATCACGTGTTTCACCGGCCTTGGCGCTCGCCGGGTCCGGACGAACCCTCTGTCAACGGGGAACGAGGAGAAAACACTTTACCGACCGGGGAAAAACGTCCTTCATAGAGTCGCAGCGCCATGTGGTATCCCGCATTATTGCGGCGAAAACACGTGTCGGGTCCAGATTGCCTCCCTCCGGATTTGCGGGAAACGGCGATGAGCCGGGATTGATTCCGTTCTTACGGCACCACGGCCTTCACCGCGTTGCTGTAAACGAGGATGGAGCCGCCCTTGTATATGCCCACGCGGTAATAATAGGTATGGCCGGGGCTCACGGAAGTGTCCGCGTATGACCTGGAGCCCGCATCCACGAAGGTGCAGGTGTCGCCCGGATAGCTGGGGTTGGTATTGGTCTCGGACCGGCAGACCTTGAATCCATCATAGGAGCCCGCACCGCTCACGCTCCAGGAAAGCCTCACCTTCCCCGCCTCCACCGTCGCGGTCAAGGAGATGGAGAGCTCCTGGCTCTGCCCCGGCACCGTAACCTTCACGGCGTTGCTATAGCCGAGAACCTCTCCCTGATTATAGACCGCAAGGCGGTAATAATAGGTGTGTCCTCCCTCCACGGAGGTATCGGTGGCGGAGCGCGTATCCGCCCCGTCGATGTACTTCCACCAGTCCCCTGGATAGGCGGGCGCGGGATTATTTTCGGACCTGCACAGCTTGAAGCCCTGGAAGCCGCTGTAGCCGCTCAGTGTCCAGGTGAAGTCGACGGCACCCTCGCGGGCGGAGGCGGAGAGCGCGAGGCTTTTCTGCGCGGGCGGCTGCGGCGCCGGCTGCGGGGTGGGCTGGGGCGCCGGCTGCGGGGTGGGCGGCGGTTCCGGGGCGGGCGGCTGGGGCGCGGTCTCCTGGGCAGGCGGTTCTTCCTCCGCCTCCCTATCCGCCTCATCAAGGATACGGAGTATTCCCACCGGCAGCCCCAGTTCCTCGTCCAGGGACTTGTTCCACCTGAACCATTCGTCATCGAGGTGCTCCCGGGTGAGATCGTAGATCAGCCCGTCGGCCCCTTCGCCGAAGGCGAGCGCATCCCCTTCCTCAAGGCGTGATACGTCCTCCCCCGCCTCAACCTCCACCGATGAGTGGATGGAGAGCACCCTGGCCTTTCCATCCTCCACTTCCAGGGCGAAGGCCGTACCCAGCGCGGTCACGGAGATGTCCGCGTATCGCGCCGTGTAGGGCACCCCCTCCGCGACGCGGTGGTAAGTCCTGCCTTCGCGCACTTCCACCACCACGCCATCGTCTCCCTCCACCACCGCGACCTCTCCCTCTCCCAGCAGGCGCATGAAGCTTCCCGACTCGAACTTTATCCAACCCCTGGCCTCCTTAGCCGCGAGCACGGTTTCCCCCTCCGCGAGGGTTTCGCCGTTCTGGGCGATTCGCTCGACTCCCTCCGCATCCCTGATCACCATCTCTCCCCTATCCACGCGCAGGGTCGCCACCTCCACCCGCTCGCGCACCGACAACCCCCCGCCGTGCAGGTAAAGGGCGGTGAACACCGCCGCCAGGGCGACAAGGCACGCCGCGGCGACCCATGCCACGCGCCGCAGGTAAAGGGCGCGGGCCTTGCCGTGGGGTTCGGCTTCGTGTGCCGCGGAAACGGCGCTCTCCCATATCCTTCTCCGGGCTCCCTCGTCCAGTTTCGGAACCGCCGGCACGGCTCGGGTCACCCTTTCGCCGATGCTTACCAGCGCTTCCAACTCGCGGTCGAGGGGAACCGCCTCGCCATCCAGGGCGCGCATGAGGTACTGGGAGTAGTATTTGCCCCTCATGCCCTCTCCCCTTCCTCGAGCCTTTCCACCTCTCGCCGCAACGCCTTGAGCGCGCGGTGGAGCCGGACCGCCAGGTTTCCCCGGCTGCATCCGAGCATTCCCGCCATGGTCTCCGTGTCCAGCTCGTCCATGAACTTCAACTCCAGCAGGGCGCGCTGACGCTCCGGAAGCCTGCGCATGGCTTCCAGGATGAGCTTCCGTTCCTCCAGCCTCTCGATACCCTCGGTGGGGTCATCCGTTCCCTCCAGGACGGGGAGCACCTCCTCGATGTTCACCCGCTTCGCCCTTCCCTCGCGACGGTAGTGGTCCACCACCGTGTTCGTCGCTATGCGCGCCAGCCAGGAGAAGAAGGAGGCTCCCTTCCATTCAAAATCCCCGATGCCGCGTAGCGCTTTCTCGAATACGCGCGCGGTGATGTCCTCGGCCACGCTCGCATCCCCCACCCTCCTGAGGACGAACCCGTAGACGTCATCGACGTATCGCTCGTACAGCTCAGCGAAGGCGTCCATGGAGGTGCGGGCCGCCAGCGCAAGCTCTTTCTCCCTTTCCCGGTCCAAAGGCGCCAGGGACATTTACACTCCTACCCTAGAAACGGTCTCGAGAGGCTCTCCTTACAGTGCCGCGCCTCGTAAGCGCCCCGAGAGCCGTAAACGTGCTTTCCGATCCCGCCGATAATACACATTGACGTTATGGAATATTTCGGAGCGACGCGCCCGGGTCTTGAAGCGGGCGCGGGAAAAGGACGGCGCCCTCACCCGTTACCGGGGCTGCGCCGGTGCGAGTTTCAAGGGAGGGGGACACGGGATGCCCATCACCTGTCCGGAATGCGGGGCCTTATGCCCGGATGGTTCCCGCAATTGCAGGGAATGCTACCACCCCTTCGGGCTCGATGCCGCCCTCGCCAACCAGGAGGCCTCCGCGGGCGGAGTTCCCTGCGGCGCGGCACCGACGTATCCCCCGACGGCACGCGCGCATCAACCGCCCGCGAGTGTTTTCCGCCCCCCGCAACCCGAAAAACGGAAGGCCTTGCTCGCTCTGGGTATAACAACCGCGGCGCTCGCGGTGCTGCTTATCTTCCTCGCGGCCTGGTTCTTAACCCAATCCGGCAGGGGTCCATCCAGGAAGTTCAGGAACGCCTGCGATCATATGCTGGAACTCCAGGGGTGGAAGGCCGAGGTACGTGTAGACTCCGAAGATTTCCCCATGGATGAACCGTCCTTCTACCTGGGACAAAGCTGGTCGGGGGTACTCGTCTACCAGGGGCCCGACCGCTCCTCCCTGCTCGCACGGTCCCTCGTGAACGAGCTCTCGCTCGAGACGCGCATTATCGAGGATACCTTATACGAATGGGACAGCATGACGCGGGTATGGAGAAACCTGGGGGAAGCGGAAGCATCCCAGAAAGGCATGAATCCCATCTGGAACGAGATCTTCACCAGGAAGCTTTCCATGTCCGACGAAGGGACCGAAACCGTGAACGACAGGCCTTGCGCCGTGCTCGGATTCGACCAGGACCTGGAGCTCAAGGAGGGGTTTTTCGGAGAGGAATACGAAGTTGCATGCCACTACTCCGGCAAGATATTCGTGGACGAGCTCAACGAGCTGGTCATGGCCATGGATTACGTGGTGGAGATTCCCGGAATGGGGCGGTCTCATTACCGATACGACTTCGGTTCTTTCGACTCCAGCACCACGGTGGAAGTGCCTCCCGGAGCGGCGGCGCCCACCGGGGGCGGGTGAGGATGAGCCAATGCCCGGTCCGGGCGCAGGCAGGGGTCTCCTGGGCACTGACCCTCCCGTCAAGGATGCGTGACTCCACGAGAGGGCCACGCTGATTTTTTACGTCCGCTCCCAGGATCGTTCTCGATATCCCTGGCAACCGGCATGCGGTCTTCCTGATCGCCCGCGGCTATACCGGGACTCGCCGCCATGGCACGATGAATCGAAGCGAGAACTCGTGCCGGCTTTCCGTTCGCTCACGCCGCCCTCCGGCATACATCGCCGCGAATCGCCAACCCTGGCCGGCCCTGATAGGAGCCTGTCTTCCTGTCCCGCTCCTTTTGGGGGGCCAAGGAGAGGCTTTATCATGCTCCTCTCACGGCGACATTAAGGCCCAGCCCTGGAGCATGGGCGAAAAAGATATGCGCCGGCTTTCCCGGGTCGGCGATGGACCAACCGCAAGGGGAAAGATGCCCTCGCCTATTTTTCCCCTTCCATCTCCTGGTAGAGGGCGTACTTGTGCACCTTGCCCAGCGGCGTAAGGGGCAGCTCGTTGCGGAAGACCACCTGGTCGGGGACCTTGTAGCTAGCAAGGTGCTCGCGGCAGAAGGCCTTGATCTCCTCCTCCGTCACCTCCGCCCCCGGCTGAGGCACGATGTACGCCCTGCCCTTCTCCCCCATTACCGGGTCGGGGTACCCTAGCACGGCGGCAAAGAGCACCTTGGGGTGCTTGAGGAGCACCTCCTCCACCTCGGGAGGATAGACGTTCTCCCCTCCGCGTATGTACATCTCCTTCTTGCGGCCCAGGATGTGCACGAACCCATCCTCGTCGATGAAGCCCATGTCCCCGGTATAGAAGAAACCGTCGTCGTCGAAGGCGGCCGCCGTGGCCTCGGGCTGGTTATAGTACCCCTTCATCACCGCCGCGCCGCGCACGGTGATCTCGCCCGCCTCCCCCCGCGGTACCTCCTCGCGCTCCGGGCTCATGATGCGCACCTCGATGCCCTCGTTGGGGACGCCGATGGTGGTGGAGATCTTCTCCCGCGGGTGCTCCTTGCGGGTGAAGGTGATGGCTCCGCTGGTCTCCGTGAGCCCGTAACCTATATAGGGGACCACGCCCATCTTCTCCTCGATCTGGTCAACCAGCTCCGGCTGCACCGGCGCCCCGGAGACGACGGCGTGCCTCACCGAGGAAAGGTCATAGGAATCGAAGTCCGGTTGCATGAAGAGGAGGATGTACTGGGCCGGCACCTGTCCCATGATGGTGATGCGCTCGTCCTGCACCGTCTGGAGCACCTGCTGGGGGATGAAGGCATCCAGCATCACCAGGGTGGTTCCGTTCACGAGCATGCTGGCTATGGCCATCACCCCGCCCCCGACGTGGTTGTTGGGGATGTCCATGAGCAGGCGCTCGTCGTCGCCCAGCCCGGAGGAACTGATCTGCCCCCGCACGTATTCGGTTATGTTGCGGTGGGTTAGCATAGGCGCCTTGGGCTGACCCGTGGTCCCCGAGGTGAAGAGGAGGAAGGCGGTGTCGTCCTCCTGGACCTCCCTCTTCCTCTCCTCGAGCTCGGCCTCCCGGCCCTCTCCGGCCGCCAGGAACTCCTCGTAGGTAAGCGCGCCCTCCACCCTGGCCGCGTCCTCTTTCCCGCCTATCACCACCACCTGCCGCAGGGCGGGGAGCTCGCCCCGCACGGCGTTCAGCTTTGCCAGGAAATCGGAGTCCATGAAGGATGTCTCGGTGATCACCACCGAGGAATCGGAGTGCCCGAGAATGTATTTAACCTCCGCCGGCGCGAAGCGCCAGGAAACGGGCACCGCCGCCGCGCCCACCTTGGAGCAGGCCAGGTAACCGAAGATGAACTCGGGGTGGTTGGGTATGTACAGGCCCACCTTGTCCCCGCGCCTCACCCCCAGGGCCAGCAGGCCGCAGGCCACGCGGTTGACCTCGCGGTCGTAGTCGGCATAGGTGATGCGACGGTCACCGTAAACGATGGCCTCGCGGTCCGGCCTCTCCTTCGCCCACCTCTCCAACGGCTCGAAAAGAAGCATCTCGCACCTCCCTGCTCGATCAAGGCCCATAATCCCCTACCTGTACCTGTCGTCTGAGCTTAATATAGCAACGCCGCACACCACTCCTCCCAGGCCCCCAAGGTTATGGACCAGCCCGGTCCTTGCGCCCTCACGCTGGCGCCCCTCCGCGCGGCCCTGCAGCTGGCGCGTTATCTCGTAGACCATGCGGCAACCGGTGGCCCCGATGGGATGCCCGAAGCACTTGAGCCCTCCCGAGGGGTTGACGGCCACGTCTCCGTCGATGGAGGCATGGCCTTCGCGGACGAACTTCCCGCCCTCTCCTTTTGCACAGAACCCGAGGTCCTCGTAGTTCAGTATCTCGGTGATGGTGAAGCAGTCGTGGACCTCCGCGCAGTCTATCTCCTCGCGGGGGTTCTCTATGCCCGCCATCTCGTAGGCGGCGCGAGCCGCCTTCACGGTGGGGATCCAGGTGAGGTAGTCGAAATCCGGGTCGAAGGGCAGGAGGTTGGAGAACACCGCCAGCCCCAGGCCGCGCAGAACCACGTAGTCATCGCGGTATTTCCTGGCGATCTCTTTGCGGGTGATGATGACCGCCGCGGCCCCGTCCGAGATGGCGCAGCAGTCCAAAAGCCCCAGGGGGCCGGACACGATGGGGGCCTGCATGACCTGCTCCAGGGTCACCTCGCGGCGGAAATGGGCCTTGGGGTGGGCGGCGCCGTTGTAATGGTTCTTCACCGCCACGTGCGCGAGGTCCTCCTTGGTGGTGCCGTACCTGCGGGCGTGTTGCGGGAAGGCCAGGCCGAAGGCGCTGGGGGCGGTGAGCCCGCGCAAGAGCACCGGGTGCCCGAAGCCGGCGGTCGGCAGCCCGCGTCCGGCCTGGTCGGTGAGCTTTTCCACCCCCGCGGCCATGACCATGTCGTACATCCCCGAGGCCACCCCCAGGCAGGCGTTGCGGAAGGAGTCCAGCCCGGACACGCAGTAGTTCTCGGTGTGGGTTATGGGGATGTGGTAGAGCTTCAGGGGGTCGGCCAGGGTGGCGCCGGAGAGCCCCGTGAAGGGGTACTGGATGCCGATCCAGGCGGCCTGGATGTCCTCAGGCCGGACGCCGGCGTCCTCGTAGGCCTCGTAGGCCGCGTCCACCAGCATGCTCTCCACGTCCATATCGAAGTTCTCTCCGAACTTGCTGGCCCCCACGCCGATGATGGCGATATCGTGCAGGCTGCAGGTCATCCCTCGTCACCCCCTCGCCTCACGGGACGGCATTTCCAGAAATAGGTATAGAAGTCCTCGCCCTCGAAGAGCTTGCGGAAGGTGAGCTCCGCGTCCATGCCTAAGTCCCCGCCTAACTTGCTGCCCCCCACGCTGATGATGGCGATATCGTGCAGGCTGCAGCTCATCCCCCGT
>JABLXL010000015.1 GCA_013178005.1 Actinomycetota bacterium
CATTTCCAGAAATAGGTGTAGAAGTCCTCGCCCTCGAAGAGCTTGCGGAAGGTGAGCTCCGCGTCCATGCCTAAGTCCCCGCCTAACTTGCTGCCCCCCACGCTGATGATGGCGATATCGTGCAGGCTGCAGCTCATCCCCCGTCACCCCCTTCCCTCACGGGACGGCATTTCCAGAAATAGGTGTAGAAGTCCTCGCCCTCGAAGAGCTTGCGGAAGGTGAGCTCCACCTCCATGTCCAGCTCCACCGCCTCCGGATCGCGGTCGGTCATGTGCAGGAAGACGCGGCCGCCTCCCTCCAGGTCGACCAGGCAGAGGGTGGTGGGCGATTCCATGGACTCGAAGAGGCGGTCGTTGATGAAGTTGAAGAGCCTGCCGCGTCGGGCCAGGCGCACTTCCTCGCCCTCCCCCCTGGTACGGCAGCGCGAGCAGACTATCTGGGGCGGGAAGCGCACCAGCCCGCACGCGCGGCAGCGCGAACCGTAAAGGGCATAGAGCTCCCGGCGCTCGCGCCAGAGGATCACCGTGGAGCTGGAATACTCCGGCCTGCGCATCTCCAGGGCTTCGCGGTAGCGCAGGAATACCGGGTAGCTTTGCAGCGGGGTCCGGGAGGAGAGGTAGCCGCGCAGGCCACGCCGGGGCGGAAGCTTATCTGCGGCCTCGGTGACCCGGAAGAACGAGACGTCCACGCCGTCGCCGTAATGGGCGAGCAGGACGAGGTCCCCGGCCTTGAGGCCGCTCTCCAGGGCGCCCGCCAGCATGAGCAAAGGCTGGGCGGTGCCCGTCCCTCCCACGAAGGCGAAGAGAGCGTCCTGTACCTGGGTCGCGGGGTCAAATCCCAGCGCCTTGGCCACCGCCCCGTGGCTGCGGAAGTCGGGGGCCGAATACACCGCGCGCGCGATGTCCTCGGCCTTGACCCCGAGCTTTCCCATGGCCGACCTGATCCCCTCCACCATGCTCTTGCCGTACCCCTCCGTCTGCGCCATGCGGGCGTTGAACTCCTTGAGGGCGCGGTCGCGGGACTGGCGACGCCAGGTCATGTATATCTCGTCCGGCGCCGAGTAGGAGCCCAGGTGCTCCGCGATCACCCCGTCGCCGCTCCCCACCAGCGCCGCCCCGGCGCCGTCCCCCAGGGTCTGCTCCCAGGCGGTCATGGGATCGGAGGCCCTCGTATCCGCCGCCGTGACCAGGATATCGTCGGCCCTTCCCGCCTTCACCGCGTCCAGGGCCGCCGAGAGCGCCGAGGTGCTGGCGCGCAGGGAGACGGCGTAATCCGAGGTCAACGCGTCGCCCGGCAGATCGAGAACGGTGGCGATGAGCGTGGCGGCGGACTTCTCCGCGTAGGGCGGGGTGGTGCTGGCGAAGAACAGCCCTCCCGGCTCAAGCCCGTCCAAGCCCGCCAGGCAGTCCGACGCGGCTTCCCAGGCCATGGTGAGGCTGTCCTCGTCGAAGTTGGCCACCGCCACGGCTCCCGGCGCGCCGGGTATTCCCCAGGCGCGGGCGATGGCCGCGCGGTCCAACCTCAACCAAGGCACGTATGCCCCGAATGATTTGATGCCGACCATGTTTACCTCCCTCCCCAGGATCTATTCACGCGAACGGCGGCCGCACTATACGTCCCCTGTCGCGGCCCGGCAATCCTGTCCCGCCCAGACTTCGCGGGGAAGGCAATAAGACCTATCCGCCATGCTGGTTACGTGGTCTGCGGCGAACGAGAACCCCCTCCCCTCGAGTTCGTTCGCGCCTGAAAGCGCCCTCCGACTGCCGAGATAGTATGAACCGGAACTTAATGTTATCAGAGAACCCGCGGACGATGGAAGTTTCGAATATATAGGTATCAAATGTTTGACTTTTCAGTTACTTCATGGTAGCATTTGATAAACATGTTGTAGCCTTTATGTTCGCCCACTCCAACGGACGCGAAGAGGGCGGGCGCAAGGTGGGCAGGCGATGAACGAGGCGAAGACCACGGAAGCGATAAGGAAGGGCGTCAGGCGACCCGGCCTTGGCTTGGCCGGGTTTTTACATAGGGCAGAGAGACTTACAAAGGAAGGGGGATCTGAGGGGCAGGCGACTTGACGGGCCATTGGGGAAACGAAGGGGTTCGCCTCCGGAGCCTTATAATCGGGACTGGGACTCGCTCGGCGTAGATGTCTTTGCCTTTCCGGAAGGGGAAGGGATAGCCACACTCAATGGTCACCCCCGGCGACTTTCAGCCCGTCGCGCCGTATCCGCGAAGGATCCCCGCGAAGGGATGGGGGAGCAAGCAAAGGATCGCCTCCGCCCATGAAACGAGATGAGGAGGTAGATGCGCATGAGGAAGACGAAAAGATGGCCGGTCTTCGTGGTCATCGCTACCCTGGTGATCACCACCCTGCTGGCCAGCTCCGCGGTGGCGCTGGCCGAGGAGACGCAGGGAACCGCCTCGGGCGACACGGGGGGCGTCATCGAGGCGCTGGTCTGGGACGACTACAAGAGCCCGGACGGGAAATACACCGACGCCGACCTGGTGGACGGGATCAAGGTGAGCCTCTACCACCTTGAGGGAAAGCAATTGGTCGCCACCCTCGACCCCACGGCGGAAAGCTTCGAGGGACCGGATCCCGAAACCTACCAATTCTATGTGGACTCCACAAACTTTTGGGGTGCGCCAGTCAGGGACTACTGGAACGGCGAATGGGTGCTGGTGGGGACCAAGGTCACCGGCCCCGGCGGCTACGCCCTCGGGCAGGACAACACGCTGATCGAATACCAGCACGGATGGGTGGGTTGGAACAACCTGCCGCTCGATTCGTGGGGAGATAACACGTTCTACAAGGTGGAGCTGGTGGACAACGGCACCTTCAAACCCCTGGACGGAGGGGAGAGGATCGCTCAGCTCAACCCCTGGAACCTGCACACCAAGCAATACCTGCCACTTACCTTCAAGGACACGCCCCCCTTCGCCATCCAGTCCACCTCCGCCTACATCGGGGGCACGGTGTGGAGCGACGCCAACGCGGACCAGCAGCGGCAGTGGGCCGAAAAACCCCTGGAGGGATGCACCGTGGTGCTGACCAACCGCTATGGCTCGAAGGTGGCGACCGCCACCACCAACCGCTACGGGTATTTCTACTTCCAGGGGCTGCAGCCCGGCACCTACAAGGTCTGGGTGATGAGCAAGAGGTACTTCAAGCAGGTGGCCCCATACTACAAGCTCCTGACCTGGCCTCCCAGCGGGTGCGAGAAGGGCCATTACGCCATCTCAGCCGCCAGGGGAAAGTACTACGACAACAACAACTTCGGGCTCCTGGACATGAAGGACTCCGTCTGGGCCAAGCTCTACTACGGCCTGTGGTGGCTCGGCCTGCTGCGCTACCAGTTCATGTAGGAGGGCCCTGGCGGAAACAGCCAAGAGGCTTCTAACCTCGAGGCCCCGGTTCGGCCGGGGCCTTTTACTGCTCCATACCGATTCTGCTGTCCAGCGCTGGGTTCTAAGATGGCAGAGAAGGAGCATTGCAAAAGGACTCTTACTGCTCCATGGCAATTCTTCTATCCAGCGCGGGCAGAGCCTAGCGCACCGTCCTCATGCCCTGAAAACATAGCGATGCCATTTGAGGTCAAACGTTGCGGGAGCGGGCTCAGGGGAGGAAGGAGGCGGTCCAGGCAGACGGATCGGGCAAGGCCCCCGTCACCACCGCCTCCCTCCACGACGACGTGGTGTGCCGCTGGTCAGCGGGCCTCGCGAACTCGTAATAGGAGAATCCCGCTCCCACCGTGAGGGTGGGGCGCCCCTCCACGGGCGCGATCACGTAATAGGTGACCGGCCTTCCCGTGGCGGCCTGGAGGACCTCGCCGTAAACCGGGTCGCGGTACAGGTCGATCACCGCGCAGGCGCAGGCGTCCCCGGACGGTTGCCCCCCTTCAGAATCGTCCAGTGGAAGGGAGCAGATGAAGGCGAGGGTCTCCCCCACCGACGCGATGGCGCCGTACTCCTCCGCGGTGGGAACCTCGTTGCGCAGCTCCTTCTCCGAAACGTTTTTCAGGGTTACAAGCAGGCCGTACAAAGCGTCAAGCCTTTCCTCGTATGAGGGATCGGAGAGGCCGCGTTCCCGAAGGCCGCGCCTTAGCATGTCCGTCAGCGCCGCGAGCTCCGCGTAAGCCGCGGGCAGGGGCTCCACGTACCCCTTGTCCCCGGCAACCTCCGCCGCCCCCGCGCCGCTTTCCCGCGCATCGCCCTGCGCTCCCCCGACGGCTTCGGCGGCATCGTCCCGTTCCAGCTCCACCCAGGAAGCGAGGAAGGAATACAGGCAACGGTCGAGCCAGGCCGTCCCCCGCGTGAAGGGAGGGTATCCCTCGCCGCGCGGCTCCAACGTCCCCCGGAGCGCCTCCCTCATCCCCTCATAGAGATCAGTGCGAGCAGGAGAAGGCGATTGCGCCGCCAATGCTTCGCGCAATCCCGACATGCTCTCACCATAACCCTCCATGCTCGCTTCGCCGTAGACCTCCTCCAGGAGCCGCAACGCCCTTTCCGAGCCCAGGGCTGCGGGGAGGTCGAGCCCCCTGGGCAGGAAGCGTCCCGGCACTTTGTCCGCGACCAGTTCCGGAAACACCGCGTCCTCAAGCCTTGGGCGCGCGCCGAGGAGGCGGAAACACGGCGGGTCGCCTGCACCTATTCCGCCGGCCCCTGCAGCATAAACGGATCCGACCTCACCCACCGCCAACGATATCAGCTCATCCAAGGCGGTATCATCCTCGAGGTCCTCCAGCCTGAAGCTCGTTCCGTAAACCTCGGATACCAGCCGCGTCAGGAGGTAGGGGTTGAGTTCGCTCGCCGCCCCCGCCAGGAAGGCGTTGACCTGGTAGACCCGATCCCAGAGCTCGAGGGCTGGTTTCCCATCCGCCTCGGCCATGTGCAGGGCCGCCAACAGAAGGACGGCGCGCCTGGCCATGTCGCGACCCTCCACGATCTCCCGAAAGCCCCCTCCGGCTCGCACGGGAAAGCCAATCTCCCCCAGCCAGGTCACGGCCTGGTAATACCCCTCCATCCCCGATCCCTGGCCGTAACGTTCCTGGGGGCGGAAACGGCCGTAATCCACCCTCGTGCCCATGAGGGGGGAAGTCGCCTCCCCGCCCCCTCCCGAGATGAGCTCGAGCTCCTTCTCGGCGAGCTCGGCGGCCTCCCGTGGCAGCTCCGCCTCCTGGCCTAAAAGCCTTGACGCCACCCCCAGATAGGCGAGGTCGGCCGACGCCGCCTCCCTCACCGCCCCCCCGGCTTCCTCGTAGATGCCGCGCATACCCTCCAGCATCGAACGCAACAGCTCGCCCAGGTCAGCCGCCAGGACGTCACGTTCAAGCCCGTAGAGGATGCGTGATCCGAGGCTGTGAAGGGCGAAGAGGGCGGCGTCCAGGGTAACGAACTTCGGCGCGGATATATCACGGTAGGCGAGATCGAGCCGGCCCCGGGACCCGGCCACCGCGACGAAGCCATGGGCCGCCAGCGCCCGCCTCGCTTCCTGGTCCGTCGGTGCCGCGGAAGCGCCCGCGACGTTGGAGAGATCGGCGCTAACGGAGTAGGGCGCGACGCGCGCCGCGGTGGCGGAGGGCACCGGGTAGTAGAGGGCGAACGAGTCCTGAGACGCTTGCCGGGCGAGGCTGATGGCTCCTCCTTTCCGCCCGCCCCCGCACCCCTGGGAAAGGAGGGCGAGCGAGAGAACGAGCGCCGCCAGGCCTACGGCCAAAGGCGCCCTGCCCGGGGGACGCCCGGTTCCCCGCCCGTGATCGGTCCTCTTCACGCCGGCATACCTCCACGTCCACGCGGAACCAACTTACCGGAGGCTCCAACGCCGTAAGACAGGCGCTTTTTCCTCCCGGTTCCCTTGCCTTCAAGCATATGGCGGCTTCCAGAATCCACACCAAACGGTTGCACCGCTACCCCAACCGGCTCCCTTGCGTTCGAGCATGTGACGACCGCCCAAGCGCACGTCCCTCGGGTTTGACGCCATGAACGATTATCGGCCGCCACGATGCGCGCGCCTCGGGTTTGGCGCCATGAACGATTATAATTCACGTGAGGTGATTTTTTGGCGCATTCAAGGAAAGGGGCCGGGCAATCATTGAGCGTTAATAGGGTCGTCCCCCTGGTATTCTTGGCGGTGGCCTTAGCCACGGTCCTCATGCTGCCGGCGCTCCATGCGGGTTGCGGCGAGGCCGACACTCCCGCGCCGCCGGCGGAGGTGGAAAAGCCTCCGCCAGGCGATATCCCCGGTCTTTCCGCGGACCAGAGCAGGGCGGTGGCGGAATACGGCTACCCCGACCATTTCTTCATCTCCGTGGATCCCTACAGTTCCGACCGCGTCGAACGTTGGACCTACTTCCGCCTGGGCCAGGCGCTGGATTTCGACAACGGCCGCCTGTTCGGGAAGGAGCCGGTGGACGACCAGTCGTCCCAATACCCGCCCACCCGGCTTCACCCCCAGGATTTCGACAACACCATGACCCCGGCCGAAGCGACGTCGCTGCTGGGGGAACCCCTCTTCACTCACGAAACCAGCGACAGCCTCATGCCCGAGAACACCATCCTGGTATACGAAACGGCGGTGTTGCTCTTTCGCGGCGAAAAGCTCATGGGGGTGGACACCCAGGTCAAGCCGCCCGCCCTTCCGGCGCCATGACCTCGGAGATGGACAGGAAAGTATATGGGGTGTTACACGGTCGGAGCACAGGTCCATGCCGCCCGACCTTCCGGCGCCATGACCTCGGAGATGCATGGGAAGGCATATGGGGAATAATATAACCATAACCAGGTCCACGTTCGGGTAACGGGAACCGCGATGCGAATCCGGTTCCCGGCGAGTCGGGGATATACGATGCGGGCTAATTACAAGTACCGTTACGCCTTGTACGGCTTCCTGGTAGCCGCCGTCTATTGCGGCATGCTTTTCCTCCTGCACTACCTTTTCTCCTCGGGCACCCCCGGGCACCTGCTGCGCGAGTTTCCCGCCGCCGCAATCCTGGTGTTCCTCAGCCTCCCGGTCTGCCTGCTCACCGGCTACCTCCTGGGGGCGGAAAAGGACCAGCGGGCCTCGGCCAGGGAGTTGGAGGAAAAGCACCGGGAGCAGGAGGAGCTTCTGGAAAAGTATACCAGCCTTCTCGCCCAGAGCCTCGATGTCCGGCACATGGCGAGCATCGCGGTGCGGGAGATGAAACACCCCCTGACCTCCATAGTGGGATACGTCATGACCCTGCGGGAGTACTGGGATAAACTGGACGAGAACGCAAGGCGCGAGTTCATCGATTTCATCAAGGCGGCATCGTCTCGACTGGAAGGTATTACCAACGACCTCATGCGCATAATGGAGTTGACCGCCCATTACCAGCGCCCGCGAGACGAAAAGGTGGACGTGACGGAGATCGTATCCGAGGTGTGCTCGCTCATGGAGGAGATCTTCGCGGAGCGCCGGATCAAGGTCGCCTTGCGTTTCCTGGACCGCATCCCTCCCCTGCGAAGCGACTCTTCCCTCCTCTTCGACCTTGTCTATAACGTGCTGGACATCTGCATGCGTTGCAGCGAGGACGGCGGGATGGTCTCGGTATGGTGTTCGCGCCGCGATTCCAGGGTCACCATGCACCTGCGCTGCCATAAGTCGGCGATAGACGGGGCGATGCTCGAGCGGCTGGAGAGATGGCCGCCCGAGGAAAAAGAGGGGGAGACCGCCACCCTGGGCATGGAATACCATCTCGCCCGGGCCATGGTGGAGGAGCTGGCAGGAGAACTGAAGATGGACACGGTGGGGGAAAGCGGGTTATCCTTCATGCTGTCCCTGGAGGCGGTCGGGACCCATGCCGCCGGAAGCTGAGGAAAAAGAGGCTGCAAGCGCGGAGGCGGGAGGAAACGATGGCCATGCGAACCTGTCGTGAATGTGGATTCCCCTACTGGCTGAGCAAGCTCATAAGCTGGAACGAGAACGGCACCATCACCATGAAGGCCAATCCCCGATACCGCGTGGTGATCATCGAGGCGGATTTCCCCACCGACCTGTTTTCCCGCATCGAGGAGAGCATGGGGCACTCCATCTCCCACCTGGTCTTCGAGGCTCAGCGCAACGCCGCCATCGACACCATCGGCTCGCAACTGGCCCGTTTCCCATACTCGCTGGGAAGGTTGGGTCCCAACCGGAGGCTGGTGGTACGAGCTTTCTGCCACCTCTCCTCGTGGCTGGGGCAGGCATACGCCAGGCCTCTATCCTACCGTCCCGGACATGGCGGGGAAGCGGTGCTTCGCAACCCCTACAACCGCGAGCTGATGGCGGCCATCGTCGTGGGGGCCTTCGAGAGCCTCGAGCGGCGCCCCTTCGGGTATCGATGGAAGGACGTGGAAGGGGAGCGGATCATCGAAGTGTACGCGACGGAAAGCAGGCCGGAGCTCTCCGAGCGCATGGCGCTGGAATATCCGCCCCTTCTCCCGGGACGCTTCTTCGTTCCCCGCTGCCCATCCTGCGGCGTGCCCCACGAGATGTCCCACCTGCGCTGGAACGAGGATGAGGGCACCATAACGGACTCGCGCCGCGGCACGCGCGTGGTCTTCCTCGACGGTTTCGTCCCCGGCATCGTCTTCCGCGAGCTTGCCCGGGAGCTGGGCGAGGACATATATCCCCTTATCGTCGAGGCGGAAAAGGAGTACACCCACCGCCGCATGAGGGAGCTGGGAATGATCGGGGACCTCGAGGGAGTGCTGCCCCGGCGTGAGCGCGAGAGCATCTACGAGAACACCCTCGCCACCCTCCCTCCCCGGGGACAGGGCAACCCGGTGCAGTACGAGTACGGGTACGAAGGGCTCACGGTAACGGTGGAGAACCCCTATAACGAGCACCTCCTGGCCGGGCAGATGGCCGCCCTCTTCGAGGCGGCGGAGGGGCGTGAGGCCGAGATCGAATGGCATTCCCCAGGGCCATCCAGCGTGGTCTTCTCCGCGAAGGCGAGGGAGTCCCTGCCGGCTTGAGCAGCGCCAATCGCTATTCGGCAAACGTCGCCCGTTATAATAACGGCATCCCTTCCGTTTACACATGCCCCCGGGGTTACTCTCCATCCCCCTCACGGCCAGTCCGTGCCATAGAAGGGGCGGGCATAGGGCGGGGCCTCGCGGTAGAAATAGATGAGGGCGGTGACCCGGTAGCCGCTTTCCAGCACCACCTCCATCTCCCCCTTCTCAAATCCCGCCTCGCCCTCGATGACGTCGATGATGCGCAACATCTCCTCGTACATGCCTTCGAGGGGCACCAGCAGGACCCCGTTGACCGGAGACCCGCCCTCGGCGCCCGGCTCCACCAGGAGGGGATATCCGAAGGGGGTTTCGTAAAGCTTTCCCGTGATGGAGGCGGGGATGGTCTCCCTGACCGTGTGACAGATATGGCGGAACATCTTCTCGCCCGGCTTTAAGGTGCCGTAAGCGAAAACCGGTATCACTTCCATCTCGCCACCCCGTCGCGTCATGCCTTTACGATTCTCACCCCGGCTTGGATCACTGCGGCGGGATCAATTTGCCCGGGTTCATGATCTCCTCCGGGTCGACGGTCTTCTTCACCGCCCGGATGGTCTCGATGGAGATGTCTCCGACCTCGCGCCTCATCCAGGGAGCGTGCTCGTATCCCACCCCGTGGTGGTGGCTGATGGTCCCACCGTATTCCATGATCGCCTCCGATGCCGCCCTCTTCGCCTTCTCCCACTGCTCCTCCTCCTTGCCCTCCTCGGCCATGGGCGCGAAGAAGGTGTAGTACAGGGATGCCCCCTCCCGGTAGGAATGGGAGACGTGGCACGCCACCATGCTCCTCCCCCCTCCCTCCTCCAGCGAAGCGCGCAGGGCGCTGCGCACCTCGCCGTAAAGGTGCAGGAGGTTGTCCCAGGTGGTGGCGGTCTCCAGGGTATCCACCATCACCCCCCAGTTGATGAGCTGCTCGCGGAAATAGGCGGTCTCGTGGCGGCTCTTGTACCACTGGCGCCCGGGGTTGGTGCCGAGGTGGAAACCCCCCAACTGCCTGCAAAGGCGGAGGATGCCCACCCGCAGGTACTCCACCTCGTCGCGCTCTCCCTCCAGTCCCAGCACCATGAAGGCTCCGTCATCGAAGGAATAGCCCCGGCTTGCCAGCACCTTCAGGGCGGCGTCCTCCGCCTTTCTCTTCCACTTGCTGCCGGTGGTGGAGCGGAAGGCCTGGGCCAGGGCGGTCTCGGTGCGGTCAGAGAGCCTCACGCATGTGGGCACCATCCCCTGCTGCATCATCTCCCTGATGGCGGACACGCCCGCGGCGAAATTGCGGAAGATGATCCCCCGGTAGTCGATAACCGAGGGGAGGGGCCGAATCCTCATGGTCGCCTCGGTGATGACGCCGAAGAAACCCTCCGAGCCCACGCACAGCTGCAACACCGAGGGCCCCGCCGCCGTGGAGGGCACCTTGCGGGTGTCGATGACCCCGCGCGGCGTGACCATGCGCAGGGCCAGCACCATGTCCTCGATATCGCCGTAACCGGTGGACTGCCGCCCGGAGGCGCGCGTTGCCAGCCAACCCCCCAGGGAGGAATGGTCGAAGCTCTCGGGGAAATGTCCCAAGGTGTAACCGTGGGCGTTGAGCTGCTCCTCTATTTCCGGCCCCAGGGCGCCCGCCTGGATAACCGCCGTCTGAGAAGTGGCATCCACGCGCAGGACCCGGTTCAGCCTGGCCATGTCCATGCTGATCACGCCGTCCCTGCCCTCTGCCAGGGGCTCCACTCCGCCCGTGACGCTGGAGCCGCCCCCGAACGGAATGACGGCGAGGTTGTTCTCCTCCGCGATGCGAAGCAAGCCGACGACCTCGCCCTCTTCGCGCGGCCAGACCACCACGTCGACCGGCCGCTCCACTTTGCGCATGCGGAAACGGAGGAGGTCGCGGTAGCTCTTGCCCATGGAATGACTCACGCGCTGGAACCTGTCGGTGGAAACGTTTTCCTTTCCGCACAAACGCTCGAAGGCCGCGAGCAGGTCCGGGCCGATACGGCACGGGGCAAGGTCGATCTCGTCCAGCTCTGGGTCCGTGAAACGTTCGTGATCAAGCTCCATGCCGAGGTTCTGGCGCAGGAAGGGCAAGATGTTCTCGCGGTTCTCCACGTCGAACCTCTGGTCCAGGTTCCCCCAACCCCACCAGCGGGTCTTTCCCTCCACGTAATCGGACATCTTCTTTACCTCCCCGTTGCGCGAACCCGGCCTTCAGGCAATATTTTACCCTAACCTCCGGCCCGGTAGAGCGACGCGCGCTTACAGGCAGGGTTAGATGATATCGGACGCGAGCAGGACGTCGCCTTCAGGGCGAGAGCTGTAACTCCTCCGCCTGTGCGGCTTCCGCGGGAAGCTCCACTACGATGTCCTGGCCGTAGTCGTAGAGGTCCATGCGCATGGAGCTTGTCACCTCTCCCACCTGGGGTATCCCGGCCATGGAGTAGCTTATCTCCATGCGCTCGATGAGCCGGCTCGAGGTGTCGATCCATACGCTGATGTCGGCGCTGAAATCCGTTACCGATTCCTCCACCATACGCAACCAGTCCTCGGGCACTTCTTCTCCGCTCTCCTCCACGTACTCGCGATACATGCTCATGGAGGCGTCGAAGTATTCCTTTCCGAGGTGGAAGGAGACGCCGACCCTGCCGTCGCTTTCCTCGATGACCCTTGAATCGGCGGCCATCTTCGCCATGAGCTCCATCTGGTCCGCGTCCACAAGCCCCATGTTCATGTTCTGAGCCTTGTACAATCCGAGGCTCATCTTCCGCCAACCCTGCCCGGGCGCGTACTGGTAGTAGGTATCGCCGACTATGTAGGCCTCGGCTTCGAGGCTTCCCATCTCCACGAACATGTGCTGGCGCATCCCGTCCGGGGCGTTCTGGATCTCCGCCGTTATGGCCATGGCGACGGGCGCCGATCCCTCTCCCATGCCCATCTCGATATCGCCCTTCATGCGGTAGCCTCCCGCGGCGCTCGCCGCCTCGGTGGCCTCACTCAGCAGTTGCATCGCGTCGTACCGCGGCGAGTCGCCCTTGCAACCCGACACCAGCGACGCCGCCATCAGCAGGATCAGGATTGATGCGATCCCTTTCATAGTCTTCATGGCTCCAGTACCTTTCTTTCGTCACGACCGGACGGCGCCCCTCCGAGTTCCTTTCGCTTCCTAATCATAGCCCTCGCCATACAGACCCACAACCGCACGTACCCCTCCCGCCGCGCTCGGCCGGCGCCCCGAGAGGCGCGGTACCGCTTATGTCCCGCAAACCCGGGAGCGCATGCTTGCCCCCGAGGAGCTACCCGGCATGCCGGTGTCCAGGGCTACTCCTCGGGCAGCCCTGGTATATAATCAAGGAGGACAGTTGGGGGTGAGATTTGAGATACGCCGTTTTCTCCGACATCCACGCGAACCTCGAAGGCCTCATGGCGGTGCTGGAGAAGTGCGAGCAGGTGGAGGCGGACGCCCTCGTCTGCTGCGGCGATATCATCGGCTACTGCGCCGACCCCAACGCCTGCGTGGAGCTCGTGCGCAAGAAAGGGGTGCGGTGCATACAGGGCAACCACGAGCGCGGGCTGCGGGATCTGGGCGAGGGAAGGGCCCCCAACATGAACCCCGTGGCCATGGAGGCGCTGGCCTTCACGCGGGAAGTCCTGGAGGCGGAAAACCTCGCGTGGCTGCTGTCGCTCCCGCACGAAGCGGAGATCGGCGGTTTCTTCCACGTCTTCCACGGCTCCCCCTCCGATCCCGACGAATACATCTTCGATGCCTTCGAGGCCGCGTACGCGTTCAAAGCCCTGGTCAACGAATATCCACCTCCCGGCAACATGCTCTGCTTCATCGGACATACCCACGTATGCGCCGCCTACGCCTTCGACCCGGTCAACCACCGCGTGGCCGAGCAAAAGGTTCGCGACGGGGACCTCTTCGCCATCAAGCCCGGGGCCCATTACATGTTCAACGTGGGAAGCTGCGGCCAGTACCGGGGAGGCCTTCCCGTGGCGACCTTCTGCCTGCTGGACGGCGACGAGATGACCCTCGAGTATCATTTTCTGGAATACGACCTGCGCTCCTGCCAGCGTAAGGTAATAGCGGCCGGGCTGCCCTCCATCCTGGCGCAGCGCCTTTCCCTGGGACAATAGCATGCGGATGGTTTATAATCATGGGTATGAAGGACAGGGAAGATTTACATAAATTGGCAGCCAAGGGGGACCTGCCGGCGCTGGTGGAGGCCATGGGGCACTCCCAGCCTTTCATGCGCTTCGCCGCCTCCGACCTGCTGGCGGCCCAGGGGGAAAGCGCCCTGCCCCTCCTCCTCCAGGCCTTGACCCACGACAATCCGGACGTGCGCAAAGGGGCCGCCCGCGCCCTGGGGATCATCGGCGACCGCAGGGCCATAAAGCCGCTTCTGAACCGGCTGGAAAAGGAATCCCCCGGAGTGAGCCAGTTCATCGTCGACGCGCTTGCCGACATCGGCGATATCCAGGTGGTGGACGAGCTCTGCAAGGTGACGCGAAGCCACAGCCTCTCGCTGCGCTACAGCGCGGTGAGGGCGCTGGGGAAGCTCAGGGACCGCAAGGCCATCCCCTACCTCATAGAGGCCCTGGGGGACACGGCGAGCATCGTGCGGTTGCGCGCGGTAGAATCGCTCTCCGGCATGGAGGAGCCGAGCCTCTGGTCTCCCATAAGCGAGATGCTCGGGGACTCGTCGGCCGGCGTGAGGGCGGTGGCGGCGCGCTCCCTGGGGGAGATGCACTGCCTGCGCGCCCTCGAAAGCCTGCTGCCCCTGCTGGGCAGCGACATCGAAAGCGACGTGCTCGAGGCCGCCAGGGCCTTGGGAAGAATCGGCAGCAGCAAGGCGGTGGAACCGCTGCTGGCGGCCATGGAGCGCGAGGGACGCGAGAACGTGCTCGCGGCCATTGCGGAAGCCCTGGAGGAGATCCAGGGCGCGGAGGGCGAGAACCAGGGCTGATCGCCGCAAGCAGGGGGGACGGTCGTGCGCCCGCCGCGCATGTGGCACACGGTGATTTGCGGCTTGGCTAAAGGGAAAATCTTCACGGCATAGAATTATCTCATGTAAGCATGGGACCAGAAGGAGGTGAGTCATGAACAAGGCGGAACTGATCGAAGCCGTGGCCAAGGACGCCAAGTTGAGCAAGAAGGACGCGGGGGCGGCCATCGACGCGATGGTCGACATCGTGACCAAGACGCTCAAGAAAGGCGACAAGGTCACCCTGGTCGGTTTCGGGACCTGGGAGGCGCGCAAGCGCGCCGCTCGCAAGGGCGTGAACCCCAGGACGGGTGAGGCCATCAAGATCAAGGCAACCAAGGTCGTCTCCTTCAAGCCAGGCGCGGCGCTGAAGCAGGCCGTGGCGGGAAAGAAGTAGGTGGAATCGGCTTTTCAAGGCAACACATCGTATCCGAAGCCCAAAAGCCGCCCTGTATGGGGCGGCTTTCCTTTGTACATATGATGCTTTATCGTTTCTGTAAATCTCCCTTGCCTTTTCGCTACCTCGACTCCATAATATATTGGCGTGCGCCCGTAGCTCAATTTGGCAGAGCAGGGGACTCTTAATCCCAAGGTTGAAGGTTCGAGTCCTTCCGGGCGCACCAGTAAAATACCAGGTCAGGGGCCATATTTCCCGGCCTGGTTTTCCTCTCTCTAGGTGGGGATGGATCCCGCTCCCGAAATACTCCCGAAGTTTGCGCCACGGGACGGGCATACGAGAGCGAGAAGGTCCTATGCGGAGGAGTCTCACTTCTTCTTATTCCCTTTCTTCCCCTGGCCCCTTAAAGGCACGATCTTTCCCTCCTCCATCCCCCGGAATAGGGCGTCCATGCGGGCCGTCGCCTCCTCCATCTTCTCCTCGATCAGGTGTGAGTAGGTGTTGAGCGTCATGGTGACCGAGGCGCCGCCGGAGGTCGCCACAAGGCATAGCTCTATATATACGACCCTTTCGTATTAATGAAGAGAAGAAGAATTCCCAATATAGATAAGACATAATATAATATAAATATATAGGCGGGTGAAAAATGCTTCCAGCTGGTCTGGCATAAGTGGCTATCATTTGTCGGTCCTTGTTGGGGGAAAAGAGAGATGTCATTGAGGGAGGCACCCATATGTACAGGCTTGACCGCCGCCGCAAGGCCAGTGGCTTTCCTGGCGGCGCTCTTGCTGGCGGCCTCGGCCGTGCTCGTCACGGCTCCGTCACGGGCGCCATCGGCTACGGTGTGGACCACGCCGGTATCCGTTTCGACCACCTCGACGGCCAACATCCGGCCCCAGATATGCTTGGACTCCGCAGGCAACCCCCACGCCGTCTGGATAGGGAACGACGGCTCCACCAACCGTATCTATTACGCTTGCAATACGGGGGCGGGCTGGTCCGCGCCCGTACCGATATCGGACAATTCGGCGACCAACCCCGGGCCACGGATAGCCGTTGACCATGACGACAATCCCCACGTGGTTTGGGTAGGAAACGACGGCTCCACCAACCGTATCTATTACGCTTACGAAACGGGAGGCGTATGGTCCACGCCTGTAGTGATATCCACGACTTCCACGAGCAACGATCACCCCCGCCTGGCGGTCGACGCGGGCGGCACGCCCCACGTGGTCTGGTACGGCAGTTCGGGGCATCCTTACTATTCGATGCAGGTGTACTACGCCAGCGACCCGGGGGGTGAGTGGTCCAACCCGGTGATGCTGTCCGCCCCAGGCGCGAGTTCTCATTACTCCCCCGAGATCGCCCTCGACTCGGGCGCTTATCCCCACGTCGTCTGGTACGAAGCCGCGGGAACGTATCCGATCCAGTACTCCTTCCAGACGATGGGGGGATGGACGGGCCCTGAGACGGTGTCTGGCGTCGGCGGCTTTTACCCGGTGATCGCTCTGGATACGGCGGACGTGCCGCACGTCTCCTGGTACAACACCAGCGCGACCTACAACGAGGCCGTCTATTATTCGTGCAGGAGCGGGGGAACGTGGTCCGCCGCGGAGCAAGTGTCCGGCAGCACCACCTCAAACCACTATCCCCGCATGGCGCTGGACTCGGGGGGGGTCCCCCATATCACCTGGAACGGAATCGACGGCTCGACCCCCTACAACTACTATGCCTGCCGCACGGGGGGTGCCTGGTCTTCGCCCGTGAAAATACCGACCGCGGGCGTCTATAACTACGAGGCCGAGATGGGGCTGGACTCAACGGGCAAAGCCCACGTGATATGGAGCAGAAACGACGGGGGCGCCAGCGGCGACCAGATCTACTACAGCGACAACACCGCGGGCACGTGGTCGTCGGCGGTCAAGATATCCACCACCTCCACCGACAACTGGGCAGCCCTGGCGGTGAGCCCGAGCGGAGACTGCCACGTGGCCATCAGCGGCACCGAAAGCGGCACCGAGAAGATACTCTACACCCTGGGAGTGATGGAGAACCCGGTGCCTTCTATCAGCGGCATCGACCCGCTTGCGGGCGTCAACCTTGGGGTGCAGTCGATCGACGTCTCGGGCAGCGGCTTCTGTCAGCATTCCACGGTGCAACTGGACGACGGGCTGGGGCACGTGATAAACGGGAACGTCACTTCCTTCAGCGACAGCGAGTTGAGCGCGGATTTCGACCTCACCGGGGCGGCGGTGGGAGACTACACGGTAAGGGTGACCAACCCGGAGCCGGGGGGAGGCACCGACACCTATGAATATTTCGTCATCGGTTATCCCGCGCCGGTCGTTACCTCCATCGCTCCCGACCGCGGGGTCACGGGAGGCACCGTCGGCGTGACCGTCGGGGGGCAACACTTCCGCGACGGGGCCCAGGTCTCCCTGCGCAAGTCCGCCCAGACCATCGCGGCTTCGGGAGAAGCGGTGGGAGGCGGGGGAACGACCATCTCCTGCAGCCTCGACCTCGCCGGGGCGGAGGCGGGCGCATGGGACGTCTGCGTGGAGAACGACGATGCCAAGATCGACACCCTGGCCGGCGGCTTCACCGTGGAACACCGCCCGCCGGACGTGACGGGCATAAACCCGTCGGCGGGATACCGCGGGCAGTACCTGGACGATGTTGTCATAAGCGGGGCTGACTTCAGGAACGTGTCGACGAAGGTGGAGCTGAGGCGGGGAGCGGAGAAGATCACGGCGGGCGACGTCAAGTACGTCTCCGCCAGCCGCATCACCTGCGATATCCCCATCCCCGGTGGGGCCACGGAGGGCCCGGGATGGGACGTCTACGTCAGGCACAACGACGATGGCAAGTCCGACATCCTGGCCGACTGCTTCAGCGTGGGAGAGCTGCAGGTGAGGGCATCCGTTAAGGGAGGCCACGGCGCGGTGTCCCCGGCCAGCCAGAACCTGGGCTGGGGAGGCACGGCGACTATAGACCTCATCCCCGAGGCCGGCTATCACGTGGAGAGCATCACCGACAACGGGGTGGCGCAGGCGGTGTCCGACCCTTACGTTATAACCAACGTGCGGGTGAACCACGAAGTGGTGGTGACCTTCGCCCCTTCGGCCGCCACCTGGTACCTGGCCGAGGGCTGCACGGGAGGGGACTACGAGACCTGGGTGCTGGTACAGAATCCCAACCATAACGAGGTGAGCGTGGACCTCACCTTCATGACCTCGAGCGGGCCCATAGCGGGTCCCCAGGACTTCGTCATCCCCGGCAATTCAAGGCAGTCCTTCAACGTCAACTCCTACGTGGTGGACTTCAACGTCTCCACCAAGGTGGAGTCCACCGGAGGCAACGTGGTCTGCGAGCGCGCCATGTACGGGGGGAACAAAACCTGGGCCCACGACTCGGTCGGCTACACCCCCTGAATCAAAAAGCAGGGCTCGTATCTCCGCTCTTCGGCTTCCTGGCCAGGCAACGAGTCTGGAGATCGTCTATGCCTTGGGCAGAAAGATCAAGAGCCAAGAATAGAGGATAGGCCATGATCAAAGGGCCTCACAAGAGGTAAGGCTGCTATCATACATACCATGGATAGGCCCAATCCTCTGCCCGACCATACTTTCCGAGATAGGGGCAATGGCATGGCTCAGAACGGCGAAGCAGCGCCCCTCCTATGCCAGGGCCTTGCCCCTCCATCTCTTGAGTCCTGGGGAAGGGAGAGGCATGGGATTATCACCAGACAGGGTCGTGCTGGCTGTGTCGGGGTTGGGGAAGGCTGCCACGAAAGCCTTTCACTGCCCCGAGCCGATGCACAATTGCTACCTCAGGCTGAAGACGCATCCTAACTCTTTTCTCAAAGGACCTGCGCCACCAGGGCGAAGGGCTGGGGGGCGAAGGGGACGCTCCAGGCCGATATCTCCACGCTGTACAAGCCGGGCTTTCCCTTCACGTCCACCACCACCCTTTCCACGTTGTTGAGGGGGTCGCGCGAGCTTCTCCCGTTGGGATAGAACACCTCGCCGCCGGGCCCTACCACCCGTAAATCAAGGTCGTTGACGAGGTGGAGCCTCGCCTCCGGGAGGGAGGGGTAATCCGACCAGGCCAGGGTCACGCGCAACTCATCGCCCTCGACGACATCGACGCTGTACGTCCGAGCGTCCCCCAAGCGCAATCCCTCGCGGTCGTCCACCACCTTGGACCACGAGCCGGCCTGGCGAAAAGCGCTCAGGTCAAGGCTCCCCCATCCCTCCACCGCGTTGGGCGCGGGCGGAACCTCGGGGTTTTCGGCACCGTACTGTCCGGGGCTCATATCCGCCGCGCCGTTGACGGCGAAGGCCTTGACCAGGGCCGCGGTCGGCTCCCCGCCCAGCGCTCGCGCCAGGATCGGGCGCATCGAGGCCATCAGCGCCGCGGCGCGCGCCGCCGCCATGCTGGTGCCGTAGGCAATAAGCCATCCCGGGTCACCGGTGACCTGGAGCCCGGGGGCGGATATCTCCCCTCCCGACGCAGGGACGGCGATCCCCGTGGCCACCTCCACCAGGTCCGGCTTTATCCTCCCGTCCCTGGTGGGACCGCGCGAGCTGAAAGCCGCCATACCCCTTTCTCCTCCCACGCACGAGTCGTCGCGCAAGGGATTTGCCTCGAAGCGGCCCGCGAACTCCCCCTCCAGGGCGGCATAGGTGGGGTACCCCTGCTCCGGCGGCGCCAAACCCGTGCCGGCGCCCTCCCGGCCCCCCACGCTGATCGCGTTCTTTGCCGTCGCACCCCCCAGCAGGCTCCCCTCGTCCACCCTTCCGTTTCCGTCGACGTCGGTCCCCTCGTTGCCGGCCGCCTCCACCAGCGTCATCTCCGGATGCTCCCACGAGAAGGCGTCCCGCTGGGATGCGAAGACCCCGTATGCTCCGAGCGACTCGCGGCCCTCGGGCACGCTCCCGCACAGGAAGGTTCTCGCCCCCCTCGAATAGGCGTTCTCGAGCATGCCGTACAGGCTCAGGGGCTGCGGGGGAAGGGCGAGACCGTAGCCCACGGCGTAGTCGATCACTTGGACCTTTGTCCCCGCATCCCGCTCCAGCGCCACGCCTCCCGCACCCGCGAGCACACCCGCGGTCGCCGTCCCGTGTCCACAGCTGTCCGCGCCCCCGTCTCCACGCAGGGAATCGAGCGCCGCCACGGATGCCGCCAGGGGTTGAGGTATCCCGCCCATGCCGCCTTTCCCCAGGCCTGTATCGCAGAGCCCCACGACCTCGCCGCTTACATTCCCTTCCTGGTAATAAGTGTCATAGCGTGGGAAGCATCTTCCTTCACGCAACGCCGCCGCGAGGGTCCCCGGGCCGCACAACTCAATCCATTCCACCGCCTCCGAGGCAGCCACCTCGTGCAGCCTCTCCACCGGCATCCGCAACGCCAACAGCCCGCACCAGTCGTCCGCCGCGGCCCCCAGCACCTCGAAGGAGGCGGCGGAGAACTCGTCCTGTGCCTGCGCCAGGAAGCGGGGGGAGAATAGCATGGCCAGCACGGTAACCTCGCCGCCTTGCGAAAGGCGCAGTTGCAGAGCGGGCGAGAGCTTGAAATAAGGCTGGTAGAGGCCGTGCCACCTGATATGGCTCACCTCATCCAGGCGCGAGCGCGCCTCCCCGTTCATTCCCGCCATGATGGTGTTGTAAGGAAGGTAGCCCCTGGGCTCAGCCCCGATAGCGCGCAGCTCCTCCACCCACGCCTCTTTCAGCGGCCCATCGAACTGCAGGAGATAGGGCGCGACCGCGCTGGAGGGGTAGCCGTCCACCCTGAACTCGGACGGGAGGGAAGAAGGGTTATAAGAGTCCGGGTAGATGGCGCCGTTGAGGAGCAATACCGGTAGCTGCGGGCTCTGGCTTCCGTTTTCGCCGAGCGAGGCGCCGCAGGGGAAGAACGCCGCGAGCAGGACAAGGGCGACCACAACGGCGACCCCACGCCCGGCCTTAACCGCTTTTCCCTGCATATGCATAACCTGATCCTCCTGCCGCCCGCACCGTTCTCTGGACCGTTTATGGGGTGGTGCGCCGACGCCATGCCCGGGCCTCCTCCACCATGGCCTCCAGGTTGGCTACGGGCGTGTCGTAGGGCACGTCGCATCCCGTGGACAGGATGAGGTTGCGCATCCCGCCCGTGTGGCGCAGAAGCCTCCTCACCTCCCAGCGCACGTCCTCCACCGTTCCACGACGCAGCACGCGGCCGGGATCGATGTTTCCCATCAGCACCAGGCTGGGAGGCACCCTGGCGGACTCGCGTGCCAGGTCCACCTTCGCGTCCAGCGCGATGCCCTCTACTCCCGCCAAGGAAAGTATTTCCAGGAGATGGGCGGAATCGCCGCATATGTGCAGCAAGCTTATGGCTCCCGAGGACCTTATGATGCCCGCAAGGCCGCTTACGAAGGGGCGATAAAGGATGTCGTACTGCGGCGCCTCCAGGGCGACGGACGCAGGGTCGACTATCATCACCAGGTCGACCCGCTGGGCGAGGGCAGCGGCGTACCCGCCCACCACCTCAGTCGCGAAACCTAGGGGCTCTACCAAGGTATCCCCTAAACGCACACGGTCGATGAGCTCCTCGGCTCCCAGCAACTGGGCAAGCAATGTGAAAGGCCCGGTGACGAATGCCCCGCGCAACCCGCCGTCAATTCCCGGCAGGTCCTCGGCCACCCGCAGGAAGACCGGCATGCGCCCGGACTTTTCCGGATCGGGCGGACCCAGCTCGTAGAAACGCTCCAGTTTCGGCAGCCTCTGGTCCTGGAGGCTGGGAGGGCGGCGTTCATTAAAGTCCACCCCGAGCCCCATGGCCTCTGCCTCCACCGTGAGGTCGAGGAGGGTAAAGACGATATCGGGTCGCAGCCTCGCGTCCAGAGCCCGCAGCGCCTCCAGCTGAGTCTCCGCGTCGTGCAGCGCCTCCTGGATGGAGCGGCCGACCAGTTTCACGCCCGGGTATCCGGCCACGGGCGCCACCATGCGACCGGCACTGCTCATCACGAGGTCAAGAAGGTTAATTGCCACGGCTTTCCGGTCACTCTCCTCTCCGCCCTGGATGCGGCGCGCCAAAGATGTTTATCCACGCCCATTCCACTATTCCCTCCCTGGCGTGGATACATGCGCGCCTGGATCCAACTTCACCGACTCCCACCATTATACCCAGGCTTGGGGGTCAAAGCTGGCCATCGGCCTGACGTAGTCTCATACCTGGAGACGTGGGTTCATACCCGGACGTTGGGTCGTATCTTTACTTTTTCATTCGCCGGATCGAGAAAAAAAGGTCCATCGCCTCCATGGAACAAGAAAGTCAAAACACGGCCCGGGTTCATACCTGGGCATGGGGTCGTATCTTTACTTTTTCATTCCGCCGGATGGAGAAGAAAACGCCCATCGCCTCCACGGAACAAGAAAGTCAAGACACGACCCGGGTTCATACCTGGGCATGGGGTCGTATCTTTACTTTTTCATTCGCCGGATCGAGAAAAAAAGGTCCATCGCCTCCATGGAACAAGAAAGTCAAAACACGGCCCGGGTTCATACCCAGATGCGGGGCCATATATTCACCTTTTCTTTAATACTGGCACATGGGGGAACTTCTGAGATGGACGGGTAGATGAGGAAATATCGAGGGATTGGAAAAAGACATAAGGAGCGTCGGCGCTCAACTACGCGCAGCGCATCCAGCATCCATATTAACTACGGTTCAAGCGCTGTGCCTGAGGCCATTCTTCAGGATGTCCCGAGGCAACCTCAGCTCCTTGGGGATCACGCGCACTTCCCGCGCGTCGAGATGGAGACGGCTGCCACGGCGGCAGTGCCCGCAGAAATAGGAGCCGCGCGTCATGCGAGCTCCGCAGAGGGGACAGTGTATGCCGCCATGGGCGAAGGGATAGCCGTAGTCGTGTCGCGCTTTCATCTCCTCTCCCTCTTTTCGACCCTTTTCGACATATCCAACGTCCCCAACGGCCGTTACTCTACACAACCCTATATTCGCTCTTTCGACGCCCCGTATAATTACCTGAAGGGTTGCCGCGGCCTCGCCGTACGGGGGATTTCACTCCATGGCCGATGTGACCGGGAACGCCCGACGGATGGAAGGTAAAAGCGATGAAGATGGAGCGGTTGTCCGCTCATAGATGGATAACCCTGTATTCGCTTTTTCACCGCCACGTATAATTGCCTGAAGGATTGTCGCGGCCCCGCCGCAAGGGAGGTTCAACCTCACAGCGGGCTAGGAAGGGAAGTCGAATCGGATGAAAGGCGGAAAGTGACGGAAACGGACTCGTTGCGCGCTACTAATACCTCCGCCGGCCGGGGACACGGCCGTGTATGGGGAAACACGATAGTGGCCATAGGCTGCATTTTGTGCGTCTTCTCAGCACTGGCGCTGCCCTGGGCGCGCGTCTCGGTTACCTGGAAAAGCCTTCTCTTCAAAGCGGACATGGACCTGGGTTCCTACACCTTCAAACTCACGGAGAACGCCTGGTTAACGGCGGCCCTGGTTTGCTTATCCTGTCTGTGCCTCGCCGGACTGGCTTGGAAGCGCCGCTCGTGGAGCGTAGCGGCGATAGCCTCTCTCCTGCTCTCGGTGGGATGCGCCGTGTACTTGGGGCTTCTTTTCCGGGATGCCCTCGATTTCCTGGGCCTGTATAGACACCTCCTGGAGCTGATCCGCGCTATCCCCGTGGTGGGCCAGGCCGCCGAGGAGATGGTCAGGGAGAGGCTGGCCTTTCACGCCCTGCCTCACGTGGGCGTCTTCCTCTTCGCAGCGGGCACTTTACTCATCCTCGCGGGCGGCCTGCTCCTGCGGAACTCCATCCGAAGCGTTGGGGCACCGGCATCCAGCAGGAGGGAGCATATAGGTTAGGTGCGCGAAAGAGGCACGGTAGCTGCGGGGCGGCTCCGGCTTACTCCTCTCACGAAGGGAATGTATAATAGCGGCATGAAGGTGGTCCATTATTCCGAGGTGCCGGGGGAGGATGCCGGCGAAGAGACCAGTGGCGTCACCATCAGGTGGGTGATATCTGCCGAGGACGGAGCGCCCAATTATTACATGCGCGTTTTTGAGATCACCCCCGGGGGACATACCCCCCTGCACCGCCACGCCTGGGAGCACGAGATCTACATCCTGGACGGCGAGGCAGAGCTGGTGAGCGAGGAGGGAAGCTCGCGGGTCGGACCGGGGACCGCGATCTTTATCCCGGGAGAGGAACTGCACCAGATAAGGAACCCCGGCGAAAGTTTGCTGCGTCTCATCTGCACCATCCCCAAGACCTAGTTTTCGCTCTTTTCGGGCACTGTACGGGTCATGCCTGATCATGCAACCTACAGACCTGGCCCTTGCGGGCCGGGGAGGAGGTCGTCGCCTTCCAGGAGGTGAATGACCTCCAAGCAATCCATTACCACATCCTGGTATTTCCTCTGCTCCCACCCCAGGTACCCCACGGGGCAGCGCACCGCGCGCACTCCCCTCACCAGCTGGTCCCGCTTATCGTGGATATGCCCCGAGATGGAGGTGGTGACCTTGGGGTGGGCGAGCAATATGCCGCCCGTGTCCCGGGAACCCGGAAAAGGAACCCCTTCCACCGAAAGCTCCTCGAAGGGCGGGTAATGGGTCACCGCCACGATCTCGTCAACCTCCGGATTCCTGGCCATGACCTCAATGTCCTGGTCCAGCCGCAAGTTGAATTCACGTGCCACCTCCCCGTCCGGCCTCCTTACCAGGGACGGCATCCCCTCCATCATGAGCGAGATGTCCCCCCAGCATGCCCAGCGCAAATCGTTCCATACGCTGTCCAGGAGGTAATGGTGCTCCCTCGGGAAACCCGCTTGGCTTTCCTTGCCGCCCTTATGGTCGTACCATCCCACGCTGCCCACGAATCCCACGCCCCGCAGGGCCACCGGCTCCATCCACAGCGGCACGAAGCCGTTTCGCCTGCAAGCCTCGGGAAGGTAGAAAAAATACTTCTCGTATGAGTCGTGTCCCAACTCCTGCATCTCCTCCGAGAGCACCCATATGTCCTGGTTTCCGGGAACGAAGAGCTTCAAGCAACGCAGGGAGGAAAAACAATCCAGGGCGTACTCCAGGTCCCCCAGCTCGGGGCTCACGTCCCCGGCTATGATGAACACGTCCGGGTCAACGACCTTCAGCACCTCGACCAGGTATGGGACCAGTTCCCAGTTGCGCTGGGAGATGTCCACGTGCAAGTCGCTGGTGTAGGCGATCCTCAAGATCTGCACCCCCGATCGCGAGCGAACGACATCTCCATTCTACGGCACAACGGCTCGCGTTACGATCGTGGATCCGGGGCGCACCCTCTTGCCCTCAAGCCCGGGACGCATGCAACGCTAGCCTTGATACCCTGAACACGATCCCGCCGGGCAACCGGGTCGCGAACGCGAAGCGGCGACGGGATCAGGCCGACGGCGAAACGGGGCGGCCCCTGGATATCGTGCCGCGTGGTCAGGCCCTCGCCGCTTCCCCGCGGGACCCTTCGGCGCCCAGCTCGGGTTGGGGGAGGCGCACCAGGAAAGTCGACCCCCTGCCATGCTCGCTGCTCACCTCGATGCGCCCGCCTTGCGCCTCGACCAGACGGCTTACGATATACAGGCCGAGCCCCATGCCCTTGACGGAGCCGGCCTCGCTCTCCTCCGCGCGGCGGAAGGGCTGGAAGATGAGCTTGATGTTCTCCTCGCTGATTCCCTGGCCCTCGTCGCGCACCCCTAGCACAGCCTCGCGGAGGTCACGGCGCGCGAAGACCTCCACCAGGGAGCCGGGAGGGGAATACTTGAGCGCGTTCTCCATGAGATTGAAGAGGACGATCTCCAGCTTGTCGCGATCGGCGAATATCCTCTCCGCGCCCGGCTCCAGCCTTATCTCCAACGCGTGTTGCGAGGAACGCGCCTGCAGCTCGTCCCTCAAGCCCGCGAGGAGGACCCGCAGATCCACTTCCTCGGTCACCAGGGAGAGCTTTCCCGATTCCAGGCGCGATATCTCCATCATGTTCACCACGCTGCGCCGCAACCTGTCAGCGGCTTTCACCAGCTTGGCGGCAACCTCGCGGCTCTCTTCCGCGTCCATGCTCTCCCCGTAATCGCGCATCACTTCGGAAAAGCCCATGATGAGGGTGAGGGGGTGGCGGATCTCGTGCGAGGCCATATTGATAAGGTCGGTCTTGGCCTTGACCCTCTCCTCCTGCGTCCGGCACATCTCCTCCAGCAGGCGTATACGCCCGCGCATGGCATCATGGCGCAACGGCACCCCTATAAAGGAGCCGACTATCCCCGCGACCCTTTCCACCAGCGCCGCCTCCCTCTCGCCGAAGGCACCGCCCCGGGAGCTGCCCACCAACATTACCCCCTGCAGGTCCTCTCCCCGCAGCTCCACGGCCATATAGGAGCGAACCCCCTTCATCGCCAGCTCGTCCTCGCCCGGGCCCCGCAAGAAGGAATTGAGGTTGTTCCTCACCAGCCTTCCCGCACGCGTGACCGTGAGCATGAGAGGGCCCTTTGCATCGAGGAGTTCGTCGAAGGCGCCGTTCTCCTCTTTTCTGCCCTTGAACAGGGCCACCCTCCTTATCCCCGCCTTGCCGTACGCGGAGACCAGGAGGAGATCCACGTCCATCCTCGCCGCGAGTTCCTCGTGCAGTCTTTCGCACATATCCTCGAGCGTCTGGGAAGACGGCAGGCGGGTGAAAACCCCCAGCAGCGACTCGCTCTCGGACAGCGTGTTCTCCAGCGCGATCCCCTCGCGGCGTGACTCAAGCGCGGCCACGGCCTGCCCGGCCAGGAAGTGCGCGAGCCGGCGATGAAATTCCTGGAAGAAACCCTCCTGGAAAAATTTCTCGAAAACCAGCGCCCCCATCTTTCCCTTCCTGCCGATCAGGGGAACGGAGATGTACGAACGCGCCACCGATTCGCCGTCGACCTCCTCCCCCACGCGTTCGGTGCCGCACAAGGCGTGTCCTCTCTCCAGCGCCAGGGCCATGCCCCGGCCGGAGAGGAAGCCCAAATCCTCCATGCCCACGGTTTCCGGGGCGTCAACCGCCCCCTTGAGCGCGCCGCCTTCTTCGTCGTAGACCATGATGGCGGCGCGGTCACAACCCAGAAGCTCCCTGCCTCCCCGTGCGATGACTCGCAGGGCCTGTTCGGGATCGCAGCAGGCGCTCAGCTCCTCCTCTATCTCGGTAAGCGCCTCCAGGGAAGCGCGGTACCTTTCCGCTTGGGCCCTCCCGGAAAGCCCCCGCGCCAGGCCCAGCACCACCGTGGTCATGGGCTGCAGCGAGTCCATCTCCGCCTTGGTCAACCTCATCTCGGGGCGGAGGTAATAACCGCCAACCAGCACCGCTCCCGCATCCCTGGCCGGCACCAGCAGTATGGAAAGGTTTTCGAGGACGGCCTGATCGCTCGCCGGCATCTCCCTCAAGGCCGGGTTGCCGGGCTTCACCACCGCCATGCGCTCCAGGTGCTCCGCGACACGCTTCACCCCCGCAGTGTTCCTGAACAGGCTCTCCCCACCGTAAACGGACTCCGCATACCACTGGAAAGTCTCCGCCGTCTCCTCGCCCGCGGGCTCGCGGTAGTAGCTGAAGGCCATGGCCGCGCCCAGCTCGGCTGCCATCATACGCAAGGCCGCGGCGAGAAAATCCTCCACGCACGCCGCCCCGGAGGATACGCGCGTGAGCTGCTCGACCAGGGCCGGGAAATCCCGCTCCCCGCCCAGCACCCCTTCCAACCCCGCTTCTCCGCCCGCCTCCCCCGAGAAAAGCTCTCCCAGCTTCCGGGAGAGACGCACCAGCAATTCCATGTCCCGGGGCTCCATGGCCGTGTAAGCCCTGCCGAAGAGGGTGAGCAGGCCGACCAGCCTGTCTCGCTGAAAAATGGGGGTGAGAAGGAAACTCTTCACCTGGTTGGCGTGGAAATAGGGCTTGACCCCGGGGAAGAATTCGCCGATACGGCCAGCGTCCAGGCTGAACTCCCGCTCCTCCGCGCGGCGCATGGCCTGGAGCAACTCCGAGAGGCGGTTCTCGAAGAGATGCTCGATTATCTCGGTCATCCCACCCCAGCCCCGAGAGGCCACCAGCACCGCCCTGTTCCCTCCACCACCATCCTCCACGCGATGCACCGTGCCCCCGTCCATGTTCAAGAGCTTGATGAGGAGGTCGAGCCCAAGGGAGGCAGCCTGCGCGGGCTCCAGACGCCCCGACAGGTATTCCGTCAGCGCCCCTTCCTCCGGAGAACCCGGCTCCTCGCCGGAACGGTCTTTCCCATCCTGATCTTCGAAGGAAAACATCTCCAGTAATTTCTCCAGCACCGCCCCCACGGCGGCGGTCCCGAAGGACTGCTGGTCCGGCAAGGCGGTCCCCGAGGGAATCGCAACCAGCAACGCCGCCTTGAGCTGCGCATGGCTCTTGACGGGGAAGAGCAGCAGGACATCGCCCGCGTCCATGCACAGATCCTGTAGCCCCAGCTCGCCCAGCTTGCCCTTTTCCACCAGGGCGTAATGGCGCGCCGGCTGCGCCTCAATCCAGTCCGACGAGATGAGAACGTCGCGCATGCCCTTGCGCCCTTCGGGCGAAACGCCCCAGGCCATGCGCAACTCCAGGAAGGGCGAGAGATCGCGCCGCGCGAATAGCGCCGCCCTGGTTCCACCCAGCGCCTCCGCGACGACTCCCAGGACCTCCTCGATGGAGAACCCCTGGGAATAGCGCCGCAGGATATCCCGGTACAGGTCAACGGCCTCTTTCAAGTCCATCCGCCCCTCCCCATCATCGCATCGAGGGCTTTTCTTTTCGCTTCCACGACACAAAACAACGGCGGAAACAGGGTTTCCGCTCGCGGAAATAACCTTATACAATTATTATGCTTTCATCCATGGATTCCTTCCCTGAAGGGGTGGAATCTAACGGCGTTCGGGTTACCGTGCCTCCAGGTCCACCCGGGCAAGCGGGCAAAAGCACGAGCGCACTTATGGCCGTCTTGATGGCCTCAAGCCCCCGCCAGGCGGCAAACGTCATGGGGTTACGAAGGACGCCGCTTATCGTCGCCGGTAGACGCCTCGTGGGTCCGCCTCGCATCAACCTCCGGAGGCGTTAGAGAGAATCCCGGGCCTTTCCACCAGCCACCTTTCGCCGGACCAGTAAAGGGCCCAGGTCCCGAGGTTGACCCTCCTTCCCTCGGCCTTCGCCCACACCTCGAGGAGGATCACTCGCTCCCTTTCCTCCAACACTTTGCCCTCCATCGAGGTTATCTCGGCGGAACCACCCTGGTCCGGCAACTTCCTGCTCAGGGCGTCCAGGTCGACCTCCTCCTTCGCCTTTGGGGAGAGAAGGTCCGAAGCCCTTTCCAAGTCCCCATCTTTCAAGGCGGACAGGAACGCTTCCACCGCCTTCATGGGATCCGGCCTCGGCTGTTTATTCTCTCCGCCGTCCTTTAACAGCAGCAGCGTGATCGCCAGAGCAGCGCCCGCGACCAGGACCGGGATCAGGATGGCCGCCGCCAACAGACCTTTCCTCCTCTTCCCGGCCCGTGACGGCTTTTTCGATCGCCCTTCGTCTCCCGAGATGGGAATCGATCCGGCTTCTTGCGGGAGATGATCTTCTTCACCAACGCCAGAGGGAAGTCCTGCTTCGTCCCGGGCAACGGGAGTCGATCCCGCCTCCGGGCCCTCCTCGGCCGTCGCTATAACCTGTCCGGGCATCTCTCCCGAAGGCGGGCCCGCGAACGAGGCCAGCACTTCGTCCAGTTCGAGGGCCATCTCCTTCGCGTCCGCATAACGCCCGGACGCCTCCTTGCTTAAAGCTCTATCCAGTATTTCCCTTACCCTAGGATGGTGAATGCCGTGTTCCGCGTCCAGGGGAGGTCTCCTCTCCAGGATGTTATAGATGGCCGTGGGAGGGGAATCGGCGGCAAAGGGATTTTTCCCGCTCAACATCTCGTAAAGCACGACCCCAAGGGAAAAGAGGTCGGAGCGGGGGTCTAGGGGATCTCCCCGCACCTGCTCCGGGCTCATGTACTGGGGCGTGCCCATGGAATAGCCGGTCTGGGTGAGGGTGGCGGTGTCCATGGAGCGCGCGATGCCGAAGTCCCCCACCTTTACCTCTCCATCCTTCGAAACGAAGATGTTCCCCGGCTTGATATCGCGATGCACCACGCCGTGGGCGTGGGCGTACTCCAGAGCACGGCAGACCTGGAGGGCGACCCGCAAAGCCGCCGGCTCCTCCAGGGCACCCTCTTCCTCCAGGATGGAAGCAAGGGTCTTCCCCTCCATGAGCTCCATGGTGATGAAATGGTATTCGCCGTGTCGATCGATGTCGAAGGTCGCCACAATATTGGGATGCATCAGCCTTCCCGCGAGACGGGCTTCCCGGTAGAAGCGCTGCACCGCCTCTTCGCGCGCCGCCTCCGACAAACCCTGCGGAAGGCGCAGGACCTTCACCGCCACGCGCCGGTCCATGACCGAGTCGTGGGCCAGGAATACCGTGCCCATGGCGCCCCGCCCCAGCGTCCCCAGCAGGCGGTAGCGCTCCTTGAGCACCACCTCCGTTTGCCCTTCCCGTCCTTCTTCCCGTCTACCTTCTCGGGCCAATGCCCCTCCCGAGATGATCGCGTCCGGCCTCAAACCCCTAGCGGCCGGCCCTTATGCGTCCCCATGAACGACGCTGGAGCCTTCCCCTCCATGGACCCCCGGCGCTCGCTTTCTCTCCTCTCACGGCATGCCCCGCGTACCGCGTATCGCCATGTCCTGCGTACTCGTCTCTTCGCCGTCAGCCGCGCCGAAGGAGTCCTTGGTATAACCATGTATCGGCCGCTCGCGCTTATGGGGTTAAGACGCCGTTCCGCAGGACCCGCCCCTGGCCCGCGGCTAGCCAATTTCTGTCGTCGGAGCCTTCGGCAGGAGAAAAGGCGAGACAGAACGGTGGGGGCGGCGCCCGAGCCGGCGCCGCCCCCACAGCCCGCTTGCCCGCAGCTATGGCGGCGTCAACCCAGCACCGGCCTGCGCCGCGCGGCCACGCTTATGGACAGTATGGCGAGGATGACAAGGAGGGAGACGATCCCCGCCACCGCCCAGCTTTTCTTCGAGCCCTGCCCGTAGTTGTAGGTGGCCGGGGTCTGGTAGATGAAGGCGAGGTTGTTCTCCGCGTCCTCAGCCCTCCCAAGGATATGGTCGAACTCCTCACCGCGCTGCTTGATGGCCTCCAGTTGCGATTCCGTGAGGTAGAGGTCGGCGAGGTTTCCCGCCAGCCCCTCGTACATGGCGTTGATGCCCTCTTCGGAGATCCTCTTCAAGCCGGACTCCACCTGGTCGGCGCCGTAGAGCAGGGTATCGGGCGTGGTCGTGGAGCCGAGCCCGGAGACGGCCTCTCCCAGCCCGGAGGAGATCAACATCAGGCCCTCCTTGAGGCCGGGGTCGTTCATGTCGCCGCTGGAGAGGCCGGTCTTCATGCGGTACAGCCCGTGCTGCACCTGGGCCATGGCGTAGAGGAGGGTGTTTGGAGCACCTTCCGCCCCGATGCCGGACTTCATCAGCTCGAGGCCGTTGCCCACCTGGGCGAGGGCGTAGAGGAGGCTGTCGGCGGTGGTCTCGCTCCCGATGCCCTCCTTTATCTGCATGAGCCCGTCGCCCATGGCCGACATGGCGTAAAGCAGCGTGTCCTCCTTGTTGGCCGACCCTATCCCCGCCTTCATGAGCTTGAGCCCGTTTTCCACCTGGGCCACGGCATAGAGAAGGGAAGGGTTGGTGGTGGGGTCCCCGATACCGCTCCGTATCTCCTCCAGCCCCTTCTCCACCTCGTTGACGGCGAAGAGGAGAGAGGGGTTCTGGTCGATGTCCCCGATGCCACGCTTGAGCTCCTCCAGGCCTCCCCTTATCTGGGCGGCCGCGTAGAGCAACTTCTCCTCCCCACCGATGCCCTCCTTGATCTCCCGCAGGCCGTTGCGGATCTCGTTCAGGCCATAGAGGAGGGTGTCCGGGGTCCTGGCGGAGCCGATGCCGGAGATCATGTCCTCGAGGCCTTCCAGCATCATGCCCAGCCCGTAGTGCATGGAGGGATCGTCCGGGTCGGTGCTCAGGATGAGGCCTTGCTCCAGCTGGTCCACGATGGGGCCGGTCCAGAAAGCCAGCACCCTGATGAGCTCCAGCCCCGACCAGAGCTCGCTGCCCACCGACGTCTGCGCGTACATCTCCGAGACGCCGGCCTTCAACTCCTGTATGCCTTCCAGCAGGCCGGGGTTCGAGGGATCGCCGCTGCTCACGCCCTTGGTTACCTCGGACACGCCGTAGAGCAGGGTATCGCGAGTGTTCTCCGAGCCGATACCGTCGAGTATCTGTTGCAGGCCATCGGCCATGGCGGCGATGCCGTAGAGCAGGGTGTCTGGGGTCCCGGCGGAGCCGATGCCCTGGCTTGCCTCCCGCAGGCCGCTCTTCATCTCGTTCATGGCGAAGAGCAGGCTGGGATCCGCGCCGGCCGCGCCTATGCCCGCCTTGATCTGGGTCAGGCCCTTCCTCATCTCGTTCATGGCGTAGAGGAGGGTGTCCTGCATGGCCGCGTCACCGATACCCTGGGCCATCTCCTGCAGGCCGGCGGAGGCCTGGTCCACGCCGTAGAGGAGGGTGTCCGGAGTCTCGCTGGAGCCGATGCCCGCCGCCATCTCACGCAGCCCCTGGCTCATGGCGTTGATGGCATAGAGGGCCGTGTTGGCGACGTCCGGTCCCCCGATTCCCCCCAGCATGCTGGTCAAGCCCACCGAAGTGGCGTCAATGGCGTAGCTCAGGGTGTCGGGCGTGCCGGGATCCCCGATGCCCGCGACCGCCTCCTCCACACCCGGTATGAGCTGGTCCTCGAGCGCCGCCTGGGCCTCGGGCAGGCCCGATGCCATCTGCTGCAACCCGTCGCTGATGGCATGGATGCCGTAGAGCAGGGTGTTCTCCGTCTCGGCGCTCCCCAAACCGTCGCGGATCTGCCTGACCCCGTCGAAGAGCATCTTGAGGCCGATGATGAACTCCGGCAGGGTATCGCGCTGGTTGGTCTGCGGGAAGATGAAGTTGGCGGAGAGCACCAGCGGCGGCATGCTGAAGTTCTTCACGTCGGCCTCCACCCATATGGTGTGGCTTTCCTCGGTGGCGGGAGGGAACAGGGGTATGGACCATCCCACCTGGTAATGTTCGGGCAGTTCGACCACCACCCCCGTGGGGTCAGCCTTGAGGTCGAAGAAGACGTCGTTGTCGAAGTACCAGTCATAGGGGAGGATGACCAGGGGCAGGTAGGTATCCACCTCCTCGGTCTTGATCTCCCCCGTCTCGGGATCCTCGTACTCCAGGGTCCTCCTCTCCTTGCTGGTGTTCTTCATCCTCAGATAGAGCTTGAAGTGGCCGTCCTGGCCCGTCTTCTCGTTGGGGTCGGAGATGATCTCGCCGTTCCACTCGTAGATGTATTCGATGTCCAGGGGAACGCGCATCCTCACCTCCCTCACCTGCTCCTCTTCGAGCGTGACGGAGCTCAGGTAGTTGGCGTTCCCCTTTACTTCCAGCCCCTTCCATACGAGCTGGTCTCCCTCCACCACAGGGGTGGTGAAACTTTTCACGCCCTGCCAGTTGCCGCCTTCCTGCAGGGACATGTCCTTTCTCACATCAACCTCGCCCTCGCCCTTGAGGCCGAAATAGGTTATCACCCTTCCCTTCTCTATGGCGCCCTTATGGTTGGTATCCAGGATCACCGCCTCGGAGCTCATCACCTCGACGGCCTCCTCTCCGGTCTCCGCGCCGGCGGCGGGGAAAACCGCCAGCAGGGAGAAGCTGAGCACCGCCGCAAAAAGCGCGCCCGCCCCTATCTTCGCCGCGCGTCCGATCCGCTTCATCTTCATCACCGCCCTCACTCCGAGGCGGCCGGGACTTCCGCGGCCGCGGACTTTGCGGGGGAGAGGAGCAGCGCGTCAAGCACCGCCGCCAAAAGCAGGCCCACCAGGAGGGAGAGGGCGGTGCCGACCAGGGTGGTGACGGCGCGGTGGATGGCCTCCACCGGCTTTTCCGCCAGCAGGTAGTCGAAGCGGGCCACCGCCCCCAGGAAGCACCCCCATCCCACCAGGAGCATGGGGAGCATCTCCCTGAGCTTGGGGATGGAGATGAGCCCGGCTATGAGGATGAAGATGGCTCCCGCGATGGCCACCGAGAGCCCGTAGTAGAGCGGGAAGACCAGCATGAAGAGGACGAAGGTGAGCAGGCCCAGAAGCGTTCCCACCACCCCGCCCAGGGTCATCCAGGGCAGGGAGCGCGCCAGGGCCGGCCCGTAGGCCAGGCACACCCCGAAGGAGACCAGCGCCACCCAGTATGCCTTGGCGCCGAGGTAGTCGAAGAGCCAGATCCAGAAGAATGCCACCACGGCCAGTACGACCGCGAGGATGGCGTTGCGCGCCATCTTGTTCATTGGTATCCCCCCCGGTGATCGTTTGTGAGCATCGAACCGCCGCCTTACTTGGGACACGGGAAAGTCCCGGTAGCGTAAAACTCATCTGCTCATAGAATCCCCCCATTCTATGATACGATGCGGAGAATCATGTGGCGCTTTCTCTGGCGCTTACCTCCGGCAATCCCCCTAGGGCGTCAGGAATAATACACTTAACCTACAGCTATTATATACCGTACCAATCAAAGTTGTCACATGTTTCTGCCCATGGCCGCCGGCCCATGGCCCCGATTTACGGCCTTGCAGATCATGGGTGCATTCGATACATGATTGATAAGCCGGCGGGGACTCAAAGGCTCGCTACAGGGGGCGACTTCGCGCCGTACGACCCCAGGAGAGGCCCATGCGCCCAAGCCGGCCCGGTATCGCGGAAAGACCCAGGCGCCGAAAAGGCGGGTGAGCGGTCATCAATCCTTAAAAGCGCTTGAGGACGATATCATGCAGCGGCTTGCGGCTTGCGCTGCCCGGTTCCTCCGCGGGGTAGCCTATGGCCAGCACCGCCGCCAGCTCGCATTCTCCAGGCACATCCAGCAACTCCCCGACTTTCCTTTTCTCCTTGAGGATCTCGCCCAGCCATACCGCGCCGAGGCCGCGCGCGTGGGCGGCCAACAGGATGTTCTGGATGAAGGCTCCCACGGCCATGAGGTCTTTGTCGCGATCGTATGAGGCCTCCCGGTCCAGGAACACGGCCAGAAGAAGGGGAGCGCTCCTCACGATGGAGCCGTAGCGCGTACAGGCGGACAGCTCCTCCGCTTTCCCCCGGCCTTCGATCACCACCACGCGCCAGGGCTGGTTGTTGAGGCCCGAGGGCGCCCAGCGTCCCGCCTCCAGCAACGCCTCCAGATCCTCGCCGGAAACGCGCTCCGAGGTGAACCTGCGCACGCTGCGCCTGGTTAGCAGGGCTTTTTCCACGTCCATTCCCTCGTTTCCTCCCTCACGTCCCACGACCTCCGAGCAGCTGAGCCATCCTCGTCACCCGCGGCCGTCCATTCCCGATCTCCCGTTATGGCCACGTCTCAGGTCGCGCCGCCGCGCCTGGTTGGCGATCGGAGATCTTGAAAAGTCCTGCTCCCGTTTGGCGCCCCGCCACCTTGCGGGGGGAGAATGACCTTATGCCGACAGGCCAAATGTCAACACATGCCGTTTCCTCGCCGGCGTCCCGGAAAGCGGCACAATGGCATACATAATGCATACCCCATGCCCCGGTGACCTCCGGGCCGAGTGCGCTAATCTTCCTTCAGGCCACGCAGGAGTCTATCCAGCTCACGTGCGCCCTTTATCTCGTCGAGAACCAAGAGGGCGGCCTCTCTTACCTCCGGATCGGCGTCCCGTGACCTTTCCTCGAGCAAGGGCTCGGCCGCATTCCCGCAGTCCAATACCTTGTTCCACTGCCTGGTGGCTATCAAGTAGGCTGCCTTCTCGCGGTCGCTCTCCGGCTCCCAGCCCAACTTGTCCAGGACTTCCGCCGTCCTGGCCCTAACGTCGGCGTCCTCGTCATCGAGGGCACGCGCCAGACCCTTCGCGCTTTCCGGGTCGCCCGTCTTGCCGAGCGCCCAGACCGCTTTCCTGCGCACTTCCACGCTGCTATCATCGAGGGCCCCGAGCAGTGCCTCGACTCCGCGCCGGTCTCCGATGAGCCCAAGCACCGTAGCGGCCTGCCTGCGAACGTCCCCGTCCCCGTGGACGAGGGCCCGCGTGAGGGGTTTTACCGCCGGATACCCAAGTCTTGCCAGCTCCTCCCATCGCCCCTCTTCCACGAGCCTCTCGGCGGCCTCGGCCTCGTCTCCCTTCACCCATCCCAGTCTGGCCAGGATATCCGCTGCCGCCTTCCGCGCTTCGGGGCGAGGCCCATCCAGCGCCTTGAGCAACTCTCCAACCGCCGGCTCCCCTATCTCTTCGAGCAAGAGGGCCGCCTTTCTCCGCACGCCCGCATCCGGATCGTCAAGCGCCCTGACCAGCGGCAGCACCGCCTTGTCTCCAGCACGCTTGACCGCTGCCCAATCGCGCTCCTCGATGCCACGTTCCACGTCCGATACGGTGAGCTCGGGGGCTTCCGGGGCGGGAGGCACGCTCATTTCCACGACAGGCTCGGGCACCGGGGCGGCCTCGGGGGCGGGCTCCTCGGGGGGCGCCTCCGCGGCCACCATCTCCTCCACTTCCTCGGCCACCGCCGGGGCGGCCTCCATCGCCGCCTCCTCGAGCACCTCCTCGGGGGCTTCCGGGGCGGGAGGCACGCTCACCTCCACGACAGGCTCGGGCACCGGGGCGGCCTCGGGAACGGGCTCCTCTGGGGGCGCCTCCCATCCCAGCATGCGCAGGGACTCCTCGGCGGCATCCCTGACTCCCTGGTCCTCGTCTTCCAGCGCTCGTACCAGCGGCTCGACGGCGGCTTTGTCGCCCAGCTTCCCGAGCGCCCAGGCGGCCTTTTCGCGCACCGCCGCCTCTATGTCGCCCAGGGTGAGGATGAGGGTGTCCAGCCCCCTGCGGTCGCCTATCTCCCCGAGCCCCCACGCGGCCTTTAGCCGGGTCTCTCCATCTCCCGTGAGCAAAGCGTCGATCAGGGATTCCACCGCCACGTCGCCCAGCCCGGCAAGCCGATCCCACTGGCGATCGGCTATCAGCTCCTGGATCTCCTCCGCCTCCTCAGGGGGTGTCCAGCCAAGTTTTTCCAGAACGAGCAACGCGACCCGCCGCACATCCTCGTCCGGGTCCTTGAGTGTTTCCACCAGCGGCTCGACGGCCCTCGCGTCCCCTATCTCGCCCAGGGCCCATACCGCCTTCCTCCTCATCTCGGCGTCATCGTCTCCCAGCGCAGCGTTCAACGGCAGGGTGGCCGCCTCGTCTCCGATGACCCCCAGCGCCCAGGCCGCACCCCGTCGCACGGAATTATCCGGGTCCCTCAGCAGCGGAATAAGGGAGTCGCAAGCACGCCTGTCCCTTATGACCCCCAGGGCCCAGGCGGCTCCGCGCCTGGTTTCCGGATCATCGTCCACCAGGGCCGCCACGAGCTGGTCGAAGGCCCGCTGTCCCATGGCGGCGAGCCTCTCCCACTCGCCCAGGGCTACCAGTTTCCGCGCCTCGTCGAACTCGCCTTCCTCAACACTCACGGGAGCTTCCTCTTCGACCTCGACGGCAACTCCCTCCTCGGGAAGCGCCGGCTCCACTTCCTCCATGGCCTTGAACACGGAGGCCGCAACCTCCTCCACCACCGGCATCTCGGCGGCTTCTCCTTCCGCCTCCTCCGAGACGGCCGCGGGGACTTCCTCCTCCGGAAGCGCCGGCTCCACTTCCTCCATGGCCTTGAACACGGAGGCCGCAACCTCCTCCACCACCGGCATCTCGGCGGCTTTCCCTTCCGCCTCCTCCGCGACGGCCGCGGGGACTTCCTCCTCGGGAGCCTCCTCCTCCGGCGCCTCGAGCGCCGGCGGAAGCTCAATAATGACCGACGCCTCCTCTGGGAAAGCTTCCGCCATGGGCGCAACGGGTTCGGGGGACGTTGCCCCGACGGCAGTGGGGACTTCTTCTTCCGAGGGTTTCCAGCCCAGGCGGGTAAGGATGGATGCGGCGAGCTGGCGCACCCCGGGCTCTTCATCGTGCAGGGCGCGCTGCAGGGATTCCACGGCTGGCTTGCCTATCTTTTCCAGGGCGTTCGCCACCCTGCCTCTGACCTTTTCATCCTCGTCACGCAAGGCCTTTATAAGCGGGGCTATGGCGCGTATATCCTTTATCTCCCCCAGGACGCGAGCCGCCTCACGGCGCAGGTCGGGATCCCTTGACCCCAGCGCTTCCACGAGAGAATCGACGGCGGGATTGCCGATTTTCTTAAGGGCCCCCGCAGCGTTCACCCTCACGTCGCGCTCGGGATCGCCCAGGCTTTCCACCAGCGCGTCGACGGCCCTGACGTTGCCCAAGACCCCCAGCGCCCATGCGGACCTGCTCCTGACCTCAGCGTCTTTGTCCCGCAACGCCTGGATAAGGGGCTCGACCGCCGCCTCTCCCAGTTCCGTCACCTTGTTCCATTCATGTCGTTCTATGTAATAAGATGCTTTCTCTTCCTCTTCGCTGCGCCAAGATGCCTCTGCGCCCGAGGCCTCGACCGACAACTCCAGCGTTTCCGGCAACAGAACCTCCTCCGGCGACGCCAGGACCTCCTCCGCTTTCCCGATACCGGCTTCCACCGCCGGCATCTCCACCTCGGGTTCAGCTTCCGGCCTCTCCTCCCTTTCCCTGGAGCCAGCCCTCGCCAGAATCTCCTCCACCGTCTCCCGCAGTTCGTCGTCCGCCAGGGCTTCGTTCAGCGCATCGGACGCCGTCTCGCCCATCTCCGCCAGCGCCCAGGCAGCTCCCCGGCGCACCTCCTCGTCTTCGTCCCGCAGGGCGCCGATGAGGGGATTCACGGCTTCCGCCGCCCTGATTACGCCCAGCGCCCAGGCCGCTCCCCTGCGCACCGCCGTTTCCCCCGCCTCCAGTTCGCGCAGAAGGGGCGCCACCGCCGTATCGCCCAGCCTGCCAAGGGCCCAGGCGGCCACGCGCCTCACGTCCTCATCCTCGTCCTTCAGGGCCGCCACAAGGGGCTCCACCGCCCTGGCGCCCCCCAATTCGCCCAGGGCCAAGGCCGCGTTCCTGCGCACGAACCAATCGCGGTTTTCCAGCGCGCCGAGGAGCGCGTCCACTACCTGGGCGTCGCCGTATTCCTTCAGCAACAGGACCGCTTCCCGCCTGATGTCCTCATCTTCGTCATCGAGCAGGGAGGCGACGGTTGCGGGCGCGATTTTCCCCTTATCCTTCAGCGCGGACGCCACCTGCCGCCTCGTCTCCCAACCCTCGCCCTTGAGGGCTTTGAGCAGCGGGCGCAAGGCGTCCTCGCCCAGGGCGGCGATCTCGTCCCAGCGCCGGTTGGCGATATAGAACTGGATCTTCTCGTCCTCTTCCTCGGGCTTCCATCCAAGTTTTCCCAGCACGAGGGCGGCCACCCTTCGCAGGCCTTCGTCACCTTCCTTGAGGTAACGACGCAGACCGTAGACGGCCTTCTTTCCGCCGATGGCCACCAGGGCCGCCCCTGCCTCTCGCCGCAGTCCTTCGTCCCCGTCCTTCATGGCGCCGAGGAGCGCGTCCACGGCGTTTTCGTCCCTGATGATCCCCAGGGCCGCCGCCGCGTCCCTGCGGGTTCCCGGATCATCCTCCGAAAGCGAGTTGATCAGCATCTTCACCGCGGCCGGGCCGATCTTCTCCAGCGCCCAGGCCGCTCCCCAGCGCACGTTGTCGTCCTCGTCCCTCAGGGCTTGCACCAGCGGCCTTACCGCCCTTATGTCGCCTATGGATCCGAGCACCAGTGCGACCTTCGCCTTTGCCTCTCCCGCCTCCGTCCTCAAGGCCTGGATGAGGGAGTCCACCACCGGTTTACCTATCTTCTCCAGCGCCCAAGCCGCCTTCCAGCGCACGTCGCCGTCCTCGTCATTGAGCACCTGGATAAGGGGGCGGGCAGCGGGCTTGCCGATCTCCCCCAGTGCCCAGGCCGCTCCCCAGCGCACGTCCTCGTCCTCGTCTCTCAGGGCCTCCACCAATGCCGCAACCGCGCGCGCCCGCTTAAGTTTGCCCAAGGCGAGCGCGGCGTTTATGCGCAGGTTGACGTTCTCATTCCTGAGCGCGTGAATGAGACCGTTGACATCCTTCTTGGCCTCCATCTTCTCGATGTTCGGCTTTCCGAATCCCGATTTCGACAACCTGAAGGCGCTCAACTGTGCTCTCCCCTCTTCTTCAAGCCGCCCCGGGACCCTACAGTCCCGCGAACGAAACGGCAAACACCTGCTCGGGTTCGCGACTGATCTTGTCGACTCAAATCAGAATTGACCAACCCCCAAGCGTTAATCCAGTATTTTTGCAGTTAAAACGCCATGCAACGTATCTATACTACTCTCTATTATATATTCAGGTGTGTCAAGATTAACACAACTGCAGGGGTAGCGTAGCCGTCCAGAAAAGCAGGCTGCTGAACCCTACCAAACCTCGAGACGCCTTCTGCTATTGCCCGATGGCTCCACGGGAACGTCTTTCAAACTGGAGTCGCCGTCCCTCGCCCGCGGCAGCATAATGTCTTTCCAAGCCAAACCCCCGGATCCCTGCAAAGGCATGAATTAAAGGGAGGAAGGCATGGAGGGTAGAATATAAAAACGTTTAGGAGTGGCGCTTCCCTGAACCGACCATGCCGAACCCGGAAGCTCCCGGATATGCCGAGTCCACGGTATCGCAAAAGGGCGTGAAAGCTGGTATAGTAGCAGAAAAACGCGGGAGGCTATAGTATTTGTGAGTGAGGCGGAGCGTCTGCCCGCAAAGTGGCCTGGGCTTTACTGAAGGAGGAGATGGCAATGGCGATAAGCCCGATGGACATCCATCTTAAGGAGTTCGGCACCGTGGGCTCCGGGGGCTACGACAAGGAAGAAGTCGACGCCTTCCTGGACGTTATCGCCGACGACCTCGAGAAGCTGATCACCAGAAACAAACAGCTCGAGGAGGCAATGGCCGGGATGGAGCGCAAGGTCGCCCAGTTCGACGAGACCCAGAAGACGCTGGAGACGGCCTTGATGAACGCCCAGAAAAGCGCCGGGAACATCCTTCAGGAGGCGCGCAGCCAGGCGGCCGCGATCATCAAGAGGGCGCAGGAAAGGAGCGACCGTATCCTCGAGGACCTGGAACGGGAGAAGGCCCGTATCCTATCCTCCTTTTCCGCGATAAGGGAACAGATAATGCAGCAGATCGCTCCCATGCGGGAACTGCTTCTCAAGAGCCAGAGCTTGCTCATCGAATACGAGGAATACGCCACCAAGGCCGACCTGGCGGCGGCTGCGGAATCTCCCGAGGTCTCAAAGGAGGCTGCGGAGGAGACTAAGCCGGTGGTTGAGGCAAAACCCGATGAAGAGCCGAAAGCCGAGGCGGTAAAGCCCGCGGCGGTCGAGGAAGCGCCCGAGGCGCCGGCTGAGGCCGGAGGGGAACCGGCCGCGGAGGTGCCGGGAGAGGAAAAGGGCAAGTACGTGTGGGAATAAGGACGCTCTGAAAAGAGGGCGCGGGAAACCGCGCCCTCTTTCTTGCTTGCGGCGGCTTATGGCGAAAACCCTTACATCATCTTGAGAAACAGCTTCACGGATCTCGCCAGGAGGGCGTCGTTGATCCTTCGGCTGGCACGGTGCAGCCAGTCTCCAAGATAGGTCTCGGGGCAAACCCGCACCACACCCCTGTTGCTCTCCACCGCCTTGACCACGGCCTGCGCGACGCGATCCGGGGTATACCCGCGCCGGCTATAGAGGCGCGCGATCCTTTCCTTGAGCTCGTCCGTGTTCGACCGCTCGGTGGGGGAACACAGTTTGGCGGATCTGGTGATTGGAGTATCGACGATTCCCGGGCAAATCACGGAGACGCTGATGCCGTATTGAGACGCCTCCGCCCTCAAGGTCTCCGAGAAACCCACCACGGCGTACTTGGTGCAACAGTACGCGGTCATCAGGGGCAAGGGCGCCAGGCCTGCGCCGGAAGCGGTGTTGACTATATGTCCTCCGCCCCCTTGCTTCACCATGCGGGGGTAGAAAAAATGGCAACCGTTAATGACGCCCCAAAGATTGACGCCCACTATCCAGCGCCAGTCATCCATGGAAAGGTCTTCGAAGCGGCCGGCCAATCCGACCCCGGCGTTGTTATGGAGCACATCCACCCTGCCCAGCTCGCGGTAGACCTCATCGCACCAGCGTTCCACCTGCCCCGCATGCGAGACGTCCACCGCCCAGTGGTACGCCTCGATTCCAAGACGCTCCAGATCTCCTCTCGTACGTTCCAGGCCCTCCTCGTCGATGTCCGCGACCACGAGACGCGCTCCGCGCCGCGCGAATGCCAACGCTACCTCTCTCCCGATGCCGCTTGCCGCGCCGGTTACGGCCACAACCTTGCCGTTGAAATCCATGGCATCTCTCCTTGTCCTATGCCTCCATCCTACAGCCCGCAACGCAGGGATCAGAACACGCGTCTGGCTGCAAACGCAACCGCCTTCATCATCGTGATATATGCTCCCCGACTCCCCCGACAAGCCCAGTCCGTGAGATATGCTTCCGGTGTAATACGCACCAGGCCCACATCTTTCTCCACCGCCTTTACCACCGCTTCCGCTACGCGCGCCGGAGGGCAACCTCGCCTCTGCAAGAGGCGGTCCAACTTGAGCACCAGTTCCTCATGAGAGAGGCGCCCTGATCCTGATCTGATCCTGCTCCTTTTTACTATGGGGGTGGTTACTAACCCTGGGCATATCGCAGTCACCCCGATACCGTGAAGAGCAGCCTCAGCCCGCAGGGTTTCCGAGAGACCCACCACTCCATGCTTGGTGGCGCAATACATTGCGAGTCCGGCAAAGGGAGCAAGTCCTGCCGCGGATGCCGTGTTCACTATATGCCCGCCCCCCTGCGCCACCATGCGAGGGTAGAAGAAATAGCAACCGTGGATGACGCCCCAAAGGTTGACGCCAGTCTGCCATGCAAGGTCCTCTAGCGTCATGTGCTCGAAATCCCCTCCCAGCGCCACCCCGGCGTTGTTGCAGAGGATATCGACCCTTTTCATGGTTCGGTACAGCTCGTCGCACCAACGCTGCATCTGCCCGGCATCCGAGACATCCACCACCGTCGTTTGGACCTCCATCCCCCCTTGTTCCAGGAGCCTTTTCTCAACCCGCCTTAGACCTTCGCCGTCTATATCTGCAATGCAAAGACTCGCGCCCCTTCTAGAAAAGGCGCTGGCGATCTCTTCCCCGATGCCGCTTGCCGCGCCGGTAACGGCCACAACCTTGCCGTTGAAATCACGCATTTGAGCCATCCTTTCCATCCCGCGAGCTCCCTGAAACCCATGATAACCCAACGGCTCCCCAAACGCCGACGCCTTATCGTCTCGGCAGGCGCTTTCCGGGTTGAAAAAGACTGAAAGGCCGGCCGTCCACTGAGGATGATAAACGAGGCGACTTACAGTAAAATCCACATAAGGACGAAAGGGGCCGGGCAACGCTTTCGCCATGCGGAGAACCCGGTTCTCACAAAGTTGCAGCCGCCGAGGCGTGGCTTCGCGGGCGGCACGGGAAAAGGGGTGAGAATGAGAAAAAGATTTTTAGTTCCTGCATGTATTCTGCTGCTGGCCTTTCTCCTGCCGGGCTTTATCGCTTCCACGGATCCGGCCGGCGCCGCTCCCAACCCCGACGCCTACAAGGTCGCCGTGGACGCCAACGGGGGTGACGTGGCCCCCGGAGACGTCATCAACTACTTCATCACCGTGGTGAACCTGGGGGATTCCGCCATAACCGACACGGCGGGAAACGAGTTCGAGGACCCCATTCCCGATAACGCTTTTTACGTGCCCCTCTCCGCCCAGGTGGTCCAGGGAGGAGGGACCATCGCCTACGATATCGCCAACGGAATGGTGACCTGGAACGGGAGCATCCAGCCCGGGGCGGCGAACGCCCTTGTGATCTCCTTTAGCGTTATACTTTCCGGCTCCCTGAGCGATGGCGCGGAGGTTAACAACCAGGGCACCTTGTCGTGGGACGCAGACGGCGACGGCAACAAGGAGAGCAGCGAGCCCACCGACGACCCGCGCACCCTTCAGGCTGACGACGACCCCACGCGGGTGGTGGTGGGGGAATCGCTGGGGAACGTCTCGGCATTCAAGACCGCCATGGATCCCAACGGCGGATCCCTGCTGCCGGGAGAGAACATCCGCTACGACCTGGTGTTGGGGAACGCCAACCCCACGGCCATCGAGGCACGCCTGCAAGACGAGATACCCGCGCACACCTCCTACGTGGAGGACAGCGCCCAGGCGCTGAACGTGAACGGCGAGCCCGTGGGCACGGTTTCCTATGCACCGGGGGAAGGCAGCCTGACCTGGGAGGGCCAGGTACCCGCCACCGGGCTGGTTTTCATTTCCTTCCAGGTGATGGTGGACGCGGGAGCGCCGGAGGGCACGGTCATCTCCAACCAGGGGACACTGCAGTACGATTCCGACGGCAACGGGAGCCTGGACAAGGAGATCCCCACCGACGATCCCAGGACGGATGACGCTGACGACCCCACGCTGATCACCGTATCTTCCCCGGCCATGCAGACCTGGTACCTCGCGGAGGGCTCCACGGACGGGGGCATGGAGACCTGGCTGCTGGTGCAGAACCCCGGCGAAGACGCGGTGCACGTCACCGTCATACTGCAGACGGGCAGCGGGCCGGTCACGGAACCGGACCTCGCCAACGTGGAGATACCGGCCCTCTCGCGTCAGAGTTTCAACCTGGGGAGCTACGTGACCGATTTCAACCTCTCCGCCCAGGTAAACTGCCTGGACGGACAGGTGATCTGCGAGCGCGCCATGTACGGGGACGGGAGGACGTGGGCCCACGACTCCATCGGGGTGACCTCTCCCTCCGCGTCGTGGTACCTGGCCGAGGGTTCCACCGGGGGAGGGATGGAGACCT
>JABLXL010000016.1 GCA_013178005.1 Actinomycetota bacterium
TTTGCTCCTGCGCTTCCTTCAGACTCAACCTCGCGATTGAGCCCTTGCGCTTCGCTAGTCCTTCACCTCCGTCAGGTTGGACAGGGGACTTTCACCCCCGAGCTGCCGGCCATGCCCGGCACACGAAAAGAGGGCGGCCAGGGCCGCCCTCCGGTTTTTCGTGTCCGCCGGGGTACGGGTTACTTTACTGCTTCGCTGCCCCCGGTCCCTGGAATGACTTGAGCACCCAGATGCCGGTGGAGTTATACCACACCTTGTCCTGGCGCACGGAGTAATAGCCCGTGGCCTCGTCATACGTCGGCCCAAGCACGTTGGGGAGGCTCTTTACACCGACCACCGCTCCTATACCCTGGACGAACCAGTTGTATTCGATGCGCGTCGCGTTCACCCGGCTCTCCGGGAGGCCGTAATCATAGCGGATGAGCAGGGCGTCGTAGACGCCGCCCGGGGTGGTTATCTTTCCCTCCGAAACCACCTCGAAGGTAGCTCCGGCAACCTCAGATCCCGACGAGAGGTATATCTGCGGCATGGAGCCGGTATCCCCAACCTGGAGGGGGAAGGACGTCGTCGCCGAGACCGGGGTCCTCTTATCGAAGGGGCTCAGGTAACGCACCGTTTTTTTCGTGGAGCTGGTGCTCCCTTCCGGGAAATACTCCTTCGTGTATCCCCACTCGTGCCACTCGGCAGCGGTGGAATCGTTGCTCATGTAGGAGGTGATGACGAAGCGGTGCCCGCCCGATCCCACATAGGTCCGCCTCACGGCGTAGGTGGCCTGGGGGAACTCGAAGGCGTCCATGGCCTCGTGAATCCCGATGACCTCCTCGATGATCTTGTATGGGGTGGTCATGTTGAAATACCAGGGCCCCTCGAGGCCGAAATAGACCGGGTACATGTTGCTGGTGGCCTCGACGCTCTTGTAGTAGGAGCTCGACCAGTTCACCGGCGGCTTGGGGTTCTCCGCCGCGTAAAGCTCGACGTCGTCCCGGTAGCCGAGGGTCCAGGTATCGTAATAGTCCCCGTGTTCGTCGTTGATCCAGTCGTTGATGTGGTAGACGGCTTTCGTCCCCACTTCGGGCTCCCAGTACTGGATGACCAGCCCGTCCTTCTTCTGCGGGGCTGGCTGTGACGTGGTCTCACCCGAGCCCGTGGTCTGCTCGGCCGGCTGCTGTCCCTCGGTGGTCTGTTCCGCCGGCTGCTGCTCCTGCGCCCATACCGTCACCCCCAGGACCAGGAACAGGCATCCCGCCGCCAAAAGGACGCAGAGGACTAACGCAGCCCTGCGCCACCCTCCCCTTGCGCGCATCATCTCCGACATCTCCTAACCCCCTTCGCCTCCCGTCCATGCCGGGACAACTCCCCGACCGGGATTCCGCGCTCCACGCCTCGACGGCGCCGCTGCCCCCCGGTCTTTTCCTTTTCCTGCCACCAACTGCCCGGGCGCGGCCCGGTAACGCACTTATCAGCGCACCTATATGTTATTCCCAGGCAACAAGCCTGTCCATCGGTTGCCTTTCTTCCAAGTATTGTATTCGGCTGGAAAAGCTCCAAGCTGAAGAAGGGAAATCCGTGCCCGGAAGACCATCCCGTCGGGCATGCTGCGCTTGCGCGGACCGGGACACCCCCGGAAGCCCGGGAGATGAGAGAGCCGCGCGGGGCATGGAATAAGGCGCCCGCCGCTGTCATAATATATGCAAGGTTCAAAACGAAGGGGGCGAGGATGCAGGGAAGAATACTCCTGGTGGACGACGAACCGGAGATCCTCAGGGCGGTAAAGTTTTACCTGGAGGATGAGGATTTCGAGGTGCATACGACCGAGGAGGGAGAGCGCGCCGTCGAGCTGGCGGAGGCCCTGCGCCCCGACCTCATCATCCTGGACGTCATGATGCCGGTTACCGACGGCATCCAGGTCTGCCGCCAGCTCCGCACCCGCACCCGCACCCGCCTCATTCCCATCATCTTCCTGACCGCGCGCGAGGCGGTGGAGGACAAGATCAAGGGGCTGGAGGCGGGGGGAGACGACTACATCACCAAGCCCTTCAGCAACCAGGAGCTCCTGGCGAGGATAAAGGCGCATATCAAGCGCTCCCGCGAGGAGCTGAGTTCGCATCCGGTAACCGGCTTGCCCGGAGCGGTAACGGTTGAGAACGAGGTCAACCGGCGTCTCCAGGAGGGCGAGATCTTCACCGCCGTCTTCGCCGGAATGGAGCACTTCCGCCCCTTCCAGGAGGCCTACGGGGTGAGCAGGGGCGAACGGCTTCTGCTCTTCATGGCCAGGACGCTGGAGGACGCGTTGGGCGCCTGCAAGGCGGAAGGGTGCTTCCTGGGACAGCCCTCCTACGACGAATGCATCCTGATATTGCCGCCCCACAAGGCAGCCGAGATATGTTCCCTGGCCGTCGAAGCCTTCGAGAGGGGCAAGCTGGAGCATTACCTTGAACAGCACCGCCGCCAGGGCGAGCTCACCTACTACGACTACCGCGGCGACATTATCCGCGCCCCCCTGGTGTTCCTCGCCCTGGGGGGAGTGTGCAACTCGAACCGTTTCATGGCCACCTACGCCAAGCTGGCGGAATGGGGTGCCCAGGTGCTGCTGAAGGCGCGCGCCCGGGGATGCAGCGGCCACGTCCTGGAGGAATGAAGGGCCATGGCCGGAGAATTGATCCTGGTGGTGGACGACGAGGCGAACATCGTCGAGCTGGCGCGCCTGTACCTGGAGAAGGAGGGATTCCGGGTCGCCGAGGCCTCGGGAGGCGAGGAGGCCTTGAAACGCTTCGAGGAGCTGCAGCCCGCCCTCGTCATCCTGGACATCATGATCCCCGAGCCGGACGGCTGGGAGGTATGCAGACGCATCCGCTCGCGTTCGCGCCTTCCCATCATCATGCTCACCGCGCGCGAGGACGAGGTGGACAAGGTGGTGGGGCTCGAACTGGGCGCGGACGATTACCTCACCAAGCCTTTCAGCCCACGGGAGCTGGTGGCGAGGGTGAAGGCGGTGCTCAGGCGCACCCAGCCTTTACCAGAGCCCCAGGACGTCCTTCACCTGGACGACCTGGTCATCGACTGCTCCCGCCGCCGCGTAACCCAGGGAGGCAGGGAGGTGGAGCTCACGCCGCGGGAGTTCGACCTGCTGTACGTGCTGGCCCTGAACCGCGGCATCGTCATGAGCCGCGAGAAACTCCTGGAGCGCGTGTGGGGCTACGACTACTACGGCGACACGCGAACCGTGGACGTGCATATCCGCCACATGCGGGAAAAGCTCGGGGAGGATTCCTCCAACCCGCGCTACGTGGAAACGGTCTGGGGGGTCGGGTACAAGTTCAGGGAAGGGAAGCGTTGAGGAGATGACGAGGAAGCGGACCCCTTCCTTCCGCTCCCTGCGCGGCCGCTTCATATTCTATTTCCTCTTCCTGGCCCTCCTCAGCCTGCTCCTCTTCGGCGCCCTCTTCTCATACCTGGCATGGAGGGAGCGCAGCCGCGAGGAACGGGCCGCACGCGAAGAGTTGGTGGATCAATCCAAGGAGATGGGCCGGGACCTCGCGATGCTTTTCGCTCTGGGAGAGCGGCTTCCCGGGACGGCCTTAGCGGAGACCGAGAGGATAACCCAGCTCCTGCGCCTGGAGGGGAAGCTCATCAAGGCGGTGAGCGTGATCGTGGATGGCGACGGGGTGGTGGTCGCTCCGCGCCCCATACCCGCTCGCGTTCCGCGCTCCTTCGACCCCGGCTTGCTCGCCTCGGACGAGATCGTGTCCCGGGAGGGCGACTTCGGCCTCCTGGGAGAGGTATACCTGGTGGCCGTGCCCTTGAGGATACCCAGCCACCCCGAATACTACAACCTGCTGGTGGCAAAGCGCCCGCAGGACCTGGTCACCACGTCCGCCGGGGAGCTCATGCGATACCTGGTGATCGCCGGCGGCGCCGCCCTGCTGCTCTCCCTGGTCCTGGCCCTTTACCTCAGCTCATACGTGCTCCGGCCCCTGCGGAGCCTGAGCCGGGCGGCCTGGGAGCTCGCCCACGGCAACCTGGAGAAAAGGGTGGACATAGCGGGCAAAGACGAGATCGCCGAGCTCTCGCGCTATTTCAATTACATGGCGGATCGCATCCAGACCAGCGCGAGGCTGCAGAAGGATTTCGTCGCCAACGTCTCCCACGAGATAAGGACCCCGCTCACCTCCATCGAGGGGTTCTCCCAGGCCCTCCTCGAGGACATGGTGCAGTCGGAGGAAGACAGGCGCCGCTACCTGGGCATCATCGCCGAGGAGAGCAGGCGGCTGAAGAGGGTGCTGGAGCAGCTCCTGGCCCTATCCCGCATCGACGCCGGCGCCTGGGCGCTGCGACCCTCACACCTGTCTATGGAGGAATACCTGCGCGAGGTGGGGGAGAAGGTGATGCCTAAGGCGCAAGATAAGGGCCTGGATTTGCGGGTGGAGATCCACGGCGGCCTTCCCACCATCGAGACGGACCGCGACGCCCTCGAGCAGGTGCTGCACAACCTCCTGGACAACGCGGTCAAGTTCACCCCTGAGGGGGGCGAGGTGGTCCTCTCCGCGGACCCCCTTCCCCTGGGGGGGGTGCGGATCCAGGTCAGGGACAGCGGCCAGGGCATACCCGTAGAGGAGCAGGAGCGCGTGTTCGACCGCTTCGCGCGCGTGGAGCGTTCGCGCTCGCAGCGGCTTGGCGGTTCGGGGCTGGGGCTCTCGGTATGCCGCGAGCTGGTCGGCCTGCTGGGGGGGAGGATATCCCTCTGGAGCCAGCCCGGGAAGGGAACGGTTTTCACCTTGGAGCTGCCGCCAAGGCCGCCGGACACCTCGCCGGGGACGGAGGCGGGCGCACCGGCTTGAGGCGCTTGAGGGCTCATCGGTAGCAAGGAGGGATGATGCCGGAGCTTCCCGAGGTCGAGGTCATACGCAGGCAACTGGAGCGGGAGCTCGCGGGCGCGCGTATCGCGGGTTGCGAGGTGATGTTGCCGCGCCTGGTAAGTCATCCCAGTCTCTCCGGCTACCGCAGGGGGGTCAAAGGCAGGCGGATACTCGAGGTGGGGCGGCGGGGGAAATACCTGCTCCTGGAGCTGGACGGGGACAGGGAGCTGGTGATACACCTCGGGATGACCGGATCGCTCCTCCTCGCCTCCCCGCGCGAGGAGCGGCCACGCCATACCCACATCGTCTTCCATCTGGAGGACGGAAGGGACCTGCTGTACGTGGACCCCCGCACCTTCGGCGAGACGGCCCTTCTCTGGGGCGGAGACCGACGTCCCCTTCGCGGCCTCCACAACCTGGGCCCTGAACCCCTTTCGGATGAATTCACCCGCGAGCGTCTCCGCGCCGCGCTTTCCGGCAGGTGCCGCGTGAAGTCGGCCCTCATGGACCAGTCACGTGTCGCCGGCGTCGGCAACATATACGCTGACGAGGCCCTGCACCGCGCCGGCATAAGCCCCCTGCGCCGCGCCGGGGACCTCGGCCCCGAGGAGGCCGCGCGCCTCCACCGGGCGCTGCGGGAGGTGCTCAAGGAGGCCATAGAGCGCGGGGGCTCATCGGTGAGCGACTACGTGGACCTGCGGGGCGACCGCGGCGACTTCCAGGATGCCCACCGCGTCTACCGTCGCGCCGGCCTGCCATGCCCCCGCTGCGGCGCCGCCATCCTACGCGAGGTGATCTGCGGCCGCGGTTCCTATTTCTGCCCCTCCTGTCAGAAATAAGCGTTTGTCTCTTCTCCTTGTGCTCGTTGGCCTGCATCGCATTGGCGACGGCGCCGTGCATAGCAAGGCGCAACGGTGCCGGCGCGTTGCGCCTCGAAACAATACAAAACCTGGAAGATATACGTCCATACGCTAAACCGTGGACCCTTTGTCGTGACGATCTTCCTCAGTGGGAGCTGAGCGTGGGAAATGGGGGCGTGTCTTCTCTTTGCTGATTCCGCCGCTTCGCGAGCAAGGTACCTACCGTCTCCTCGGAACAAAAAAGTTAAGACAGGACCCTACCGGCCCGGGCCGGAGAAAGCAGCCGCAAGCAAAGCGAGGAAAAATTCAAGATACGACCCCATAGAGGAGGCGGGACCCCATAGAGGAGGCCGGGCCGAAGCCCGGCCTCCATGATGGTATCTATTACCGGGGTCCGTAACCTATGGAGCAGGTGCCTCCCGTCTTGCGCGAGCCGTCCTGCGGGTCGGTGTAGACGAAATACATGGCGCGCTCCACCACCACCCCGTAGGAGCATGCGGCGCCGACCCCGGCCGCCTCCATGGGGCAGGCCTCCACGCGCGTGGATACGTCCGTCGCCTCCAGCCCCGGGACGTCGTCCACCTTCACCGTCATGCGGTAGTTGGGCGGGCACTCGCGCTCCTCCACGATGGGCTCCCCCGTGGGGGTCATGTAGGTCAGCTCTATCTTCTGCCAGAAGTCGTAGGGGTTCATGATGAGCACGAAGGTGTCGAACCCCCCGCCGGTATACCCCTCCGCCAGGAACCACTTGGGTAGGGTCTCGCATGCGCCGATGGAGGTGGCGCCGTCGTTGGCGGTGCCGTAGTTGAAGTATACGGAGCGCTCGGCCACGATCCCCGCGGGGACCTTCTCCACCGTGAGGTCAAGGTCTCCCGCGACCCCGTCGAAGATACGCGGCGTCTGGGTGTCGGAGGAGGTGTCCTGCACGAACTCGGTGACCCGGCCGTCCAGGTAGCCGTGGGCCTCCTCCGCGCTCACCAGGCCGTTGTCGTTCGTGTCCGCCTCCTTCTTCCCCAGGGCCTCCACGAAGTAATAGGCCCAGACCCCGTTGCCGTAGTCGCCGTCGGCGGCGGTGAAATCGTCATCGGGGTATTCGTACGACTTCTCGCCCTTGTCGCAGGAGGAAAGGAGAACCCTACCCGGGGCGGCCAGCCCCTCCGCGATCTCGCCGCTGTTGTCGCAGCTGAAGAGGCCTACGAGCTTCTGCGTCTTCAGGTTGGAGAGATAGGTCTCAAGCTCGCCGCCGGAGACCTTGCCGTCGTAGAGGTCCAGGTAATCGCCGGAGGCGTCCTCGGAGCTGCGGCCCCCGAAGAAGAGGACCACGATGTCGTCCTCGTCGGTGTTTTCGGCCAGCCACTCCATCTTGTCCTGGAAGTTCGCCAGGGTCGCGTTTGCGCCCTCGTAGTAGATATACGTGAAGCCTCCGCTGTCCGCCAGCTTGTGCTTGATGTCATACATGTCGTCCACGGAGTACTTGAGGTCCGCTCCGTCGGGGTAGTCCTCGATGCCGAAGAGCACCGCGTATCGCTGGACGTCGCCCTCCTCGCCGGCGGAGGCGAGCTGCACCGGCCGGGTGGCGGTTACCTTGGTGGAGACGTCGGTCCCCTCCAGCCCCGGCACCTCGTCCACGTGGATGGTGTCGCGCGCCCAGGGGGCGACGCCGGGGTGGGTCACGCTCACCGGCTGGAAACCGGGGGCGTTGGAGTAGAAGGTATAGGTGATGTCCACGGCGTAATCAGACGGGTTCATGGCCATGACCCAGGTGTCGAAGTCGCCGCCGGTGTAACCCTCGGGCAGGTACCATTCCGGCGAGGTCTCGGTGGCGCCGATGGAGCTCGAGCCGCCCGCCTTCCCATAGTAGTCGAAATACATGGCTCGCTCGGCGACCAGCGGTTTGTCCGAGCAGATATAGGTGGAGACGTCGGTGTCGTCGAACTTAACCTGCTGCGGCTGCTCCCCGCCCCCCTCGCCGGTGGCGGGGATGAAATTGTCCTGCCCCTCCGTCCACACCAGGTCGTCCAGCTTGATGGTCCTCCTGCGCCCGGCGGGAACGCTGGTCTTGAACTCGTAACGCTGGCCGCCATTGGGCTTCATGAGCTTGACGCGGACGTTTTCGGCGTCCTCCTCGCCGGGGTTCATGAGCAGGACGTAGGTGTCGAAGCCTCCCCCGGTGTAGCCCTCGGGCAGGTACCAGCTCCAGCTGGGTCTGTCCGCCCCGATGGTGGCGTGGCCGCCCGCCCTCTTTCCCTGCCCGGAATCGTAGCTGAAGTACATGGCCCGCTCCGCGATGACCCCATCGCCCTCGCAGGTCACCTCCGCGGCGACCTCTTTCTTCTCGAGTCCGGGTATGGTGTTGAGGAACACGGTGGTCCTGGTCTCGCCCTGCAGGGGCACGTCCCAGGTGATGGGCTCGCCGTCCGGGGTGAAAAACCTGCAGTGGGCTATGGCATCGCTCTGGTTGGGGTTCTGGATCAGGATCCAGGTGTCGAAGTCTCCGCCGGTGTAGCCCTCGGCGAAATACCAGCCCTTGGTCCCGCAGGCGGCCTTGACCTCCTCCGCGGGCGCCGCCGCCGCGCCCATGGCGCAAAGCAGACCGCCGAGGACCATGGCCAGCAGGACCGTCGCAAACCTCTTTTTCCCGCTCATCTCGCAGCAACCTCCTTTTCGTCGCCAGAGGCGGGAAGTCTGCCCCCTTACCGCCCTCGGGCTTGCGCTCTCTCCAGCCGATACCCTCATCATCGACGCGCCGAGTACGTCGCTTAAGATACGATCGGTTCCACCCTCACGTAGATAAGAACGTGAGGAGCGCGGGATCATTACATCTCCATTTCCGCGCCTTTTCCTCGCGCCGCCTCGCGGTGGTGTGCGGCGGCCCCGGCCAGGGGTGGTCAGGATGGACGGGATCGAGGGGTTTCTGCGCCATCCCACGCTGTACGGCTGAAATCGAGCCGGGCTATCGCGCAAGGAGCCCATGGCCACTTTGCCACGGGCTGACCATCCCCGGAGGGAGTGATGGTTCGTCGCGGGGAAAACCCAACGGCGGCCATCACACGGAGAGGACGCCGGCGCCGGGGAACCCCGCTCGCCTGCGGCTGCGCCCGCGGACGAATCCGGGCGATCGGCACCAGGCTATGACCGGAGGTCCGCCGTCTCGCTCACCGCGTGGGCACGGATCCCGGGCTCCTCGCGGGGACGCAGTCTCCCGGCGGGAGCCAACCGCATCGCGTCTAGGGTCGCCGCCGCCAGGATGCGCGCCCCCCTCAAGGCCCCTATGGAGGATTTCCCCGCCACGCGTTCCCTCATGGTGACCGCCACCTCGCGCACCTCGAGGCCGGCCGCGCACATGGCGAGCAGCGAGCCCGCCTCGGGATACCTTCGCGGCGGGGAGGCGGCTATGAACCGCATGGCTTTCCTCGCGTAGGCGCGAAAGCCGGAGGTGGGGTCGGTGAAAGAGCGTCCCGTGCGCCGGCGGACCAAGGCTCCGAGGTAGGTTATGCCCAGCCGCCGCGGCCTGGATATGCCGTATCCGCTGCCCCCCTCCGACAAGAAACGGGAACCGACCACCACGTCCGCCTCCCCCCGCAGCAGGGGAGCCATCAACTCCCCGATGTGGCGGGCGGGATGCTGGCCGTCTCCGTCCAGCCTCACCGCGATGGAATAACCGCGTTCGAGCGCGAACTCCAGGCCTCGCCGTTCCGCCTCGCCCACCCCCATATTCTTTTCCAGGCGCAGCACCATGGCCCCCGCCGCCAGCGCCCTCTCTCCCGTGCGGTCACGGGAGCCGTCGTCCACCACCAGGATATCGAGACCGGGGCACATAGAGCGTATTTCCCTCACCACGTCCCCCACGTTCTCCTCCTCGTCGCGGGCGGGTATCACCGCAAGGGCCGAATCCCCCTCCAAGCCCCCGCCGCCGTCCGGGAGGGAAGCGGGCGCGTGGCGGGAGGGGCCGGGCCCCTTACGCCTGTCCCTCACCACGAACAGGTCGATGATGATCGCGGCCACGGCGGCCAGGACCAGGGCGTAAGCCGCCCAGAGGGGAAGGGCGGCGGAAGCAGCGGTCACCCCGCCGCCTTGCTCGCCGTCTCCGGCGAGGAGCACGTACCTCCCCACCCTCTCGACCTCATGCCATCCGTTCCGCGACGCGAGCGCTCCCGCATTTCCCGCGCCGTAGGGGGAGGCGGCCGGCACGGCGGCATCCACCACCGCCAGGGAAGCGTCCTCGCGCGGATCGGCCTTGTACGTGGGCTGCACCTCGTGGAACATCCCCTGGGTTACATAACGCCCGGTCATAGCGTATATGAGATCGCCCAACCGCCCCTCGGTGACGAAAACGGTGTCCCCGGGGTCGCTGTTCTCCTCGATGGCGTCCATGAGCCGCAGATTTTCCTCTCCGAAGGTCTCGGTGTTCCCCTGGAGCAAGGCCCCCCGCGCCTCCTCTATCCCCGACAGCACCAGGAAAGTGGTGGGCTGCAACTTGAGCGTGGCGGAGCCCCCCGCGAGGTCGCGCAGGCGCATGATGCGGCGCTGCTGGAGGGAGGCTGCCCCTTCCTGCGGCAAGGCGGGGTACCCGCCGGTGACACCCGGAGGAGGAGGGCTTCCGGGCCGGTTCCCCGGCGCGTAGGGGCCCGGGGCAGGAACACCGGGGACTCCCTGGCCCTCGAGGTTCCCCCCGGCGCCGGGCATGGGCGCCATCCCCGCGTAGGCCACGTCACCGGGCCGGACGCCCGGCGCCCTGGGGCCCCCTGATGACGCCACCGCCGGGTCGAGGAAGAAAACCACCGCCACCGCGACCGCCATGACCGCTCCCGCCAGGGCTCCCGCCGGGGCGCCGGCGCGCGCGCTTCGCGACAGGCGCTCGCCCGTGAAGCCGTGGAGGCGGTCGAGGGCCACCCCTCCCAGCATGGCCAGGGGCAGGAAGACGTGGCCGTCCCAGAAGCGGTGGGAATAGAAAAAGGCGATGGGCACCATGGAGAAAAGGTAGGCCGGAAGCAGGTAATGCTGCCTGCGACGCAGGTAGCAGGCGACCACTCCCGCCGCCGCCAGTCCCCAGAGGAGAAGGTGCAGGGTGAAGCCGTTGCCCATCCCGGGCTCCGACATGGAAAAACTCCTCAGGTTGGACACCACCACGATGCCCCAGGGCAGGTAGAGGAGGTAAGCGGCGGCGAGCACGCTCGCTATCCGCTTCCAGTACTCGCGGCGGTGGAGCATGTAGATGAAGAGGGCCAGCGCGGCCAGGTGACCCAGGACGAGGTGCGCGTACAGGCACATGGCCAGGAGCAGCGCGGAGGCGACCTTGCGGTCCTCCTCCAGGGTCAGGAAAACCAAGGGGGTCAGGACCAGCACCAGGGAGGCGGCGATGGTGATGCCGGTCTGGTAAAAAAAGGTATAGGGCACCGCCACCAGGATGAGGGAATAGAAGGCGGCTCGGGGACCGAAAAGCTTGCGCATCGCCCACCACATCGATAGGAGCACGAGGGGGAACATCAGCACGCAGACCAGGGTAGCAGTGGTCTCCGCGGAAAGCCCCGCGTCCTCGAGCACGGACATGCCCACGTGCAGCAGGGGCGGGTAGATGTGGGGGCGCCCGGCGGGGGCGGCATCCCAGAAATCCCACGTGACCACGCCGCCCGCTTCCCGGAATCCCCGCGTCACCGCCATGTGGTAAGGGATATCGATGAACACGGGGAACATGGAGAGGTTGGCCAGGACAAGGGTCAGGCACAGGAGCATGAAGAGGACCGCGAGGACATCGAAGGCGTCCCTCCTCCTCCACCAGTTTGAAATCGCCTCCTTCATCTCGCCGCCTTTCGGTGTTGCCGTCTCCCCTTGTGTGATCGGGGTGGTGTCTTCACCTTTCCGTTCCCGGGAGACGATGTGTGCCTACCGGGTGAAACGGCGGAATTGGAAAGTGGAATCATGGCCCTCTCCTCCGTTCCGCCGGCATCCTGCTTAGCAAGAGGACGGAGCGAATCATCTCTTTGCGGCTTTTCCCCACGCCCGACCCGCGCCTGGAGGGCAATGCCCGAGATCGCCGCCTTCATCTCGCCGCCTTTCGATTTTGCCGGGTCACCGGGGGGAGGCCCCCCGGGGGGGTTGGAAGACCTCCTCCCTCCCCGGTGCCGGCGGTTCGATCACCCGAAAAATCGCTTTTCCGCGCTTATCCGAACATGCCCTAAGCCCGTGTGGCAGTGCCTGAAATCACCTCTTTCATCTCTCTGCCTTTCGCCTTTGCCGGGTCACCGGGGGGAGGCCCTCCGGGGGGTGGGGAACCTCCTCCCTCCCCGGTGCCGGCGGTTCGAACGCTCCCCGTAAACCGGCCTGTCTAGCCAGAGCCCAGGGATTCGGCCATCACCCGGTTCAATTCCTCGATCTTGGTCAACGCCTGATCGATATGCTCGATGGCGCCCTGGGTATCGCCGGCCTCCCACGCGTCCCGCGCGGCCTCCAGATCCATCCTTATCGCCTCCCTGGCGGCCTTCGTGGTCTCCATGACCAGCTTCAAGGGGGCCATCTGCTCGCGCAAGCCACGCGCCATCTCGCGCCGCTTCGCAAAGCCCTCGCGCCAGCTCTCCTGCTGCCCCTTCAAGGTCGCGCGGTTGTCCCGCACGTAATCCCGGATGCTCTCCATTAGGGGCGAAAGGGTTCCCCTGAGCTCCCGCACCGCCTCCCTCAGCTCCTCCAACTTCTCCCGCAGCTCGGGCGGCACTTCACGTTGCGCCGTGTCCTCCTGTCCCTCCTGGGCCAGGGCAGGCCCCGCCGCGGCCGCTAACAACGCCAGGGCCGCCATCAGGGCTATGATCCCGATAAAGACCCTTGCTTTCCCGTTCTTCATTCCCCTCACCTCCTTCCATCCATAGGCTCGCACCCGCCCTTTAAGGCGCGCTTCAGAAAATGTAAAGATTCGGTTAAGGACGAAGGTGCTTTCGAGAGCTTGTGCGGGTATGTGACCGGGTCGTGTCTTGACTTTTTTGTTCCGGGATGACGTTGGTTGTTTGTCTTACGAAACGGCGGAATGAAAAAGTAAAGACACGACCCTTATCTTCTTCCGGCGCATCACATCCGGAGCTCGAAATACATGACTTTTTTGTTCCGGGGAGACTTTGGGTGCTTGTCTTACGGTGCGGCGAAATGAAAAAGTAAAGACACGACCCTTATCTTCTTCCGGCGCATCACATCCGGAGCTCAAAATACATGGGGCGCTCGCAGACGATGGGCGAGGAGGCTCGAACGGAGACCGAGACGTCCTTTCCCGGGCCGAGGACGCGGTTTACGTTCAGGGTGACGCGGGAACGCGCGGGCAGCTCCATTTCGCAGGGGATCACTTCCCCCTCGCCGGTCATAAACGCGAGATCGGCGCGGACGGCGTGGCCCTGCGGGTTCTGCAGGCAGAGCCATTCCTCGAAACCCTCCCTCGTGGTGCCCTCGGCGAAGTGCCATTCCATGCCGGGGGAGGCCACCCCGCTCACGCAATGCCCCCCGGACCAGGCGCCGTTGTAGAGGAAGTACATGGGGCGCTCGCAGACAATGGGGACCCCGTTGGTGGACTCCACCCTGGCGCTGAAGTCGTGGGCCACGTCGTCCCCCCTCCCCAGGAAGGACGCGACGCTTACGGTGCAGCGCGACTCGCCCTTCACGGTCAGGCCTTGCTGCGAGTTTTCGCCGTCGCCCTTCATGTAGGTGATCCTCACCTCGGCGTCCTGTTGTTGCGGGTTCTGGATGCAGATATAGGTGTCGAAGCCGCCGCGGGCCGTCCCTTCCGCGAAGTACCACTCGGCGCCCGGGGCCTGCACCCCGCTCACGCAATGTCCCCCCGTCCATGCGCCGTTGTAGAGGAAGTACATGGGGCGCTCGCAGACGATGGGGACCCCGTTGGTGGACTCCACCCTGGCGCTGAAGTCGTGGGCCACGTCGTCCCCCCTCCCCAGGAAGGACGCGACGTTCACGGTGCAGCGCGACTCGCCCTTCACGGTCAGGCCTTGCTGCGAGTTTTCGCCGTCGCCCTTCATGTAGGTGATCCTCACCTCGGCGTCCTGTTGTTGCGGGTTCTGGATGCAGATATAGGTGTCGAAGCCGCCGCGGGCCGTCCCTTCCGCGAAGTACCATTCGGCGCCCGGGGCCTTGACCCCGCTCACGCAATGCCCGCCGGACCAGGCGCCGTTGTAGAGGAAGTACATGGGGCGCTCGCAGACGATGGGCACCTCCGCGCGCACGGACGCCGAGACGTCCTTGCCCGGTCCCAGGAGGTGATTGACGTGGAGAGTGGAGCGGGAGTGGGGGGCGAGCTCCAGGGAATGGGTGGTTACCTCCCCCTCCCCGGTCATGAAGTCGATTCCGGCGCGGACGGCGTGGCCCTGCGGGTTCTGCAAACAGAGCCATTCCTCGAAGCCCTCCCTCGTGGTGCCCTCGGCGAAGTGCCATTCCGTCCCGGGGGAGTCCACCCCGGTGACGCAATGACCACCGGACCACCGCAGTCCCACGTTGAGGTCGCGGACGCGCACGGTCATGCGCGCCGGGTCAAGGGTGACGTCGCGCCCTCCCTGCCGGAGCACGGAAGCGGTGCTCTCCAGCATGACGCGGAAAGCGTTATAGGGGTAACCGGTGTTGCGCGTCCCGTCATGGTAAGGGTTGGTGCCCTCGCCGTAGGGAGTGTCCGGATCATGCCTCCCGTAGCCGCTTATAGGATATAGGACGTGTTTCCCCGCGTACCAGTCCAGGGCCACGGGGTCCTTTCCCGCCAGCAGGACGTTCGCCCGCACCGCCTTGGAATACGGGCCCGCCGGGCCGTCGGGGTGCGCCGGGCTCACCCATATCGCGTCGATGATGTTGAGGTCGGGGAAGATGACCTCGTTCATCATCCTCCCCATGAAACCCTGGTATATGAGGTCGTGATGCACGTTCACGGTCTTATGGATGGAGGGAACGCCCATGAAATTCTTGAGGGCGGCGGTGACCCCGGTGGCGTTGTGGCTCTTGAGCACGGGGACGTTGATGAGCTTGACCCTGCCCTTGTCGTAGCCGGAACCCGTCCATACGCCGTTGCGCAGCGATACGCAGGTGCCCCTGCCAGTCACGAACTTGGGATAGGAAACGTTGTTTCCGAGAAGCACGTAGCCCTGACGCATGTCCCCGGAGTCGAATTCGTACACCGCCTCATCGGTGAAGGACCACCAGCTGGAGGCGGAGACCCTGGCCGGGTCGCCGAAGGAATCCACCACCGCCTGGAAGGACTGGCGCGCGTCCTCTGCGTTGTTATGGACCTGGTTGTAATCGGGGCCTCCCTCGCAGTTCTCCACCAGCACCACCTCGCCGGTGAAGCCGTCGGGATGGCGGAGAACCGCGCTTATGAGCCCGCGCACCACGTCGGTATTGGTCATCCCGCGCTGGTCCCACGCGGCGTTGACCTTGATGAGCACTACGTCGTCGGTAGAGATTATGCCCTCCGGCCCCGCCCCGGGGTAATCCGCGGCGCTGCGGTAAAAGGACACCCCGCCCTCGTCGAGGAAACGGATGAGGGCGTCCACGCCGGCATGCACGGGGTTTCCCGCCGCCGGAACAGGCACGTTGGTTACCGCAAAGACGTCGTGGCTCCCATCGGATAGCTCCCCCGTCCAGGCCGGGGGCGAGAGGGATGCCGCGCGCATCCCGGCCTCCTCGAGGTCGGGGACCTCCCTCCCCACCGCCTCCACCCCAGACTGGCCGCCCACGGCGACGCACAGCGACGCCACCAGAACGAGCGCCGGAACGGCTATGAAGCGGCGCCTGCCGCCCTTCCCCTTATAAGCCCAGCGGACCATCCCCGCGCCCGCCGCCGCGATAATCCACGAGGCGTGAACCGCCGCCGCCTGCTGGCAAGGGTAACGGAGGCGGGACGGCTTGCGCCCGCTGCGCAAGGCCAGCCACAGCAGGCAGAGGAAACTGAAGCCGGGGTAAAGGCATGCCCTGAGCCTCTTTCCCCATCCCCCCTCACGTTCCATATCCATGTCGCATCGGGTCCGGAAAGCGGGCGGGGCGGAACCGTCCCGGGAGCGCGGGGCCGCGGAATGCCCGCCTGCCCGGTATGTGATCTTGCCGCCCTGACGCTCGTGCACCGCCGACCTCCTCGCACCGCGTTCCTGCCGGAGAAACCCAGCGCCCACCGTCCATCCGCCGTCATTGCTATTCTAAATCATCCCCACCGGGGCGGATCGGATAACCCGCGCCCGGATAGCGCGGGAAAGCACCGCCGTCCGTCGAAGAACGAACCGCCGCCCGGGGCTGACCGTACGTGCCCTGCAACCGCTGGAAAGCGCCGCTTTGCGGACGCCCCCACGCCGGAACACTGCTGGGAATGATTAGTGCCACCCCGGGAGGTAAAATCACGCCTTCCATGAAAGCGAACCGTGGCCCGGGGTTGACTATTCGCTCCTTCCAACCGCTGGAATGCGCCGCTTTGCGGACGCCCCCACGCCGGAACACTGCTGGGAATGATTAGTGCCACCCCGGGCGGCAAAGTCACGCCTTCCATGAAAGCGAACCGTGGCCCGGGGTTGATCATGCGCTCCTTCCAACTGCTGGAAGCGACGCTTCGCGGACGCCCCCACGCCGGAGGACACTGCTGGATATGATCCGTGCTACCAGGGAGGCGAGACACTCCGGGGGGCTACCAAAGCATGCCGAGGTCAACGGCCGGGAATATTCAGCGTGGCCGCGTATCCTCCCATGCCGTTTTCCCATCGTCTACCTAAATCCGCTGATGTAAGCGGCCAGGGAGGACAGCTGGCGGAACCAGAGCTGGGTCATGAAGGCGTATCCGTAGAGCAGGGCCCCCTGGCCTCCCAGGATGCCCAGCTCCCGGCGGGCGGCGACCACCGTCAACGCCCCCACCAGGGCGGGATAAAGGGCGAAGGCGGCCAGGAAAAAGGCCAGGACCTTCCATCCCACCAAACCCAGGAAGAAAAAGAGCAAGGTGAGCAGGGTGGACGCGAACCCCACCGCCGGGGCCACGTGGACGAAGAGCCAGAAGGCGGGAAGATGCGCCATCCCCAGCCAACCATAACGGCGGCGCAGGAACATATCCGCGTGTCGGGAGAAGGCCGCCCTCATGCCCTTCCACCTCTCCCCTTCATCCCTCACGTGCTCCCGCCAGGCACACGGGAAATCCCGCCTGTCCACGAGCTGGGGAAGGAAGACGAAACGGTACCGCCTCCTGGCCTCCCTCATCAGGCGGTGCAACCGCAGGGTCATGTCCATCTCCGCCTCCTGGACGGAGGGGCTCGGGGCGAATCCCCCCGCGGACACCAAGTCTTCCTTGCGATAAAGCACGAAGGCGCCATGCATGACGGCCGGTCCGCCCAGGAAGGGAGCCCCCAGCAAGTATCCGAGCTGAAAGCGCAGGGACTCCATGAGGGAAAACCTGGTAATGCGGCGCGGGGGCAGCAGGTCGTCGCCCTCCATCTCTAGGGGTATCTCCACCCCCATTACGGCGGGGGCGCTCGCCTCCGCCTCCATGAATGGCCTCACCATGCGAAGAAGGGCGTCCTCGGCCAGAAAGGATCCGCGGTCCGCCACTCCGAAAAGCGGGTAACGGGCGAGGTTGAGGGCGAGGTTCAAGAGCGCGCCGCGACGCGAACCCTCCGCCACCACCAGGGTCAAGCGCCGGTCGTCGCTCTGATAGACCCTGTCCGGGCGTGGAGAATCGAGCACCCGCTTGAAGACGCGGTCCACGCGGCGCAGGTAGTAGGCCTTGACCAGGAGGTCCACCCTGGGCTCATCGGGATCGCCGCATAGAACCAGCACCTCCAACTGGGGAAAGCGATGGGAAAGCGCGCGGTCCACCCATTGGATCGCGTCATCCCCCAAGGCCTCCGTATCCACGGCGATGGTGACGGGAGGGACCAGCGCGCTGCGCGAGAGGCGGTGCGCCTCTTCGATGTACCCGGCATACTTCCATCGCAACGCCACCCGGTACCCCACAAGCAGGAGCGCGAAATGAACGGAGTAAAGGGCTATATAGTAAGCTATCGCCAGGTATGCCAGGAAATGGTACGGGGACATCCTACCCCCGCCCCTCTTCCTCCCCGGCATCGGCCAGGCTCCCGAAAGGTTTTACCCCCTCCCCAACGTCATCCCCATCCCGCGCGTGCTCGTCCAGAACGCGCCGCAGCTCAAGGGACTCCGTTTCCTCGAGGAGGCGGCGCATCGTGTCCTTCAATTGCCCGGCCGGGAGGTCTGAGAAAGCCTGCGCGACCGTCCCCACGCACCCTATCTCCGCCAGGCGGCGGATGACGCGCTCCGCGGACGCCCTCTCTCCTTCATCTCCCTCCAGCCCCCTCACCATGCGCTCCACCGCTCCGCTCTCCTCCAAGGCTTGCGCCGCCGTCTCGCGCGCGAAGCGATCCTCGTCCCATAGCGTCTCGACCAGGGGAGCCTCCCCCTCCTCGCCTATCTCGCGCAAAGCCGCCGCTGCGTTGTTCCTCACCCACCACTCGGGGTCACGCAGGGCTTGAGCCAGGCGCGGGGCGCTCCCGCCCGCCCTCATCACGCCCAGGGCCTTCGCGGCCTGCGCCCTCACCTCCCAGGCGGGATCGTCGAGGGCCGCCTCCAGGGCGGGGACAGAGGATGGTCGCGCCATTCTCCCCAGGGAAGCCGCGGCCCTCGCTCTCACATCCACCGACTCGTCCGCAAGCGCATCCTCGAGCAGGGGAGTGTCCTCTTCTCCGCCCACTCCCCCCATCACCTCCGCCGCGAAGGCGCGGCGGCGCGGGTCGTCGCTCGCCAGCAACTCCCTTAAGATCACGCGCGACCCGTCCCCCGCCTCCTCGACCGCCTCGGCTATCTTCTCCTGGGACCAGCGACCGCCTTCCTCCAACCCGTCCAGCATGGCCTCGAGTGCTTGCCTGGTCCCGATCCTGCCCAGGGCGAACAACGCCGCCTCCCTTACCTCCTCCCGCGAGTCCTCGAGCAGCGCCCTCAACTCTCCCACGCAATCGGGGTCGCCGATCCTGCCCAGGCGCCGCGCCGCGTCGCTGCGCCTGCCCTTTCGACGCGAGCGCAGTTCCCGTATCCTCCGCTCCCTGAAGCCCGCGAGGCCGTAGAGTTCGATGACCTTTTCCTTTATGCCCTCCGAACCCTCGTCCCCCATGCGGAGAAGAACCTCCTCCAGCGCCTCCCGGTCGGGATCGGGGATGAGCGTCTCCAGGGTCTTGTGCGGGGAGAGCTTCCGCAGGGCGGCGTAAAGTATGGTCTCGTAGCTGCGCATGGTCTCGAGCCTCCGCGCCCGCGCGTAGATCTTCAGGATGCGCGCCAGGAGGTAGGCCGCGAAGAGGGCCAGGAAAATCACCAGCGCCAGCAAGATGGAAAATAGTGCTAGTCCCACGCGTTCCCCCCATCACTGTCTTGTACATGCTCCACCGTGCGCCTCTGATATTATAAAGCGTGTCTCCGACGGTTGACAGAAAGGCGGCCTGCGATGTTCGTCCTTGACGCACACGCCCATATGTTCCAGCCCTCGGCCAGGGAAAGTCCCGGGTCCGTGGGCGACGCCGAAGCCGCCTTCAAGCTCATGTTCGCGCATGGAAAATCGCGCATGGCGAGCCCCGACGAGATGCTGGCCAAAATGGATGCCTGCGGAGTGGCTATGGCCGTGCTCTGCCCCTTCCCCTGGATGACCCTCGAGCGTTGCGCCGAGAACAACGACTACCTCCTGGAGGTGGCCGCCGGGAACCCCGACCGTTTCATCCCCTTCGCCGTGACCAATCCGAGACACGGGAGACCGGCGCTCGAGGAAGCCCAGCGCTGCCTGGAGGCGGGAGCGCGGGGCCTGGGGGAGCTGCATGCCCAGCCCCAGGGCTTCGACCCCTGCGACGAGCGCCTCATGGGACCGCTGGTGAAGCTGGCCATGACCTATGACGTGCCGCTCATGATCCATGTCAACGAGCCGGTGGGGCACGATTATCCCGGCAAGGGACCGGTGACGCCGGGCACGATTTTCCGTTTCATAGAGTCGTTTCCCGGGCTGAAGCTGATCCTGCCCCACTGGGGCGGCGGGCTCCCCTTCTACGAACTGATGCCCGAAGTCGCCAGGGCCTGCCGCGACGTCCACTACGACAGCGCCGCTTCGCCCTTCCTCTACCGGAGCGACATCTACCGCCTGGCCGCGGAAACGGGCTGTGGGAAAAGGATTCTCTTCGCTACCGACTACCCCCTGATACCCTATGAAAGGACTTTGGCGGACGCCCGCTCCGGCCTCGAGGGAAGCGCATGCGAGGCCGACATCATGGGGTTGAACGCCGCCCGCCTCCTCGGGCTGGACCGGGCATAGGGGTCGGGCATAGGGTCGGGCCTTGCCCATGCTCATGTTGGCTCCGGCCAGTCCCCGGTAGCGGTGCAATCCGCGTTGGTCCTTGCCCCATGCCCGCGTGGGCTCCGGGCCGCAAGGACCTCTTTAACGCCTGCTGCTCCCCTTCCCCATGCTCGTGTGGGCTCCGGGGCAGGCTCGACGCCGGCGGAAAAACCAATTCTCAGCCATTGCGAAACACCCTTTAGGGGCTGAACCGCAGAGGTCCGCGTTTCGTCATATGATGAAAGCAACGCGACGTGATGTCCCGGAAGAAGGGCGGACGCTCCCCGCCGCTCCCCACCGGCGTCTCGCCGCCGATGAAGGAGGGGCAGCGGACAGAGACGAAGAAAATAACGTCGTCGGTACGGGCAAGGCGCAAGGCGCCCCGCATGGCGATCGAGGTTTGAAACCGGTCAAAGATGAACGCACGCCGAGAAAGGAGAGCGATATATGGCCGCTAAAACGCGCAGACGTAAAAGGGAATCCTTTGTTGCCGTCTTTCCGTTGCTTCTCCTTGTCTCCCTGCTTGTTCCCCTGGCAGGATGCAAGGCAGCAAAAGTGGCGCAGGAAGCCGTCGAGCCAACTCCCGAACCCGCCAAGCCGCCCGTCAACCCCCTCACCGGAGAGGAGGTGGCCTCATGGGACCTGGTGACCCGGCGCCCCCTGGCGGTGAAGGTGGAGAACGACCCCAAGGCCCGCCCCCAGAGCGGCATCGTGGACGCCGATATCGTCTTCGAGGAGCTGGTGGAGGGAGGGGTGACCCGTTTCATATGCGTATTCCTCTCCAAGGATTCCCAGGCCATCGGCCCCACGCGCAGCGCGCGCCCCTCGGACATAGACATCATCTACTTCCTGAACCCCCTGCTCATATGCAGCGGCGGATCCTCAGCTGTGATCTCCATGGTGCAGGCGTCGGGACTGTCCTATATCACCGAGGACGCCACCCATTTCTGGAGGGAACGCTCGCGGCGCGCGCCGCACAACCTCTACACCAGCACTGCTCTCCTCCGGCAATACCTGGCCGAGAGCGGCGACGCCTTCAACCGGCTTCCGGAGGCAGGCCTTTACTTCGCCGACGAGGAGGAGCGGAAAACCCAGTCGGGCACCGGTGAGACGCAAACGGAAGAGGAAGGCGAGAGCGGCGAAGAGCCCCCGGAAAGCGTCATGGTCTCGGAAGCCAGTACCGTGAACATCGCCTACAAGGCCACCATCTGCGCCGCTTCCTACCAGTACGACGCCTCATCGCGATCCTACCTCCATTTCATCCAGGGCGCGCCCCACACCGACGCCACCACCGGCAGGCAGGTCGCCCCCCGCAACGTCATCGTGCAGTACGTCACGGTGACCGACAGCGGCCTGCGGGATACCACGGGCGCCTTCGTGCCGGAATCCCGCGTCACGGGAAGCGGGAAATGCCTGGTTTTCACCGGCGGCAAGGTCTACCACGCCACCTGGAGGAAGGACAACCGCAATTCGCCCACCGTGTTCGTGGACGAGAACGGCAACCCCGTGCCATTGAACGCCGGCCAGACCTGGATACACCTCATCAACGAGGAGATCGCGGTCACCTACCAGTGAGCGCCGGTGAATACGGCGATATCCCGCCCGCGGTCATGGCCGAGGCCGACGATACGGCAATCCGGAAGGGAACCTGGGATTCCGGGACGCAGTAAACGCACGGGGCGCATTTCTTCACCTCCGACTGGGATAGCGAGGCCGCGATTCCCGCCGGGGCTTCTTCGGCCAGTTCGCCCGTGCTTATTACCTCACCCCGTGCCGCCAGTCCGTGCCGGCGCTGCGCTTGTGCCGGTTTCTTCGGCCGGCTCGCCTTGCCCATTCCCTCACCCGTGGACCCTCAGCCTCCCGGAGTCGCGGGCCCGGCGGTAATACAGCCGGCCGTGGAGGTTCTGGTATCCCCAAACCAGGCGGATGAGCCACGGGAGATCGGGGATCCAGAACCTTTCGGGGGGGTCCTCGCTGGGAGTAATCCTTCCCGGTTCGATCTCCGCCACCGCGATCCCCTCTCCGTCCTCGCGCGAAAGCCGCGCCAGCACCTCGCCCGTGGCGTCCACGATCATGGTCTCCCCCAGGTAGAACGAACGGTAGGGCAGGCCGGGGAGCAGCGGCATACGGCATTGAAAATCCCCGGCGTGGGCGGCGTGCACCACCGGAACGCCCAGCATACGGGCCATGCGCACCGGCGTCTCCCGCATGATCTCAAGGTTGCGCCGGTGCACCTCCTTCTTTCCCGGAATGGGGATGGCTCGATCGGGAACCGTCCACCAGCACGAGCCCCCCACCAGGAGATCCACCTTGTCGCGCAGGCGGATCACGGTGCGCGCGCGCACCATCTCCCAGCACATAGCCACCCCCACCGGCCCGATGGGCGTCTCCAGGATGCCGTCGTCCTTCCCCCCCAGGTAATAGCAGTTCTCCCACATGGTGGGCTGATCCTTTTCGTGGAAGGCGTAGTCGCCGTCGGGGAAGGCCAGCACGAAGGCGTTGTAGTTGTCCCCGCCACGCGAAGCGATAAATGACCCACCCACGAAGCCGTCATGCCTGCGGGCCGCTCCGCGCATCATCTCCAGCGCGGGTCCGTCAAAGGGGAGGGACGCCGACAGCATAACGGGGTCAAACGCCACCGCCGAGGTGAAGAACTCCGGCAGGATGACCATCTCGCATCCCTGGCCGAAAGCCCGGTCGAGCAACCCCTCGGCCCTCTCCAGGTTCCAGTCCACGTCCCCTGGACGGGATTTCATCTGCACCGCCCCTACCTTCACCCGCGCTTCACCTCGCTTTCGGGATCCAAGGGATGAGCAACCGGGACGGGCCGGGAAACCCAAGGGGCCCGCTCCCGCCGCCCGCCTCCATCAACACGTCAACGTGCCGGAAGACAACAGCGCCGGCAGCTCCTCCAGGCTCTTGATCACTGCGCAGTCGCCTCCAGCCGCGAGCTCCCAGCGGTCCAGCAACACGGGATAAATCCCCGCGGCCCTCGCCCCCAGCACGTCGGCGTAGTAATGGTCCCCCACGTGAACCGCTTCGTGCGGGGCCACCCCCACGCGCTCCAGGGCGATGCGGAAGATGGACGCCTCGGGCTTGATGCGCCCCAGGTTCGCGGAGCTGATGACGAACTCCAGGTACCGGCTGAGGCCCAGATGGTGGCACAGCCCGGGCAGGCGGACGTCCCAGTTGGATATGATGCCCATGCGCATCCCCATCTCCGCCAGCCTCTCCATGGCGGGCAGGACGTCCGGATAGAGCGCCCAGCGGTCGCCCCGCCCGAACTCATCGTAAAGCGTCCTTCCCAGCCCACGGGACACCGCCTCCCCCACCCCGGCCTCCGCCACGGCGAGCGCGTACATCTCGCTCCACATGGCGGCGGCCTCCTCCTCCGACGCCCAGAAGGTGTCATCGCTCCAGTAGCGCTCCTCGTAATAGCGTTCCGCCATCTCGAGCCCGCGTCGCAGGTCGGGCAGGGAAGGGCGGTACCCGTGTCCCTCCAGCACCTGCACGCACACCTCCTCCACCGAAGGATGGGGCAGCAACAGGGTGTTTCCCGCGTCGAAGAAGACCGCCTTGATGGTCGGACCCACCGTGTTCACCTCCAAGACGGATTCTAGCAGATGGGCGTGACGAGCCTCTCCCCCGAATCCGGGAACGCGCATCCAAAAGGCAAGGCCTCCGGATGGCGGAAGCCCATCGCCCCGTCCCCGTAGGGCGCGAAGGGAACGCGGGCTTCGAGCGCCTGCGAGGGAACCTCGCCCCGAATTCGAGGAAAACGAGGGGAAACGGCCTCGATAATCGGCAAAATTATCTTCGAATCTCGAAGCCCTGGAATGCGCGATGAAACGGAGGTGTGAAAAGCCGCGAGCCTATCCATAAAACCTCTCCCCCTCCATGGCGAGGAAAGCATGGGGAAATGGGAGCGTGAAAAGCCGGCTCAACCATTACAATAGACGCATGGATGCCAGACTGGCGGCGGCGGTGGCGGCGGGCAAAGCCATCGCCTGGTTATCGCGTCGGCTGGGGGCAGGCGCGGGCAGCAACTTCCCCGGCAAGGTTATCCTGCGCCTGTACGGGCGCGCCCCGGAGGCCATGGCCTCCCACCTCCCCGGAGGATGCGTGCTGGTGAGCGGCACCAACGGCAAGACCACCACCTCCAACCTGCTCGCGGGCATGCTGCGCGCGGCGGGCATGGTCCCGGTGCACAACCGCGTGGGGGCCAACCTCATGACCGGCATCACCGCGGCCCTCGCCCAGGCCTCGAGTGCCCGGGGGATCCCGCGGGGAGACATCGGCCTCTTCGAGGTCGACGAGGCCACCCTGCCCGCGGCGGTGGAGCGCTTGCGTCCCCGCCTGGTAATCGTTACCAACCTGTTCCGGGACCAGCTCGACCGTTACGGCGAGCTGGAATCCCTCGCCCGGAGGATGGGGTCCGCCCTGGCCGGCCTGGGATCCCGCGCCCACGTCCTCCTCAACGCCGACGATCCCCTTGTGGCGTCGCTGGGAAAAGACACCGACGCCTCCGTCCACTACTTCGGCATGGACAGCGCGGAGGAGACGGAAGGAGGGCTCCGCCACGCCGCCGATTCGAAACATTGCCGGGAGTGCGGCTCTCCCCTGGATTTCGAGACCCATTATTTCGGCCACATGGGCATATACTCGTGCCCGACATGCGGCCTCTCCCGGCCCGCGCCGGATTTCGCCGCCTCGCGCGTGGAGCTGGCGGGGACGTCCGGGTCTCGCGTGAGCGTCGTCACCCCCACCTGGAAGGGAGAGCTCCGCCTCCCCCTCCCCGGCCTCTACAACGTCCACAACCTGCTGGCGGCGCTGGGTGGCGCTCAGCTCCTCGGCCTGGGCGAGGAAGCGGTGCGCCGCGGGGTGGAGGGCTACACCACCGCCTTCGGCCGAGGCGAGCGCATACCCGTGGACGGACGTACCCTGTTCCTGGTGCTGTCCAAGAACCCCACCGGCTTCAACGAGGTCATCCGCACCCTGCGCGGGGAAGGCGAGGGCATGGTAGTCCTTGCAGCCCTCAACGACCGCATCGCCGACGGGCGCGACGTCTCCTGGATATGGGACGTGGACTTCGAGGAACTCGCGCCCCTTCCCCGCCGCCTGGTCGCCACCGGCACGAGGGCCTGGGACATGGCCGTGCGCATGAAGTACGCCGGGCTCGATGGCACGCGCCTTGAGGTGCGTGGAGACCTGCGGGACGCGCTGCGCGCCGCCCTCGATGCGGCCGGGGAAGGGGAGACGGTTTTCGCCCTGACCACCTACACCGCCACCCTGGAGCTTCGCCGCCTGCTCACCAGGATGGGCGCGGTTCAGGGCCTCTGGAAGGAGGGCCTGCCGTGACCGCCCCTGTGCTCCGCATCTGCCATCTCTACCCCGAACTCATGAACATCTACGGGGACCGGGGAAACGTCATCGCCTTGACCATGCGCTGCCGCTGGCGCGGATGGGAGGTCCAGGTGACCGGCCTGAGCCTCGGCGACCCCCTCGACCCCTCGCGGTACGACCTCTACTTCATGGGCGGGGGACAGGACCGCGAGCAGATGATGGTATGCGAGGACCTGGCCGGCGAGAAGGGAGAGGCCCTGCGCGCGGCGGTGGAGGACGGCGCCGCCCTGCTCTCCATCTGCGGCGGCTACCAGTTGCTGGGAAAGCGTTTCCTGACCTGCACGGGCGAGGACCTGCCCGGCATATCCCTCTTCGACGCGGAAACGGTGGGCGGAGACACCCGTTTCATCGGCAACGTGGCCGTGCGTTGCCGCCTGGAGGGAATGGAGGGGACGCTGGTGGGCTTCGAGAACCACTCGGGGCGCACCCGCCTGGGTCCCGCCGGCAAGCCGCTCGGGGAGGTGATCAAGGGCTACGGCAACAACGGCGAGGACGGGAGCGAGGGCTGCGTGTACCGCCACGCCATAGGCACCTACCTGCACGGCTCCCTACTCCCCAAGAACCCCTCCCTGGCGGACTGGCTGATACTCCGTGCCCTGCGCAGGCGCTACGACCTCGAGCAACTCCCTCCCCTCGACGACGCGCTGGAAGAGGAGGCCCATCGCGCGGCCCTGTACATGGTGTTGCGGAAGGGACCTCGCCTCAGGCTACCGCGGTGGGGGGGTTGGAGGGCTTCGGGCCGCTTCGGGTAGAATGTCTTGGGAGCTGACGAGGCTGACGGTCGCCGGGCGCGCATTGCCGCCGGCGCCAGCCGAAAAGGTGAGGATATATGCGCTACGTGATCATCGGTAACGGGGGTGCGGGGGTGCGCGCCGCCCAGGTCCTGCGCGCCAGGGACTCGGAAGCCCATATCGCCATGATCGACCGGGAGATGTATCCTTGCTATTACCGTCTGAGGCTGCCCGACTACATAAGCGGGTGGAAGAAAAGGGAGTCCGTCTTTCTCGTAGACGAATCCTTCTACGCCGAAAACCGCATAGAGTTCCGGCGCGGTGAACGGGTGACGGGTATCGACCCGCGGAACCGCCTGGTGAGGCTGGAGGGAGGGGATGAAGTGCCCTACGACCGCCTTCTCGTGGCGGCGGGCGCGCGGCCCCGGGAGCTCGGCTGTCCCGGAAGCGCGCTGGACGGCGTGGTCTACCTGCGCACCCTCGACCAGGCCGACGATATCATCAGGCGGGGCAGGGAATCGAGGTCCGCGGTGGCCCTCGGTGGAGGGCTGCTGGGGGTGGAGATGGCGCGCGCCTTCAATGAGATGGGGCTCTCCACCGCCTACCTCATCCGCGAGGACCGCTTCTGGCCCCAGATGCTCGACGCCGCCGGCTCCTCCCTGGTGGAGCGCGTCCTCGAGCAGAAGGGCATAGAGTTGCGCAAGGAAGAGGGCATAGAAGAGGTCTTGGGAGATGCGGGTAGGGTCACGGGGGTGAGGACGACCTCGGGAAAAGAGATCGCCGCGGATATGGTAGGCGTCGCCATAGGCGTGATCTCTAACCTGGAGTTCCTGGAGGGAAGCGGCCTGGAGACGGATCGCGGAGTGCTGGTGGACGAAGGCCTGCGGGCATCCCTTCCCGACGTTTACGCGGCCGGTGACATAGCCCAGGCCCTGGACCTCGCCAGCGGGGAACACCGCCTGGTCACCTCCTGGCTCAACGCCCAGCGCCAGGGCGAGACGGCGGCGATCAACATGAGCGGGGGTGAAGCCTCCCTGGAAGCGGTCATCCCGTACAACGTCATCGTCATCTACGGGCTGCCGGTCGCCTGCATAGGGCTCGACCTCCCACCCGAGGACGAAGGCTACGAAATCCTTACCGGCGACTTCCCTCGCGACGGAAAGTACCGCAAGCTGGTGCTGCGCGACGGCTCCCTGGTGGGCGCCACCTTCATCGGAGAAGTCAGGGAAGCGCAGGCGGCGGAGGCGCTCATCAAGGGCAAGACGGACCTCTCGGCGTGGCGCGACCGCCTCTTCGAGCCTGGCTTCGACCTCCGGCGTGCGCTCGAGGAGGCGAGATCCTGAGCACCACCAATACCGTCTCCTGCCCATCATGCCCGGTTCCCTCCTCTCCGGTTGGCACTCTGGGACGCCCTTATTCCCCACATGCAAGCACGGAGGCGTTAGGCCGGTCTCGCATCTCTTTCTTTTTCGTCCCTTTGCGCGCTTGCGGGCTTGCCCGAACGAGGTGGCTAAGGCCCTACTGGCAGCCGACCCGCGAGTCCTTTGCTCGCGCCGGTTTCCCATTGCCTATACTTGATCTCTGTGTTATAGATAGTTGGGGATTCCGGTAGCCCCCGTAGAGCAAGCCTTAGAAAAGGAGGATTCCGAATGGGAGAGCCAAGCGACAAGAGGCCCGTTTTCGACGCGGACGAGTGCACCGGTTGTGGGCTGTGCGTGGACGAATGCCCCAACGACTGCATCGACCTCAACGATGACGACGTGGCCTTCCTCGCCAGGCCCGAGGATTGCGACGGTTGCGGCACCTGCGCGGAGGAGTGCCCCTCCGAAGCCATCTCCATGGAGTGATCCTGGGAGATACCGATCAGGGGAGCCCGGGCTCCCCTTTTTGATTCAGGGGGTGGATCATGGGCGCCGAAAGTGCCGATGCCTCCAAGGTTAACATTTTCTGGAAAATACCCATGTTCGAGTTCCTGGAGGCGGAGGAGCTCGATCGCCTCTATTCGCTCTGCGCCACCGAACGCTTCGCCAAGGGAGAATACATCTTCCTGGAATGCGACCAGCCGAAGAACCTCTACGTGGTGGTTAAGGGCGAGGTCAAGCTCCTCAAGCAGACCGAGGACGGCCGCGAGACCATCGTGGAGATGGCCTACCCGGGGGAGATCTTCGGCGAGGAGGCGGTCTTCGACGGCCAGCCCTACCCCATGACCGCGCAAGCCCTTGAGGACGTGGAACTCCTTTCCATCTCGCGCGGCGACTTCTTCTCCTTCCTGCGCGACAACCCTGATCTCGCCCTGGAGATCATCACCGAGCTGGGTAAAAGGCTTCGCGAGGCCCAGAACACCATAAGGGCCCTGGCCATGGAACGGGTGGAGTGGCGTATCGCCCGCGTCCTGCTCATGCTCTCGCGTAAGGCGGGAGTTATGGAAGCGGATGGCGTGAGCATCGACCTTCCCCTTACGCGCCAGGACATCGCGGATATGGCGGCGACCACGGTGGAGACCACCATCCGCGTCCTCTCCAATTTCAAGAAGATGGGGCTGGTGGACACGGAGAAGGGCAAGATCATCCTCCGCGACCGCAAGCACCTGGAGGAGATGGTGAGCGAGGGCTGCCGGCAGCCCTGAACCCTCACGGTCGACACACGCGATAGCGACAACCCTCTGACAGAAGTCATGGCGCGCTCGGTGTCAACGGCTAATATGTAGAGCTGTTAGGCGGTGAAGCCGATATCGACGAGGTCGCTGAGAGGAGGACCAGGATATGCCCGAGGTGAAGCTTTATTCCACTCCCACCTGCCCTTACTGCCGCATGGCCAAGGACTTCCTCGAAAAGGAGGGAGTCACCTTCAACGTTATCGATGTCTCGGAGGACGTCAAGGCGGCCCAGGAGATGGTGGACAAGAGCGGGCAGATGGGAGTGCCGGTGATGGAGGTCGAGAACACCGTCATCGTGGGCTTCGACCGGGAAACCTATCGCAAAGCCCTGGCCGACGCAGGGGCGCTGCCCTCATCCTGAGCGGGAATGCCCCGAGCGGGAAAAAGACGCGGCGGAGAAGCCGGGAGCCGGGGGATGGAAACAGGGCGCGGGAACCATGACCTGGAGCTCAAGTCGCCGCTGCTCACAACGGCCATGGGCATCCTGCCGCACCGGGATCCCGAGCGCGCCCTGGAACTCGCCTTCTCGCTCGACATCCCTTTCTGGCCTCAACTCCCCAACCTCTCCTACTCCGAGGACACCTATGTGCAGACGGTGCGGGGCATGCCCGGGGTGGTGGTGGACCACGAGGGGCTGAAGATCGATTTCCACGAGGACCGCTTTTTCGCCGAGCTGGAGGACTACCTGTCCCTTGACCCGGGCGCCGATTATTTTGCCGTATCCACCGACGAGTCCGTGACCTACTCCGGCTTCCTGGAACGGGCCTCGGCCGGCTTCCCCGCCCTGCGCGGGCAGTTCATGGGCCCCATCTCCCTCTGCCTCATGGTCAAGGACCTGGAAAAGAAACCCATCATCTACCGCGACGACGCCCGCGAGGTGGCCATACGCCATGTCGCCTCCAGGGTCAACCGCCACCTGGCGGACCTTCGCGCCATCAACCCGCGCGCCTTCGTATGGGTGGACGAGCCGGGCCTGGAGTTCCTCTTCACCGGCATCACCGGTTACACCTCCGAGCGGGCGCGCGAGGACCTGGACCTCTTCCTCTCCCTGCTGGAGGGACCGCGAGGAGTGCACCTCTGCGGCAACCCCGACTGGGACTTCCTGCTGCAGTCCGAAGTGGACCTCATTTCCCTCGACGCCTACAACAACCGCGACATCCTCGCCGGCTATCGCGTGGGGCTGGCCCGCCTGCTGGAGCGGGGCGGGGCCGTAGCCTGGGGGGCCGTCCCCACCCACACCCACCTCTTGGAGGCCGAGACGCCCGCGGGGCTCGCCGGACGCCTCTCGGAGCTGTGGGATAAACTGGGGGAAGAGGGCCTCGAGAGGAGCGCCGTTGCGGGGCGCTCCCTCCTCACTCCCGCCACATGCTGCCTGGTCAACCCCGACCTCACCTCCACGGTGGAACGGGCTTTCGCGACGGTGCTAGAGGTCCGGGGCCTGCTCATGTCCTGAGTCCCGATTCAGTCCACGCACCACTCGATAGGCTGACATAAGAACTGGCACCGTAAACCCCGACCTCACCTCCACGGTGGAAAGGGCTTCCGCGACGGTGCTAGAGGTCCGGGGCCTGCTCATGTCCTGAGTCCCGATTCAGTCCACGCACCACTCGATAGGCTGACATAAGAACTGGCACCGTAAACCCCGACCTCACCTCCACGGTGGAAAGTGCTTCCGCGACGGTGAAGGAGTTCAGGGGCCTGCTCATGTCCTGGTATGTATGATAGATTTTGGTCCTGGAGGGGTGAGAAAGGAGCCACGCAATGATCACGGATCAGGCCTTCGCCGACCTGCAGGAGGCGGTGGGGGAGGAAAACGCCTCACGTGAGCCCGCGGTGCTCGACTCCTACGCCTGGCAGCCCTTCCTCAACGAGGACCCTGCGCTGTGGACGCAGCGCCCAGCGGCGGTGGTCCTGCCCGCCTCCACCGAGGAAGTCCAGGCGGTGGTAAAGGCCTGCAACCGGCACGGGCTGAAGTTCAAGGCCCTGTGCACCGGCTGGGGGGTGCACGCGGGCCCCACCTCCGAGGGCGTGGTGCAGGTGGACCTGCGCCGCATGGACCGCATCCTGGAGATAGACGAAAAGAACATGATTGCGGTGGTGGAACCCTACGTGAGCGGCGCGCAGCTCCAGGCCGAGGCCATGAAGCGCGGCCTCAACACCCATCTCATCGGCGCCGGCCCGGTGTGCTCCCCCCTGGCCAGCGCCACTTCCATGCACGGGGTGGGGCATGACGGCATCTACATGAGCTACAGCCCTCGCAACGTCCTGGGGGTGGAATGGGTGCTTCCCGACGGCGAGTTGCTGCGCCTCGGCTCCCCCGGATCGGGGCCGGGATGGTTCACCGGGGACGGTCCGGGACCCTCGCTGCGGGGAATCATGCGCGGCGCCTCCGGGGCCTTTGGTGGGCTGGGTATATTTACCAAGTGCGCCCTCAAGCTCTTCAACTGGCCGGGGCCTCCCTCCCTCGAGGCCGAGGGCACGGTCTTCGACTCCGTGGTGGAGCGGCCCGAAAACATGCGCTTCTACGGGTGCGTCTTCCAACGCGCGCGGGATTTCGCCGACGCCGTCTACAAGCTGGGGGAGGCGGAGATCGGCTATCTCTGCCTGCGCATCACCCTGGGGTCCTTCCCCATGGCCATGGCCCCCAAGCTTTACCGCAAGATAATGCGCGCCCCCAACATCAGGAGCGTCATCTACGAGGCCTTGAGGTACCCCCTCACGGTGCTGCTGGCGGGGGATTCCATGGACGAGCTGCTCTACCAGGAGGCGGTGCTGGCCAAGATCGTGCGCGAGCACGGAGGGATCTTGCTCGACATGCAGGCCTCGCCCGTCGCCCCCATGCTGCCCTTGAACCTCATCCGCGCAAGCCTCATCCCCGCCGCCTTCCGCCTGGGGGGAACCTTCTGCACCAACCTGGACGAGAACGACGCCCTGGACTCCCAGATGGACTGGGCCGACGCCATCGCGGAGGTGAAGAAACCGTGGATCGAAAGCGGGGCCATCCTGGACGACGGCGGTGAGAACCCCTATTTCGTCCCCTACGAGAACAACACCTGGGCGCACTGCGAGGTGGTGCACATGTACAGCGTGCACGAGGAAAAGAGCCTGCGCGCCCTGAAGCCCATCTCCTTCCTCTCCACCCTGGAGGCCATCGAGCGCTGCATGACCCCGCTCTCGGTGCTCAACCCCGAGGTGCGCAAGGCGCTGAGCCCCCTGGCGGGGCACTTCAACCGCTGGCAGAGGGAGATCTCGGCCGCCTTCGACCCCGGGGCGGCGGCGGACGCTGGCCTTTACACCGAGGAGAAGGATTTCGAGACCGAGGGAGTGGACCCGGAAAAAGTGCGGCGCTTTGAGGAGTTGAGCGAGCGCCTGCGCTGGACCGAGGACGGCCCCCCACAGGCCTAGGGGTCACGGCTGGCCATCGGCCTGAGGCCTGGGGGTCAGGGCTGGCCATCGGCCCGAGTTCCTTACAATGCATAGCCTCACAGGATGATCGCCGACGTCCGAGATGCGCCTTGTCCTGGGGCGGGGAATACCGATGTCGGCAGTCAGCATTATTCCTCGCAGTTCTGCATCTTCTTATGGCGCTGGGAAGCACGGGTCATCGGAACGCCCAACCGTCACCCATAAGCGCGGCCCGAGAGAGGTGTTTTCGGCCACACCCCCGGGCGCGGAGCGCACCTAGATCCGCGGTGGGTTCCTTAACAAGGCTCAATATCGCATGCAGGCTGCCGAAAATATATCGTGGCGCGGGTGTCCCTCATGCATCATGACACCGCGTCCGTCGAGTCCCAAGGAGGTCAATTATGCGTATCAGGAAATGCGCGGCCTGCGGATTCCCCCACTGGCTCGCCAAGATCATGCGCTGGCACGGGAACGGCACCATATCGTGGACCCTGGCGCCGGAGGGCAGGCTGGTGTTGATCAAGAGCGACCTGCTAAACAGCGTGTTTTCCCGCCTGGAATCGGAGATGGGCCTGCCCATTGGCCACATCGTCTTCGAAGCCCAGAGAAACGCCGTGGCGGCGGGAATAGGCGCGCTCTTCGACCGCTTTCCCGCGTCCCTGGGAAGGCTTGGCCCTAACAAGCGTCTCGTGATCAGGTTTTTCTGCCGCCTCTCCATCTGGCTTGGAACCGCCTACGTGGAATATATCATGTACAGGCCGGGCAAAGAGGGAGAGGCGCTCCTGCGCAACCCCTACAATCGCGATCTTATGGCCGCCCTCATCCTCGGCGCCTTCGAGGGGCTGGAGCGCAGGCCTTTCGAACACTCTTGGAGAAGCGGGCGGGGAGACGACGTTATCCGCGTCGTGGCTTCCACGACGAAGCCCGAGGTTTCCGAGCGCCTCACCGTCGCCCCAACACATTGCCTGGAAGGCGGACACTCCCTCGCGCGCTGCCCACGCTGTGGTGTCCCCAGGGATCTCGCCTCGCTGGAATGGCGCGAGGGCGAGGGCATCGTGATCGACACCGACAAAGGAATCAGGGTAAGTTTCGTGGATGCTTTCACCCCGGGAATAGTCTTCAGGGAACTGGAGAAGGAGCTGGGTTCGGAGGTAAATGGCCTCATCGTCGAGGCCAGCAAAGACTTTTTCGCCAAGCAGGTCATGGGCGAAGTTCCCGGCGGCTCTTCTTCGGGGCCCACCTCCGGGGATGACTTGGCGGACGCTTTCCGGGACTCCCTCTCCTTCCTTCCCTCCTACGGACAGGGCTTGGTAACCGATATAACGCACCAGGACGGTGGCTTGGAGATCGTGGTCATCAACCCCTACGACGTTCGCCTCATCGCGGGCTACCTGGGCGCCCTGCGGGAAAAGATCACGGGTGCAGGCGCCAAGGTGGAGTGGGAGGAACGCGACGCGACGAGGGTCACCTACCGCTTGGCCTGAGTCCCCTATTGCATATAGCTTTGGAGGATGTCCGCCGCCTGCTGCAGGAAATCCATCAACGCCCGCGCGTGTTCCATCCCCTTGAGCGCTCCTGGGACAGGAAACGGCAAGCGGGAGAGAGGTCCTCCGGCCTTTCCAAGCAGCGGCACCACCCGCGCGGCAAGGTCGCGCATCCTTTCCGCGGCAAGGAAATCGTCAGCGTATTTCTCCTTGTTCCTCTCCCAATCCGAGGCCACCAGGTGGAAGGCGAGAAAAACGTCCCCCCAGGCGAAGAAAGCGGGAAGCTCGCCCTCGAGCCCAAGGGATACAGCCACGGCCTCCCGGTCGATCCAGTAGTGGGCGTTTCCCCGCCCCCCGCGCTTGTGCGCGATCCCCGCGCTCACCAGGTTCTCCAGCACGCGGTAAACCTGTCCTTGCCGGTAGCTAATCTTTGTGGCGATACCGTTGGAGCTGCCACCCCCTTCCGTCAGAAGGTAGGTCATGACGTCAGCGCGCGCGCCCGAGCCATAGAAATCGCGCAGGCGAAGCATGAGGTTGGCCGGGTTGCTCCTGTCAGGCGTGCCGGAATGGCGGCGGATCCTGGGGGCCCCCCTCAGGAGCTTCCACCGCGCGAAAACGGTGTCGGCATCTTTACCCGCCACGCCGAAAAGACCTTTCTCCCGCCGGAACAGTTCCTCCACTTCGACCTCGCCGAGCGACCCGCGCGCCTCGTCCCTGACCCCTGGGAAGACCTCCGCCCCCACTTCCATGGAAACATATTCCAATACTGCGCCTAGCGTCCTGGTCACCTCCGGGCCAAAGGAGCGCGAAATGCGCCTCATGCGCCACGGCCTCAGGAGCCGGTGGTTGACGACCGTCCAGTCCATGGCCTCGTCGAAGATCCTCGCGTCGTCCCTCCCGAGGGCGCAGGTAGCGACCAGGATCGCCTCGGGATCTACCAGCGCCTTCCGGCAGGGCTCCACCTCTACATATGCCCCCAGCGCCGACCACTGGCTCCACATGATATCGCGTATCGCCCGTTCAAAGCTTTTCCGCCAGATCTCCATGCCCTATCACCTCGAGCACCGATTTCAGCTTTGGAAGGGCCTCCCGGTCTTGTTCCAGGCACCATGCGGCGGCCTCGTATGCCTCCTGCTCCGAGACCTCCATCTCTATCAGGTCCCCTATGTCCGGCTCTCCGCGGTTGAGGGCTCCCCATAGTTTCAGGAACACCATATGCCGGCGCGAGCATAAGCGCACCGTGAGCCGGTCGCCGAATCGCCTGGCATCGCTTTCCATTATGATGCCGGGGGGAAGAGAGGTGTCATCGTGGAGAACGGTCGCGGCCATGCTGAGCCAGTGCCTTCCCTCCCCGTAAAGGTTGCCGACCCTTTCGATGGCCTCGCTCAGCTTCGCGCTCAACACGGGCTTTCTGAGCACCAGTTCGCCGTCGCTCTCCTCCACGAACCCAAGGCCGTCAATATCCCTAGTCGGCCTGCGAACCATGCCCCGCATGAGAAGGACCATGGCGCCGCAGACGACGATATCCAGCGGCTCCATGTCCTGGTCCTCCAGGACCGACCCAAGCGCCTCGAGCATGGCCTCCGCCTTGACGCGATCCACTTCGAACACTTCCCCGGTGTTAATTTGTCCTTTAGTTAATATTATTTATATTAACTATTACTATTATTGTTGATAAATAATTAGGGCGTCAAGCCTTTGAGATGGGTTTCGCCTTTTCCAAGTCGGCTTAAGGAAGTTTTGCCCCCGCTCTTCATCGTGCACGAAAAAATCCCCGTTCAGCGCGGTGCGGGCGATCGACGCCCGTTCCCACGAATTCGGCCAGTAGGACAAGTTCCCTCCCCGGAAGGAACGCCGGGGATACTACGGGCGCAGGAGATCCACCTATTGATTAAGGCCTTACCCCGTCCCGTCACTGAAAGGGAAAAAGGCCAGCACGACGCGTCGGTTGGATGTTCACGGAAGGGTTCTTATCATCGGGAGGGGCGCCGGACACGCCACGGGCGCAGTGGAGCCGCCTATAGCGGCAGGCCTTCCCTCATCTGCTCGATGATCTCCAGGGCGGCGCTCCGGGGATCCCGCGCCTGGGTGATCGGCCTTCCCACCACGAGGTAGTCCGCCCCCCTGCGCATCGCCTCTCCGGCGGACGCGAAGCGTTTGTGCTTCTCGCCCTCGCCCAGGCTTGACCTTATCCCCGGGGTCACCACAAGGAATCCCTCGCCCGCTTCCCTGCGCACCGCTTCTATCTCCTTGGGGGAGCAGACCACGCCGTCGCATCCGTACTCGCGGGCCTTCCTCACCCGGTGCATCACCAGCTCCTCCAGCAAGCACCCGTAGCCCATTTCCTCGATGTCCGCCTGGTCCAGGCTGGTGAGGACGGTCACCGCGAGGAGCTTCAGGCCGGAGCCGCCCCTGCCCCTCACCGCCCCCTGGACGATGGCGGCGTTGCCATGCACGGTTAGCAAGGAAACCCCCATCGCCGCCACGCGCGCCACCGCCTTTTCCACCGTCTCCGGGATGTCGTAGTACTTGAGGTCCAGGAATACCTGTTTGCCCCTGCCGAGGATGTAGTCGACTACCTCGCGCCCCGTCGCCGCCTGCAGTATTATGCCCACCTTGAAGAAAGACACCACGCCGTCGAGCTCGTCGACCATGGCCTTCGCGGCCATGCCGTCCTCGCAATCCAGGGCGCAGATCAACCGCTCTTCCACGCCGTTTCCGCTCATCTCGCGTCCCCTCTCGTCAGTCCCCCGGCAAAAGAAGCCATGCGGTCCAACCCATCGGCCATGGCCTTCGCGGCCCCGCCTGCAGCGCCGTAAAATCCCAGTAGTGATAGGCTGTCGTAGACCCTCTACCACGGGCCGGAGCATTGCCCCTCCCGAAATCCGCATGGGCAAGCCCATCAACTCCTTACGCCGCCGCGCCTTGTGGCGCCCAACCTCAGCCTTAATTCTCCGTTATTCACTACCGTATCACAACACCCCGCGGCGGTATTGTCCTCCACGTGGAAAGAAACTGTCTGCTCGCAGCGCGCGGATACGGGTTGGGAAAGAAGCGTATGGGTAAAGCGTCACCGCCCACGGGTAAAATCAGTATGTACGGCAACTGTGCGGGGAGGCGCCTCGAGGCGCCCATGTCAACGTGAGGAAAGGGGTCGCCATGCCCTTGGAGAGGATCCGCAAACGCGACGGAAAGGTGGTGGCCTTCGAGGCCGCAAAAATCGAGGCGGCGGTGCGCAAGGCCATCGAGGCGGTGGGGGAGGGCGAGGCCTCCCGCGCCGGGGAGATCTCGCGCCGGGTGGTGTCCAAGCTCGAGGCGCGTTTTGTGGAGGACATCCCCTCGGTGGAGGAAGTCCAGGACCTGGTGGAGGAGACCCTCATCGAGGAGGGCCTGCCCCGCACGGCCAAGGCCTACATACTCTACCGCGAGAGGCGGGCGGAGATACGGCGCACCAAGGACTTTATCGGCGTCAAGGACGAGCTCAAGCTGACCGTGAACGCCGTGAACGTGCTCAAGAAGCGCTACCTGCTCAAGGACGAGAGCGGACAGGTGGCGGAGACGCCCGACCAGATGTTCCGCAGAGTGGCGAAAGCGGTGGCCTCCGCCGACCTCGCCTATGACCCGCGGGCCGACGTGGCCGCCACGGAGGAGGAATTTTACCTGGCCATGGTCTCGTTGGACTACCTCCCCAATTCGCCCACGCTCATGAACGCGGGCACGGACGTGGGGCAGCTCTCGGCCTGTTTCGTCATCCCCGTGGAGGACTCCATCCCCGGCATCTTCGACGCGGTGAAGGACATGGCCCTGGTGCACAAGTCCGGCGGCGGGACGGGGTTCTCTTTCTCGCGCCTCCGGCCCAAGGGCGACGTGGTGCAGTCCACCATGGGCATCGCGTCGGGCCCCCTCTCCTTCATGCGCATCTTCGACGTCACCACCGAGGTTATCCGGCAGGGGGGCAGGAGACGCGGCGCCAACATGGGCATACTGCGCTGCGACCATCCCGACATCCTCGACTTCATAACCGCCAAGGATCAGGACGGCTTCCTCTCCAACTTCAACCTCTCGGTGGGCATCACCGACGATTTCATGCGGGCCCTGGAGAAAGACGAGGTCTATTTCCTGCGCAACCCGCGCAGCGGTGCCGTGACCGGCAGCCTGCACGCCCGCGACGTCTTCAATTTAATCGTCACCCAGGCCTGGAGGACCGGGGACCCCGGCCTGGTCTTCCTGGACACCATCAACCGGCATAACCCAACCCCCCACCTGGGAGAAATAGAGTCCACCAACCCCTGCGGTGAGCAGCCGCTCTTGCCCTGGGAGAGCTGCAACCTCGGCTCGATAAACCTGTCCAACATGGTGAGCGGTGGGCGCCTGGACGAGGAGAGGCTGCGCCGCACTATCCGCACCGCGGTGCATTTCCTGGACAACGTCATCGACATCAACCGCTGGCCCCTGGAGGAGACGCGCCGGGTGACGCTGGGCAACCGCAAGATCGGGCTGGGGGTGATGGGCTTCGCGGACCTCCTCCTCAAACTGGGCATCCCCTACGACTCCGATGATGGGTTGCGCCTGGCCGATGAGGTCGCCTCCATCCTCGAGGAAGAGTCCCACCTCGCCAGCGGGGAGCTGGCGCGGGCGCGCGGCAACTTCCCCAATTACCCCGGATCCATCTGGGACGAAAGGGGAGTGCCCATGCGCAACGCCACCACCGTGACCATCGCGCCCACGGGCACCATCAGCATCATCGCCGGGTGCTCCTCGGGCATCGAGCCCCTTTTCGCCATCTCCTTCGTTCGCAACGTGATCGAGGGCACGCGGCTCATGGAGATCAACCCCGTCTTCGAGCAGGTGGCGCAGGGGGGCGGTTTCTACAGCAACGACCTCATGATGGAGATCGCGCGCAGCGGCACCCTTCAGCACGCGGAGGGCGTGCCCGACGAGGTGAAGCGGGTTTTCGTCACCGCCTTCGACATCGCCCCGGAGTGGCACGTGCGCATGCAGGCGGCCTTCCAGGCGCATTGCGACAACGCCGTCTCGAAGACCATCAACTTCCCCTCCGACGCCTCCATCGACGACATCGAGGAAGCGTACCTGCTGGCCTACGAGCTCGGCTGCAAGGGCATCACCGTGTACCGCTACGGGAGCAAGCGCGAGCAGGTCCTCTACCTGGGAAGCGACTCCATGATGCGACTGCTGGAGAGGCCGGAGTACACCATGGCGGAGGCGGAATACGCCGGGGGCTGCCCCACCCCCCTGTGCTTCTTCTAGGGAAACCGGCGGCGGAGTCGTGAGGCTGCTCGTCGTATATTGTGGAGGCCCGGTGCCCGCCAGGCGGGAGAACTTCACCGTGTCCTTCGACGACACCTTCGCCCAGCGCTTCATACGCCACCTCGCAAACGAGGAGAACTACTGCAGCGGCTGCGGCGCCCTCTGCGACCACTGCCGCGACACTTACGGCATCGACTTCTCCGGGGACATCGTGGACATCTTGCAGCTGCCTTCCGTGCTGCCCTACTACCTGGACGACCCCGCTGAGCTGCTGGGCTCCGAGCTCGCCCCACACGACGCGACCGTGGCGGTGAACGTCCACCAGGAGGTGCTGCTCACCCTTCCGCGCCTTGCCAACGCCGCGGGATCGCGGGCGCTAATCGCCCCCTCCGAGGGGCCGGACTGGGTTAGCCGCTGGGTGCGTGGTCAGGTGAAAAAGCAATGCCGGGAGCTGGGCATGGGCTGCGCCTTCCCCAAGCCCTTCTGTTCCCTTCCCCCGGGTATCCATCCCGCGGTGGACGAATTCATGGACCACTTCCGCATCGGTTACCCCAAGCTGGAGATCGTTCCTGGAGAAGGCGTGATCAAGGAGGCGAAGGTGCTGCGCAGCGCTCCCTGCGGAAACACATATTACGTCGCCTTCAACCTCAAGGGAGCCCCCCTGGACGCAAGGGTCGCGGAGGTGGTGGCCAAGTACTGGCACAGCTTTCCCTGCGTGGCCTCCATGGAGATGGATCGCGAGGTGGGGGAGACCATCCTGCACCTCGGCGGCTTCATGCACTACCGGGCGGTGCAGGAGGCCCTTGCCGAAGCGGGAGTGGAGGCCGAGCTTCCCACCTCGCCCGCCCTGGCGCGCATGCGGGCGCTCTAGCGGTCGCGGGCTAAACCGAACACGGTGCGCTACCGAAATATACTTTTGTTAAGATAGATTGGAGCGAGAGGAATCATGGCGGACAAGAAGATCCTGGTGGCGGACGACGACCCGCATATCCGGCGCCTCATCGCCGAGCTGCTGGCGGCGGAAGGCTACCAGGTGCTCCTGGCCGAGGACGGAGAAGAGGCGATGGAACTGTGCCGAGATGAGCGCCCCGACCTGGTGATCCTGGATATAATCATGCCCAAGATGGACGGCATGGAGGTCTGCCGGCGGTTGCGTGACGAAACCGCCGCCCCCATCGTCTTCCTCACCGCCAAAGATGACATCACCGACCTGGTGAGCGGCCTGGCCATCGGCGGCGACGACTACATCACCAAGCCCTTCAAGGGCGCGGAGCTCATCGCCCGCGTGAAGGCTGCCCTGCGCCGGGCGGACATGGTCAGGGACCCCTCGGAGCAGGAGGAGTACGTCTCCGTCGGCGGACTGGAGATAGACCGCAAGCGGAGGGAGATATCCCTGGACGGAAGGCCAGTGAACCTGACCCAGACGGAGTTCGACCTGCTCTGGCTGCTGGCCAGCCACCGGGGAACGGTCTTTTCCCGCAAGGACATAGTCAAGGCGTTGTGGGGTTACGAGGACCCCGGCATCTCCCGCACCATCGACACCCACATCGCCCGCCTGCGTAAAAAGATCGAGCGCGATTCGTCCAACCCCGAGTTCATCAAGACCGTGACCGGCGTGGGATACAAGTTCTTCTAGGTGTTCCAGTTCCCCCCGGCTCGCTAACGCTTTTCCTACTAAAGTATTGCTGCCCTATTGTGCTTTGCTTAACCTTTGCTTCGCGTTTCCGCGCAGCCCACTAATGCCTTCTCAATATTTTGCAGCCGTAGGACCCTCAATATAGTTTTTACTCTGCGTTCCCGCTCGGCTCACTAACGCCCTCTCGATTCCCGCGCGCCTTTCTGCCTCTTTTTCCGGCTATCCACTATCTCCATCCCCCTGATAACCACCTCGAAAAGCTCCACGAGCTCTTCGATGACCTCCTCCACTGGAGGAGGGTCATCTGCATACACCCAGTCCTCCAGCAAAACATTGACGGCGCCGGCCATGGCCAGGGACCCCATGCCGCGGTCCCGCTCCGCGACCAACCCCTTCCTCATGAGCTCGTTTACCTCGCCCTCGATGACGGCGGCGAACTCGTGCATTAGCTCCCTTCGGTACTTTTCCATCTCCTGGCTGACCCCGACCGTTTCCACGAGCACTATCCGCGCCCGGCGCGGATCGTCAAGGTAGGAATGCACGAAAGCGGAAAGCCCCGCCCTGGCCCTCTCCACCGGGTCCTCCGTCTCCACCATGAGCGCCTCCGCCACCGCTGACCGGGACCCCTCCATCACCATTTCCAGCACTGCCCTGAGCAGCTCTTCCTTGCTCTTGAAGAGCTGGTAGAAATGGCGCGTGGTGACATGCGACACCTCGCAGATGTACTCGATAGGGGTCCTGGTATAACCTCTTGTGGCAAATAGTTCCAGGCCAGTGGAGACCAAGCGGTCTCTTCGCTCTTTTTTCCGTTCGTCTTCCTGTTTGCCCCGGTAGGGCCTGCCTTTTTTCACCGCTGCTTCTCTGCTTTCCCGGCGACCGGCGCTCAACTCACACCTCTTTTCATGACACGTGTTCGCTCGATCCTCCTCGCACAACGATTCTACCGCCGCCAAGCTGAAAAGATAAGCATGCTTCCCTGATCGATGTGTAAAAATACGTAACCCGTAGTTGATTAGGATACCCACTTACCGGAACTGCAGGTTCATTAACCCTGAACCCCTATTTTCACTCAGCGCATGTCTTGCAATGATTGTCAGGCATCCACTAGAGACCTTTATGCTGCAAGGCGCTTCCCTCCCGCCAACGGTTAGGGGTACCAAACTTGTTTCTTCTGCAATAAATGTGGGTGTCTTTTGTACAAGCCTAGTCAGACCCCTAGGCCTGTACTACACCCTCTATGCCCATGCGCTTGGCGGAAAGCGCACAAAAGCAGGAGGGCCCCTGGCGCGGCCGGGAACCTCTTCCCTGGCGCTGTAGGCCCTTCAGTCAGGGCGTATTCCCGATCGAATCATGGGCCCATTCCCTTCCGGGACCGTACATGGCCCGCTCCTACACCACGCTCCCTCTTTTTTACTTTTCACCTTGGTGGAAACGTCCCAGTCGGTGACGAAGAGGCCTGCGTTTAAGGACACCTGGGAGTTCGCGGTTATAGGGAAGTCCTGGGGGACCACCCACGGGGCCAACCCGGTCATGAAGGTTAGGTCCACGGTGACCGGGTCGGGGTTGGGGTTCTGCACCGGCACCCAGGTCTCCATGCCCCCTTGCGTGCAGTCCCCGGGCAGGTACCAAGTGTCCGAGGGGGCCGCGTCGGTGGCGAAGGTCACCTCCACGGCATGGTCCGAGGTCACGCTCGAGATGACGTATGGGTCTGCCACCTGCTTGGCCTCTCCGTTGTCGGTGATGGTCTCAACTTGGTAACCGGGGTCGGGTTATATATCGATGCTCCCGCTTTTGCCGTGCTCCACCTGCTGTGCGGGAGGGCTCACCGTGCCGTGCCCTCCACCGCTTCAGGTTGAGTACGGCTTACCGATTGACAGCTTGCGGCCCAGCTCGCGCCCGAACTCCCGCGCGCGTGTCAACTCGCTATCGGGGAGCGTTCCCCTGTCCTCCCCCTTCCCGGGTGGTTTGTAGCCCTCGATGGCGGCCTTGAAGGGCGGCGCCAGGGCGACCAAGCCGCGCGCCTCGAGCAGCTCGTACAGGACCTCTGAAGCCTGGGTCAAGGGCTCATCCGTATTGACGGAGCCCCCGGTGCTGAAGGTGGCGAAGGGCTTGCCCGCGAAACTCTTTTTAGTGAATCTCTTCGCGTAGCGCTTGATTTTCGGCCAGGCGCCAGGCCACCTGGTCGCGGCGCCGATGACCACGAAGTCCAGCGAGGGGTCCGGTTTCCCGGCTTCCTCCACCGCCACCAACCGGACCTCGTGCCCGGTCTCCATTAGCCCTTCAGCGATCGCCTCGGCGATCCTCTTGCAGCTGCCCCACCAGCTCTTGTAAACAACCATGCCTTTCATGGCTTTCTCCTTTACTCTGTCGGCCTGAGGCCGCGCTTTCCTCTCCGCCTCAAAGCCGCTTCAACTTTCGCCCAGGTCGGAACTCCGCACACGCTTTCACGCGACCAAAGATCGGATGGCCTGGAGCCCTGTCTTTCCATCCGACCTCCTCGGAACCGGCGCCATCATCCCCCCCTCCACCGGGCAAAACGGGTCACGCCCCACAAGGGCAAACATCGCGCGCTATCACCCTGTCTATTATCCCCCATCCGCGTCGTATCAACCTCGGATCCGTGAGGCAACGCCATGCCGGTGGCTTCAATCCACGGAGTCCTCCACCCCGCAAAAGGCCCTCCAAGGGCAACGTGTACGGCAGAATTCGAGCGGCGCCTTTTCCCTCACCAGCGCGAGCAGCTCCCCTGCCGCAAACCTCTCCCCGTACGAGACACCCAGTCCCGCGAGTATTTTCGCGTCCCACCGCTTCACCTTTTCCTCATCGCCCATGGGGCTCTCGCAACGCCCATTCCCGTAATGCGGGCAATGCTCGCATAACTGGTCCGGGCCCTCCGTCACCACCACAGTGACGCCGGCCCGCTGCCGCGCGAGCTCCCTGATCTCCTCCAGAGCATGGGAGAACTCCTCCCCTCGGCCCAGATCGCCCTGGGGCAAAAACGTGTCGCAGAAGATGTGGTGCGGACGGAGCCGCAAAGGCTCCTGACGCCCCCGTTCAGACAACGCTGGCCCTCCCTTCCATTCACTTCCAGCAAAATGGCTACATGCTCAGCATGCGCGCTTCGCGGGATCGAGCCCGCGCCTTGATGCCCTCAGCCTCAAATCTCATTTAATCCATATCATAATAAGAGTCCGTGATGACCTTCATTTAGAGAGGTCACCTCTGCGCTCACCGCGCGCGTTTTCCCGCTCTTGATCCCCTGGTTCCATATCGATGTCCGCTTGATACGCCGCAAGGCGCCGATTCTCTTTAAACGAGAATGATATTCTGCTACTATCTTTATCGTCGCGGGCGCTTAGCTCAGCGGGAGAGCGCTGCCTTCACACGGCAGAGGTCGAGGGTTCAAATCCCCCAGCGCCCACCAGCGGAAAGCGGGCCCGGCTCTAGAGCGTCGGGCCCGTTGCTTTTACCGGACCCGGGCGTGAGCAGAGCTGCCGCGGGACCCCTATCACGAGGGTTATCGATTATGTTCAGATTGCGAGATAAGAGCACGCCCAGACGCTGGACTGCCTAGAGACTATACTAAGGAGAAGTCATCAACAGGGCTCAGAACACGTGGAGAAAGCCTTGATAGATAGATGGATGGTAAGGACTTCCAGGCACATCGAGCAGTCAGCCGCCCGAGATGCTTGCAGCCGGAGGCGCCATGGTTTTCCATGGCAAGAAGAGCGGTTCCGCCTCGTCGAGGCGACATCCCCGGAGGACGGAAGCGCCCGCCCGGTTCAGCTCGGCTGGATGCGAGAACGCCAGGTAGGTGATAACTCCCTTTTCCAGGGCCAGGTGGCAACATACCTCTCCCTCCGGCCCCTCGCAGCGCCCGAAGCCCTCGTTCCTCCCGCCCCGCCCTCGCCTGGCCTCGAGGGGTCGGCCGGGGGGACACTCCAGCACCTGACGAATGACCCTGAGCGATTCCGTTACCTCCCGTGCCTTTACCGACAACAGGTCCGCGAAAAGGCTTCCCTCCCCGCGCACCGCTATCTCCCACCCGAGCAAAGCGTACGCCCCCGGTTCCTCAGCCCTCACGTCCACTTCCATGCCCAACGACCTCGCGAGGGGGCCGGTAAACGTCGCTTCCCCGGCCAGCTCACGCAGCCCCGCGAGCCTTTTCTCCATCCACCGTGGAGCGCGCATCCCCGCGATGCGCCCCGACAGCTCCTCCCAGCGCCGGGAGGTCTCGTTCAAGGAGGCAAGTATCTCCTCCGCGACCTCGATGGGGAAGCTTTCCCTGACTCCTCCCGGGACCACCCAACCCCTGCCGAGGGGGTCCCCCAGCCAGGACGAGACGGCCTCCTCCAGGACATGGCACAATTCGCGGCAGGCCGCGCCTAACCGGCGCTTTCCCAACAAAGCGACCGCCTCCCCCATCCACGACAGGTGCGACTGCGCCCGCGCCGATTCCAGGAGCAGGGCGCGCAATGCCATGGCGGCGGGGGGTACCTTCATCCCCCTCGCCTCCTCGCAGGCCTGGGCGAAGGAAAGGGCGCGGGCTACGCCTTCGTACCCTCCGGCCTTCTCCAGGGCCTCGCATGCTTGGGCGGCCTTCGACCCGCGCAGGACAACGCCGGGACATTCCACCCACGCTTCCGCCAATCCAGTCACGCGTCCCGCCTCCACGGCCACGAGACATCCCTCCCAGGCCAGGAGGACCGGCGCGTCAAGGTCCCTCGGCATGCCCTCTTCCGCTCCGCGCAGCGCAGTCATCCAGCGTGAGGCGGCGGGGAAGGAGGCAACGGCCTCGGGCAACAGGCACCTGCCCCCCTCCGCCCTCAGGTGCAGGGTCTCCCCATCGCGCGGGTTGTGGAAATGGAGGGTACCCCCTTCCGCCGGTCCCGGCGAGAACATGATCAGGCGCAAGCCCTGCGCGGCGAGAAACTCCAGGCGGGCGCCGTGGTCTCCCCGCACGTCGTCCAGCCAGACGCGCCGGGGCGGCCTCGCCATCGACCAGTCCACACCCTCCTCAGGCAACAGGCTCATCTGCCCTTCTCGCCCGTCGCCGGCTCCGCGCCCCATCTTCCACCTCACCTCAACGCCAGGTAGGCCATGATCGCCGCCCATCCTATATACAGGAGAAGGCCGCAGGCAACGAGGGCAACGCGCGCTTTTTCTGTCGATGCGAACATCCGGCCGTGGAAGCGTCCCTTCGCGAGCAGGGGCAGCGCGCGCATGGGAGGCATCACATCAGACATCCCAGGCGCTTCCTTCTCCCTCGCCCACAGCGCCAAAAGCACCGCCGCCGGCACCGATAGCAGCAAGACGGCCGCGCCGAGGCTCTGCCACCCCGGCACGGGCAACTCCACAGGCAGTCCGTATTCGCGCATGAGCAGGTCGATCATGGCGCCGGGAAAGAGGCCTACCACGACACAGGCTGCCGTCAGCCCTAAAGCGCCCAGCCAGGCTTCGCCGCGCGTTGTCTCCCCATCCTTGGGGACGAGAAGAGAGGTCGTCCCCATGACCCATGACTGGGCTAATAGCAGCGGGAGGCACGCCATGAACAATACGGTGGTTCCTCCCGAGAAGGCTCCGTGCAGCGCGGAGAGGCCAAGCCAGAGCCAGGCGAAACCGGCCAGGGGCGGCATACCCATAAGCGACGCTCCGCCCACAACCTTGAACCAGCTCCCGCCCCTTGTCGCTCCCCTGCCCAGCTCCACCAGGGCCACCGCCGACAGGCCCGCCCAGAGCCCTACCCGCATCGCCGCCAGTGCCGACTGGCCGCCGGGAGCGGCCACCAGCGCCAGTCCCGCCCCCAGCGAGGAGCAGAGCAACCCCGTGACTTCCCCTCCCTCACGCGCCGAGAGCAGCTCGCGGGAAACCACGAGCGCGGATATGGAAGCGACCCCCAGGCAGGCCCATGTCCATGCGCCGCCCCAGACGAAAACCAGGCGCGCCACGGCGAAGAGCAGAAAGGCGCCCAGGCTGAGGTCCACGGCGAGGACATGCACAAGGATTATATCCCTGCCGCCGCGCGAAACTTCCGGCATCCATAAGTGTGTGGGAAACATTCCCAATCGCAGTAACGCGGCGGCCAGCATCAGCGCGCACGCAGCCGCGTACGCCCCTTCCGGCCGTAGGGGGGCGGGAGGAAACAACAACCCCCGCGTGGGGTCCGCGCGGTAGAAGAAGAGAACCCCCAGCGCCAGGCAGAGATCGGATAACGCCAGAGGGAAAACCCAGGGCAGCGATCGGCCCGCCGCGCTCCCGCGCAGGACCATGACAGAGATAAAGCACCACGTGGTCAGGGCGCACATTCCGGCAAGGAGAAAGAAATGGTCGGACATGGCGGCGGTGAGGGCCGCGGCCACGGAAAAGCATGCGAGGGCCGAAGTCGCCTGGCTTCTCTTCCCGTCCCTAACCCCTCCTCTCCGCGACGCCAGCACGAAGAAGGGGGAGAGCGCTGCCAGTGGCAGGACGAAAGCCATCCTGTGCGGGGTGAGCTCCAGCCGCCACAGCGCGAACGACTCCGGTCCTACGTGGTGGTCCCAGAGGCGGTAGGCCAGCACCGCCGCCGTCGGCATGGAGAGCAGACACCACGCTGAAGCCACCCGGCGCAGCGCGCGCATAGTCACGGCGGCGAGGTAGAGCAGGCCGGCGATTGCGGCGGCAAGGGGCATGGCAGCAAGCGAGTGAACCGCCCTCAAAGCCCTATCCTCCGTACGCTGCCGCGGCCAGGGCAAGGGCCAGCGAAACCATCCCTAAAAGCGGGGCGACCAATAGAACTCGGCGTCTGAGAACCGCGTCCCGTACCTCCAGCCAGGCGCGGCCGGCGGTGGCCGCGGTCGCGATCCCGAGGCACGAGGCCCCCCAGGAAAGCGCCCCGACCGCTCCTTTCCACGGGTAGCCGAGACACACCAGGGCAAGGAGAAGCACGGTGACCGCTCTCTCCGCCCATTCCGCAACAGCCGCCGGGGCCGTTATCACGACCTCACTGCCCCGGCGCCTTGCCACAGATCCATATGGAGGCCGGCCCAGGAGAAACACGAACAGCGCAACCACCGCGCACGCCTGGGAGGAGAGGATGAGCGCGAAGCCGGGACCGCTCCAGGCGCGAACCGCATCCAACGCCCCCTGGGCGTTGAATCCCTCCAGTTCGGGCGCGAACCCTCCGGGGTAGCGAAGGCTCACCGCGACGGCCGCGCAGGCGAGGGCGAGGAGGCGCGCGAACGCCTCGCGAAAGAACAGGGGGACGCGCGCCGTGGACTCCGCGTCCGAGCAGGCAATCCATGCCAGGGGAATAAGGCCGGTTACCGAGATCATCAGGGCGAGCGAGAGGAGGTCCCCCTCAACCCAGACCAGGAACACACCCGCCACCCCCATGGCCGCCGCCGGCAGCAGGGCGGCGATCGCGTCGCCCAGCGACGGCGACGGCGGAAGCGCGGTCAAGCCGGCCAGGGGACTTTTCGTTTGCTCCTCCCCGCCTCCCAGCGCCCTGGCCAGCCCGCGTTCAGCGAAGAGGACCACCAGGCCGCAGGAGGCCATGAAGAGAAGCCCCGGAAAGAAAAGCACCTTGAGCAGATCCGTGGCTATTTGCAACCGCATCACCCTCGCCGTGCCCGCCGCTCGCGCGCGTCCGTCTCCGGCTATAGACTAGCACATGACGTGGGCCTTCGCGCCCGCCATCTTTTTCCACCCGTCTGTCGCACGACCCGCCTGGTCGCTCCCCCGGGATCCTCTGCCCCAGAAAGAACGCCGTCCCTTCCATGTCCCCGAGCCGACAAGTGCGTGACCACCTGCTGTATAATCACCCCATGAGAACGATCTGCATGGGTCCGTACAACTTCGCCCTCTCCTGGCGCCTGTTTTCCGCCTACGCGGCCGGGAACGCCAGCGAGCGCGGCTCCGTGGCCATATGGTGGGACGGAAAGCCCACCCTCCTCTACCTCCGGCAGACGCGTGAGGAGCCGCCGGTGATCGAGCTCATCGCCGATCCCATGCCGGCGCGGGCGCGCGAATTCCAGTCAATGGTAAGAAAGATGCTCCACGCGGACCTTGACCTGGAGCCCTTTTACCGCCGCGCCCGCCGCGACAAGGCGCTGCGCCCGGTGGTAAACGCCTTGGTAGGGCTGAAGCCGGTGCGCCCCCCGGACATGTTCCAGATGATGGTAATAGCCCTGAGCGAGCAACAGGTGTCCATGGCCGCAGCCCACCGCGTGCGCGAGCGCTTCCTCTCCGCATTCGGCGCCAGGGCGGGGCGCCTCTTCGCCTTCCCTCGAGCCGCAGATATCGCCGCCCTTGAGGCCAAGGACCTGCGAGCATGCGGTTTTTCCGCGCGCAAGGCCGAGTACCTCGTCTCGCTGGCTTGCAAGATCGCCGGAGGAGAGATGGATATCGCATCCTGGGAGGGAATGGCAGACGGCGAGCTCATAGACCTCTTGCGCGGCTATCCCGGCATAGGGGAATGGACCGCGGAATACCTGCTGGTGCGCGGATTGGGTCGCCTGGATGTCGTCCCCGCCTCCGACCTCGGCGTGCGCCGCGTCGTGGGCCGTTACCTGGCCGGGGGAAGAGAACCGACCTCCGCCGAGGTACGCGAGCTGCTGGCGAAATGGAGCCCCTGGCGCGGCCTGGTGGCCTTTTACCTCCTCGCCCACCACCGCATGGCAACTGATGGCAGAAATTGGAGCCTTCCCACTTGAGACCATTCCCGCCCGCGCGTGCCCGCTACCACCGCGTCGAGGTCTATCAAGGGGATTCATGTGGGCGCCCTCATATGACTCGCCCCCACGCCGTCGCGGATCCTTCGCCGTGTCGAGAAAAATCGAGGCTTCAGGAAACCCGGAACGACGATCTGCTCTTTGCGCGCCTTGACCCTTCCTACGGCCTGGAAACGGGACGGACGATCCATATGGGGCTGGACCAGGCGCAGTGGCCGTCCTCCTGTTCCACCCGCAGGTAGAAAAACCCGTCGCCTCGAAGGTCACCGTCGGTGAAGTCGAAGGATGCCTCGGCGGCGCCGGAGGCCGTCCAGGCGACGGTGTATCCCCGCTCGTCGTGGCGGAGCAGCTCCGCCGAACGCAGCCGGGCGGTGCCCAGGATGCGTCCCTGCAGTCTTGGGCTGCCGGCGCAGAAACATTCCGTGCCCATGGGCAGGCCGTCCGCGTAGAACTCGAGCACCATGCGCGCGCCCGTGGTGCCGTAAACCCTGCGGTTCCATAGCGCCCTCCACAGCGACTGGGGGGTAAGCTCGTCCGCCCATATGGCGGTGAGGCCACGGGGGTAGATGTCGATGGGGTGGAAGCGCTCGTCCACGGCGTAATCGTGGCGGTCGCTGCCGGCGATGATCCCCAGCCGCAGCCCCGAGGCCAGGGCCTCCTGCACGTAGTTGCCGAACCCCGGCCGGCTGCGGTCGTCCCTGAGGAAACGGGGGAACCATCCCCGGGGGTCTCCATGGGTTATGGGAAAAGGGCCGTCATAGCTTTCCGAGCTGCCGTGCATGCTGTATATCTCCACCAGGCGCTGCTGCTCGTTCTCGGGGCTCCACCAGGTGTAGGCCTCCGGCACCCTCATCCTCAGGAACTTCAACCAGTTGAAAAGGGCTATGAAGATGCGGCGCCAAGCGGTGTGATGAGGTATCACCAGGGCGTCGCGTTCCGCGAGCAGCGCCTCGAGCTTGGCAGGCGTGTCGCTCTCCGCGTCCACCCAGCTGAAAAGCTGCGGGTCCTTTTCCTCCGGGGCGTAATAGACGCCTCTGTGCCCCCATTTATGGTCCGACCACTCGTAACCGAGTAAGGTGACGAACCTGCCGGGTTGGTTGTACTCAGCCTGCAGGCGCTTCGCCAGTTCCCATTCCTCCTCCCTGCCCGAGGGCTCGAAGAGATCCATGGTGTCGTGGGTGGTGATGGCCGCGAAGTCGAGGCCCAGGACGTCCCTTGATTCTCGGTAAAAGGCGCCCGGCTCCATGCACCCGTCACACAAGGCCGTGTGCGCGTGCAGGTCCCCCCAGTAGAGGCGCAGGTCTCCCCCTACCGTCACGGGATTGCTCTCCCCCGCCAGGCCTTCGCCCACCGCGCCCACGCGGTAAACGCCAGGGTGGTTCATCTCACAGGGCACGGCAACCACCCCGCGGTCCTCGGGTCGGAATTCGACCCGGTAAGGGGCATTCATACCCTCCGCGGGAAGCAATTGCACTTCCCCTGTAAAGGTGGGATCGACCTCGCCCTTTGCGTCCACGGCCCGGACCAGGAGCCTGGCCCGGCCGTCTCCGTCGCAGGAGGAGAGCACGGGCTGCAGGGAGACCGCCTTGCCGCCCACCGCCTCCAGCGCGGGGCAGTCCGCGATGAGGCGGTATATCCCCGTCGCCCTCTCGTCCACCTCCACCGCCACGTCCACCCGGGAGGGATGGGCGGGCGAGGACCAACCGCCGCTGCCCTTGCTCCTGTCCCCCATGGTGATGACTATCTCGTCGCCCTCGCTCAGGCGTTCGCCCCTGACGCGGATGCGTATCTTCCTCAGTTCCAGGTAGAGGTAGAAAACATCCAGGCGCTCAAGCTTGACCCCGCACCTTCGCAGGAACTCGCGGCCCAGGAAGCGCACCGCGCCCCGCAGAGGGAAATACCCCTGGGACGCCACCTCCAGGCGGGCTTTGCCCGCGGTACGCAGCTCGCAGGAATAATAGTTGGGGAGCCTGGGGTAACGGTTCTGTTTGGAGCCCCAGCCGTCGGCATAAAGAAAAGTGGGGCGCACGCCCTTGTCCCCGAAATCGATGAGGCGGCAGAAAGCGATCTTGATGCCGCCGTCCTCGGATATACCCCCGGGCCCGCAGCGAAAATGAAGCTTTACCGTCTGTTTTCCTTCGCCCGCACGCACCATGGCGGGCTCCAGCCAAGCCTCCCCAGGGGCCATCTCGCGAGATGGCCTCGGCTTGCGCCCCGGGCGAAAGAACTCGGGTTCGTAGAGGTAATCCATCACACCGAAGGCGATGGTTCCAGCCGCGGCGCCCAGCGCGGCTGCCGGCAGCGCCAGTATCGCCTTCGCCGCCTTGCGGAAAATCCCGCCCGCCTTCTTTTTCTTCGCTGGAAGTTCTTGGTATCTGCGCCCGGTTCGCCCGCCGTTTCCGGTCGCGGGCGCAAGTCCCCCGCTCCTCTTTCCCCTCGCCGACGGGACGCTGTGCCCGCATTGGATCCGGCCTTCTCCCTGTCGCCTGCCCGGTGGAACCTTTCTTTTCTCTCTCCTCATTTCTCTCTCCGTTCGTTTCCCCTCCCGGCCAGGGAATTATTTTACCACCTCCAATGGTCGGCACTTGGTGTTTTTCGGGCACGGGGGGACAGTCCTTGCCCCATGCCCGAAAAGGCTTTCCCGAGGCATGAAGGGCAGCCCTCTCCTCGTACCTGAAAAACGCTCCTGAAGGATCAAGGTGGTTCGTCCCTCGTCCAAGGCGAAGCGGGCACGGGGGGACAGTCCTTGCCCCATGCCCGGAAAACGCCTCCCCCGCCGGGAACGCTCATGGGTGTTGTCGCCAAATATGGTGACCGGCTGTGAGGAACACATGCGGGTGCCCCCCATGGGATGGACAAGGCGACGCAGTGGGGTTGTTGAACGCTGTGCATCGGACCGGGAGCCTGACCCCTTTTCTCGGTCAGCGCGCGAGGTTCATGCCCGAGAGGGAGAAGTCGCCCAGGAGGGAGGCGCGCGTGACCACCCCCTCCCCGTAGCGGTCGCGCAAGGCGTCCATGGCGGCGGTGAGTTTTTCCTCGCGCGGGTCCAGGCACTCCCAGATGCTCACCTGCCTTCCCTCCTCGCGGCGGCGCAACTGGGAGACGGACACCCCCACCGTGGTCACCGGCTCCCTCCACAGCCCCGAGGAGGCCTCGCGGCGCAGCAGGTCCCGCGCCGCGGCGAAAACGGGGGAGGAGAGGTCGGTGTACTCCTCCAGGGTCCTGGCGCGGGCGTAACCCATGGCGTAGCCCACCCGCAGGCGCAGGCTAACCGTCCTCCCCAGGTACCCGTCGCGGCGCATCCGCCGCGTCACCGCGTCCACCAACCCCAGCAGGGTGTTCTCCAGGTATTCAAGGTCGTCGCTTCCCCCGCGCAGGGAGAGGCTGTGGCCGAAGGATTTCACCTCGTGGCCCTCCCCGCTGCTCGCCACCGGGCTGTCGTCCTCCCCCCGCGCCGCCTTCCATAGCAGGCGCCCCATGATCCCGAAGCGCCACTCCAGAGCCTCCCGCGGGGCGCGGGCCAGGTCTCCCACCGTCTCGATGCCCATGGCGCGGAGGTTGCGGCGCATGCGGGCGCCCACCCCCACCAGCTTGTCCACGGGGAGAGGGGCCAGGACGTCGGGGAGTTGCTCCGGCCTGATGACGGTGAGGCCGTCGGGCTTCTGGAACTCGGAGGCCATCTTGGCCACCAGCTTGTTGGGGCCGATGCCCACGGAGGCGGTGAGGCGGAGCTCGCGGCGGATGTCCTCCTTCAAGGCCGCGCCCACCCTCCGCGCCGCCTCCCAGCGCTTCTCCCCTGGGGGGCGGGAACGCAGAACGGGCGTGAGGTCCAGGAAAACCTCGTCTATGGAAAAAACTTCCACACGGTGGGAACGCCTCTCGCAGATGCGCAGGATGCGTCGGGCGTTGTCCAGGTATTTGGGGATGTCGGCGTGAACGAAACACGCCTGGGGGCAGCGCGAGCGCGCCTCCCACACCGACATTCCCGCCTTCACCCCCCAGGGACGGGCCTCGTAGGAGGCGGTGGCCACCACCCCGTGGGAGCAGAAATCGCTGGAGGTGTGGCAGACGATGAGGGGGCGTCCGCGGTAGATGGGGATGTCCCTCTGCTCCACGGAAGCGAAATAAGCGTCCATGTCCAGGTGGAGGACGCAGCGCTCTCCCCCCGCCTTACCCTGGTCCGCGGGCCTGAGCAATCCGCGCATCACGAACTGGGTCATCTTCGCGCCGCCCCGTGAGCCATCCCGGCGGCCGCCCGCTCACCCTTCGCCTCCGTGCCCGCGCCCCCCACGGTTCCCAGCGGCCCCCGGGCACGGTTCGTGGAAGGGGCGCGCCATCCGTCCGGGCCGCGACCACTCCTCGTTGCCGGCGCGAGAAACGGCGATCCACCCATGCCTACTCCTCGCCGTGCACGCGCACCAGGCTCCAGCTCATACCCTCGGTGGAGAAACGCAGCTCGTACACCTCGGGGTTGTCGCTCATCACCGAGTAGTAGAGCTCGAGGTAACGCCCCTTCATGGCGCGGTAGGTCCCCAGCACCCGCCGGATCTCGTACCTCCTGCCGCGCCAGAGAAAAACGGTGGGGCGAAGTTTTCCGCCGCGGAACACCGCCGCCACGTCCACCGGCTCCTCAACGAGAGTCACCATCTCGAAATCCTCCTCCTCCCGGGCACCGCTCGCTTGGGCGCCGCTTCGCGACCAGCCGTCATACGTTCCGGAAACCATCCCGGATCCCCCGGCCCCCCTCGCCCAAGCGCGAACGGCCACCTCCCGACGTCCCGCCCAGGGAAGCGGCGTTGCGGCGGCAACGGCCAGGGGGCAAGACCGGTTTTCCGCCGCGGAACACCGCCGCCACGTCCACCGGCTCCTCAACGAGAGTCACCATCTCGAACTCCTCCTCCTCCCGGGCACCGCTCGCTTGGGCGCGGGCGCCTTTCCCGACCTCCCGGCGGAGACGCAGGGAGGGCTTCACGCCCTCCCTGGATGCCTCTTTTCGCGCGGCCTCGCGCCGCGTGGCTATGTGCGCGCGGGCCGGGACGCCGCCCGCGCCGTCTCCCGACACTCGGGAAAACCCGAATCCACTATCCCGTACGGCCACGGGGGCGCTCGCCCGAGGCCCGGACCACGGCGGGAACTTTCCCGACGGGATATGTAACTCTCAACCGTATCCGAATCGTCGGCCCCAAACCGCAACAGGAACGGGCGCCCCAGGTTCTTACCCGCCGTGAGCTAAGGGTCCGCGCTCCGGCGCGATGTGAAATGGCCCGCTCCTCAGACCCGTTCCCGCAGCAGGGCCACCACCTTCCCCGCCAGCCTCACCTCCGCGTCGCCCCGTTCCACCCGCAGGGTCGGGTAGGCGGGGTTGGAGGCCACCAGCTCCACCGCCTTCCCGCGGCGCCGCAGGCGTTTCACGGTGGCCTCGCCGTCCACCAGGGCCACCACCACCTCGCCATCCTCCGCGTCCGGGCGGGGGTCCACCACCACCAGGTCCCCGTCCCTTATGCCGTCGCCGACCATGCTGTCGCCCCTCACCCGCAGCAGGAATCGGCCGCGTCCGCCCCAGCGGCCGGGCACGGGAAGCCATTCCTCCACCTCCTCGGAGGCATACCGCAGGGGCCCGGCGGGCACCTCGCCCACCAGGGGGAGGTAGGCCGCGGCCTCCCTGAACCCGCCGCGCACCTGGATGGCGCGCGCCCCGGGAGCGCGGGAGATGAACCCCTTTCTCTCCAGGGCCTCCAGGTGGCGCTGGGCGCCACGGGTGGAGGACATCCCCAAGGCCTCGCATATCTCCCGCACGCTGGGGGGATAGCCGCTGCGCTCCAACTTCTCCAGCACGAAGTCGAGCACCTCCTCCTGCCTGGGCGTCAGCTCGTCCAATTCCTCTTCACCTCCAGGCCCATTATAGTATACATGCGTTTACCTGTAAACACCCGTTTACCCCAACAGGGACACGGGAAAGGAAATGGCGCAAAGGTTAGGGCACGGAGGTTTCAAGGACGGGGGTTCAGGGTAAATAATCCTTGGACCTCACCGCCACCGGAAAGTATCCGGTCTGAAGATCACTCGGAGGTGAAAAAATGGTGCGGGGACCTCACGGCCATGAGAAAACGAGCGTCGAAGTACTACGGGTTCTCTGCCCAAAGTGCAGCAACCGCGTAGCCATCGAGCCCGGTGAAGAGCAAGCCAAGTGCCCCAAGTGCGGCAACATGGTGAAGCGGCCTTCCAAGTCCAAGTAGCCGGACCCCCGCTTGGGGCTCCGGCCCAAGATAACGGTGAAAAGAGCATGATCGACGAGGAAAAGGGCGGCACCGTACTCGATGTCGCGGTGGAGAGCTTCGGCGGACGCCACCTTATCGCCCTCAGCGGCGAGGTCGACGTTTACAGCGCCCATAAGCTGCGCGAGACCATCAAAGACCTCGTGGAAGAGGGACATTACAACATCGTGGTGGATCTCGAGAAAGTGGCCTTTCTCGACAGCACCGGGCTCGGCGTCCTGGTGGGCGGCCTGAAACGGGTAAGGCATCACGGCGGCGAGCTGGGCATCATCTGCAACCAGGAAAAGATCCTGCGCATCTTCCGCATCACCGGGCTCACCAAGGTCTTCCCTATCTACCCGTCCAGGGAGGACTTGCACGCAAAGGTCGAGGAGGCCTGAATTTGCCCCAGGAGGAGACGACAGAGTTCGAGCTGGAGATGCCGGCGCAGGCCAAGTATGTCGGGCTGGCTCGGCTGCTGGCAAGCTCTATAGCGCGGCGCCTGCGCTTCAGCGAGGAGAGCATCGACGATCTTAAAATAGCCATCTCCGAGATGTGCACCAACGCCATCGTGCACACCGGAAACGGCGACAAACCCCCCATCCTGGTACGCTACCTGGCCGGGGACGGGTTCATTACCATCGAGGTCAGGGACCGCGGGCCGGGATTCGACCCCGCGTGCGTGCTGGACCGCGAACGCGGCGACCTTCTCGGCAAGGGTTTCGGGATACCGCTGATTAGAAGCCTGGTGGATGTTTTCGAGTGCGACTCCAGCCCCGGAAGCGGTACCGTGGTCTCCATAACCAAGTTCGTGGACGCAGGGTGAGGGGATGGACGGGCCACCATTCCCGATCCCGGCGCGGAAACGGCGTTACCGGCGACATGGAAGAGGACTACTACACTAAAGCCCGCAAGGCCATGGTGAGGCAACAGATCGCGGCCCGCGGAGTCGATGACCCCCGCGTGCTGGAGGCCATGTCGAAGGTGCCGCGCCACCTTTTTGTCCCCGCCCACCTGGCGGATCGCGCCTATGATGATTCGCCGCTGCCCATAGGGGAGGGACAGACCATAAGCCAACCCTACATGGTGGCGTGGATGACCGAGCTGCTGCGGCTGGAAAAGGATTCCAGGGTGCTGGAGATAGGCACTGGATCCGGATACCAGGCCGCGGTGCTTTGTGAGCTGGCGCGCGAGGTGTTCACCATAGAGAAGATCCCGGAGCTGGCACGCGAAGCCGAGCGGCGCCTTTCCTCGCTCGGATACCGCAACTTCCGCGTCCGCGTGGGAGACGGCACCCTGGGCTGGCCCGAGGAGGCGCCCTTCGACGGCATCATCGTCACTGCGGGAGCGCCATCGGTGCCACAGCCCCTCACGGAACAACTGGCCGAAGGCGGGAGGCTGGTGATTCCCGTGGGTCCTTCGGGAATGCAGATGCTCACGGTCATCGAGCGCAGGGGGGGCGGATTCACCCACAGCGAGGAGGGTTCCTGCGTTTTCGTGCCCCTGGTGGGGGAACACGGTTGGAAGCGTGGGCGCGGGCACCGCCTCGAGTAGCGGCCTATTGCCCTATTGCGGCCGCCTGGCGCCTTCACCTTCCTTCCCGCTTGCTTTTTGCGATCAGGCTTGCGCAGTCGACCATGCATGCCCCCTCCGGATCGAAAACGAGTGGGCTATGCTTCCCCGCCACACAAGGACGCGCGGCGCGATCGATCAGCAAGCCGCGTAGCCTCGCTGCGCCCGCCTGGTGCTATAATCTTCGCATGCGTGAATTGACCGTGGTGCTGCCCACCTACAACGAGCGCGAGAACATCGAGCGCATCGTGGAGGCCATCTTGCGCCAGCCCCTGGACCTGGGGGTCCTCGTGGTGGACGACAACTCGCCCGACGGAACGGGAGAGATAGCGGACCGTATCGCCGCCGCCGACGACCGGGTCGAGGTCCTGCACCGGGAGGGAAAAGGGGGGCTGGGAACCGCCTACCGCGCCGGGTTCCGCTACGCGCTGGAGCGGGGGGCGCAGTACTGCTTCGAGATCGACGCCGACTTTTCCCACAACCCCGACGACATCCCCCGCCTTTACGCTGCGGCCAGCGAGGCGGACGCCGCCGTCGGCTCGCGCTACATCAAGGGCGGCGGGGCACCCGACTGGAGCTTCTACCGGTGGCTGATCAGCCGCGGCGGGAACCTCTACACCAAGGTGGTGGCGCGGACCAGGACGGTGGACACCACCTCGGGATTCCGTTGCTACTCGCGCCGCGTGCTGGAGGCCATCCCCCTCGACCGGGTCACCTCGCAGGGTTACGCTTTCCAGATCGAGATGACCTTCGTGGCCGAGGCGCTGGGCTTCCACATCGTGGAGGTGCCCATCATATTCGTGGACCGCAAGGGAGGCGAGTCCAAGATGGACTCGGATATCTTCTGGGAGGGCCTGAAGGTGGTCTGGGGCCTGCGCCGCAAGTACCGGGACCTCGAACCCATCGCCTGAGAAGCAACCCGGGATGCGTCCCTCCCGGCACGGAAATTTACGTCCCCGATCAGGCGGATTCCTCGCCCAAGTCGTCCGAGTACAGGCGCACGTTGTTGGGCCCCGCCGCCCTGGCGGCGGCCAGCGCGGCCAGGGCTTTTTCCAGGAGGTCGTTATCGTTTTCGGCGTTGGCGGGATAGGAGGACACTCCCACGCAGACGGTGAGCTTTTCTACCTCCTTCTTCACCCGCGATGGGAAAGGGTATTCCTCCACCACCTTGCGGATGCGTTCCGCGAGGCGCATAGCCCCCAGGCGCCTGGTCTCCGGGAGGAGCACCGCGAAGAGGCCGTCTCCGTAACGGGCCGCCGTGTCCACCTCCCGCGTGTTGCGTCTCACGATGTTCCCCACGTCGCCGAGCACGAAGTCACCCAGGTAGCGCCCGTTGCGCTCCAGGTAACCGGCGAAGTCGTCGATCTCGAAGAAGAGCAGGCAGACGTTCAGGCTGTAACGGCGGGCCCTGTTGACCTCCCTCTTCACCTGGTGGAGGAAATAATGCTTGTTGAAGAGGCCGCTGGCGGAATCCGTCACCACGCTGGTCTCCAACTCGGAATAGAGCCGCGAGATGAGCACCGTGAGCCCGGCCTGGTCCGCGATGAGAGCCAGCACGGGCATTTTCACCGCCTCTATCTCGCCCTCCTCGATGCCCAGGGCGAGGACGCCGATTACCCTCCCCTCGGCGCGCAACGGGAAGCTGATCAGGCTCGCAATCCCGGTATCCGCAAGGTAAGGGTACTCGGCGTGCTCAGGCCGCAGGAGCCCTTGACTTACGGCGGCCGAGTCGAAGGATGACCCGCAGATGGAGGATTTGACGTCGAGGGTCTCCGCCACCAGGCCCTCCGCCGCCGCCCCCCTCGCCAGCACCACCTTCAACTCGTCCACCTCGTCCCCCGGCAGGAGCACCATGCCCAACGCCGCACCGCTGAAGGCCATGGCCCTGTCAAGCAACTGGGAAAGCTTGGGAATTGGATCGGTATAGGCCTCGACGACGTTCACGCCGGAGCATATGTCTATGGTCCCGAGGATCGCTTCCCGGCTCAGCGGCGTCACTCCACCGGCGGGCAATGATTCCAGCAGGCGCGCCAGGGGAGACCCTTCCCGCACGAAAACCACCTGGCAGTGGGCGGGTGCGCCCTTGACCTCCTCTACCTCCTCTTCCGCAACCAGCACGAGGTCGGGCGCCGCGGTGCGGAAGAGATCCCTGCGCGAGGTGTAAACGGGGGGCGGATCCAGGGCTACCGGCCACTGTTGGGGGACCTCCCTGGAAAGCACCCCCACGACCTCTAACCCTTCGCGATCCGCAAGCAGCGTCGCCAGGCGCGAACAGGCCTGATTGAAACCGATAAAGGCGATCCTTGTCTCCATCTCCTGCCGCTCCCCACACCTTATGGACGCCGCCAAGCAACGCATTAATTGTAAACGATTGCCTGAAAATTGGAAACGGGATGGAAAGCCTATCCTACCCCGATAATGCCTCGCGGTGCTCGCGGTCCACCATGTCGATGGGGAAGGGCAGCTCCGCTCCCTCGGGTATCTTGTGGATGTACTTTCTACGGAATTCCGGATCCTGCATACGGCAGGTCATGGTCTTGCGGTCGTATTCCGGGTGCACCTTCATGCGGTGCCAGATATCCCAGAGAGGTTCCTCCTTCACATTCCCGAAGTGGAGGGGGTTGAAGTCGCACGGGGTCACGAAGCCGTTATGGGTGATGTGGATCTGCCACTTCACTCCGAAACACCCCATGATGTGGGGGTCGTTAACGTGGCACATCAGGCACACCCGGGGGCCCTTGAAGTCCTTCCACTGCTCCTCGTGGATCACCCGGAACACCTCGCGCTCTTCATCCGTCAGGATCAGCTCGTCCTGCTTGATGCACTTCCCGGTGGGCACGAGGTCGAAGACGGTAAGCTCGCGGACCCCCAGCCCACGGCAGAGGTCCAGGAACTTGTGGTGGTAATCCTTGGCAATGGCTTCACGGTTCATGTAGGTGGAGACGCCGACTGCCATGCCGCGGGCCACCGCCCGCTCGATGCCCTCCACCGCCCGCTGGTAGAGCCCCGGCACGCCCCGCAGGCGGTCGTGTTCCTCCGGCACCGGGCTGTCGAGGCTCACGAAAATGGTATCGCAGCCCGCCGCGCTCAACCTGTCCAGGTTCTCCTCGTTGAGCAGGGAGCCGTTGGTGAAGATGTCCGCGACGCAGTCATTTTCCACGATGCGCCGTATGAGGACGTCGAGGTCGGGACGCATCAACGGCTCTCCCCCGGTGATGATGATGTCCGTGATGCCCAACTCCGCGCACTGGTCTATGACATCGCACCACTGCCCCGTGGTCAGGGTCCCCTCGCTGCTGCGCCTGAAGGCGCTGCAGTGCACGCAGCGGGCGTTGCAATCCTGCGTCACCGCGATGGTCACCGCGTGAGGCCCCCATTCCCTGCCCAGCCCGCGGTCGATGATATTGCGGTAGAAACGCTCGTAGGCGTTGGATTTCACCGGCGGCAGGTGATAGGAAAACCTGTCCGGACGCGCGAATTTGATGAAGGGCATGCGGGGGCCTATGGTCTTCAGGATCCAGCCCCCGGCCACCATGAAAAGGGGGAAAGTGGGTGGCCCGAAGGCCTGGTAGAAATTGCGCCTCATCCTGCGGGTGAGCTTCGCCCCGTTACCCGTGCTGCTTTTCTGCGACATCTCTGCTTCTCCCAGTCCGCGATTCCTGCTCCGCTCCCTGCTGTTGCGAACCCGACTCGAAGGGCCGGGCCCGCGATGCCGGCCTCATTTATACTTCCTTATCGACAATCATTTCAACACCGTTGACCGGCTATCGTAATTATACTATAAAGTCATAATTAATATCTGTTTATATGCCCATGGCTGCTTGCGGCCCTGTCCCACGACATCCAATACCAGCAAATCCCGCGCCGCGATATCCCGCAGACGCCAGTCAGGCAAGGGTTCCCGCCTATTCACGCCGTCCCCTCGCTCGGCCCCCACGCATCGCACGGTTTCGGAGGGCAACCGGGCAACGCCTTCGGCCGTCCGCAACGACATGCGCGGGCGGCTCGATCCCGCCTGCCTCCCGCGTATCAGCCGTTTCCCCTTCGACTCCCCACTTCCCTCCCGACCCTTCCTCCCTTACGTATTGATCTGCGTTAACCAAGCAAATATGCTCTCTTCTTCCTCCAAATGCCCCATATCGTTGAACTAAACGAGAGATCGCGCAAAACCCATGGTCCATTTCCCCCGTCTCTTTCCTCCCTGATATGCTAATTGTTGTCAGGTGAGCGATTATGCCTCCCTTAAAACTCTCCCGTCTCCTCCTCTTCTTCACCCCACAGCTCTTCTTCCTCGCTTTCCTCCAGCTCGCGGCTGCCGGCCACGATGCGCGGTAGGGTGGTGGCCAGAAACACCGCCACGCCCACCCCCAGCAGGATCAGGATCACGGTCTTGGAGGCCAGGAACTCCAGGGAGAGGGCGATGCCGGTGAGCAGCGCCGTCCAGAGGTAGATGATCAGGACCGCCTGGCGCTGAGAGTGGCCGATATACAGGAGGCGGTGATGGATGTGCTCCTTGTCGGCGTGATGGAACGGTTTTCCTTTCCTCGCGCGCCTCAGTATGGCCAGCCCTGTGTCGGCGATGGGCACGGCGAGGATGATGATGGGGGTGAACATGGTGGCCACCGCGGTGCGCTTCAGTATTCCCTGGATGCTTATGGCCCCGATGACGAAGCCCAGGAATTGGGCTCCGGAATCGCCCATGAAAATGCTCGCGGGGTTGAAGTTGTAGCGAAGGAAACCCAGGCAGGCTCCACCCACCGCGGCGGAGATGACCATGGCCTGGAGGGTGTTGGGATCGGCCCCCACCCGCGAGCCGTAGAAGAAGAAGGCCACCACGGTTATGAAGGATATGCCGGCCGCAAGGCCGTCCAGCCCGTCGATGAGGTTGATGATGTTGGTGAAGGCCACCGTCCACGCCACGGTCAGCAGGATGGAGAGGACCGGGCTCGCGGTGAGGTCGATGACGTTGCCGCGCGGCAGGGCTATGGTGGTTATCTCCACACCGAAGGAGACCAGGATCAGCGCGCCCATGGCCTGGCCGGCGAGCTTCATCCAGGGGGAGAGGTGGCGCATATCATCCAGGGCGCCCAGGAGCACGATGAAGGTGGAGGCGAGGATGATCCCCAGGAGCTGCGCGGAGGAAAGGGCGTCCACCATCCCCAGGGGCCTGGCGAAGGCGGCGGAGGTGCTGGCGAGTATTTTCGCGACCAGCAAGGCGATAACCACGGCCAGGAAGATGGCAAGCCCTCCCAGGGTGGGGGTCGGGTTCTCGTGCACCTTGCGGTCGTGCGGCATATCCACCGCGCCCAACCAGACGGCGGCGCGCCTGGCCGCCGGGGTCATGAGCAGCGAAAGGGCCAGCGCCACCACGAAGACCAGGATGTAGATCACTCCCAGCCCTCCCCGGACAACTCGGATACCTCCATGCCCGCCTCGCGCGCGATCTCGTCCGCCATGGCGTCCTCGTACCCTTCGGCGTAGTAAACCTGGCGGATTCCGGCGTTGATGAGCATCTTGGTGCAGAGCACACAGGGCTTATGGGTGCAGTAGACGCTGCCTCCTCTCACCGCCGTGCCATGCAAGGCCGCCTGGATGATCGCGTTCTGCTCGGCGTGCAGGCCGCGGCACAGCTCGTGCCTCTCCCCGGATGCTATCCCTCTGTCCTCGCGCACGCAGCCCACATCCTCGCAATGGGGCAATCCAGAGGGGGCGCCGTTGTAGCCGGTGGACACGATGCGCTTCTCGAGCACGATGACGCATCCCACGCGGCGGCGCAGGCAGGTGGAGCGCGTGGCTACCTGCCATGCTATGGACATGAAATAGGATTCCCAGCTCGGTCTGGTCACGGCGCAGCGCACCTCCCCGGGACCGGATCCCGGACCCGCGTCACAGCTCCGGGTAAAGCGGGAAGCCTGCCAACAGCTCCTCCACGCGCTCCCGCACCTCGTGCATCACCTGCGTGGATCCCGGGTTACCGGCCACCAGCGCGATGAGATCGGCGATCTCCACCATCTCCTCCTCGCGCATCCCCCGCGTGGTGACCGCAGGGGTGCCCAGGCGTATGCCGCTTGTGACCGCCGGCGGCTTGTCGTCGAAGGGGATGTTGTTCTTGTTGACGGTCACCTTCACCGCGTCGAGGGCCTCCTCGAGCTCCTTACCGGTGATGCCCAATGGCCTGAGATCCACCAGGAGCAGGTGGGTGTCGGTGCCCCCGCTCACCAGGCGCATGCCCCTTTCCTGCAAGGCCCTCGCCAGAGCCCGGCAGTTGGCCACGACCTGGCGGGCGTAATCCGCGAATTCCGGCTGAGACGCCTCATGCAAAGCTACTGCTTTGGCCGCCACGATGTGCATGAGGGGGCCTCCCTGCACGCCCGGGAAGACGGCATGGTCGAGGGCCTGCGCGAAGCGCTCCTTGCACAGGATCATCCCGCCGCGCGGACCGCGCAGGGTCTTATGGGTGGTGGTGGTCACGAACTCGGCGTGGGGGACGGGATCGGAGTGAACCTTTCCCGCCACCAGGCCGGCGAAATGCGCCATGTCCACCATGAGCATGGCGCCCACCTCGTCCGCGATCGCCCGGAACGCCCCGAAGTCGATGTCCCGGGGGTAGGAGCTGCCTCCGGCGATGATCAGGCGGGGGCGGCATTTCCTGGCTATCTCCGCTATCTCCTCGTAATCGAGCATCTCCGTCTCGCGGTTCACGCCGTAGAAGTGCGCGTCGTAGAGAGCCCCGCTGATGTTCGCGGAGGTGCCATGCGTGAGGTGTCCTCCCGCCGTCTTCTCCATGCCCAGGATGCTGTCCCCGGGCTTGAGGGCGCAGAAATAGACCGCGGTGTTGGCCTGGGCGCCGGCGTGGGGCTGCACGTTGGCGTGCTCCGCCCCGAAAAGCGCCTTGGCGCGCGCTATGGCGAGTTCCTCGGCCACGTCCACGCACTCGCACCCCCCGTACCAGCGATGGCCCGGATAGCCCTCGGCGTACTTGTTGGTCAGCACGCTGCCCGCCGCCTGAAGCACCGCCAGGGAGGGGAAGTTCTCGGAGGCGATGAGCTCTATCTTGTTGCGCAACCTGTCCAGTTCGTTGCGGATAACCTGCGCTATCTCGGGGTCCACCCTTATCAACTCGTCGTGGCCGCTCATGGTCTCCTTCCTCCGTGTTGGCCCTCTATCTCCGCCAGGCGCTCCAGCCGGCGAGCGTGGCGCCCTCCCTCGAAGGGGGTTTCCATCCAGGTGCGCACGATCTCCTCCGCAACTCCCGGTCCGACGACCCTGGCGCCCAGGGCCAGCACGTTGGCGTCGTTGTGGAGGCGGCTGTAGCGCGCGGTATAGATGTCGTTGCATGCGGCCGCCCTCACGCCGGGCAGCTTGTTTGCGGTCATGGCCATCCCGATGCCCGTCCCGCAGATAGCGATCCCTCGCTCCGCCTCTCCCGCCGATACCAGCCTAGCTACGCGCTCCGCGAAATCGGGGTAGTCGCACGAGGACTCCGAGAAAGTGCCCTGATCGAGCACCTCGTGCCCCGCCTCCCGAAGACAGGCGGAGACCAGCTCCTTGAGCCCAAATCCCGCGTGGTCGCAACCGAGAGCGACTTTCATCGTGCCCTTCCTCCCTCGCCGCGGAGGTCCCGCTCCGCCGCGACTTGCCTTCCACCCCCGTATACGGGTTGCGCATGTTCTTTTTATCGAAGCGCACCGGGGTCCGGCTCCCCGTCACCGCTCCTGGGGAACGCCGAAAATCGACATAGGTAGGCCCTCGCGGGCTGTCCCTGTCACACCACCGTGCGTACGGGTCCGTACACGGCGGTTCGGCAAGGTTAAGCGGAGCAGCGGGCCTCCAAGGTGATGAGTCCGAGTTCGGAGA